>NZ_JAZETO010000038.1:0-247 GCF_036864485.1 Alteromonas sp. S015 | reverse complement strand
GATGCAGAGTACTGTGCGATAAGTTGATACTCGTCGTTTAACCAGTTAGACGTTGCAGCTCATGCCACTGTGCGACTTACCCGTTTAGAAAACGTTCTTCATCGAATACCTGCTGGTTCTTCAACATAAAGTAAGCACATCGCCCGATTTTATGAGCGAGTGCAGATAAGGCCTTCGCCTTGCTCATTCTCTTTTGTAGCTTGGCTAAATATCGTTTGGCGTTGTCATTACCTTTGAGGTACAACAT
>NZ_JAZETO010000037.1:0-303 GCF_036864485.1 Alteromonas sp. S015 | reverse complement strand
GTGTTGTACCTCAAAGGTAATGACAACGCCAAACGATATTTAGCCAAGCTACAAAAGAGAATGAGCAAGGCGAAGGCCTTATCTGCACTCGCTCATAAAATTGGGCGATGTGCTTACTTTATGTTGAAGAACCAGCAGGTATTCGATGAAGAACGTTTTTTAAACGGGTAAGTCGCACAGTGGCATGAGCTGCAACGTCTAACTGGTTAAACGACGAGTATCAACTTATCGCACAGTACTCTGCATCAAGCAGCATCGATAAGTATACCAACAAGTCATAACCTGCTGCGTTTGATTAGACAT
>NZ_JAZETO010000036.1:0-308 GCF_036864485.1 Alteromonas sp. S015 | reverse complement strand
AGGCTTGTAGCTCAGCTGGTTAGAGCGCACCCCTGATAAGGGTGAGGTCGGCAGTTCAAGTCTGCCCAAGCCTACCATTCACCTGCACTTGCTTCGCAAGTGGTCGTGAAAAAGCCGCTTAACCGGAAGGGAACCTTCCTGACGGTTTTTCTACTCGCTAAAGTTAGCAGTAGTTAATGGCTAAAGTGAAAACTGATTTTTGTGTCACGTTGGACCCGAAATCCTAATGAATATTTACTGTTTCAGTAAGCATTGATTAGGGTTTTTTACTCTAAAGATGAAAGTACTGCTTTTGCAGGAAACATCGA
>NZ_JAZETO010000035.1:0-356 GCF_036864485.1 Alteromonas sp. S015 | reverse complement strand
TACGTCACGAGCATGAGAGTTCCTCAGAGCCCTTACTCGTAGTAACCAAAGAAAACAAACCCGAAGTTCAGTAGTAACGTTTGAGCTTTTATGTCACGCTTTTAGCGTTAGCGATGTCGTATAAGACGCGGCTTGATAAAGACATCGCTAACGCTAAAAGTGTAGCAATCAAACTTCGAGAAATTGCTCGCGCGGCTTCGGCGTATCAGGGATAGTTTACTAGGTACACGGTTTAAGGTTAGCTAGGAAGCGAGCATTGGTACTCGTATTCGTATAACAAAACGTTTCATCGGACACGATACACATTTGCAGATGTCTATACTTCAGCAAGCGTGCCGTTGAACAGTAATATGTTA
>NZ_JAZETO010000034.1:0-375 GCF_036864485.1 Alteromonas sp. S015 | reverse complement strand
TAACACATATGAGCCACCGGGCTGTCAATGAAAAAAGATAGCCCCTTGACCACTATTTCAAGATCAATACCGTTACCTTTTTAGAACTCGTTTACTTCGTCTGTCATGGCTGATGTTAGGCAAATTGCCTACGTCAAACACATATAGAGGCTCTTGTTGTTGCTCTTTTCAATTCCTTTTGACTGGCAACGGCACTAGACATTCATCGGTTAACCTTCCTCTGTCCTATTCAAATCTAAGTGGCTGCATTGACCAGTTAGTATCAGGTTCAGTGAAGGTGTAAGCAAATTCGTAAAAAGGTAGAGATGCGCAACAGTCGCATGTCTAATCAAACCAACAGGTTTTGGCATATCGGTATATTTATCGATGCTGCTT
>NZ_JAZETO010000033.1:0-410 GCF_036864485.1 Alteromonas sp. S015 | reverse complement strand
GACGATATTAGCTCAGGCAAACCAACGTCCACAGGCTGCACTAAGCCTACTAGGGTAATCATACTCTCTCGAATTCTCTCTCAATCTCTCATAAAAGCCCGTGAAAACGGGCTTTTTTATGTAAAAATCTTTCTAATTCAAAGGGTTGGTTTTTTATACATTCTCTTGAAAAAAAAGTGTCAAGTATTTTGTTTCCTTGCCGTTAAATAAATTGTCAGGGGGTGAGAGCCCAGACAATTAAGAGAGAGATTCGGTTGGGGGTGAGAGCCCAACCGCTTTCACAAAAGTGAATGAGGAGAGAGACAATGGCTTTATACGTAAATACAAATGTTAGTTCACTTAATGCCCAGCGCCAATTAATGAGCTCTAGTTTAGGCTTAGATCAGGCCTTCCAGAGACTGTCATCGGGT
>NZ_JAZETO010000032.1:0-455 GCF_036864485.1 Alteromonas sp. S015 | reverse complement strand
GTTATGTACTTAAGGAAATATGAACCTATTATTTGTTTGTTCAGAAAATCGTTTGCGTAGTCCTACAGGTGAGGAAGTCTTTTCTGAATATGAAGGAATCAACGCAATCGGGTGCGGTACAAATGCAGATGCCGAAACACCGCTTTCAGGCGACCTTATTGAATGGGCCGACGCCATCTTAGTCATGGAAAAGTCTCACAAAAACAAAGTCGCCAAAAAGTACAAAGACTTACTTAAAGGTAAAAAATTGGCTTGCTTAGACATACCAGACAATTACGAACGCATGCAGCCCGAACTCGTTCGCCTTTTAAAAAATAGGGTTCCAAAGTTTGTACGGTTGTAAGTGGCACGTACATAACAAGCAAATTAAGCCGTTCCCGTTGGTCACTGGGACGCATACACGTGGGCTGCTTCGCATTGTACCCCACGTGCCTGCGCCCCTTATTTAAAAGTTA
>NZ_JAZETO010000031.1:0-456 GCF_036864485.1 Alteromonas sp. S015 | reverse complement strand
AGCTTAGAGTTTAAGTTGTCAACATACAGCTAACAAACAACTGTTGGCGCTCTCTGCGTTCGCTGGGACACAAACACATGGGCTCCCTCGCTTCGCTCGTTATTTTAGCCCATGTATTTGTGCCCCAAAGTTGGGCGTTATACATCACAGTAGGAAAAAGTCATGAACAAGGAAGAATTGGAAGCGCAATCTCTTTTTCAAGAGATGCAGAAAAAAGAAGCTCTACTCAATGAATTCCAAAACTTAAAGCCAAATTGGAAAGGGAGCGCCATAAGATTTGTCAGCACTCTTGCTGCCATCGCTTACTTGGTTTGGATGTTTCCCGAAATAATGGATCAACCAATTCTTTATGTTTTACTCCTTTTAATATTTGGCGTTAGTGCCGAAATTCATAACGAGAGCAAACGGATTAATAAACGAATAGATTTGCTACATAGGTTGTTTCAAAGTGATGTA
>NZ_JAZETO010000030.1:0-496 GCF_036864485.1 Alteromonas sp. S015 | reverse complement strand
GCGCTTTTTGTCTACCACTGCAATCAGATTGTCCATACCAGCTAAAACCGCCTGCGCTCCTGCTTGGCTTGATACGCTGATACCGGTCGCTTGGAATATATCCGAAAAAGAATAAGAGGATGCAGCGTTTGCACCGTTGGCGTTTTCACTTACCCCTTCTAAATTCGTAGCAAGGGCTTCGCCGGTTACTGCACTGGCGACACTCGCGATACCTGACAGGGTAAAACCACCGTTAGCTGACAACGAATTCGCTGTGCCGCCAACATTTTGCATACTAAAGCCTATGGTTTGTACCGCATCTGCACCCACTTGGAAGTTGGCTTCGTACGTACCATTTAGTAAGTTCTGCCCACCAAATGTTGTATCCGATGCCACGCGATTAACTTCTGTCATTAGTGCGCGGATTTCTTCTTGAATTGCTAGGCGATCTTCATCGGTGTTTGAACCGTTCGCCGACTGTGATGCCAAAGTACGAACACGTTGGAACATGGTGGTA
>NZ_JAZETO010000029.1:0-496 GCF_036864485.1 Alteromonas sp. S015 | reverse complement strand
CACCACCATGTTCCAACGTGTTCGTACTTTGGCATCACAGTCGGCGAACGGTTCAAACACCGATGAAGATCGCCTAGCAATTCAAGAAGAAATTCGCGCATTAATGACAGAAGTTAATCGCGTGGCAACGGACACGACATTTGGTGGGCAGAACTTACTAAATGGTACGTACGAAGCCAACTTCCAAGTGGGTGCAGATGCGGTACAAACCATAGGCTTTAGTATGCAAAATGTTGGCGGCACAGCGAATTCGTTGTCAGCTGACGGTGGTTTTACACTTTCTGGTATTGCAAGCATAGCGAGCGCAGTGACGGGAGAAACGTTGTCGGGGAACGTAGCAGGAGTCAGCGACAATGCAACGGGTACAGCCGTAGGCGCAGATTATAACTTTGCTGGCGTTTTCCAAGCAACGGCGATAAGCGTTTCAACGCAGCAAAATGCCCAAGCGGTACTGGCCGGTATGGACAATCTGATTGCAGTGGTAGACAAAAAGCGT
>NZ_JAZETO010000028.1:0-529 GCF_036864485.1 Alteromonas sp. S015 | reverse complement strand
GAAGCCATCTACCACGACATGCCAGACGCCTCATTGTATGAATCTTTACCTGGTGTTGGAAAGTGCCTGGGCCCGAGATTATTAGTTGCATTTGGAGAAGACAGAAACCGATTTGGAAGCGCTCAAGAAGTACAAAAATATGCAGGCATTGCGCCTGTAACTGAACGCAGCGGAAAAACCGCTTGGGTACACTGGCGATGGGGTTGCTCGAAATTTATTCGTCAAACGTTTACCGAATGGTCGGCAAAATCCGTTCTATACTCCTATTGGGCGCAGCTTTACTATGAGCAGCAAAAGAAAAAGGGAAACTCTCATCATCAAGCAGTGCGCTCACTGGCATTCAAATGGATAAGAATTTTATACCGCTGTTGGAAAACTAATACTCCGTACAATGAAACGCAGTATTTGAAGGTTTTAAAGGAAAGGAATTCGCCTTTGCTTGGATAAAAATGGTTGACGAGTGGCTCAGGGCATTAAGCGGACCTTCGCACGTGTCGAATTTTGGTTAATTTATCCGACCCCTATATGC
>NZ_JAZETO010000027.1:0-600 GCF_036864485.1 Alteromonas sp. S015 | reverse complement strand
CGCTTTGACTGAGAGCCATTCAGTATTGATGATTGAGAACACAACAGTATCTCGATAACCACCATTTGGCATTTTCTGATGATTTCTAAGTACTCCATCTTGCTTCGCTCCCAAACGAGCAATCGCTGCTCTCGAAGCTTGATTATGCCAACTTGTTCTTAGTTCTACTGCAATAGCATCGAGACTTTCAAAAGCGTGAGTTAGAAGAAGTAATTTGCACTCGGTGTTACATGATGTTTTTTGATAACTTTTACTGTACCAAGTGTAACCAATTTCTACCCGCTGATTAACTGAGTCTGCATTGCAAAAACGAGTTGAACCGATGACCTTACCGCTTGATTTAGAAATAACGACAAAAGGCAAAGATAACCCTTTGGCTTTCTGGTCTAGAGCTGTGTAAATGTAATCAGCAATACTTTCTGCATTTGGCACAGATGTGAACCATAACTTCCAAAGTTCACCATCGCTTGCCGCTTCCACTAATGAATATTTGTGCTCCATAGTTAAGGGCACGAGTTTTACATTTTCAGTTGCTAACTCTACGTCGTTAAACCACATTTTACTCTCCATGTATGCCTGACTTTAATGAAAACAGCTAAC
>NZ_JAZETO010000026.1:0-890 GCF_036864485.1 Alteromonas sp. S015 | reverse complement strand
CGCTGCTTCACTGAATGCCCACTTCAAGTGTGCGTTGCCAATCTTATTCCCCTGCGTACCGTGTGTTTTACCGGCCGACTCAGCTTTGCATTTCACTAACCGTGAATACGAGGCAAACTTCTGAACTGATGGAAACCGCTTAATATCGCCAACTTCATACAAAATGGTCAGGGCTAAAATTTTTCCGATACCTGGAAACGACTTAAGGATATGTAAATCTGTTGCACGGTGTGTTTGTGCCTGAGTCTTTACATAGTGTTCAATCTTGTAAAGTTCACTCACCATGGTTTCGATAATATTGAGATTTAAATCCATGCTCTTTTGCACAGCTTCATCAGGAAAAAAGTGATGCATTTTTTCTCGGTCAGGTGAATTTTGCAGATTCAAACGAGACTCCGGCGCAGGTAGATTGTATTGACTGATCGTACTGGACACGTGCGCTTTCAGTTGCGCACTCATTCTCATTATGTGGGTTCTACGACGAAGCGCATCACGTATTGAGCGATGCTCTTTTGAATAGGCATGTGCTAACGGAAAATTGCCGCCACGCATGAGCTTGGCAATCTTGAGTGCATCAATCTTATCATTTTTGGTTTTACCGGCATGAATCGCTTTCATGTAAAGCGCATGGCCAAGAATAAAGTCAATATTGTGCTCTTCACAAAAGTCAGACACCCAATACCAGCAATGCATGCATTCCACGCCAACAACTACGTTGCCCAGATAGGGCTTTAGTAGCGCTAACAGTTTGTCGGGTGTATCATCAATTTTTTCGTGAACGAGAATATTGTTTTCATTATCAATAATGCAGACGTAAAGCAGTCTTGTGTGAAGATCGATTCCACAATAGTACGGATGTGTATTAGTATAAAAGTTCATTGAGTTTTCTC
>NZ_JAZETO010000025.1:0-1056 GCF_036864485.1 Alteromonas sp. S015 | reverse complement strand
GTTCTGGCGTAGTGTCGTTGGTAGTCAGATCGTTAATGGCAACCGTGGGTGCGGTGGTATCAATCACAACAGTGCCAGAGTTAGTTCCGTTATTACCATCGGCATCAGTAGCAGTAACGGTGGCGGTATAGCTGCCTTCAGCGAGTGTAGCGACTACGTCATCAGCTAGTGTCCACGAACCGTCACCATTGTTAGTTACGGTGTAGTCATTGCCGTCGATAGTGACCACAACAACCGCATTCTGATCGCTCACCGTACCAGTAAGTTCTGGCGTAGTGTCGTTGGTAGTCAGATCGTTTATTGCAACTGTAGGTGCAGTGGTATCAATTACTACAGTGCCTGTGTCGGTATCGGTATTACCCGCATTGTCAGTGGCAGTAACAGATGTTGGGTAACTACCTTCTGCTAGCGTAGCAACTACATTATCGGTCAGCGTCCATGTACCGTCACCATTGTTGGTAGCGGTGTAATCGTTACCGTCGATAGTGACCACCACAACCGCATTGGGATCGTTCACTGTACCGGTAAGTTCTGGCGTGGTGTCGTTGGTAGTCAGATCGTTAATGGCAACCGTGGGTGCAGTGGTATCAATCACCACGGTGCCAGAGTTGGTTCCGGTGTTACCATCGGTATCAGTGGCAGTAACGGTAGCGGTATAGCTGCCTTCTGCTAGCGTAGCAACTACATCATCAGCCAGTGTCCATGTACCGTCACCATTGTTAGTGGCGGTGTAGTCATTGCCGTCGATAGTGACCACCACAACTGCATTGGGGTCGCTCACCGTACCAGTAAGTTCGGGCGTGGTGTCGTTGGTAGTCAGATCGTTAATGGCAACCGTAGGTGCTGTGGTATCAATTACTACTGTGCCTGTGTCGGTATCGGCATTACCCGCATCGTCAGTGGCAGTAACAGATGTTGGGTAACTACCTTCTGCTAGCGTAGCAACTGCGTTGTCAGCTAACGTCCACGTGCCATCACCGTTATTAGTAGCAGTGTAATCATTGCCGTCGATAGTGACCACCACAACCGCATTCGGATCGCTCACCGTACCAGTAA
>NZ_JAZETO010000024.1:0-1137 GCF_036864485.1 Alteromonas sp. S015 | reverse complement strand
TTGCAGAGTACTTTGCGATAAAAGAGATACTCACCATTTAACCAGTTAGATGTTTAAGCTCATGCCACTGTGCGACTTACCCGTTTAAAAAGCGCTCTTCATCGAATACCTGCTGGTTCTTTAACATAAAGTAAGTACATCGCCCAATTTTATGAGCGAGTGCAGATAAAGCCTTCGCCTTGCTCATTCGCTTTTGAAGTTTGGCTAGATATCGTTTCGCGTTGTCATTACCTTTAAGGTACAACACTGCTGCTTCACTAAATGCCCATTTTAAATGAGCATTACCAATCTTATTTCCCTGCGTACCATGCGTTTTACCGGCCGACTCAGCTTTGCATTTTACTAACCGTGAATACGAGGCAAACTTCTGAACTGATGGAAACCGTTTAATATCGCCAACTTCATACAAAATGGTGAGGGCTAAAATTTTCCCGACACCTGGAAACGACTTTAGAATATGTAAATCTGTTGCACAGTGTGTTTGTGCCTGTGTCTTTACATAATGCTCAATCTTGTAGAGCTCACTCACCATGGTTTCGATAATATTTAGATTTAAATCCATGCTCTTTTGCACTGCTTCGTCTGGAAAGAAGTGGCGCATCTTTTCTCTATCAGGTGAGTTTCTTAAATCTAACCGCGTTTCTAAAGCGGGTAAGTTGTATTGACTGACAGTGCTAGCAACATGCGCTTTCAGCTGAGCACTCATTCTCATTATGTGGGTTCTACGGCGAAGCGCATCTCGAATCGAACGGTGCTCCTTTGAATAAGCATGTGCGAGAGGGAAGTTTCCTCCTCGCATTAGCTTCGCTATCTTTAGCGCGTCGATTTTATCATTCTTCGTTTTACCGGCATGGATGGCTCTCATGTAAAGCGCGTGGCCAAGAATAAAATCAATATTATGCTTTTCACAAAAGTCGGATACCCAATACCAGCAGTGCATACATTCAACACCAACAACAATATTGCCCAGATATGGCTTTAAAAGCGCTAACAGTTTATCGGGTGAATCATCTATTTTTTCGTGAACAAGAATGTTGTTCTCATTATCAATAATGCAGACATAAAGCAGTCTGGTGTGAAGATCGATTCCACAATAGTACGGATGTGTATTAGTATAAAAGTTCATTGAGTTTTCTC
>NZ_JAZETO010000023.1:0-1144 GCF_036864485.1 Alteromonas sp. S015 | reverse complement strand
AACGATATTAGCTCAGGCAAACCAACGTCCACAGGCTGCACTAAGCCTACTAGGGTAATCATACTCTCTCGAATTCTCTCTCAATCTCTCATAAAAGCCCGTGAATGCGGGCTTTTTTAACGACCGATTCAAATGATGCTCATGAATGAGCTCCACATAGCACTTACAATTCGCAAAAATCTTCCTAGAAATACTTTTGCCTCTTTAGAACTTTAGGGCGGAAAATCATTGCCTTATGCGTAGTCCAGTGTTTATTAAGGAGGCGGGCGCATAGAGAAAAAAGCGGCAATGTTAATATTTTACTAAAGGAAAAGGGTTGCCGCCCGATAACCTATGTAAGCCGGAAGTTTTTTCGGTGATTACTTTAAATACACAGGTTGAGGGTGTAAGCATGGCCTTATATGTAAATACAAACGTAAGCTCGTTAAATGCTCAGCGTCAATTAATGAACTCTGGGAATAACCTGGATCAAGCGTTCCAACGCTTATCATCAGGTTTCCGTATCAATAGTGCATCTGATGATGCCGCGGGTTTACAAATATCAAATCGTCTTGAATCGCAAGTTCAAGGCTTAAATCAGGGTAACCGTAATGCCAATGACGGTATTTCATTAGCGCAAACCGCAGAAGGCGCAATGAATGAAGTGACAAGTATGTTCCAGCGAGTGCGTACCCTAGCTTCTCAGGCAGCGAATGGTTCAAACACCGATGAAGATCGCCTCGCCATTCAGGAAGAAATGCGCGCATTGATGACGGAAGTAAACCGTATTGCAGAAGATACTACGTTTGGTGGGCAAAACCTGCTAAATGGTACGTACGAAGCGAATTTCCAGGTGGGTGCCGATGCGGTACAAACTATTGGTTTCAGTATGCAAAACGTTGGTGGTACGGCGAACTCGTTATCAGCGAACGGTGGCTTCACACTATCTGGTATAGCAGGTATTGCCAGTGCGGTAACTGGAGAGTCATTAGGTTCAAACTTAGAAGGGTTAAGTGAAAACGCAACAGGCGGTGTTGCTGCAACAAGCTATACGTTTTCCGATACGTTCCAAGCTACAGGAATAAGCGTATCTTCACAGGCAAACGCGCAAGCCGTTTTGGCCGGTATGGATAATTTGATTGCTGTTGTGGATAAAAAACGTGCA
>NZ_JAZETO010000022.1:0-1195 GCF_036864485.1 Alteromonas sp. S015 | reverse complement strand
AGCACGTTTTTTATCTACCACTGCAATGAGGTTATCCATACCTGCAAGCACAGCCTGCGCACCAGCTTGTGAGGATACACTTATTGCTGTCGCTTGAAACACGTCTGAAAACGAATAGTCTCCTGCAACACTAGTGCCCGTAGAATTGTCACTTAACCCTTCCAAGTTTGATTCAAGAGTCTCTCCAGTTACCGCACTGGCAATACCTGCAATACCAGATAGCGTGAAGCCACCGTTCGCTGATAACGAGTTCGCCGTACCACCAACGTTTTGCATACTGAAACCAATAGTTTGTACCGCATCGGCACCCACCTGGAAATTCGCTTCGTACGTACCATTTAGCAGATTTTGCCCACCAAACGTAGTATCTTCTGCAATACGGTTTACTTCCGTCATCAATGCACGCATTTCTTCCTGAATGGCTAGGCGATCTTCATCGGTGTTTGAACCATTCGCAGCCTGAGAAGCTAGCGTACGCACTCGCTGGAACATACTTGTCACTTCATTCATTGCGCCTTCTGCGGTTTGCGCTAATGAAATACCGTCATTGGCGTTACGGTTACCCTGGTTTAAGCCTTGAACTTGCGATTCAAGACGATTTGATATTTGTAAACCCGCCGCATCATCTGATGCACTGTTGATACGGAAACCTGATGATAAGCGTTGGAACGCTTGATCTAGGTTATTCCCAGAGTTCATTAATTGACGCTGAGCATTTAACGAGCTTACGTTTGTATTTACATATAAGGCCATACTTACACCCTCAATCTTTAAATTTCGAATTTTCACCGAAAAACAATTCCGGCTTACATAGGTTATCGGGCGGCAACCTTTTTCCTTTAGCAAAATAAATAATTGCCGATCTTTCTTCATAAGCGGCTAACTATGGCTCCAAGCAAAAAAAAGCGGAAGGCAAATGCCTTCCGCTTTACTTCCTCTTGAGAGAGAGTTGAGAGTCTTTAGATCAAAAATCTCAATTTGGCATGTATAATGCTACGGATTATACGTGTCAAAAGTATCTTCACTACGCTTTTGTCATTATGACTTTCGCTATGCCTCCGCTTTTAGCTGGTCATAAATTCGGCGCCCTTGTCACTACCCCTTTTACGATAAGGGTGCCTACTCCACTTATCCTTGTAGTAGACTTAATGCCGCCTGTGGACGCTGGTTTGCTTGCGATAATATCGTCTGAGAC
>NZ_JAZETO010000021.1:0-1215 GCF_036864485.1 Alteromonas sp. S015 | reverse complement strand
TTTTTTGGCTTGTGTTGCTAAGTCTAGATTAGTCTAGGATCTTAGATACAACACCAGCACCTACTGTACGACCACCTTCACGGATTGCGAAACGAAGACCTTCTTCCATCGCGATCGGAGCAATTAGCTCAACTTTGAATTTAAGGTTGTCACCAGGCATTACCATTTCTACGCCTTCTGGAAGCTCTACAGCACCAGTTACGTCAGTTGTACGGAAGTAGAACTGTGGACGGTAGCCTTTGAAGAATGGAGTATGACGACCACCTTCATCTTTAGACAGTACGTATACTTCTGCTTCGAAGTTAACGTGTGGAGTGATTGAACCAGGCTTCGCTAGTACTTGACCACGTTCAACTTCATCACGCTTAGTACCACGTAGAAGAACACCAACGTTCTCACCTGCACGGCCTTCGTCAAGAAGCTTACGGAACATCTCAACACCAGTACAAGTAGTCTTAGTAGTGTCTTTGATACCTACGATTTCTACTTCTTCACCAACTTTAATGATACCTTGCTCAACACGACCCGTTACAACAGTACCACGGCCTGAGATTGAGAATACATCTTCGATTGGAAGGATGAACGGCTTGTCGATTGCACGCTCTGGCTCTGGGATGTATGAATCAAGCGCTTCACCAAGCTCGATGATTTTCTTTTCCCACTCTGCGTCGCCTTCAAGCGCTTTAAGCGCTGAACCTTGGATAACTGGTAGGTCATCACCTGGGAATTCGTATTCGTTAAGAAGTTCACGAACTTCCATTTCTACTAGCTCTAGAAGCTCTTCATCGTCAACCATGTCACACTTGTTCATGAATACGATGATGTAAGGAATACCAACCTGACGACCAAGTAGGATGTGCTCACGAGTCTGTGGCATAGGACCATCAGTCGCAGCAACTACTAGGATACCACCGTCCATCTGAGCAGCACCAGTGATCATGTTTTTAACGTAATCAGCGTGTCCTGGGCAGTCTACGTGTGCGTAGTGACGAGTAGGAGTATCGTATTCTACGTGTGAAGTAGAGATGGTGATACCACGTGCTTTTTCTTCAGGCGCGTTATCGATTTGATCGAAAGCCTGTGCGTTACCGCCGTAAGTTTTAGAAAGAACTGTAGTGATAGCTGCAGTTAGGGTAGTTTTACCGTGGTCAACGTGGCCGATTGTACCCACGTTTACGTGGGGTTTCGTACGTTCAAACTTTTCTTTTGCCATTT
>NZ_JAZETO010000019.1:0-1791 GCF_036864485.1 Alteromonas sp. S015 | reverse complement strand
ACCCCGCTTAGGGGCAAAAATACGTGGGCTAAAATATCGAGCGAAGCGAGGACAGCCCACGTGTTTTTGTCCCAGCACGCCCCGCGTGCGTCTACAGCGGTTTGTTAGCTGCCCTGCCAAATTGAAAAGTGACAGCATATACGCTAGCATTGCAAATATGAATAAAGTAGTTATTGATACCAGTGTACTTATTAGTGCCTTGATTGGCAAAACGGGACCTGCACGAGAAGTGGTGCGGCAGTGCTTGCTAGGTCAGTTGAAACCACTGATTAGCACAACCTTATTTTTGGAATATGAAGCTGTCAGTAAGCGAGACAAAATTAAAGAGTTGTGCCCGCTTACACAAGACGAAGTAAACGAGTTACTTGCAGCATTTTTTAGTGTTTGTGAATGGGTGCAGATACATTATTTGTGGCGGCCAAATTTAAAAGATGAAGGCGATAACTTTCTTATTGAACTAGCAGTAGCTGGAAATGCCAAAAGTATTATTACGAATAATCTAAAAGATCTGCGAAATGCGGAATTACAATTTGATGGCTTGAAAGTACTAGCACCTGAAGAATATTTGAGAGGAATTTAATATGTCGACTTTAACCGTACGTTTACCAGACGATAAACATAACCGTTTGAAGGCTTTAGCTGCACATAAAAAGTTAAGCTTAAATAAATTAATTGAAGAATTGTCTACACAAGCAATAGCTGAATTTGATACTGAAGTAAGGTTTAAAGCGATTGCGGCTATCGGAGACAAAAAGAAGGGTTTAGAACTTCTAGAAAAGCTTGATTCACATTTTGGCAACTAACGCCCAACTTAGGGGCAATAACACGCTGGCTAAACTGGGAGCGAAGCGACTGAGCCTGCGTGTTATTGTCCCAGTGAGCGCCAGCGAACGGCTACAGTTGTTTGTTATGTGGCACGTTTAAAATAACCTACACAGTAATACAAACTGACTAAAAACAGACTAAGAACATAACCAAAAGCTACCCTTGGGTAAAGATTGTCCTGAACACAATGTAGTTGCTGGCGTGAATTTATTATTTGAGCACAATCGATATTTAAGGAAATTGAATGAGCTAAAAATAAACATGAAACGAGCAAGGAGAAAACACAGAAGACTATGATTAACCAACGTATTTGAGTAGCGAACCAATAGATAGCGAAAGCTACGCCTACTACAGGAACAGTGTCAGCTAACGCATTTTTAGGGTATTCATAAAAAGATATACAGCCAATGACAAAGAGCATACCTGCAAAGCCAATCCATGTGCCCAGAAATTCAAAGTTTCGGTCACCGTAAGAGTTTCTAAAATTAAACTTTACCTTATATCTTTGCATGATCCTTGGCCACATAACACCCCGCTTAGGGGCAAAAATACGTGGGCTATAATGACGAGCGAAGCGAGGACAGCCCGCGTGTTTTTGTCCCAGCACGCCCCGCGTGCGTCTACAGCGGTTTGTTAGAAGGAATTTCATTCACCGCCGATGTCTCCGGCACCTGAATCTCCACCAAAGCCATAGTCTGAAGACATTAATGAACTATCGTTGTCTTCCAGTGAATCGAAAAACTCCTTAATCCTTCTGGTTTTATTTATTTCTGCTAATTCAGGATCAATTTCGATATCGTAACCGTCTTCAGCGCTCTCGTGGACATCATCCATACCTAAAAGTGCTTTTACTTTTTGAAATCTTTCTGGATATGCGTTGCGATCAATAACTTCATATATTTCGAGCAATTCACTGCGTGAATAAGATTCAAAATCTGGTTCCGACTCCATAGAACTAATTCCTTC
>NZ_JAZETO010000018.1:0-3108 GCF_036864485.1 Alteromonas sp. S015 | reverse complement strand
ATGTTCTTTAACAATTTGGAAAGCTGATATTAATAGTAATCAATCAAAATTGAGTAACTGAGAAATCGAAAGATGAACTTTTTACTCTACTTGACTGAATTGCTTGTTATCAATCGATGATTTGATAGCAAGGCAATTCTTCCGATTAGCTTGTCATTCATGCGACATAACTTAGACAGAAGTCAAAAGGCTGTTTGGGGTTGTATGGTTAAGTGACGAAGCGTATACGGTGGATGCCTTGGCAGTTAGAGGCGATGAAGGACGTGTAAGTCTGCGAAAAGCTGTGGTGAGCCGACAAAATGCATTTGAGCCACAGATGTCCGAATGGGGAAACCCACCTGTTTACAGGTATCGTTACATGAATACATAGTGTAACGAGGCAAACGAGGGGAACTGAAACATCTAAGTACCCTTAGGAAAAGAAATCAACCGAGATTCCCCTAGTAGCGGCGAGCGAACGGGGAGCAGCCCTTAAGCTGTATTGAATGTAGTGGAATCCTTTGGGAAGAGGAGCGATACAAGGTGATAGCCCTGTACACGACGCGTTCTTTACAGTGAAATCGAGTAGGTCGGGACACGTGTTATCTTGACTGAATATGGGGGGACCATCCTCCAAGGCTAAATACTCCTAACTGACCGATAGTGAACCAGTACCGTGAGGGAAAGGCGAAAAGAACCCCTGTGAGGGGAGTGAAATAGAACCTGAAACCGTATACGTACAAGCAGTGGGAGCCCTTCGGGGTGACTGCGTACCTTTTGTATAATGGGTCAGCGACTTATATTTAGTAGCAAGGTTAAGTGAATAACGGAGCCGTAGCGAAAGCGAGTGTTAACTGCGCGTTTAGTTGCTAGGTATAGACCCGAAACCCGGTGATCTAGCCATGGGCAGGTTGAAGGTTGAGTAACATCAACTGGAGGACCGAACCCACTAACGTTGAAAAGTTAGGGGATGACCTGTGGCTGGGGGTGAAAGGCCAATCAAACCGGGAGATAGCTGGTTCTCCCCGAAATCTATTTAGGTAGAGCCTCGGACGAATTCCATTGGGGGTAGAGCACTGTTAAGGCTAGGGGGTCATCCCGACTTACCAACCCTTTGCAAACTCCGAATACCAATGAGAACTATCCGGGAGACACACGGCGGGTGCTAACGTCCGTCGTGGAGAGGGAAACAACCCAGACCGCCAGCTAAGGTCCCAAAATATTGCTAAGTGGGAAACGATGTGGGAAGGCATAGACAGCTAGGAGGTTGGCTTAGAAGCAGCCACCCTTTAAAGAAAGCGTAATAGCTCACTAGTCGAGTCGGCCTGCGCGGAAGATGTAACGGGGCTAAGCAATATACCGAAGCTGCGGCAGCATGTTTACATGCTGGGTAGGGGAGCGTTGTGTAAGTGGATGAAGGTGAGTTGTAAAGCTTGCTGGACATATCACAAGTGCGAATGCTGACATGAGTAACGATAATGGGAGTGAAAAACTCCCACGCCGGAAGACCAAGGTTTCCTGTCCCATGCTAATCAGGGCAGGGTAAGTCGGCCCCTAAGGCGAGGCAGAAATGCGTAGTCGATGGGAAACGGGTTAATATTCCCGTACTTATATAATCAGTGATGGAGGGACGGAGAAGGCTAGGCAAGCTTGGCGTTGGTTGTCCAAGTGAAAGTGAGTAGGCTGAAGACTTAGGTAAATCCGGGTTTTCAAGGCCGAGACACGAGACGAGCTCCCAAGGGAGTGAAGTTGTTGATGCCCTGCTTCCAGGAAAAGCTTCTAAACTTATGATTATATGAACCGTACCCCAAACCGACACAGGTGGTCAGGTAGAGAATACTAAGGCGCTTGAGAGAACTCGGGTGAAGGAACTCGGCAAAATTGTACCGTAACTTCGGGAGAAGGTACGCCTCTGTTTGTGAACACTTCGCGTGGTAAGCAAATGGGGGCCGCAGTGACCAGGTGGCTGGGACTGTTTATTAAAAACACAGCACTCTGCAAACTCGTAAGAGGACGTATAGGGTGTGACACCTGCCCGGTGCCGGAAGGTTAATTGATGGGGTTAGTCCTCGGACGAAGCTCTTGATCGAAGCCCCGGTAAACGGCGGCCGTAACTATAACGGTCCTAAGGTAGCGAAATTCCTTGTCGGGTAAGTTCCGACCTGCACGAATGGTGTAACCATGGCCACGCTGTCTCCACCCGAGACTCAGTGAAATTGAAATCGCAGTGAAGATGCTGTGTACCCGCACCTAGACGGAAAGACCCCGTGAACCTTTACTACAGCTTGGCACTGAACATTGAACCTACATGTGTAGGATAGGTGGGAGGCTTTGAAGCACAGTCGCTAGATTGTGTGGAGCCGTCCTTGAAATACCACCCTTGTATGTTTGATGTTCTAACATTGGTCCCTAATCGGGATTGTGGACAGTGTCTGGTGGGTAGTTTGACTGGGGCGGTCTCCTCCCAAATAGTAACGGAGGAGCACGAAGGTTAGCTAATCACGGTCGGACATCGTGAGGTTAGTGCAATGGCATAAGCTAGCTTAACTGCGAGACAGACACGTCGAGCAGGTACGAAAGTAGGTCATAGTGATCCGGTGGTTCTGTATGGAAGGGCCATCGCTCAACGGATAAAAGGTACTCCGGGGATAACAGGCTGATACCGCCCAAGAGTTCATATCGACGGCGGTGTTTGGCACCTCGATGTCGGCTCATCACATCCTGGGGCTGAAGTCGGTCCCAAGGGTATGGCTGTTCGCCATTTAAAGTGGTACGCGAGCTGGGTTTAGAACGTCGTGAGACAGTTCGGTCCCTATCTGGTGTGGGCGTTGGATGATTGATGGGAGCTGCTCCTAGTACGAGAGGACCGGAGTGGACGAACCGCTGGTGTTCGGGTTGTCATGCCAATGGCATTGCCCGGTAGCTATGTTCGGAACGGATAACCGCTGAAAGCATCTAAGCGGGAAGCCGGCCCAAAGATGAGTCATCCCTGACCTTTAAGGTCTGGAAGGGTTGTTATAGACGATGACGTTGATAGGCAGGGTGTGGAAGCGTTGTAAGGCGTTAAGCTAACCTGTACTAATTGCCCGAGAGGCTTAACCATACAACGCCCAAGAAGCTTTAGGCTTT
>NZ_JAZETO010000017.1:0-4171 GCF_036864485.1 Alteromonas sp. S015 | reverse complement strand
GCAAAGGCAGGCGGACGCGTAAACGCGCCGCTGCTTTGGGCGTTAGGCTCTCAAGGAGAACATAGATTGGACGCAGTAATTGGAAAAAACGCTGTTGTTTTATTAGGAGCAATGTTTACTGCCCTAATTGCGGGATATTTTGCGTTCACAAATCTCGTGGCATCAAAAGAAAATAAGATATCGGAATTTAGGCAGGAGTGGATCAATTCGCTCAGAAATTCTATCGCGCGATACATTTCATCACTTACATACCTATCAACACTGTATATTCATCATTCAGCGCGCCCGGAAGAAAAGCGAGATAAATTCGAGATGGCCCGAGATGTGGAAGAAATATACGCAAGGGTCAACGAATCATACAACGATATAATTTTTCGAATTAATGACAGTGAAAAAAACAGGGAAGGTAAAAAACTAAATGATGCCTTCCTGTCGGCGCTTTATAAAACGAGAGAGCACTATCATAAAAATGAACTGGCAGAGGCGAGAAAGGCTTGTGAGCCTTTAAGGGAGGCAAGCAAACCTCTCCTAAAGCATGAGTGGAAGCGCGTTAAATCTGGTGAGCTGAATTACAGAATGGCTAAATATCTTGCCATATTTGTCTTGCTAAGCGGGCTATTAGCTGCATTTTCAAATGCCTACTACATATGGGGTGAAGGCAACAACCATCACGCCAGTGTCGCAGAAAAGCCTAACAAATCAATACAGCCGACCGCTAACGCGTCGGCTGATTGAGGCGTTAGGCTTCCAAGGAGTTCAATATGAAGCTTGATCATCTAGAAGGTTATGATGATTATTACGATAATGAGCAACCACTTGAGTTTTGCTCTGATAGGAAAACTATCCACTACAATGGCATTAAAGTTGTACTGAACAAACTTCCTTATTTAAAAAATCCAGTAAGTAATGAAATCTTCTTTACCACACCAGCAGTCCATATCATTAATGAATATATATCTGAAGCGAACAGTAATGGTAAAAGTGAAATAACCATTAATCAGTTTGGGCGATTTAATAGAGGAAAACTTCCGATTGGAGAAAATACAGAGTTTAAGTATTCAGCTTCTGAACATTTCTTCATACCAGGCTTAATTCGAGATATTCCATCTAATGGCTATCTCACTCCGGTTTACTTTAATGAAAACGTTCTTGTTAGGTATGAACATGCTCCTGGCTATAGAGTAAGCTCTAAAACAGATTCATTTGGTGTAATCCACATTAACGAAAACTTCACTATTCCTTATGGGAGAAATAAGTCTGGAAACGTTATCATGTGGCTTGGTGATATTGTTAAATTAGATAACAAGGAAACTCTTTATCTTTATTCAGAAAACATTGAGCCACAATATGATTTACACTCTGATTTCTATGATAATCAGATTCTCAATAAATGGTTATAGAAAGCCTAACAAGTTAATTAAACAGTGGACGCAAAACAGCAGGCTTGCGCTCATTCTTCGCTTAGTTCAGCCTGCTATTTTTCGCCGTTTATTAAGGCGTTAGGCACCAAAAGTAGTAAAGCAGACAGATAGGAAGTAGATGGAAAACAATACATTAAAAAACTGCAACGCTTGTAAAGAACTAATTGATAAGCAAGCGAGCAAGTGTAAGCATTGTGGAACAAGCCAAAACTTTTTTTCCAAGCTAAATAGTTTCTCATTAATACTCAGTTTGGTTGCTACTTTTTTAAGTTTGATTGCGATATCGGCACCAGTGATAACAAATTTTTTTCTTGATAAAAAGCCAGAATTGAAAGGAGTAATGCTTGAGGGGGCCGCAGACACCATTAAGTTCTCACTTTTCAATGTTGGAAAAGCTCCCACGAGCATAAAAGGTGTTCATTTGTCTTATTATTTAGACGACGATTCCCATATGACACATGTGCTTGAAGGAAAGGATATAGATAAGATAGTAGAGCCCGGAAAGGTTTATTATTTCATTGCAAAAACTCAGGATGGTTCACATTTGCCACTTCAGACGTATCCAGGAGGCAAGTCAGCATACGATGAACTTCTACCTGGAGTGTGCACGTTGAAAGTAATACATCATGACTTCGACGACGAAGAGTTAGATATACGTATAGATTATAAATGTCTGGCGGCTCCTGTGCCTAACACATATGAGCCTAACTCCCGTCAATAGATAATAGTATTTCTCTGGCTGCGTTAGCAGCCAGTCCAAATCCCTGAGCTAAATCTCCTAGCTTCATCTGTCATGGTTATCGTCAGGCATCGCCTGCGGCAAACACTGAATCGACCAGTCTTTACTAGACAGATTTTCTTGTGAACCAGTATCTCGCCACGTTCATCAAGGATACATACATAAAGCATTCGTGCATGAAGATCGATTCCGCAGTAAAAAGGATGTAAGTTAGTATAGAATTGCATTGAGTCTTCTCCATTTTGGGTTTGGTCGCCTTCCAGCTTAGCCAATAAAATTAGTTAAGCTGGGGAGAAGGCTCAATAAGTATCAAACGCTGTTGGGACTCCCTCCGGTCGCTGGGACGCTAACACGTGGGCTGACTCACTTCGTTCGGATTTTAGCCCACGTGCTAGCGCCCCAAAGCTTAGCGATACGAATAAGTGAAAAACTAAAAAATCACTGGTAGTCTTAATATTCAATTGAAATAAGGAAGTTCTATGAAAAGTCGTACAAAAGTAGCTTTATCAACTATCGCTTTCGCAACTGTAATTAGCTTGCAATCATACATCCTATATCAACAAAATCAGGCCAATCAGACTGTACAAGTCAAAGTAGACAAGCTTCAGAATCAAATCGACCAAACAAGTAAAGCTAATCAAGAATTTCTCTCAAAAATAGAAAGGCTGGAAAGTAACTTAGAGCTTAAACCTCGTAGCCTTCTTTCCATGAATTAATTGGCTATTCGTATAAAAATTAATATGCGGTTCTTAGGGTCCGCATCATTTAAATGTTAGGCGTCAAAATCAAAATTCAGTAAAACAGTAGGATTGAAAATGGAATTTATACAGAAGAAATACTCAACGAAACATACATTTACCTTCTTCGATGAGCATTTCAACTTTGCATATAAAGAGAAGTCAGGTGAAGGAGATATAGACTTAAATTACGCAGATGTCCCGAATAAACACTCTATTCAAATACAACAAAACGATTGGCTTCGTAATGTTGGTTTTCTTTGGATTGCTATTGGAGTAGCACAAATTGGCTATGCTCTATACTCCGAAGCATCACTATCTGGAAAAGGGTTTTGGTTGCTACTTGGCTGTTTATGCCTAGCATGGGCTGCGTTTTCTAAAATCAAATACTCGGTCTTTCGAACTGAAAAAGGCAATATTTTCGTAATAAATGATAAAAATCACGACAGTATAATAGAAGAGATTAAAACTAGAAAAAACAAGCAACTGCTTGATTGGTATGGAGATATCAACCCCAACAATGAACTCGAAACCGAAATTAATAAGTTTAAGTGGCTTGCAGAGCAGAACGTTATTTCACAAGAAGAAGCAGAGCATAAAATAGCCCAAACAGAAATATTATCTAAAGAGAGCTTTGAATTACCTGGTGAGCGGTTAAATTGACGCCTAACCATACGTTTAAGTCGCAGTCCGCTGTCGCGACCTGCTGGGACACAAATACGCGGGGCGCTTCGCTATTATGCCCCACGCGTTTGTGCCCCTTAGCTTAGCGTTAGCCCTCCAAGGAAGTTATGAGTAAACGTCCAAAAATAGGTGACATAGTTGAAATCCCGTTACCGGATAGTGGAACTGGTTATGCTCAATATACGCATAAGCACAAGCAATACGGTGCTTTGTTACGCGTTTTTCAAGTTCGAGAAAAAGTAAATGATATTGAAGAGCTTTCGAATGTTTCTCATCAATTTTCAACATTTTTTCCACTCAGCGCAGCAGTGAATAGAGAAATAGTAAGCATTGCTGGTAATCTACCAGTTCAGGAAGAATTCAAGACGTTCCCTATCTTTCGTGCGGGCGTTGCTAACCAGTCTGGTGTGGTTGAAGTCTGGTGGTTGTGGGATGGGGAAAATGAAGAGCGAGTTGGTAAACTATCTCCTGAACAAATGGAGTATCCAATTCGTGGTGTTATTAACGACACTCTGTTAATCGAGCGTATATGTTCAGGTTGGCAGGGCTAAAAATTAATATGCGGTTCTTAGGGGCCGCATCATTTAAAT
>NZ_JAZETO010000016.1:0-4423 GCF_036864485.1 Alteromonas sp. S015 | reverse complement strand
GTATTTTTTGTCATCACTCGAATTAAGGATAATTAAATGAATAAACTACTACCTATAATATCTATTGTCTTCTTACTTGCTCTCCCATCAATTTCATATGCAAATGATGGATTAATAGTTATCGAAAAAGAAAGTAAAGACGGTAAGAAAAGGGAAGATTTTTTCTACTTAATAGGTACCCAATCAAGAGGGAAACCAGCAAATTTCACTTTATGGCGAAATCAATTTAAGGTTGAAAAAAATTGGGATGGTAAAGGTAACCCTAAACTTACAATCGATAACGCAGTTTCAAAAGCTAAGGAGTTTTACAAAGAGGAAGGTGAACTCCAACTGATAGAACTTGAGTTGCGTTTAGGTTACTCGGTTGATTCTGATATTTGGTATTATTTGATTGGTCTTGCAAAACCTAGCGATATAACTAGTCGAGGTGTTGAAGGAGATAATGTTTACAGAGTGGTTGTATTAACAAGTGGAGAGGTGCTTCCACCATATTCTCCCAAATAAAATACTAACAAGACCTTCAAACGGACAAAAAACAGTTTGCTGTTTTCACTTCGTTCAACATTTTAGCAAACAGTTTTTTGCCGCTTAAGGTGGCGTTAGTTATATTTCGCGGAGGGTTACGCCTTAGATGGAGATCAAAGATTTTTTAGTATTGGTTACGGCTGGTATCGCAGCAGGCGCTTCTGTGTACAATGTGATTATAAGCTCAAGGAATCAGAGAAATAATAAAATATGGGAAAAGGAGTTGGAGAGAATTTTTGACCTAGAAGAAAAGGTTGGGATATTAGTAGATGATCTGATTTACTTTCGATGTAGATCTGACGATGAGAAAGATAAGTTTTATGAAATGCAGAATTACCTCCCCAACGCAATGGGGCGTTTTAGGCGGCACCCAGAGCTACATGAAGCGCTGAGGCTGGTTCTTCATGACGCGGGATGGTATTTCAGTAGAGATATGAAGCATGAAAGTAAAGAGGAGTTTTCGGAAGCCAAGGAGAATTTATTAGCTTCTTATACAAATTTTCTGGCGGCTTGCGATAATGTTTTGGGTAGAAAATAAATATAACAATACGTGCCAGTCGGACAGTTTGTGGAGTGGCTTTTTGTGCTGGACGCTACGCTAGCACAAAAAGCCACTCCACAAACTGCCGCTGCACTCTGCGTTATGGCTTACTCAGATATATAGATGGTTTAATATGAAGTACATATTTTCACTATTGTTGTTCTTATTTCCACTTTTTGTTTCAGCGCAAATATACAAGTGTAAGCAACCAGATGGTAAGCTTATGTTCTCTGATAGGCCATGCAGTAAAGAGGATATCGAAGAAAAAATTACGCCAAAATCTACGACGACGGATTGGGTTAGTCGACTGCAATCAGAGATTTCATCTTCTATACAAATAATTGATGTGCTTCGAAAGGATGGAGATGTAACAATTGAGTACGAGTTTTCATCAAAGTTACTTTCTGATGAATTCTTAAGGCTGGCAAATGATGTGAGTAATATGCCAGTCGTATTAATGAAGTACGTTAGCCCTAAAGAGGGTGCTCCAGGTCGTGCTCAAATTAAAGCATCGAATAAACCGAATCCACTCTTTGATAAATTGAAACATGCTAACAAACAGTAATGGCCATAACAAACAGCTCAAACCGACCTTCACTACGTTGCTAGTTTTGTGCTTTTTCGCTACGCTCGCACAAAACAAACAACTCCGTTCCGGCGGCTTAGCTGGGCGTTAGGCGCCAAGTTGCACCGCGTTGCGCAATGCGCTACACTCTTTCCATGATTAAGTCATTTAAACATAAGGGTCTGAAGCTGTTTTTCGAAAAAGGGAAAACTTCAGGCATACAGACCAAGCACGCGAAAAAACTTCGCATGCAGTTAGCTGCTATCCACACCGCACAAGATATCGGTGACATTGATTTACCGGGCTTCTCTCTTCATCAACTCAAAGGAGAAAGGTCAAATATTTGGTCGATATCAGTCAATGGCAATTGGAGAGTCACTTTCGAGTTCACGGATGGTAATGCTTACATCTTAAATTACGAGGATTATCACTAATGAATATGCATAACCCACCACATCCGGGGGAATTTATTGAATCCATTTACATGGAGCCACACGGTATTAGTTGCAGGACACTTGCTACCCATCTTGGTGTTGCCGCTTCAACACTAAATCGTGTAGTGAAGGGCAAAAGTGCAGTAACGCCAGAAATGGCCTTAAGGCTATCAAAAGTATTGGGGCGCAGCCCTGAAAGTTGGCTTAGCATGCAAGACAATTACGAACTTTGGCAGGCCAAACAGAGCATCAACTTGGATAACGTGCAGCCAATAGATCTGCATGCCGCCTAACAATCTGCTGTAGCCGCTCGCGGGCTCGCTAGGACACAAACACGGCGGCTGTGTCACTTCGTTCCGATTTTAGCCGCCATATTTGTGCCCCTAAGCAGGGCGTTATACATCTACAAGGAAAGTTTTATGAAACCTATATTTTCAATAGTATTTCTTACTATTTTCGGTATTTCTTTTTCATCAAGTGCAGAAAAGTTGTTTTCTGTTTCTTCATCAGAAAGAGGAATCACCGCATTTGATTTTAAAGTTACAGAAGTTAAACGAGCAGAGGACTTCTCTGTACTAAAAATTCCAGGCTTTCAAACTCGCTCAGCTAGCGCTAGTCGCTGGATGATGTGTGTGTACACAGAACTTGCTATTTTACGCGACAAAGAGATGTGGGCATCTATCTATACAGATAATAGTGGAGACGATATAACCATTGTATTTCCGGAGTCGAGCGCTATTAACGATCCAGCTTTTAAAAACGTAGACTTGCTGGGGACTCAGCCTCAAGTAACGCCGGTTAATACGTTTAAAAAATTCTGCGGTTTGAAATAGGCGATGTATAAAAATTGATATGCGGTTCTTAGGGTCCGCATCATTTAAATGTTATAAGCCAAAAGGAATTTGAATTTGCTCTTCGATTGGTTCAACTCTGAAAAGCCAAATGTATACTTGGGTTCATTGGCTGTAGTTAATGACAGCAACATATCTAAAATAGAGTCGTTCTTTTCTATAACTGGAAATTCACTACAAGATCATATGCGCGAAAAACTCGAAGAGATTTTTTGCCTTCACAGTATTTCTACGATTAAGGAACCGAAGAAATCTGACATTGGCTTGGATGTCATTATAGTCACACTGCACGGTGGCGAAGCTTTTACCGTTAATCTTGGAGCGTCTGGTATACCTATATTTTGGCGTCCAAAAATTAAGTTAGTTTCGCGTCTATACAACATTAATCACAGCAAAACCGTTAAAACATTCAGTGTGTCTAAATCTGTGACATGGCGTGAATTCATCGCAAAGCAATTTAGTCTCAGAGGGCTATTCCGCTGGGGACCTCTTTACCATAATGAGGACATGGAAATATTGCTTTATCAGGCATGCCTTGAGTTAATAGATAAAATGCGTAAGGCTATTTAAACAATGATTATCAAACAAATAAAGTCACTCGCTGGCGCTCGTTGGGACGCTAACACGCGGGGCCACTTCGTTATTGTGCCCCACGTGCCAGCGCCCCTTATTTAAAAGTTATATGCTTGAACAATGATGCTCGTATCAAACGTACAGTTGACATTGTATTTCCCCTCAATCAAAATGCATGGAATGCATACAAATCCTACGAAACAGACAGCTCGAATTATCATCATTCCATAGGAATGGTGGGATTGTTGATGCGTCATTAATTTATCAAACCCGCCCAAGAGGCGGGTTTTCTATTTCTGCCTCTGGGTAATAGTCCTTGGAGGAACTAGAATGAAAAAAGTAGCAGTCTTCGGTAAGCCAGCTAATGGGAAATCCACTTTAAGCAAAAGACTTGCATCAGCTACCGGAATAAAACTGTATGCTTTGGATTCAATTTTATATGAACAGAATGGCCAAGAGATAGATAGGGAAAGCTATGAAGAGGCTCACGAGAACATTCTCTCCTCCGAAGAGTGGATTATTGAAGGCTTTGGGCCAATAAATTCATTGAATTCTTTCCATAGGCGCTTGGAAGAAGCCGACACTCTTATCTACATAGAGTTGCCCTACTTGGTCACCTATTGGTTAGTGACCAAGCGGCTCATTAAAGGGTTAGTTAAAAAACCAGAAGGCTGGCCTGAAGGGAGTTCTGTATTAAAGGGGACACTTAATAGCTACAAGGTATTAAAGCTTTGCCCTAAATTTTGGAACAAGGAGTTCTTGCAAAAGCTAGAAAGGCTATCTGCAAACAAGAAACTGTATGTCATTCGGTCGATTTCTGAGTTAAATAGCTTTGTTGAGAAGAATGTACAATAAATCGCATATAACAAACACATTAAAAATCGCCCACAAAAAACGTGGGCTGGACTCGCTGACGCTCGCCTTTTATGTGGGC
>NZ_JAZETO010000015.1:0-19122 GCF_036864485.1 Alteromonas sp. S015 | reverse complement strand
AAACCCGCCTAACGGCGGGTTTTTTGCGTTTGGAAGAAAAAAAATGGGGTCAGAGTACATTAATCCGTACCGATCAAATTTGGGGGCAGAGTACTTTATCACTCAACGTAGCAGTGCCGGACTAGAATACCTTTAATTCCCAGCGTCGTTAAATCAGTTAAATGTACTCTGACCCCATTATTAATATGGCTGTTTACTCGTAGGTATAAGCAAAATCGGTATCGTACTTCTTCATATTTGCCAGTACGTTTTCAAAGGCTTGATTGAGTTCAGCAATGGTTTCTGGTTTTAGTTCATGTTTAAACCTGCCTGGCGAATTGTCAGAGCCTTGCCAAATATTGCCAATCCATTTACTGTTTTTTGTTAATTGGTTAGGCGCTTCATCACTAAGTAACGCTCTCACTTTTTCCGTATAGGGAATATTTAAATATTCACAGCTGCGTGTAACATAGCTGTCAAAGTCTAGACAGAGCCGGGCATAAGACTGAACGCAGAAGTCAATATTGGGCTGAGATAACAGCCACCAAAAGTTATCGTAATAGCCAGTGTCAACATTCCTTAGTACCCAAGCATCAATGCCTTCATTACGAACTTTGTCTTTATGCGCATTCAATTGTGCTTGTGATAAATGTGGTTTGGGATGCACAAACTCCCAATGATATTGGTTGCACAGTCTATCCCTTGGGTCACGGAAGTTAATTATGAACTTATGGTGGATAATGGGTTGAGCTCTATTAAATTGAGGCGGAAGATTAAAAAGGTACATCCCGCCATCGCAAGGAATAGTCGCCGTAGGTATTTTCTGGGGCTCACCATCTAAAATGAATTGTTCTACGAATCGAGTATCTTCTTTAGGTTTGTTTAGTAGTTTGCAATGAAGTCTCCGCATAGAGCCAGTGCCAGAGGTGCCAGATGCAAACAAAACGATAGTTCTTTCCATGTACAACTTTCAATATATCACGTTAATTTTGGCCTTTATAAGAACATAAGAAGGCGTTATAGATCCAATGCTTTCACAAATCACTTACACCTCTGTATAATCGCCAGCCTTGTCGACTGCACGTCGCTCTTTTTTGTGTTTGTTAGTGAGATTTAAGTGGTAACGTCAGCTCAAAGAAAGTTAATAAATGTTCCAAACTCTGATGCAGGTAAATTGCATCATTTATTAACGCATTATAATCGGTGCGACATTGATTTAGCCTTAATGCCACATACTGCATTTATTCAACAACAGGCACCGAACGACCAGTCAAATATCGGCTTAATGCTAGAAGAACCCGCTCAACGACTAATAAAAGCGTACAAAATTGCAAAAAAGCGTGGTGAAAACAGTGTGCAGTCGTTTAGTGCGTTTTATAGTGAGCCAAACAGAATAAATCTGTATCACAGGCTGTTTGCTAATGTGCCTCTTTCAGCCCTCGGTTTTCTAGGATTAAACGAAAAGTTCTACCACAGCATTTTGCTTGGTGCCGATTGGTTAGGCACTGACTTATACCGCTTACCGCATAATCATATGTTTTTTCAATCGCCCCGATTGCCCATAAAACAAGCCGACCTAGATGCCATCAAGACGCTGTATGCGAAAGACTATGTCATTTACGAACGCGCTACTGCACTTTTTACCGAGCGATGGAATGAGTACCAAAAGAAACATGCAATGCCTATTGCAAAAGGTAAACAAGTATTCATTCACTTAGGGCCGCCAAAAACCGGCACATCTGCTATTCAAGCCTGGTTACATACACACGCTAAGGCGTTAACCAAAGAAGGCATTTATTATCCGGAACACGGTTCCGATGCGAATGGTGTCAGTTCTGGTAACTTCGAGCACGTTATCTCTCACGTGCCTCAGCGAAATATCTATTACTTTGATATTGATAAGCTGCGGGCACTAATAACGCAATTTAATAGCAGTGAGAGCCAAGTTTTGTTGCTGTCATCAGAACACTTTTATTATTATTTACTGTGGTTTTTTAGCTTGCTGCCTAACGCGCAGTATATTTTCTATATTCGCCATCCTCTTGCTATTGCAGAGTCGGGGTTCCATCAACAAGTAAAGCGGCACGACCGCACCAAGCCATTTCGCATTAGCAGTACCTTAGATTTTGATACGTTAAACTTAGCGGAAGCGTTGGCAAAAGCCTTTCACACACCAGTGAACTTTCGTTATTTTGATGACAGTTTATATGAAGGCGGGTCGCTACTGAGTGACTTTGCATGCACTATAAACAGCAATATCGACGTGCCGAGTGAAGTTAGAAAGCTTAACACGCAGTATAGCCCAGGTGCTGTTAAGCTAATGATGGCATGTAATGAGTTCGCAACGAAAACACTGCGCCGCGACCTTGATAAATTTTTGCAGCGGTATAGCGAAGATCAGCCCGCATTCTCTTTCATAAGTAAAAAACAACACAGCGACAGTCAGCAAGCATTGATAACAGCCGTAAATGCGCGGCAGTACGATGAATATTCCCCTAGTAAAACGCGTTTACTACAGCTAGTTAATGCCTATGAGCCGCCAATGAGTTGCAGTGAACAACGCCAGAGTGAAGATTTCGAAAACGTACTACATGCTTTGTACCGCAATAACGTTGCTTTGGCAGCAAAGTTATACAAAGAAGCAAAGCAACATAATTCGAACACCAGTGCCCTGTTTATTGTGAAACGGCTGAATGCGTACCCAGGGTTTAGCGTTAAGCGTTTTTTGTATGAAGCAGGCGCGCAAAGCATGGCTCGCGTAAACCTATTTCGTAAGCGACTAAAAAAGCGGAAAGAATAAGGGCTGAACAGCAAAACGTTAAAGGCTACGCTGATAGTAAAAAAAAGAAGCTAAAACGCGAAAATAAGAACGGACTGCTTCATCAATTTGTAACAAAATTATGTTTAATTATACGCATGAATGAGCATAGACCAACCCATGCTGTATCTTATTGTAATTCGGCATGTTAATTTAAATAGCCTATTTACTTGTATGCATAGTTTCAACAGTTGCAAATAGGTGGGTTGGCTGATAAATTATTGGGCGTTGTATTGATGGATTCTAAGAAAAAAGTCTTAAACCGTCACCAAATATACAACACTCAACTTTAAGGGTTGACTTCTGAGCAGTTCAGAATACACTCTTACGAGGTGAAAGGCGCATCAGGTTTACGGGTGCCCTAGCTAAACTGATGCGTTTAGTAACTAGTTAAGGCTTTTTTCTCAATGCGCTAAGCGAGAGAGAAGACCGAGACGGCTTAAGCTATATAATTATATTTAAGGACTTATAGAATGAAACTATTTAAAAAAACAGCACTAGCGGTAGCTTTAACAGCATCTGCGACAGGTTCTGTTGTTGCTGCTGACTTGGAATTTGCTTCTGCTGCTCCAGCTACTGGTGTTGCTAACACTGTTGTATTGGCAGACGTTATTTTTGGTAACGGTAACCCAGGTGTTGGTTCAGAAGAGACACTAATTACAGCGCCATATGTTGATTTCGACCTGGCAGTTGCAACAGTGGCTCCTGCAGGTGGTGCTGGTGATAACATCGTTGACGGTGGAACTTCGACAATCAAGTTCACGCTTGGTGGTGGTGCTGTTTTTGGTGAAGACCTTTCAACTACGGCTCTTGCGACTCCGTTCATTTCTGCAACTGATGATTCAACTGCTGGTGTGACAATCGAAGTTGAACAAGGTGGTGCAGTTGGTGATAACACTATCACTTTCACTATCGAGAATGCTGACGCAAATGGTGACGGTTCTGCTCTTAACCTAAGCACTATCATGTTTGGTGGTTATGCTGTTAAGAACCTAACAAGTGCATTAAACCCAGACAGCGCAGCTAAGCGCGTACAAATGGGTGTGGAATATGTTGAAGCTACTGTTGGTGCAGACGATTTGGATGAAGTTGCAACAACTGCAACTGACCTACCACTGACTGTGTTTGGTTCACAAGCGCCAGTTGATGTTACAGTTACTCCAACGCTTAACCTAACTAACAACTTCCGTATTAACGTTGGTACAGGTGAAACTACTTTCACTGATACTGATAGCGACATCACTACTGGCGAAGATGGCCGTCCTGATTTCGAATTGGATGGTGACGTTACTGTTGTTAATCTAGGTACAGTTCAACTTAACCGCGAAGTTATCAGCGCAACTGCTTTCCCTGCAGCGCCTAATGGCGAGCTAATCAAGAAAGAAAATGGCGATGACTTCGATTTCCAAGGTGGTGACTCTCACTCAGTTACGTTTAACCTTGATTCAGGTGCTCTGCAAGTTGGTTCTTCAATTTACCTAAGTACTGCTGCTGACTGTTCTACTGCATTTGGTAATGCAAATATAATCAGCGATGAAGAAACTACATCTGTAACTGTTGGTATCACTGGTAACACTACTCAGCTTACTAGCGCATACAACGTATGTTACGCTATCGATGATGAAGAAGTAATTCCAGAAGTTGGCGCTATCGACGCTACTTGGAACGTTGATTTCTTCAACCAACGTTATGATAACGTTGAAGTAACTGACGGTTCATTCGGTCCATTACTACGTAACGGCTGTATTGCAAGCTTCTTCAACGTTCCAGCTTCTGGTAACGCTGACACAGCTTATATCCGCCTAACTAACACTTCAAACGTAAACGAAGGTTACATCCGTGGTACACTTTACGCGCAAGACGGTGAAGTACTTGGTCAAGACGTAACTATTCAGCCTGAAGATGTTGCAGTTCACGCAACTCAAATCTTCTCTACTGAAGGTGCTAACCGTACAACTGGTGCTGGCGAAGAAATTATCGACATCGAAACTGCGTTCGACGTTGACGGTGCAGACTATAAAGGTCGCGCTCGCCTAGTACTTAAAGGTGCGTTCGATACGTGTGAAGGTCAAGGCCTAATCCGTACAGCTGGTGGTTCATTGTTCAACATGACATCTACCACTCAAGGTAACGACACTGGTGTTGACGGCAACAACGGTAACTAATAGTTATTTGTTTAAAGCTGTATTGAAAAAGGTGGCTTAGGCCACCTTTTTTGTTTTTATTTTTTACCTCTTTACCTCTTTACCTCTTTACCTCTTTACCTCTTTACCTCTTTACCTCTTTACCTCTTTATCCCACTTGGACGGTGTGTCAAATTGCATCATAGCAAAAGTGAATCACTGAATTAATCTTTCACTAAACCTCAACCTATACCTACTGTTTTAAACTTGGCATTTGTACCCATTAATGACGGCTTACGCTCAGTTATGCTATATTGTTGGCGCTCAAAACAGGCGGGTGAAAAAGGAACGTTGTGAATAAAATTAAAAGCATTGCAAGAAAGCTATTAGGCAAAAGTGCACCACAACCATTTAGAATAGACAGTGTGGCCCAAACCGTTGACGGCTTTTGCATTGTAGGTTGGTATTTTACTAACCAAATAAAGCGCATAAGTGTGTTAGACGCTAACAGCAAACCGTTGGCAAGTGATATCATCGACATTGAACGCGATGATGTGGCTGCTGCAACCGGGCAAAGCGCAAAGGGTTTTCAAATAACGGTGACTACCGCGTGTGCTATTGACGAGCTAATGCTTAGCGTGCAGCGCGAAGATGGTAACTCGCTTACCTCGCGCTTAACCCTAATGGGCGACGTTGTACCCGTAGAAAGCGAGAAAATTTCTACCAAATCAAGGTTTAGTCTGGAATATGTTATCGCGGTGGATGGGCATTTGTGTTTAATAGGGTGGGTTCTTGATGGTGGGGCCACTAGAGAGTTTACACTAAACACCAATAAAACAACGTATACGGAACATTCTTCTTTTCGTTATACCCGCAGCGACGTTAATAATGCGTTTTCTAATGAACCAAGTGTTACCGCTAATGCTGGTTTTGTACTTGTGTTTTCAGCCCCCGAATTTACTTCGCCGCCTAGTGCAAAAGACGTTAAGCTGCAACTCACGCTTGAAGGAAAAAGTGAAGTGTTGGTGGCTCAGCACGTATTCGACGGTAAAGCCGACCCTATGACAAGCGTTCAGCGCTTGTTGAATAACTGGCAAAGTGCCAGCCCATCACAATTGCAACAAGGCGACATATTCTTACCCATACTGCACGGTATATACCCCGCCAATGTCAGTGTAGATATTTCTGAACACACGTATGGCGAGCCTTCGTTTTCACCCTCGGTGTCGGTAATTATTCCTTTATATGGCCGCATAGACTTTATGCGCTATCAACTTTCCAATTTTGGGCGCAATGTTGATAAAAACACTGTGGAGGTTATTTACGTACTAGATGATCCGAAACTGGCTGACGAGGCCAGAAAATTAGCCAGCGAATTGGAAACGATTACGGCATTTCCGTTTAAGCTGATTGTGTTAAGTAGAAATGTTGGGTTTGGCAGAGCCAATAACATAGGTGTTGAGCATGCATCTGCCGATACCTTACTTTTGCTTAATTCCGACATATTGCCAAAAAATAAAGGCTGGATTGAAAGCTTGCAAGAAAGCTTAAGTAAGCCAACAGCCGGTATTGTTGGCGCACGTTTGCTATTTGAAGACGATACTATTCAGCATGACGGTATGGCGCCTATGCGCGTTAAAGAACACCCTGGCTTGTGGTTTAATGACCATCCTAAAAAAGGTTGGCCTAAGCACATTGCGTATACAAACCAACATGAAACCGAATGCCAGCTGCTCACTGCAGCCTGTTGGATGCTAAGAAAAGAAGACTTTGTTGCGGTAGGTGGCTTCGACCCTGTTTATGTGCTTGGTGACTTTGAAGATTCCGATTTATGTTTGAAGGTTGAAGCACTGGGTAAAAAGAACGTAATTCGCCACGATATAGAGCTTTATCATCTTGAACGGCAGTCACAAAATTTGGTTCAACCAGGAAGGTGGAAGCACAATGTTACCGTGCTAAATGCAATGACATACAACAACCGCTGGAAAGACCAATTACGCGCTATGACAGAGAAAGTTTAATAATATGAAAAAAATCGTTTTTATTTCACACGGTCATCCAGAGCTTAGTAAAGGCGGTGCCGAAGTGGCGTCGTGGAACTTGTACCAGTTACTACTGAAAAACGGCTATGACTGTTTGTATATAGCGCGAACGGATGGCGCTTCTCATGGCGGCTCTACCTTTTCAAGTAGAGGCGAAGAGGTGCTCCTGCATACGGGAATGTCAGACTGGTTTAATTTAAGCACCAGCCATCTAAAACCACTTTTTAGCGACTTAGCTGAGCTATTAAAAGAGTTTGCACCTGATGTAGTTCATATTCATCATTATGCGCACATTGGTATTGAGCTTTTTCCTGCAGTAAGACGCGCGCTACCTAATGCTAAAATAGTGTTTACTATTCACGAGTTCATGGCCATGTGTATGCACAATGGCCAAATGGTAAAACGCGAAACGTTAAAGCTGTGCTCGAAAGCCGTAGAAGCCGACTGCCATAAGTGTTTTCCAAGTCACTCGCCGGGCGATTTCTTTTTAAGAAAGCACTACGTTCAAGATCAGTTTTCATTCGTTGACGATTTTGTTTCGCCCAGCCAGTTTTTAGCTGACCGTTATGTTGCTTGGGGTTTGCCCCAAGAAAAGGTACACGTTATTGAAAATGTGTTGCCTACGCTAACGCCGGTGGCACCACGAGCGCTAGCAGACGGTGAAAAACGTACAAAGCTGGCGTTTTTTGGGCAGGTAAACCCCTACAAAGGTCTGGATATTTTATTAAAGGCGCTTACGCTATTGCCTCATGAACTTCGTTCAAAAGTTCACTTAGATGTGCACGGCGCGAACTTCGATATGCAAACCAACGACTTCAAAGAAAAAGTAGAGTTGCTACTTAATGAGGTTGAAGACTGCGTAGATTTACGCGGGCCTTACGAATCTGAACAGTTAAGTAGCAGGATGGCTGAATGTGACTGGGTCATTATACCGTCAATATGGTGGGAGAACTCACCTGTGGTTATCCAGGAGGCCATTCATATAGGAAGGCCGTTAATTGGCTCTAACATTGGTGGCATGAAAGAAAAAATAGACGGTATTGCTGGTATTACGTTTGAAGCGCGCAGTGCCGCTTCACTTGCTTCTGCGATAGTGAAAGCCGTTGACCCAGACGTGTTTCAGTATTGGCATGAAAAACTGTCAAACCAGCAGCCCGCCGTAGAACAGCATTTACAGTTTATTGAAGCCTTGTGCAGTTAACTATACGCACAAGCACTAAATAGGAAGAACAATGAAAATTGGTGTAATTACCAACCTAATAAAAATTGAAGAATTTGTTGCGAAACGCATGGCAACAGCGAATACAGACGATTGGATGCAAGCAACCGGCGGAAATACCGGAAATATTGCGTTTGTTCAAGGTATTACAAATATTCTTGGTCATGAGTTTGGCGTAGTGTATTGGGGAGACAATCCTAAAGCCGTGAATCAGTACTACGATATGTTGGTTATTTGTTGTGCCAACCAAATTGGCGCACACGTCGACTTGTCAGGCTGGGCAGATAGGCTTAAACACTTCGATTTGCCAACGGTTTTTATTGGATTAGGCGCGCAAAGCAATGAAATTGGCAATATTCCTGACATTCCTCAGGGAAGCAAAGATTTTCTGACCTTAACCAAATCGTTGCGCGCAAATGCCAATGAAAACAACATTATTACACGCGGTACGTTTTCTTCTGAGGTGGTAGAACATTATGGCGTTTCATCCTCGCCCTTTGGTTGCCCGTCACAATTTATTTCTACGGCGCTAAATTTGGGCCAAGCTTGTTTGGCACATCAACAGCGTGCTAAATACGAAAGAATAATGACCGCCGCAGGTAACCCTTGGCACCCGTCTGCTACGTTAGAAAATACACTGACGGAAATAGTAGAAAAATATCACGGTGACTATATTCTTCAGCACCCTAAAGCGCTAATACAACTGGCGTTAGGTGAAGCAGATGACATTAGCGCAGACCAAGTAAAAAGGTTTGAATCGGTATATTCACGTATTGGTGACTGGGAACATATTAAAGCGTGGTTCGAAAGCTATTCAGTGCTGTTTGCCGACGCGCAGAACTGGATGCACTATTCTAAACACTTCACACTAGCCATGGGCCCACGCTACCACGGTGTTGCGTTGCCAATTCAGGCCGGTGTTCCAGGTAAAGTTATAAGCATAGACTCAAGAACCGAGGAACTCTCAGTAACAACGGGTATTCCTACGGTTAAGTATAAAGATGTTGAGCACTTGAGTGCTGATGAGCTGGTTAATTTCTGTCGTTGGACGCAGGAAGATGCAGACACTTACGACAGTGTGAGAGGTCAAAATGCGACAAACTACAAAGGCTTTCTAGCAAATAACGGATTACCCGTTAGCGAGAGTATTTCACTGTTAGCTGAAAGCTGAGTTCGAAAAGGCGCTGACTACAGCGCCTATTGCTTCTTTAATAATAATGTTGCCTACCTATGCTTACAAACGGACCTTCGACCTTTATTCTTGTTTCTGGCTTTCACCGAAGCGGTACGTCTTTGGTGGCAAAAACGCTTCAAGCGAACGGAGTAAATATGGGAGCCTCCCTGATGGGGGCAAGCTTTGCAAATAAAGAGGGGCATTACGAAGATATTCCGCTTGTTGAAGTTCACGATTCAATGCTTGCGGCGAATGGAACTAATTGGCAAGAATGTAAAGCTACAAGTTTAAGTAGCCCTCAGTTTTTGCAAGAAAAACTGCAAAACTATGTGAAACGCAGGTGTATATCTGACGCCCCAATTGTGGGGGCTAAAGATCCTAGGGCACTGTTTTTCAAACAGCAATGGCTAACTATGACTGACGTTTCAATAACATCGCTTTTCGTGTTTAGGAGTTGGCAATATTCTGTTTCTTCATTACTAAAGCGCCATAGTAGGGAGTTATTACAAACCCCAAGTAGTATGCATTCACGGCCCACTGATTATCGTTTTTGGTTAGACCCCGAGCTTGCCGCAAAGATGTGGCTGGCTTCGGCGAAAGCGATGCTTGAATGGAAGGCTGAAGCGCCAGAAAGTACTCTCGTTTTTCCCCTTTCTGCATTGGTATCTAGAAGCGAAGCATTGACTGCGTCGGTTGTTAAAATGGGATTGCCACCTACTTTGCTCGATGCAGAAAAGACGGTCAATGGAAAGCTTCTCCACTCTAAAATTCCAAGCTCGTTATTAGATATGCTATCTCAAGAAACAGTAGATGAATGCGACAAATATAACGAAAAACTTAACGCTGAGTTTGCTCACCTTGAAAAAGAAACCGTAACATTTTATCCAGTGCCACGTGTAATTCCACTCATCGAGAGTAATGACGACGAAGACTCAAGTCTTGAAATAATAAGAACAATTGATTTGAGCAAGTTTGAGTTCGATGAAGCGTTGAAGCTGGTTAATTCAACTGTTCAAGGGCATATAAAGTTTGAGTGGGAAGCGTTTTTTAACACTTTCGACCTTAATGATGAACAGTATGAAAAGATATTTTTTGCTGCCTTAAAACGCAATGAATTAGCGATTGCGGAGCTCGCAATTCGGCGGTCTCTAGACTTAAAACCTGCATCATGGCGCTGGATGTATTTGGGTGATATTTATAAAAACTTGGGCCACTTAGAGCAAGCGAAGCGTGCATATAAAAAAGCAATAGAACGCATGCCTAAAAATGCAACTTTCTATGCAAAGCTGGCAGTTGTTGCCATGGAACTAAATGATGTCGAAGACGCTAAAACGTTGTTAGAAAATGCCACATCGTTGGATAGTGAAAAGCCTGCGGTGCAACACGCTGTACAGAAATTTTCAATGCTGTACACAGATGAAAAGGTCGGCGCCAATCAGACGACGCACAGCGCTAACGAATATAAGGTGATGAGCGTTATTAATGACTACAATGAAGTAGTCGAAGCCATGACTCAAGACAGCCAATATGGTGAATATTTAGATAGATTTATTGTTAAATCGGCGTTTGTAATGCGCAACAACCGAACGTGGCTTCAAAATGGACTATCGTGTTTGTCAAAGTCTGCTCAAAAGAATCTAGTTGATTATCTGTCCTTACATGCTCAACAGTATTGGTCAGAAACCGTTATTGAAACCGAGTTTGGCACGTCTGAGGGTTTATGTTTAGGCAATGCGAAAGAGCCTTACGTGCTCCCGCTAAAAGCCCAAAGCTTAAACCTTACTGTTGGTGTGCACATACATGTTTTCTACCCTCACTTATTGGCAGAAATATACGATTTTCTTCGTTATATGCCTGTTAATATTAAAACGGTTATTACTTGTCCATATGATAAAGAAAAAGAGGTAAAGGCATTATTACAAACTCAACCTTTTACTCAGGTAATAGGAGTAGATAACAAAGGACGGGATATTGCGCCTTGGTTGATGGTCGGCGCTAAGCTACTTAGAGACTGTGATATGGTATTAAAGCTTCATACAAAATCAACCCCACATGATGAAGCGTTATCAGGGTGGCGATTGCAGTTACTTTGGAGCCTATTAGGTGATAAGGAGAGAATTTCCGAAATCATAACAAGGTTTCATGAGGATGAGAACGTAGGCGTTGTGATGGCCGAATATCACCCTCATATTTATCCTCATGTAAATTGGGGGCAAAATAGAGAACAAGTTGACGTTCTGTCAAAAAAGCTGAACCTAAATATAAACACTAGTGACAAAGTCAAAGCATTTCCTGCGGGCTCAATGTTTTGGTATAGACCAGTTTCTCTAAGAGTGTTGCTTGATTATCCTTGGTCAATAGACGATTTTCCGGATGAACTAGCGCAAACAGACGGTACTACTATGCATGCTATTGAACGTATAATTCCCTATTTATGCAACGTAACTTTTCAGCGCCTTTTAAACTAGAAATATCAAAACACTGAATATCTTATGCTGTTCTAACGTTTTTGATCACTTATGTTCAAACACAAGTTAATGCGATGCTTTTTTACGAAAGGTCGACTTTTTATTTCGTATGGAAATTTAATTAGAGCACTTTGCCAATTTTTCGCTCGAATCAAGAAAACTAATAAAGCAAGGATCTTAGAATGATAGCTGCTGTAACAATGGTATATAACGAGCCTGAATTTATCCCATTGTGGATAGATTATTACGGAAAACAGGTTGGATTAGAAAACTGCTTCATTGTAGACAATGGTACTGATGATGGCTCAATTGATGAGTTTAAGAATGTAGTTAACGTAATTAGGGTGCCTAGAGAGTTCAAAGACAATAGCTTACGAACAAAGTTCTTGAGCGAGTTTTGTAGTTCACTACTTCACTATTTTTCTCATGTCATTCATGTTGACGTTGATGAATTTATCGTTGCGAACCCTTTGAAATATAGCGGTCTTGTTGATTACACCAATAAATGGAAAGGCAATAGAAGCTCCGTTACTTCAATTGGCCTTAACGTAACTCAACTTCCTAGCTTGGAAAACGAAATCAACTTTGGCTCTAAAATTTTAAACCAGCGTTCATTTGCTCGTTTTATAACGCCTATGTGTAAGCCTTGTATCATTAGTAAGCCTATAGAGTGGACATCGGGTTTTCACGGTTCAAATCATGAAATCGTTTTCGATGATATCTTTATGTTCCATTTACGCTATTTCGATTTAAATTATGGGTTAAAGAGACTGGAAAGAACTCGTAATATGAAATGGAAAAGTGACAAAGAAGGCTTGCATCAGCGCGTAGAGGATGAAACCTGGAATAAATGGTTCGTTAGCTTCGAGCGTTTCCCCAAGAAAGGTGACGTAATGATTAATGGTGAGTTAAATCCTGTGCTTTCTAGTTATTTAAAAGAGTGTATTGATACTCAAATTAAAGAGCCGTCGGGAAAGATGAGAATACCGATGATGACGCCTAACACTTTGTTTGAAATAACAAACGAGTTTAAGTCGCTCTTTTAGAGAGAGCCCGATTGCTTATTTATCTATGGTTGGAACTGAACTTTTATTTGAATAAAGGTTCGGACAGTCATTACACCGTCAACTAGTAGCCACAAGAACGAAACTTAGGTGCTGCTATTAACCACTAACCTTTCTAAGGAAAAATAGTGTCGTATTCCATTTCATTAAAAAAACTATCTTTCGCTACCGCATTTTCAGTGGCGCTTTCGTCGCTAGCACTTATGTGCGCGGGTGGTGTAGCTGCTGCCGACGACGAAATAACAGCTAAAGCCACTCAAGAAATTACCACAGATATGGTGTTAGGTGATGCAAATGCGCCAGTGAGCATTGTTGAGTATGCGTCATTTACCTGCGGACATTGCGCAACATTTCACAATTTAGTATTTGATAAGATTAAAGAAAACTATATTGATACAGGCAAAGTAAAGTTCACGTTCCGTGAAGTTTACTTTGATAAGTTCGGGCTAGCCGGGTCGCTTATTGCAAGATGCGATGTAGACACTGAGTTTTACTACAACTACTCAGACAAGCTGTTTGAAAAGCAGCGCGAATGGATGAAATCAAAAGATGAAGCCGAGCTCCTGTCACGTTTTCAAGATATCGCTGTAGAGCTAGGTCAAACTGAAGCAAAGTTTCAATCTTGTTTAAGTAATAACGAGAATGCCGATACGCTACTAGCCTGGTATCACAACAATGCCGATAAAGATGGCATTCGATCTACCCCAAGCTTTATCATAAACGGCGAAAAGCACTCAAATATGAGTTACGAAAATATGTCGGCAATCATTGATGCTGCGCTAAATAAATAGCGTAATCTTAGAATAGCTGTCAGGTTGAATGTGTTGAAAATCTGGCAGCTCACTTTTGTAACGCTTAATAGCGTCGAAACTATTTAGTAAACTAACTTGGCCGCCTTTCTGATAAACACGCCAACTACGCGGCCAGTATGTTCTCTGCCTTTAATCGCTTCACGTTTTTCGCACATCTTCACCAATAATACTATCCGCGTATAGATAAATGATTTAAAACGCTCTACATTCTAATTGTGTTAATAAAATGTTGAATTTGCCTGATGAAGTATTTTGTATTAGCCGTCTTTGTTGGTCTTGTTAATGTTGTTATGTCGTTTATGACGTCAAATGTAGTCATTACTACATGCATAACGTCTCTGACCATCATTTTTGCGGGTCTTATTGTTGAAAAGCTATATCAAAGCCAAAGCACTGTGACCACTGCGTCCGTTGTACTAGGTGATGAAAATCGAAGTGCGGGTAGTGATGATGCGACGAAGGTTAGTAATGCCGCGAGCAACATTGCTATAGGTGGCGCGTCTATTTCGTTCTTTTTAGAACAGTTATCAAAGGCGTTCAACGAGCAGGTTGCAAACATCGCAGAGATGAGCGGTAGACTCCAGCAGCTAGAAACCTCATCAACTCAGCTAGACGACCTTGCCAAAAATGCGGCCTCTTCTATGAATGAGTCAGATGAGAAAACGCAATTTGGAAGTACGTTACTAAAAGAAGTACTAAGTCAACAGCAGCAGTTGGTTAACAATATAAATGCGTCATCTGAAGCGCTTACTACGCTAAAGAGTAAAGCCGAAGGTATAAGTACCATCACGAATACAATTAACCAATTGGCCGACCAAACGAATATGTTAGCGCTTAACGCAGCTATAGAGGCGGCAAGAGCAGGAGACCAAGGGCGAGGGTTTGCGGTGGTTGCCGATGAAGTGCGAGAACTAGCAAAGAAAACAACAGATGCGACGTCTGGAATAGAAAATCTGCTACAAGATATGAATACAAGTAGCCAGGCGGCAGTGGCGAAGATGGAATCGGTACTTAATTCTAGTGATAACATGAATGTCAAATTGCATGAGAGCGCAGAAGCCATATCACATTCAAGCATGCTCTCAACAAAAGCCCGTGAATCGATGACGGCCATGCAGGCAATGGTAGAAAATAATGCCGAGCATAGCGCAGGTATCAGTACGAATATTCTTCAACTGCACACTACTACAGAAAATTTAGAGCATGATCTTACTGATGTTTCTACGAAGGCACTTTCATTGAGCAGCCAAGCTGAAGATATTTTTAGGCTATTAGAAAGCTTCGACGTAAATGACAGAAATAGTGAAGTCAGAGACATCGCCGTAAATACCGCTAAAGCAATAGGGAAGCGATTCGAGCAAGCGATTTCAGAAAAGGAGATATCAGAATCTCAGCTGTTTAACTTTGACTATACCCCTATACCTAATACCAACCCACCAAAACACGCCACATCTTTTGATAAGTTTACCGATAATGTGCTCCCTGCTATCCAAGAGCCAATATTAGAAGCACACAGTTTCATTATTTACGCAGGCGCAGTTGATAAAAATGGGTACTTTCCTACCCATAATAAGAAGTTTAGTCAGCCTCTAACTGGCAATTACGAGACCGACTTAGCAAATAATAGAACTAAACGGATATTTGACGATAAAACCGGCAGTCGCTGTGGTAGTAATACGTCTGCTTTCTTGCTACAAACTTATAAGCGTGATACTGGCGAGGTAATGCACGACCTATCTGCACCGATTTATGTGAATGGTAAACATTGGGGCGGGTTCCGTATTGGGTATAAGGCGAAAGAGCAGTAATTTTGAATGCTTAATTAGAAGCGCCCGCGTTACTTAGCTGATTCGAGCCCGTGCGGGCAGCTTTATTGCTGGCCGTAGCTATTATGGCAACAATATTATTCTTTCTTTGCGCTTTTATTTGCCGCGTCGTTACCCTACCATTAGCGAATTGTTCGTAGTACGTAAAATTCTATGCCTTCATTACAACCTTACAGCACATTTGGCCTTTCAGCTTCGTGTGATTCTATTCAGCCGTTTACCGACGTTGCTTCATTCCTCTCTGTCTACAACGCACAAAAGAACAATACTGACAAAGCCCTTTATATACTAGGCGGCGGAAGCAACTCGATCTTTACCGACGACTTTGACGGCACGATACTGGTTAATGAGATCAAAGGAATAAGCCACTTTGATACTGAAAGTCATCACTACTTACGGGCAGGTGCAGGTGAAAACTGGCATGACTTCGTCACGTTGTGTATGAAAGAGAAATGGTATGGATTCGAAAACTTGGCGTTGATACCAGGTTCAGTAGGCGCATGCCCCATTCAAAATATTGGTGCGTACGGCCGAGAAGTAAATACGCTAATCGACAAGGTAGAGTGTGTACTTCTTGAAACTGGCGAACAGGTTCTGCTGAGCAATGAAGACTGTCAATTTGGTTACAGAGACAGTGTGTTCAAGCATGAACTAGCAAACAAAGTGCTGATCACTCATGTAAACTTTAGATTACCCAAGCACTACGAACTCGAAACCAGCTATGGTGAATTGACAGCACTTACTGAGCCAACGCCAGAAAAGGTATATAGTAAGGTTATAGAAATAAGGAAGAGTAAACTTCCAGACCCGAGTGAGCTGGGCAATGCAGGAAGCTTTTTCAAAAACCCGGTGGTTTCAAAAGCAGTATATCAAGCGATTGCACAAGCATATAATTCAGTGCCTCACTTTGTGGTAAGCGGAAATGCGGATTTGCCAGCAACTAAAAACGAACAAATAAAAATACCTGCCGCGTGGCTTATTGACCAAGCAGGTTTTAAAGGCAAAACGTTAAATAAAGTACGATGCCACCCTACACAGCCATTGGTGCTTACTAACTTAGGTGGTGCCACCGGAAGCGACGTAATAACCATGGCAAAAGATATCATAGCAAGCGTACAGCATAAGTTTGGCATACAGCTAGAGCCAGAAGTACGCTTATTAGGAAACAAAGGACTTATTTCGCTATGAGACAAGCATCTAAAGCTATAAGAAAACACATTCTCGCCTTGTTGTCCGACGGTCAGTTCCACTCAGGTGAAACTATTGCACAGCAAGTGGGTCTCTCGCGCACAGCTGTAGCAGGTCATATCTCCCAACTGGCCGATTGGGGGTTAGATGTATTTAAAGTTAAAGGTAAAGGCTACCGTTTAGAACGAGGGTTTCCATTGTTAAGCGCCGACAGCATTAAACGCCATTTGGGCAATACGAAAAGAGCGGTTATTGATGTGGAGTCAGTTTTGCCTTCCACCAATACAGAAATGAAGAAGCGTATAGCGAGTAAGCGAGAAGATCTTGAAAACGGCGACGTTATTTTCGCTGAAATTCAAACTGATGGACGCGGCCGACATGGCCGTTCATGGTTAGCGCCGGTGGGCGGAAGCTTAACGTTTTCTATGTACTGGTCTTTTCCTGACGGGTATCAAAGCATGGCAGGGCTCTCTTTATTAGTCGGCTTGGCCATTTGCGATGCACTAAAAGAGTTTGGCGTAGAAGACGCAGAACTTAAATGGCCGAATGATATTTATTTGCAAGGTAAAAAACTTGCGGGCGTACTTATTGAGGTAGAAGGACAAATTGGTGCAACGGCGCATAGTGTTATCGGCATAGGTTTAAATGTTTGTGTGCCCGATAATCAATATGATGTAGGTCAGCCTCATAGCGATCTCGCTTCTTATTTAGGTACTATTCCGGATAGAAATGCACTAGCGGCTGAAATCATTAAATCTTTGTGGTCCTATTTACCTAAATTTACCCAGCAAGGATTTGGACCATTTACTGCGTACTGGGAAGCGTTGGATTTATATGCCGACAAACGCATTGTTTTGCAAATGGGCGAGAAACGCTTTTCAGGAATTGATAGGGGAGTGGACGCTAGCGGTGCGTTACTTGTTGAAACGCAAGACGGTATTACACGATTCCATGGAGGCGAAGTTAGCCTAAGAGGCAATTAACGTTATATTCTATAGCCGAACGATGAAATTTTCGGCAATGTCTATTACAAAAGCACGTTAACGTTCTTCTTGGTGATTTTTAACTTGCATTTATCTGTTAGTTTTACGCATTACTTTGCGATTGAAACCAAAAATATGAACAACATTACAGAAAACCACGTCATATTAGTGGATATTGGCAACACCAGAATAAAATATTCGCTACTTTGTCATGCAGAAAAAGAGCCTCATGCATGTGAAGATGCCATTTCTCTTTTCTCTTTTATCGATTCTCAGAAAAAAATCTCCCATCTATATATAGCTTCGGTAAGAAATCAGGAGCTGGTTGATGAAATATCCACCATGTGTACTGAGCGGAATATTGTTTTTGTTGAAAAGCACACAGAGAAAGAAGCCTTCGGCATTAAAAATAGTTACGCGAATGTTCAAAAAATGGGCGTTGATAGATGGCTTGCCATGGTATGCGCTGCAGAAAAATCAAAAAAAGCATTTTTTGTTATGGATGTAGGTACGGCAATAACAGTCGATTTTGTTGTAGATGGTCAACATTTAGGCGGTTGGATCGTGCCTGGTTTTCAAGTAATGCGTAATGCATTGGTCGCTTCAACCAAAAAAGTGTTCGCGAATGATGAAATTCCGACCACCTTTGGAGTAGGGACCGATACAGAAGATTGTGTGGCAACAGGGTGTCACGCTGCCCTATATGGTGTTTATTTGAGCGCGGTTGATTACATATCAAGCAAACAAACCGATTTTGATATAATTTTAGGGGGTGGAGACAAAAAAGTGTTTGCATTCTTAAAATCTGCTGATAACATGCGCCTCGCTCATTTGGTGATGCAGGGTCTTGCCCGCTACGCTCGACGTGAACTTATAAAGGAAACATCGACGTAAGTTTTTGATTAGTTGAAAAATTGGTCAAAAAGAAAATTGAAAAATTTTCAAAAAGACACTTGCACAGAGTTAAACAATACTCTAGAATGCGCACCCACTTGATGTAGTGCCGACTTAGCTCAGTTGGTAGAGCAACTGACTTGTAATCAGTAGGTCGCCAGTTCGATTCCGGCAGTCGGCACCATCAATCTGGAGGGGTACCCAAGCGGTCAACGGGAGCAGACTGTAAATCTGCCGGCTCAGCCTTCGCAGGTTCGAATCCTGCCCCCTCCACCACTTTCTCTATGAGGTGGCCAGAGAATTAGGATTGCGGGCATCGTATAATGGCTATTACCTCAGCCTTCCAAGCTGATGATGCGGGTTCGATTCCCGCTGCCCGCTCCAAATCAGTGCTGATATAGCTCAGTTGGTAGAGCGCACCCTTGGTAAGGGTGAGGTCGGCAGTTCAAATCTGCCTATCAGCACCAGTTTATTTCTCCCCAGCTCATGTAAAATTTCTAAATTTTTTAATGTAACTTTGCTGGGATAATAG
>NZ_JAZETO010000014.1:0-34638 GCF_036864485.1 Alteromonas sp. S015 | reverse complement strand
CTGTGCCTGTGTCGGTATCGGCGTTACCCGCATCGTCAGTGGCAGTAACGGTTGCGGTATAGCTGCCTTCTGCTAGCGTAGCAACTGCGTTGTCAGCTAACGTCCACGTGCCATCACCGTTATTAGTAGCGGGGTAATCATTGCCGTCGATAGTGACCACCACAACCGCATTCGGATCGCTCACCGTACCGGTAAGTTCTGGCGTGGTGTCGTTGGTAGTCAGATCGTTAATGGCAACCGTAGGTGCTGTGGTATCAATCACCACGGTGCCAGAGTTGGTTCCGGTGTTACCATCGGTATCAGTGGCAGTGACGGTAGCGGTATAGCTGCCTTCGGCTAGCGTAGCAACTACATCATCAGCCAGTGTCCATGTACCGTCACCGTTATTGGTAGCGGTGTAATCATTGCCGTCGATAGTGACCACCACAACCGCATTCGGATCGCTCACCGTACCAGTAAGTTCGGGCGTGGTGTCGTTGGTAGTCAGATCGTTAATGGCAACCGTAGGTGCGGTGGTATCGATTACTACTGTGCCTGTGTCGGTATCGGTATTACCGGCGGTGTCTGTTGCAGTAACGGTAGCGGTATAGCTGCCTTCAGCGAGTGTAGCGACTACGTCATCAGCTAACGTCCACGTGCCATCACCGTTGTTGGTAGCGGTGTAGTTATTGCCGTCGATAGTGACTACTATAGTAGCCGTTGCGTCATCAACCGTACCGGTAAGCTCAGGCGTGGTGTCGTTGGTCGTTACATCATTGATGGTTACTACAGGAGCTACGGCGTTTACTGTGTCAGATGCAGGCCCACTAGTGTTGCCCGCTTCATCAGTAGCCGTTGCCGTAACAACCACGCCATCTACCAATGGTGTAGCTGGTGTTACGGACCAATTGCCGTCGCTATCTGCTGTAACTGTGAAATCTGGTGTGCCGTCGCCATCTACGTCTACATTTACAGTTGCGCCTGCTTCGGCTGTGCCTGTAATTTCGGTGCCGTTGCCTGCATCGACGGTAGGTGTTGCAGGCGCACTCGTATCAATTACTACGGTGCCTGTGTCGGTATCGACATTACCCGCATCGTCTGTTGCGGTAACGGTAGCGGTATAGCTGCCTTCCGATAATGTGGCGACTACGTCATCGGCCAGTGTCCACGAACCGTCACCATTGTTAGTTGCGGTGTAATCATTGCCGTCGATAGTGACTACTACAGTAGCCACTGCGTCATCAACCGTACCTGTTAGTGCAGGCGTAGTGTCGTTGGTCGTTACATCATTGATGGTTACTACAGGGGCTACGGCGTTTACCGTATCTGACGCAGGTGCACTGACATTACCCGCAGCATCGGTTGCCGTAGCCGTTACATTGGTGCCGTTGGCAAGTGGGGTGTCTGGGGTTACTGACCAATTGCCGTCGCCATCTGCGGTAACTGTGAAATCTGGTGTGCCGTCGCCATCTACGTCTACATTTACAGTTGCGCCTGCTTCGGCTGTGCCTGTAATTTCGGTGCCGTTGCCTGCATCGACGGTAGGTGTTGCTGGTGCTGTGGTATCGATAATGCCGCTATTTTCGTTTGTAGTTGTCGTATTGCCGGAAACATCTGTCGCAGTTGCAGTGATCGAATAATTACCTTCAGATAAGGCTACTGGCACACCTACAGAAAAGGTACCATTGGCTTGAACAGTTGCGTCAAACGTTTGCGTATTACCAGCATTATCGGTAACGCTAATGGATACCGTACTGCTTGGAGCAATATCTGTAGTACCAGAAATGGTAGGTGTTGCATCGTTGCCTATGCCTTGCTGATTCAGCTTAAGTACAGGGGCGGTGGTATCAATATTGCCACCGTCCTCAGTTACGGTTGTTGAATTACCTGCATCATCTGTTGCAGTAACTTCGACGCTGTAGTCGCCTTCCGGCAGTGGAGATAATACTTCGGTAGCGAAATTGCCATCTGCATCAACCAACGCGTTAATGGTTTGCGTGTCGCCATTGTTGTCAGTTACTGTGATCACAACAACAGCGCCTTCAGGCAAATCTGTATTACCTGAAATAACCGGCGTAGTGTCATTATTTGAGTCTAACGGGTTAACGGCAACGATAGGCGCTTGTGTATCAATACTTCCATTTGTTTCGTTCACCGTCGCGGTGTTGCCTTGCGCATCGCTTACTGTTGCCGTAACGGTGAAGTCGCCCTCCGCCAGTGCATTAGGTACATCGGCACTGAATGTTCCGTCTGCTTCCACTACAGCTTGGAAGCGTTGCGAGTTACCGTTGGCATCTACCACAGTAATGGTAACCAGTGTGCCAGGCGCCACGTCGGTAGTACCTGTGATAGTTGGGGTAACATCGCTGGTGACGCCTTGTGTACCAAGGGTTAACAGCGGAGCTTGGCTATTTACATTACCTGCTGTACTCGCATTCGCAGTATTACCTGCACTATCGGTTGCACTGGCGGAAACTGTAAAGTCGCCGTCAGCTAGTGCGTTTGGCACATCTACGCTAAAGCCACCATTTGCATCGACCAAGGCATTGATAGTTTGCGTGTTTCCAGCACTATCTGTTACGACAAGCGTAACCGTGCTCCCTTCAGGAAGGTCAGTGGTGCCTGAAAGTGTAGGTGTGATGTCACCCGTGCTGCCAGGGTTTTCAAGGGTAAGCGTAGGCGCAGTGGTATCTACAAAGCCGCCATTGTCAGTTATTGTTGTCGTATTGCCATCGCCGTCAGTTGCGCTGGCGGTAACGGTGTAAACACCATCAGCAAGTGGAGTAGTAACATCTGCGCCGAAGCTTCCGTCTGCACCTACTGTTGCGGTAATCGTTTGCGTGTTCCCTGTGCTATCCGTTACGGTTAACGTTATTACATTTCCTTCAGGTAAGCTGGTGCTGCCCGAAATGGTAGGCGTGCTGTCATTCGTTTCGCCTTGTCCATCTAGTACTAAGGTGGGGGCATTGGTATTAATATTACCGGTTGCGTTGTCTGTAACTTCATTGCCTGCTTCGTCTTCTGCCGTGGCAGTAACAGTAAAGTCTCCATCAGCCAGTTCTTGGGGTATGTCGACAGAGAAATTACCGTTAGCATCAACCAAGGTATTGATCGTTTGCGTGTTACCTGCGCTATCTACGACTGTTAGCGAGACAACACTTCCTTCAGGCAGATCGGTGCTGCCCGATAACGTTGGTGTGGGATCGTTGCCAGAACCCACTGGATCTAAAGATAGCGATGGTGCGGTTGTATCTACAATGCCGCCGTTTTCTGTCACGCTAGCGGTATTACCATTTTCATCGACAGCGGTTGCTGTAACGGAGTAGTTACCCTCTGCCAATGCGCTAGGTACTTCAGCGCTAAAGCCTCCATTTTCATCAACAAAGGCTTCTATAGTTTGCTGATTACCTAAGCTATCGGTGACCACCAGTGTTACCGAGCTGCCAGCTGGCAAATCGGTAGTACCGGAAATAATAGGCGTGGCGTCGTTGTCATCACCCAGTGGGTCAAGGGTTAAGCTTGGCGCATTGCTGTCCACTGTGCCAGTTTGTGACGTTGAAGCACTATTTCCCGCAGCATCGGTGGCTGTTGCTTCAACAGTGTAGTCGCCGTCAGCGAGTTCAGCAGGCACGTCTGCGCTAAATTCGCCCTTCGCGTCTACTGTGGCAGTAAAGGTTTGGCTGTTTCCAGCACTATCGGTAACGGTAAGTGTAACCGTGCTGCCTGCTTCCAAGTTCGTAGAACCGCTAATTGAAGGTGTCGTGTCGTTACCTGTGCCAAGTGGCTCTAGAGAAATGGTTGGAGTTTGGGTGTCGATGTTGCCGCCATCTTCTGTAACGGTCGTTGTGTTGCCCGCATCGTCTGAAGCACTGGCTTCTACGGTATATTCACCTTCAGTAAGCGGCGTTTGCACGTCGACGCTAAAGTCTCCGTTTTCATCAACGATGGCATCAATAGTTTGTGTGTTGCCCGCGCTGTCGGTCACCGCAATAGTTACTGTTGAGCCAGGTGGTAAATCGCTAGAGCCTGAAATCGTCGGCGTGGTGTCGCTACCGTCAGTTTGTGGGTCTAGAGAAAGCACTGGTGCGGTAGTGTCTATGTTGCCACTGTTGTCGACAGCGGTAGTTGTATTCCCTGCTGCATCCGTTGCTTCGACAGAAACCTCATAGTTGCCTTCTGCTAGTGCTTCTTCGACATCAGCGCTGAAATTACCAATTTCATCAACAATGGCGGTAACGGTCTGCGTATTACCCTGGCTATCGGTGACGGTAATAACGACTTCGCTGCCCGCTGGTAAATCTGTATTACCCGAAATCGTAGGTGTTGAGTCGTTAGTATCCGTTTGCGGGTCGATGTTTACAACCGGTGGAGTACTATCAAGTACCGCAGTGGCCGTGGCGGTAGAGCTATTTCCATTGGCGTCTGTCACCGTTACTTCAATATTGTATTCACCCTCTTCAGCGCCAGGAGGGAACACGACATTAAAGTTACCATTCTCATCGGTCGTGCTTATGATTGTCTGGCTGTTGCCGTCGCTATCGGTGATAACGATTACCACTTCTGAGTTAGGTGCGTCTGATGAGCCCCCGATGCTTTCACTATCGTTGGTAGGAGAGCCGGTTTCAATAACAACATTAGGGCCTTGGGTATTGATAACCGCATCAATGATGGTTGAAGCGGTATTGCCCGCCACATCAGACACAGTAGCGGTTACCGTGAAGTCTCCGTTTGCGAGTGCTTGCGGAACTTCAGTACTGAAGCTACCGTCTTCTTGCACTGTTGCAGTAATGGTTTGCGTAGTGCCGTCTGAATGTACGATTTCTAGCGTGACTATCGCACCTGGTTCTGCGTCGGTGTCGCCATTTATCACTGGCGTGTCATCATTGGTTGAGCCAATAGGACCAAGGCTAATTCTCGGCGCCGTGGTGTCAACTTCGCCTGTTACTGTAGTAGTTGAGCTATTACCTGCCGGTGTCGTAACAGTAACATCTACCGTGTACTCGCCTTCGCTAAGCTCCGCTGGCACAACTTCGTTGAATGTGCCATCAGCGCCCACTGTAGTGACGATTGTTTGTTCGTTACCCTCGCTATCTGTAACAACAATGACGACTTCACTGCCAGGAGGTGCGTTGGTTTCACCAGAAACGTTTGGCGTCGTATCGTTTGATGGCGCAGGTTGATTTACGGTCGTTGACGGACTGGCAGAATCATAATCGCCGCTTGCTGTTGCTTGTGAGGTGTTACCCGCACCATCTGTCACCTCGGCAGTTACGCTGTATGTACCTTCAGCCACCGCACTTGGAATTTCAACGGTAAAGGTACCATCGGCAAGCACAGTAGTGGTAAAGGTTTGAGTAACGCCAGCACTATCGGTAACGGTAAGGGTTATCGTGCTTCCGGGCACGGCGTCTGTTAATCCCGAAAGTGTGGGTGTAGCGTCGCCATTTATTCCTGGGTCGTTTAATGAGATGGTTGGTGCCGTCACATCGATAGCACCTTGTGCTTCGGCATTGGCCGTATTGCCAGCTTCATCAGTCACGCTAGCGTTAACGGTAAATTCACCTTCAGCTAATTCAGCAGGTACATCAACGCTATAGGTGCCGTCCGCCTGAACAATGGCTGTTACGGTTTGCGTATTGCCTGTGCTATCGGTGATAGTTAATGTAACTGTGCTGCCGGAAACTGCATCCGTTGCCCCTGAAAGGGTAGGCGTGGTGTCGTTACCTGTCGCTATTGTATCGATAGTGATCGACGGTGCAGTTGTATCAATCACGCCCGTGGTGTCGGTAGTTGCTGTATTGCCCGCTTCGTCGGTGACGCTGGCGTTAACGGTAAATTCACCTTCAGCTAATTCAGCAGGTACATCAACGCTATAGGTGCCGTCCGCCTGAACAATGGCGGTTACGGTTTGCGTATTGTCTGCGTTATCCGTAATAGTTAGTGTGACCGTGCTGCCTGGAACTGCATCCGTCGCCCCTGAAAGGGTGGGCGTTGCGTCGTTTTCAGAACCTGGCGTATTAATGGTAATTATTGGAGCGGTAGCATCAATCTCGCCTATGGTGGAGCTATCCGCAGTATTGCCGGTAGGTTCTAATACGGTAGCATCTACGGTGAAGTTACCGTCAGCCAGCGCATTTTGTACGTCTACACTGAATGTACCGTCGTCTTGCACAATCGCGGTAACAACCTGAGTGTTTCCCTCACTGTCGGTAACGGTTAGTGTGACCGTACTTCCTGGAATTGCTGAAGTAATGCCTGATAGGGCTGGCGTGTTGTCGTTTGTTAACCCAATGGCGTCTAGGGAAAGCGAAATGTCTTGTGCTTGATCATCTGTTCCAGAAAATTCAATGGGCGCTACTTCATCGTTGCCATTCGCACTTTGATCGAACTGGAAACCCACTGGATCAACTTCTTCATTTATGCGATCAACGCGTACAAAATTACTACCGCCGTCAGTACCAGCACCGCCATCAAGACCTGCCGCGGTTGCTTCTAACGATTCTAAAATGTCGCCGTCACCGGCAAGCACATCAAGAAAGTCAGCGTCACCTTCTTGGTTGATAATGTTTATGCCCTCAGTACCGTCGAGTAATACTGTTAGTTCATCAACACTTTCGTCAAAAACAGCAAATTCATCGTCAGAATTGCTTTCAGTGAAATCCAATTGCAGCGGGAAGGTAACACTTTGTCCGGCCGGAATTGTGCGAAGTTCTCCATCTACGCTAACGACTACAAATCCATCAGGTGATATGTTTAATACGTCACCTTCCGCCAACGTCATACCGACAGTAATCTTTACCTGCTCACCTGTTTCGCCACGTACTAAAGAAGCCTCGCCGTTTACTTCTGCAATGGTTACTTCAGCCATAATACTCTCTCAATCGATAAATTTTCACGCTATATAAAAAGCGTAGCAGAGCTTTTTCACCTCGTTACCGGACTGTGGTACGGGGGGGCTATATTCTTTGGGATAAAAACTGGTTAGTTAACCCTAACTTATTAATTTTTAGTCTAATAATTAAGGGGTAAATTTGCAGATATACGCATAGTGTCTACCTTTAAAATGTAAGAAACGACACAAATGTCGCTTAGCATTTATATGGTGAGATGCGTATATGAAGTTGAAACATTCAGTGCTTTTTAAAGTTGCTATCGGAGCAACTTGCACTGTGCTTGCTCACGCTGCTATTGCCCAAAGCAATGATTTTGGTAATTCGGCAATCAGTTTAGAAAACTATGTTCGCAAAGTGGTTAACGAAAACCCAGAAGTACAAGCTAGCTTGCGACAACTTCAAGTGGCTATGTCAGACGTTGATATTGCCCGCGGCGGCTTTCGCCCTCAGGTCGATGTATTGGCTTCGAGCGCATATACCGATAGAAACTATGGTTTAGATCGTGAGTACATGGGCCATACTGCGCAAATCACGTTAACTCAGATGCTTTACGACGGTTTCTTAACAAGCAGTGAAGTTAAACGTTTTAAGCAAGCTCAAGTTGTACGCTTTTTCGAACTAATGGGTGAAGTAGAGCAAAAGTCGTTAGATACGGCTCTTGCTTATATGGATGTTCAGATGTTTCGTGAGCTATTGAAGCTTGCTGAAGAAAACTTGATTACGCATGTGGACGTGTTTAAACAAATTGAAAAAAGTGTAGAAGCGGGCGTAGGTCGTCGTGCTGATTTAGAACAAATTAGCGGCCGTTTGTCTCTGGCTGAGTCTAACGTGCTCACTGAGCTGTCTAATCTGCACGATGTTACTGCGCGGTTTTTACGGTTGGTGGGTGAGAAGCCCGCGAATAACTTGCAGCCGGTTACGTTAAACTCTGCCTATGTTGATGCTAGTGTTACAGATATTCAAACCTTACTCACCAGCGCCTACGGCACCAACCCCCAATTCAATGCCGCTATTTACAACATTGATGCCCAGCGTTACGCCGTGGATAGTGCAAAAAGCCTCTACCACCCACAAGTCAATTTAACCGCAAGTTACGGCGCACAAACGCGAGACCAAGCTGCGCTAAATAACACCATTACTGAAGCCAGTGTTGGCGTTAACTTTTCTTATAATTTGTATAACGGTGGTTCGGACCGGGCAGCGATTCGACAAGCGTTATCGCAGGTAGACTTAGCAAAAGACTTGCGAGACAAAGCCTGTATCGATATGAGACAAACGGTACAAATTGCTTATAACGACATTATCAATATCACTGAGCAGCTCCCCTCACTGAATGCCCACCGTCTGTCTTCAGACAGAGTAAAGTCTGCATACATGGATCAGTTTACTATTGGTGAACGTTCTCTATTAGACTTACTCGATTCCGAAAACGAGTACTACGAGTCTAGTCGCGCATATTTGGAAGCACAATACACTTTAGAAAAGGCGCGCGTAAGGCTACTTGCAGCCTCGGGTAGCTTGGCACAAACATTAGGAATTACGAAAGATGGCGTGCCGGACGTATTGAATAAAGCTGAAGAGAAAATTAGCTACGACCCTAACTACGTTTGTCCGGCCGTTCGTACAAATTTCGAAGATGAACTTAATATTCTTAAGCGCGACAAAGATAATGACGGCATTGTGGATTTGTGGGACGACTGCGTCAATTCTACACCAGGCGCTATGGTCGATGACTTTGGTTGTGAAGCCAAAGAGCCTGAGATAGAGCCAGAACCAAGTGCCGCAGATTTTACGTTAGATAATGCAAACATCATTAATTCGTTTAATCTCAATATCGAATTTGCGTCTAATTCTACCGAGGTTTTACCCGAATATAAGAACTCGCTTCAGGATGTCATTCAAGCCTTAAACAACGACCCAAATTTAGGGGTAATAATTCACGGTCATGCTTCACTCGATGGCGACGCAACCTACAACCAGCGGTTGTCTGAACGCAGAGCAAAAGCGGTTGCGTCACTGCTTATGTCGAAAGCAAATATAGAAGCGAGAAGAATTAGCGCCGTTGGTTACGGAGAAAGTCGTCCGCTTGTTAATGGGGAGTCAGACTCGGCGAACGCCCGCAATCGCAGAATTGAAGCGGCTATTATCAAGCTGCTTTCTAATAAATAGCAACGTGTAGGCCTATATGAAGGAAAGGAAGGTCGTAGATAACATATCCCTTTTGGAGCAGCAAGGTGGCGTATTGATGGATTGTTTAATCACCATTTGTCATGCGCATCATATGGATGTGTCGCGAGTTAGCCTGCTAAACGGGCTTCCTTTGGATAATGGTGAGCTCTCGCCAACAGGATTTGAGCGTGCAGCTAAACGGGCGGGACTAGCAAGCAGGACGGTTAAGCGCGATTTGGAGCACATTAACACTGCGCTGTTGCCCGCCGTACTAGTGTTGAATGAAAAGCAGGCCTGCGTACTTCATGGTATTGACCATTCCCATGCAAGAGTTTCGTATCCAGAATTAGATGACGCCGTAGTCGAAATTCCGAGAGATGAGTTAGCTTGCCGTTATACGGGCTATATCATATTTGTCCGTCCAGAGATGCATGCGCAAGAAACTAATGCGCAAATTGACAAATCCTCAGTAGGGCATTGGTTGTGGTCATCTATTAGATCTGCGAAAGGGTTATATCGAGATGTGCTACTTGCCTCTGTTTTCATTAGTTTGCTTTCCATTGCTTTGCCTTTATTTGTAATGAATGTGTACGACAGGGTAGTGCCAAATGCAGCACTGGAAACCTTGTGGGCGCTGGCTATCGGCGTACTTTTGATTTTGGCGGCAGATTTTTTGCTACGCATGCTCAGGCAGTATTTTGTAGAACTGGCGGCAAGTAGGCTAGATGTCACGCTTTCTGCAAAAATTATGGAAAAAGTACTGTCTATAAATTTGGCCAATAAACCAGCAAAAAGCGGCGCTTTTATAAACAGCTTGCATTCGTTTGAGAGTATTCGGCAGTTTTTTGGTTCTGTCACTTTAGTGGCACTGGTTGATTTACCTTTTGGGCTACTGTTTGTAGTCATTATCGCCATGATCGATTTTTATCTGATCATTCCAATCCTTATTGGATCCGCCGCGCTTTTCCTGTACGCCATGAAAGCACAGCGCGTAATGCGTTCCCTGTCAGAAGAGTCGATGGAGATTAGCTCTCGAAAAAGCTCCCTTGTTGCCGAAAGCGTGACTTCTTTAGAAGATATTAAGGCTTTTGGTTACCAGAGCCGAAATCAAAGTGCATGGGAAAAGCAAACAATATTTCTTGCTAAAGTTAATGCCAAGTTACGTCTTGTCTCAATGTCAGTGAATAATGCGGCACTTTGGGTTCAACAGTCAGTCGGCGTTGTAATCATTCTAACTGGTGTATATCTGATCATTGAAGGTGCAATTACCCAAGGTGGATTGATTGCTGCCTATTTACTGTCTAGCCGTGCCATGGGGCCAGTCTCCCAAGCTGCGGCTTTATTGGCGCAATACCATCACGCTGAAACGGCAAAGAAAGCCCTTGATGACATTATGTCCCTGCCGAGTGAGTCAGGCAGTAATAAGCAGATAAAAAATATTATTGTGCTTAAGGGAAATATTGATGCAAGCCAGCTTTGTTTTAAATATCCGGATGAAACCGTACTTGCACTCAAAGACGTAAACTTCTCTATCAAACAAGGAGAGCACGTAGCGATTTTGGGCAAAAATGGATGTGGGAAATCAACGTTGAACAAACTGCTTATGGGCTTTTATCGCCCTGAGTCAGGGCAGTTACTCATGGACGGCATTGACCTTCAGCAATACGACCCGACACTGCTTCGCAAACAAATAGGTTACGTGCCACAAGACGTCAGCCTTTTCTACGGTTCGCTTAAAGATAATATAATGCCCGAGCGCTCACATATAGACGACACTGACTTTTGGGAAGTCATAACCCAGTGCGGTTTGGCGCAACTTGTTAATGGTAATGCTAACGGTGTGGAGCAAAACGTAGGGGAGCGTGGAAGCTTACTCTCAGGAGGTCAGCGACAGGCAGTAGCGATAGCCAGAGCCATAGTGCGAGACCCTGCGATATATATCATGGATGAACCTACCTCAGCCATGGACTCGACAAACGAAGCGAAGTTGAAAAAAACCATAAAAGCAGCAACAGCCGGCAAAACACTCATTATCAATACCCATCGTACTACGTTGCTTGACCTTGTTGAGCGAGTAATTGTTGTCGAGAATGGAAAAGTCATTGCTGACGGTAAGAAGGAAGATGTACTGGTGCAGTTTAAACATGCAAACCAAGTACAGAAGAGGGCACCATGATAATAAACAGTGGTGGACAGAAAAAGGACTGGTTGCAACGATTAATGCGTGGTTGGCTAGCGCCCCCTCCAGGACAAGACTGGGTGTTGGAAGCGGAATGGTCCCGCATAATGCAAACCCCAGTTAAAGCCCGTGGGCTTTTATATTTGATAATACTTGTATTATTTCTATTAGTAGTGTGGGCGTATTTCGCAGAGATTGATGAAGTGGCTAAAGGCGATGGGAAAGTCATACCGTCTCAGCAACTACAGGTGCTGCAATCTTACGATGGGGGAATTGTACAAGAGATATTGGTACGGGAAGGGCAAACAGTTAAAGCTGGACAAGTTTTACTAAAAGTGGACTCCACTCGATTTTTGTCAAGCCTTGAAGAAAACACAACCCAGTTTGCAGCGCTGGCGGCAAAAGTGCAGCGCTTATCTGCGCTAACTCAAGGTGATGTGTTGCGCTTTAATCGAGAGCTTCGCGAGCAGGCACCAACTATCGTTGATAACGAACGCAAACTCTACAATTCTAACTTGGCTGAGCTTGATGAAATCGCGGCGGGATCGGATTCTCGTATTATGCAACGCCGTCAGGATGTGGAAGAAGAGCGAGCTAATTTGTCTCAGTATCAAAACGTCTTGTCTCTTTCTGAGAAAGAGCTTTCTGTGACCAAGCCATTACTTGCATCAGGTGCTGTGTCGGAGATTGAAATCCTTCGGTTGGAACGTCAGATAGTAGAACTAGAAGGAAACATCACCAAGTCCAAAGTAGCGATTGAGCGTGGACTAAACGCCATCGAAGAGGAAGTTATTAAGAAGGAAGAATCGCGTCTTAAACTGATTAATCGATGGAACCAAGAATTGACCGAAGCCACCGCTGAAATGGCTACACTACAGCAATCTCAAACCAGTTTAGAAGATGTGGTGTCACAAGCTGCACTTAGATCACCAATCAATGGTACGGTACAGCGGTTGCTTATCAATACCATTGGTGGCGTTATAACACCAGGCAGTGCGGTAGTAGAACTCGTCCCCCAAGATGATCAACTTATTGTTGAGGCAAAGGTTTCACCTAAAGACATTGCGTTTATTCGAGAAGGGCAGCAGGCCATATTAAAATTCAGTGCTTATGATTTTACAATTTACGGTGGTATGTCTGCTGAAGTTCAACATATTAGTGCTGACGCCATTACCAACGAAAAAGATGAAACTTATTATTTGGTAAGACTTGAAACGAAGAAAAGCATTGCTAATGAAACGTTAGAGATACTGCCTGGGATGATTGTGCAGGTAGACATCCTCACGGGGAAAAAAACGGTACTTAACTATATATTATCTCCGTTGTCCAATGTAACAGCCTCTGCCCTGCGGGAGCGTTAAATGAGACATTTCATCGCCAAAAAAGATTTGCAAGGGGCGCTAACCCAGTATTCGTGGACCAGCTATAGTCGTGTTGATCAACTAACATGTAAACAAAGCGATTGTATATGGGTAGTGGCAAGCGATGAAAACTGGCGGCAACAGCTAATTGAAGCCAAGCAAAAAGTAACGCAGATAGTTGTACTGACCTATAAATATGATCGTTTAGAAATGCAAACTGCGCTAATGCTGGGCGCTAGGGCGTATTGTCACGCGTTAGGAACCCAGTCTCTCTTTTCCTCGGTAGCAAGAGTGATAGAAGCGGGGGGCATGTGGTTACCGAATGAGTTGCTTTCAGTGACCACCTCTAATGTAGCGGTCAAACTGCAATCTAAACGAGTGTTACCCGTTTTAAGTGGCCTAACGAACCGCGAGAAAGACGTATTAAGCGGTATTTTAGATGGACTTAGCAATAAAGAAATTGCAAGAGAGCACGGTATTACAGAGCGGACTGTTAAAGAATATGTGGGTACGCTCTTGCATAAATTTGAGGCGAAAGACCGAATCAGTTTACTGCTCAGACTTGGCGAATTTAGTCATCTAAAAGATGCTCTATAACTTCCATATGTGATACAACGCCGTCAATACCAAGTTCTATAAAGAGCGCGTGATGATCAGCGCGTTTTACACCATCGGCGTATACTTTAATACCAAAAGTATGCGCAAGTGAACAGAAACCACGAAGGAAAGCGTGATTAGCTGGGTTGAAATCTATATCGGCCATAAATGCGGAATCAATTTTCACATAGTCTAGCCCCATCTCTTGCACATCTAACAGTTGCGAGAACGATTCGCCTACACGCTTAAGGCCAACTTCGCACTCTTTAGCTTTTACCGTTGTACAAAAATCGTTAAATTCTTTTGGAAAACGCGTTGCAGTAGATTCCCTTATTTCTAAACATAACTGTTTAGCGGCTTTCGAGTGGGTGCCTATTTGATAATAAAGCTGTGCAAGGGTGTCAGGGTCTAGCATGAACTGTTCGGAGCAAAGAAAAGCAAACTTTGATTCTGTGCCAGAACGGTTAATGTAATCAATAAGGTGAACAATGGTTGTCAGTTCTAACTGTGGCAACAAACCTAAATAACGTGCCCAGTGGGTATAGAAGCCGCTCTTTCTAAGCTCTCCGTCTATGTTCACCCCAGCCCAGCTTTGGTAATGGACCAAATTTCTGTCTATATCGAGCACTGGGAAATTAAATGTTTCTACATCGCGCGCATCGATAGCACGTTTGAGCTCTTGCTCCCATCGCTTCTCTTCCACAAGTGAAATGAATTCTCTTAACGGAGCCTCGACAAACGGTTCGTCCATTTCATCCGCTTCGGCTTCATCTATCATCGCATCAGCGCGCATAAGTGCGTTTGAAAAGCTATCGCCCGGTCGTAATTTTACAACCGACTGAAAGACTTGAGGGTCGCCTTCTTGGCTAAATGCACTTAAACACGCACCGTGTAATGCTTCAGATATCGTAACGGCATCGTGAGTTTCGGTGAGGAGAATAGCGAATTCATTTTTTTGCATTCTCGCAATACGGCTGTCAGTGAAAAGATGATGGTGCATAGAGAGGCAATCATTAATTTCTTCAACAAAGCCGCGAATACGATTTTTACGAATAGTGGCTGGAGTGCGCAAGAAACCCTCGCCCTCTGTAAACCTCACAAAAAAGACGCAGTTAACGCCTTCGGTATCGCGAAAGGCAAGTTGACCTTTCAAAATAGAAATAAAGTAGTCTCGGTTGGCGACACCAGATTCGTCGTCAAATTGGGTTTTATAGCGCATTAGGTCAAGACGGGTATTCTCCTCCGCCATAATTTTCTTGGACGTTTTTGCGAGGGAGTTCATCGCCCGAACCACGCGCTTGAGTTCGTGCGTGCGAGGTTCACGCAGTTGGATAAACTTCATGTCACCAAAGGACTCGGCTTGTTGAACTACGTCATCAAGGGGCCGAATGATAACGCGAAGCGCCCATGCTCCTATTATTCCAGAGAAGATACCTACCAGAGATAGCCCGAAAATAAGCCGTTGAGTAGCGCGCCACATAGAGGCGACGGCGAAGCTGGTGTCGGTTTCGACATATATCGTACCGTACTGGCCCCAACCCTCACTTACCTGTGCAACTCCCGGATTGACTGTCGGTGAAAAATTGCTTGTAAACCATCTGGGCGTGTCTTCATCTAATTGCACTTCGTGGGTGTGGGCAGACACAATTTCGCCGTCCGCTTTGTGAAGTACAATTGTCGCATAGTGCCCAATATCAAATTGGGACATGATGAAAAGGTCTAAAGAAACGGGATCTTTTTCTAATCCACTTAACGCTAGCGCCAACATACTGGCGTTATCAACGTTTTTAGAGTAAAGCTGCTCTTCTACATATTGCTTCGTAGTAATTCCATGGATTGTCACGCTACCTGCAATTGCAACAAGGACAACGACTATAATGGCTAGCCACAATTCTCTTGTTATTGACATAAACTCCTAGGACCTTCTACTAATCCCCTCTAATTTCATGCGCTCAATAACGTCACGCCACCGAGATAGTCTACTGGTAGACGAAGAAACCTGTGTCGCTTTGCCTGGTTGCCAAATACCTGAGTCGTTAAAGCTAAAAACAGGTATCAGGTCTGTGCGCTGTGAGCCGGGTAATACATTAGACACTAAGCTGTCCAACACTAACGGATCCGATGAAGGGGAATCATAGTATCCTAAAACCATATGTGCTTGTGTTACTCGACTTCTACCAATCTTTGCTTTTACATAAATTAAGCGAAGTTTGGAACTTTCAATACCTAAGTGTAGCAGAGCTACATATTTTGCAATGGCATAATCCTCACAATCTCCGCGAGAATGGCCAAAAAGTTCAGAAGGGGTTGCCCAGTAGTCTTTTTCTTTAAAGACGATATCGTCAGTAGCATATTGAATATGCTCATCAAAGAAAGCGTTTACACCAAGCAATTGATCTTTTACCCCCTTGCTTTCAAGAGCGTGTAGGGTAACTTCTAGCGCTGCAACGTGTGATGCTTTATCAGCGCCAAATTTATTTTTTACTTCCTGTTCAAGCTTTGGAAACTCGATTACATACTGATCCTTCATTTGCTGTCCAGCCAATAGCAAAGCCGCTAATGCCAAGCAGTGCGAAGCAAATAGAGAAAGGGTCATAAATTTATTATTTTAATTATACTAAAGTATAGGTGAGAGTAACTTTCTTCACCTAAAGTTTAAGTATAAATTGCCATACATTCTTATAGGTATAACACGTCTGTGTTGATTAACCAACCAAGATTAAGAGCGCATAAGTGGAATTTAAGAAAGACTATTTCTTAACCACAAAATCGTGTTCTTGAATGTTTGCCATCATTCCGGCACTTTCATTGACGACTAGCGATGAATTACCGAAGGCTTTAGTAACTACGAACTTGCCAGGGTATAGTGAATACTGTAAATATTTACGGCCACGATTATCGACAATTTCTTTGGCTTGATAAAGGAATAGTTCATCATTTTCAGAAATGCCATTATCCCTGCCTAGAGAAATTGAGATTTTATCGCCGGCAATATTTATCACTCTACCCGTGATTGGCTGACATGCAGTGGCTTCTTTTATGTCTTCGACCGCTTCTGCTATTGTTGCGTTGACTGTTTGGCCATAAAGGGACTGCCAAAATGTCGTCGAGAATTCATCCACATTTTCAAACCTGTCGAATGTCCATTCTCCCTGATTCTGATAAGACTTAGTTAGCAACAGGCCTCCATTAATACCGTCGTATACTTGAATGGTCATAGCAAATGCGCGTAGGGAAGTGCCGTCGCGCCACGGTGTAAATACCGACGGTTCTTTGTTAGTCATACTTAAATCATCTATAACACCTACTAACACGAATTGCGTATTGCTTTGCGCTGATAGAGTACGAATGTTTTCATCAGTATATCGACTGTCGAATTTCGCGGTATGGGGCGCGATGTAAGTAATGACTAAATTCTCTGTTTTATCGCGCATGGCCTGCGCAATTTGCTGAGTAATTGAAATGTCGAAATTTGGAATGTTACCTTGTGTCAATTGCGCTCTATTACGCACTCTGAAATGCGTCGTAGCGAAATGTTTTTGGTCTTCTTTTGCGGCACAAATTTTTTCCCTTGGAAAAATGTCGGCACGTATACTCACTGTAATTACATCACCGCTATACACTTCATCAACTAATTCCAACTGATCTACTTCACCGGTGGAGCGAATGGTCATCTCCTCATTTTTGAGAAGGCCGTTCGTTAGCTTAGCAACGCTATGAACCGATGCGCCTGCAAAAAGCATAGCTTGCTTCAGTGCTTCTTGGGTAGCCGCATGCCTTGCCGTTTCCTTATCGCCATTTCGTACCACCGCTTGACCCGTAGCTTCGTACCACACGGCATTTGCTTGCCCAACGAAAAATGCTAACAGGCAAACTACCGCCACGACAGCGTTAAAAATAGTGACTAGCATTGTTTTGCTAATAGGTCGCACCGCTCACCTCTAAAGATTTTCGATATCTGCGCTGTACAAAGCGCTCGGTTTATAGAAAGAGATATGCGAAAAGAGTGCCAATTGATGTGTTTGTACTGCTATTAAATCAAACGGGCGCGTATCTTGCACAGACTTCTATTAAGCGCTTTTATAAAAACGTCAATATAGATAGAGCGAAACGTGTTGTCGCACTTTTGGCGGTATTTCTCAAAAGCACTGCCACCATTAACGGAAGCAGGTTAATGGCATCATTAATTTGACTATTAATACAATTTGGAAATAAAACTATGTGCTTGAAATTTAAAAACAAATCAAAATCGCTGCTGCTGTCTTGCTTTCTTGGTTTAGCAATAAGCACTGGTGGATGCGGCGTTATTGATAAACATGTTGAGTGGGAAACTATAGAGCCAGAAACTTATCCAGTACTCAAAGCAGTAGGCTATGCACCTATTTCTTCCCAGCATGGTGAAAGTGACAGTATGAAGCTTATCATGGCGATGAAAGCGTCAAAATTAGATGCGTACCGAGAGCTAACTGAACAGGTATATGGTCAAAAAATTGAAGGCAACCAATCTCTTTCTCGTTTGGTCATAGACAGCGAAACATTACGTGCATCAGTAGAAGGGGTAATTAGAGGCGCTGAAGTCGTGAAAACCTATCCAGTCGGCGAAGATACCTACGTTACTGAACTTGCACTAGATATGCAGCAGGTTTACGACATTTATTTGACGACCGCAAAACCGCGCCGAGTGAAAGATGTGAAGTATTACTAGACACTTGCTAAGAGGCGGTTCCCGCAGATAATTGTTTTTTGAGAACGGTTGAAAGACGCGAAATATGTATTGGGGGTATAAATCTCGTTCACAGGTGTAAAACTAAAGGACTATCGTTACTGAGAAGAGCAGAACGTCAAGCGCTAACTCCTGAGCCTAACGTACCGCCTTTAGGTTTTCCTTTTTTGTCGTACGTAAGCGATTCTTTGGCGCGTACTTCCATCATCAAGTTGCGTAAGTGTGTGAGGCGTAGCTGTCCTTGCTCAACGGCTTTTTGATTTACTTGAGTGCGGTATTTACAATCGTCTAGGTGTTTCTTTGCGTCGGACATTAATGTTTCTTCTTCTTCCGACATTGAATTTTGGTCGCTGATAGTACGTTCGATACGTCCATCGAGAGCCTGAATAGACGTCAATAGCGCTGTCTTTTCATCTAATAATTTCATCAAAGATTCTGCATCTCGCGAACTGATAAGTTGCAATTCCTTTTCAAGCAATCCGGCAAGCAAAGACAACTGCTCAACTTGCTTTGTAAGTGCTTGTGTTAATTGGCTTGCTTGTTCAGTCACATCAGATCTCTTTACATTAATTACGTGTATTGTCGCTCACTATTTAGCGCCAAATATTTCGCCTTCAAGTTTTGCAATCTTATTAGCAAGCACTTCAGGATTAACCTTATAGTCACCGCTTTGAATCGCGCGTTTAAGGCGATCGACTTTTTCTTGGTTCACAGGCGCTTCAGAGCCTTTTTTCTGCACTTGATTGAGCTGTTGAGCAGATTGCGTTAACGACACAGAATCTTGGCGCGGAACCGAAGCGGCTTGCGCAGCTTGTGCCGAAGCCTGCTGAGAAGATTGTTGCGTCTGATTTTGTTGCGCAACCTTCCCGTTATCAACGGGTGTTTTGGGTAACCCATTGTTTATATTGTTAATTGCCATAATTAGTCCTCACTACTTTTTCGCCTCTGTACTTTATATCGGCCTTTTGGCCGCTTTCTTTAGCTAAATCGTGAACAAAAAAGTAGATATTCACTGCCCCATTTACAAGTGTATCACGACTTCTTCAGGGCTTGCGACTCTTGCTATCACCATCTTTTGGCTACTGGCATTAATTACCTTAATATTGTCACCAACGATACCGTCTTGTTGAGCGATTCCAGCTGTTTTAACTTCCATCCCTGCTATCTCTGCGGTGATGGTAATCCTATCGCCTTTACATACAAAGCATAGCATATTTGACTGTATAGCTTGTCCGCCTGTCACGCGGCGCTTTATTCTTGCTCCAATAAGTGCCTCTTGCTCACTAAACACTGTGTGGCGAAGCCGCCTTACATCAACTTTTGCCATAGAAAGATTCGATGATGTCAGCACAGTGCCAGGGCTTATTGCTCCTTGGGTGACAACGATTTCTTTGGTACGTGTAACCTGCCCACTGGTGAAAAGGTACCATTCATTATTTCTACAGCTCACCCGTACTGAAATATACGATTGACTCAAGGCCTCTTTTGACGCGTTATATTCAAATCCGGTTGGGCAGTCAGGAATATTTATCCTATCGTCTATCTTCACAATAGACACATCAATGCTAGTATCCTTTGTGTTATCAGCGAGTTGTGTTATTAGGTATTGTTTTGCGCCTTCTTCAACTCGTTTGTGATTGGTTTGTGTTGCTAAGCAGTTTATTGAGAGCAAGCTGCAAACAGTCAATGACAGTAATCGTGTGATGGTTGGGCGCGTCTTGGCGTTCATATTTTTCATCATGACTTTTCGTGTTCAGTTTACAAGTTATTGACTATGCTTAATACGGCTGGTTTGCTTTGTGCAAATTCAAAACAGCCTAAGTAAACCTTTAAGGTTTAAAAGCACGAGCGTTAACGCAGGTCGATTGTTTAGAGAAAGGGTTAAAGCCTTCTTAAAACTGAAAAATGCTATTTAGTGTCATTTTTCTGTCGTTTGACCTGCAAAAATTTAGTGATATTGTCTATCTTTATCAGAAGAGGCAATGATCATGCCCAGTATTACTTAGAGGTGACCTATGTCGGGGATTTTAGATTCAGTAAACCAGCGCACGCAGCTTGTTGGGCAGAATCGCTTAGAGTTGTTGCTGTTTAGACTGAACGGCCGCCAACGCTTTGGAATTAATGTTTTTAAAGTGCGGGAAGTGCTTCAGTGTCCTCCACTCACAGCAATGCCCAAATTGAATCCGTTGGTACGTGGTGTGGCGCACATTCGTGGTCAAACTATCTCGGTTATCGATTTGAGTATGGCGACTCGCGGCCGTAAAATTGAAGACCTCTCTAACGCCTTTATTGTTATTGCAGAATATAACCGCTCTGTTCAAGGTTTCTTGGTGGGGGCTGTAGAACGCATCATTAATACTAATTGGGATGCAATTATGCCGCCACCTCAGGGCACTGGCAGAGCAAGTTATTTAACCGCAGTGACTGAAGTTGAGAATGAACTTATTGAAATTCTAGATGTTGAGAAAATTTTGAATGAAATTTCTCCGTTGAATGCCGAAGTAAGTTCAGAAGTTGCGGAAGGCCTTACAACTGAAGGTCAAGAGAACAAAATTATCTTTATTGCTGATGATTCAGCGGTAGCGAGAAATCAAGTTAAAAAGGCACTGACTTCTCTGGGTCTAGAGATTGAACTTGCTAAAAACGGCCTAGAAGCATTAAACAGGCTCAAACAAATTGCGGAAGAGTACGGTGATGTGACAAACCGTGTTGGCGTACTGGTCTCCGACATTGAAATGCCGGAAATGGACGGATATACACTCACCGCTGAAATTAAGAATACGCCTGAGCTGCAAAAGCTCCATGTTGTATTGCATACGTCGCTAAGTGGTGTTTTTAACCAAGCTATGGTGCAGAAAGTGGGGGCAGATGACTTTATCGCGAAATTCCATCCCGATGAACTTGCTACAGCGGTACAAAAGTGGCTGATGACAGAATGCGAATAACGGAGCAAGACAGGATTGGCTAATAAAGACGTTTCGCCAGCAAGTTACGTAAAGTTTAGAGAGTTTTTGGAAAAGCAATGCGGCATAGTATTGGGTGAAAGTAAACAATACCTGGTGCGCAGCCGTTTAGCTTCATTGCTCTTCAAGCACAAATATGAATCGGCTGACGAACTGATAGACGTGGTGGTGAAGGGGTTCGACAGAGCCTTGCTTCAGGACGTAATCGACGCTATGACCACAAATGAAACCTTGTGGTTTCGAGACAACTACCCCTTTGATTTACTTGTAAATGAGTTACTACCAGCAATATCGACAAAAAATCAAAAGATCCGAATTTGGAGCGCGGCCTGTTCGTCTGGGCAAGAACCGTACTCCATCGCCATGTCTGTACTTGAATACCAGCGTCAGCGGCCTGGTGCATTGAGGGCGGGTATTGAGATTGTAGCCACGGATTTGTCATCAGAAATGCTGCAAAAATGTGAGTTAGGTATTTATGACGAGTTGTCTTTGGCGAGAGGCTTATCCCCGCATCGGAGACAGGCCTTTTTCCAAAAAAATGAAAGTGGACTTATGCAGGTAAAATCCGACGTTCGTCGCATGGTCAGCTTCAGAAGTTTAAATTTACTTTCAAGCTATGCCGCACTTGGCCGCTTTGACATAGTGTTTTGCCGAAATGTATTAATTTATTTTTCTGCTGAAGTGAAACAGCGGATCCTGCAACAAATTGCCGGACAGTTGCAGCCTCAGGGTGTGCTATTCCTTGGCGCATCGGAATCTATCAGTGCTGCGAGTGATATATACAGTATGGTTAAGTGTCACCCTGGCCTTTACTATCAGAAAAAATAATCTAAGTTACTGGACTGATTAATAAAGCTTTTAATTGTTTAAGTTGAAACTAAGACGTCCATTTCCCCCCGTCAAAATCTAATTTTGGCATCAGCCTTGCAAACTATTTCACAAGCGACAGTAAATCGGCAAAAGTCTCACTTTTAAATGCTCATTTAGATTGTCAACACGAAATGTTTTAAGTATGTCAGAGGTCATGTTATGGCTATTAACCTAGATAAACTGGTGGGCTTTCACGCGTCAGCGCTCAGTATACGTACCGAGCGTATGGAAGTGATTGCCGGAAATCTGGCCAACGCAAATACGCCTGGTTATAAAGCGCGAGACATCGATTTTAATAAAGCTATGCAGTCAGCAATGCGAGAGACATCGGGCAGTTCAACAGGGCATTCCTCGAAAATGGTGCGAACCAATGAACGCCACCTAAGCGGCAATTCAACGTCAGTAGCGGCAAACTTTGACATGCAGTACCGCATTCCAACTCAACCAGACACCGGTGACGGTAACACGGTAGAAGTTCAGGCGGAAAGAAACCGATTTTTAGATAATGGAATGCGCTACCAGGCTAGCCTTGAATTTTTGAATGGTAAAGTTAAAGGCATGAAAAAAGCACTCAGCTCAGGAGGTCAATAGTCATGGGTTTATTTAACGTAATGCAAATTTCGAGTACGGGTATGGAAGCGGAAAATGTGCGTCTAAATACCACGGCAAGTAATATCGCCAACGCAAACTCAGTAAGCAGCAGCTATGACGAAACTTACCGAGCTCGACACCCTGTTTTTGCAACAGCATTACAAGACGCTATGCGTGATCAGTCGAAAGGTGCAGGTGTACAGGTTAAAGGTATTGTGGAAAGCGACGCACCGCTTAATGTGGAGTACTCGCCGAATAACCCAATGGCAGATGAAAATGGATACATCTATAAGCCGAACGTTAATATTGTCGAAGAGATGGCAAACATGATGTCAGCGTCGAAAGCGTATGAAACAAACGTACAAGTAGCGGATACCACTAAGCGAATCTTTCGCCGCGTACTGCAGTTAGGTCAAGGGCAGTAATTTGCCGCTTGAATAATGTGAGGATTAATCAGTGAACACCATAAACAATACCGGCTTAAATACTGATCTTTATTGGCAGGAAGAAACTGTCAAAATCGCCGATGGTACCGAGCAACAGTTAACGCAGGAAGATTTCTTTTCAATGTTGACTGAACAGCTTGCTAACCAGGATCCGACTGCACCGGTTGACAATGATCAAATGGTGGCGCAGATGACGTCATTTACTATGGCTGACGGGATCTCGCAGCTTAACGAAAAATTCGAATCCTTTGCGGCTTCAATGACATCAAATCAAGCGTTACAAGCGTCGAGTCTCATCGGTCAAAACGTGCTAGTTCAAGGTAATGTTGGCTATATGGCAAATGAAGGTGATGGGATCTCAGGCGTCATTGTGAACGAGAAAACGGTTCAAAACATGACGATTAGCATTGAAAATCAGTTCGGGGAAGTAATTAAAACCATTGATGCAGGCACACAGAGTGCAGGTAACATTGAGTTTGAATGGGATGGCAAAGATAAACATGGCAACCAAATGGCAGCAGGTGAATATGTTATCAGTGCTACTGCAGAGTTGAACGGTGAAGGTGTGCAGCTTAGCACTGCCGTTAATCGTCATGTTGGAAGTGTAAGCTTGGCCGGCAGCGGTCAGGGCGTAATTTTGAATTTGGATGGTGATGTCAGTATCAATCTTGATGACGTCATTCAAATCGGCAGTTAGTAGGAGAATCAACAATGTCTTTTAATATTGCACTGAGTGGCGTATCAGCCGCACAAAAAGATTTGGATGTAACCGCCAACAACATCGCAAACGTAAATACGGTTGGCTTTAAAGAATCGCGTGCTGAATTCGGTGATGTATATGCAGCATCACTTTTGGCAGGTGGTAAAACAAAAGTGGGTGACGGTGTACTAACTCAAGAGGTTGCACAGCAGTTTTCTCAGGGTAGCCTTCAATTCACTAACACAGCGTTAGATTTAGCAATTACAGGGAATGGTTTCTTTGCGACAGTGCCTGAAATTACGTCGCGCGACTTCTCTTTTACCCGAGCGGGTCAGTTCAAGCTGGACGCCGACAATTTTGTAGTGAATAGCAACGGCGATAACTTGCTGGGTTTCCCAGTTAACTCTGATGGTACAAGCGCTTCGGTTGCCCTTAGTACCACTGAACCTGTGCGTATTCCTGACTCTTCTGGTTCTCCGCAAGCCACAACTGAAGTTGACATCAGAATGAACTTGCCAGCTGGAGATACAGCAATAAACCCAGCTAACTTTGATCCCACTGATCCACTTACTTATAACGCGGCAACCTCCGTTACTGTCTATGATTCACTTGGTGACAGTCACGTAATGACCTATTATTTTATCAAAGATAATGCTGCGGCGAACGAGTGGTATGTTGCTACCGCTATAGACGATACATTAGTTAACCAAGTGGATTCAGCCGATCCGGGCTTACCTTTAGCGCCAGGCGATCCTGGTGTTGTAAACAGCGTGGGAACAGGAACTAATGCAGTCACTGCCTCTAAGCTTGTTTTTTCGGCGGGCGGTGACTTTATTGCAATGGAAACACCAGATGGAAACCCATCGGTAGATAATAAAATCCAAACAGTTGAACTCGGTGCTGGTATTCTCAGTAATGGCTCTGATGCTACTCAGCAAATTAAAATAGACTTCAACTTAAATCCAACGTTAGCTACACCCAATGAACCTTCGCAGTTTGCGTCAGCTTTCGAAGTAACGTCACTTGAGCAAGACGGTTTGCCAGTAGGCCGACTCACAGGTATTGACATTGGTCCTGATGGCTTAGTTCGCGCTACGTTCTCAAATGGGACGTCAGAACCTATTGTTCGTGTCGCGTTAGTTCGCTTTTCTAACGAACAAGGTTTAACCCAAGAGAGCAGCACACAGTGGAAGGAAAGTATTCTTTCAGGTGAAGCCTTAGCAGGCGAAGCAACAACGGGTACGTTTGGCGAAATTAACTCTTCTGCCCTTGAACAGGCGAACGTTAACTTAACCACTGAGCTAATCGACATGATTATTGCTCAACGAAACTTCCAGGCAAATTCACGTGCGCTTGAGGTAAACAACTCGCTGAACCAAACTATCCTGAACATTCGATAGAATATAGTCAGCCTCGTTAGCAAGTCGCTAACCGGCAATTTTCAGGCGCGTAAAATCGCCTTATTTTAACCCCATTTAGAAAGGTCGCAAATTTGCGGCCTTTTTATTTTTCTATACATATCAATTGACTATGTTTCATATTTTTTAGTTTCACTAAATATCCACAGGTTGGCACTGCCTTTGCAAAATCTTGTTTAAGGTTTAATCAGAGTCAAAAGTCAGTCATGGACAAACTTCTCTATATCTCAGCAAGTGGCGCTTCCCAAGACCTGTTAGCAACAGGGATTCGGGCCAATAACTTGGCTAATGCACAGACAACGGGTTTTAGAGCTCAACTTGAGCAGGCAAGGTCAATGCCGGCTTACGGCGAAGGTTTGCCGACCCGTGTGTTTTCAATGACTGAGAGCCCGTCCAATAATTACGAGTCGGGTCCGATGATTAAGACAGACCGCGATTTAGATGTGGCGATTCAAGGTGATGGTTGGTTTGCAGTTCAAGATCAAAATGGGCAAGAAGCTTATTCACGTGATGGCAACTTTAAATTGGGCGACGACGGAATTTTGACAGATATTCATGACCGTGTCGTACTTGGCGACAACGGACCTATATTTCTTCCTGTACCTTTGGACAATCTAAACATTGCCGCCGACGGTACATTGTCAATGAGACAGTTAGGTGCGCCGGCCAACGTTATCGAGGAAGTAGGACGACTAAAGCTAGTGAGCCCTAATTATGCCGATATGGAACGGGGCAATGATGGCTTGTTTAGAATGGAAGATGGTTCGATAGCACCTGCCAATGCCAACGTTAAGGTAATGTCAGGGATGCTTGAAGGCTCGAATGTTAACGCTGTAGACGAGATGGTTGACATGATAAGCCTACAGCGTCACTACGAGCTTCAAGTCAAAATGATGAAGCAAGCTGAAAAACTAGATCAAAGTGGCAATGCGTTATTACGCATTCTATAAACAAATTTTTATCATCGTTGCACCATGAGCAACGTCGGAGGTTAACATGCATCCAGCACTATGGATAAGTAAAACCGGACTAGACGCCGCACAGACCGATGTGGCAGTGGTTTCCAATAACCTAGCCAATGCATCAACCGTAGGCTTTAAAAAAGACCGCGCGGTGTTTGAAGATTTGCTTTATCAGAACATTAATCAGCCGGGCGGTCGTTCGTCAGCTGACACGGAGTTACCTTCTGGGCTTATGCTTGGCTCAGGGTCAAAAGTAGTTGCTACACAAAAAGCACACACGCAAGGTAACTTGCTTACCACAGAAAACGCCCTTGATATGTCAATTCAGGGCCGTGGTTATTTTGAAATTTTGCAGCCAGACGGCACTATTGCCTACACGAGAAACGGCCAGTTTTCACTTAATGATCAGGGCCAAATCGTTACATCGGGCGCGGGCTTTTTGCTTCAGCCTGAAGTGGCTATTCCCGAAGATGCACAACAAATCACTATTTCTCAAGATGGTGAAATTAGTGTAAGCATACGGGGCCAAGCTGAACCGCAGGTGTTAGGTCAGCTGAATATTTCTGACTTTGTTAATCCAACCGGACTGCAACCAACTGGACAAAACCTTTATGTTGAGACAGCGTCAAGCGGTGCACCTATTCAGGGTATTCCTGGCTTGCAAGGTCTAGGTTATATCTCTCAAGGCACGTTAGAGACGTCTAATGTAAACGTGACTGAAGAGCTAGTAAACCTAATTGAAAGCCAGCGTTTGTATGAGATGAACTCAAAAGTTATCTCATCAGTTGACCAAATGCTTGGTCAGGTTATTCAGCAACTTTAGTAGGTAGCATCATGCGTATTTTAGGTTTATCTGCTGCACTACTTGTACTTGGCGGTTGCGCAAGTACAAACGAGCCCCCTGTTCAGGCAAACGATCCTTCATTTGCGCCTGTAGTGCCAGATTACCCTCGTGAAACGGTAATAGAAGATGGCTCGCTATTCCGTTCGCAATTAGCTAACAACTTGTACTCTGACGTTACCGCAAGAAGGGTAGGCGACATCATTACTGTAACATTGAGCGAGAATACGCAAGCGAGTAAATCTGCTGATACCAGCACAGCTAAAGATTCAAACGTTAATCTTAACCCTATTACTGGGCTTGCTGGGCAGGCGATAAATATCGGTGGGGAGTCCGTTCAGTTGGGTATCAGTTCTTCTCGAGACTTCTCCGGTGACGCTACGGCTAACCAAAGCAACAGCTTGAATGGTGCTATATCAGTTACTGTCGTCGACGTGCTTCCTAACAGCAACCTTGTTATACGCGGGGAAAAATGGCTAACCCTAAATCAAGGTGATGAATACATTCGTCTTACCGGCATTATTCGTCCGGCGGACATTAGCCCCGAAAATGAAATAGTGTCTACCAAGGTCGCCAATGCACGTATCCAATATTCTGGCACTGGAAGCTTTGCTCGGGCGCAAGAAAAGGGTTGGTTAACCAAGTTTTTTGATTCTGCTTGGTGGCCTCTTTAGATTTTGAGATAGGAGAGTGAATATGCGTTTATTTTCAGTAGTATTAGCCGTTTTCACCGTGCTTTTATCTTCGCAGGCGGGCGCACAACGTATTAAAGACGTGGCAAGTATTCAAGGCGTTCGTAGTAACCAATTAGTGGGCTATGGCCTCGTAGTAGGTTTACCAGGTACGGGGGAGCAAAGCCCTTTCACTGAACAGAGTTTCAGAACCATGTTGCGTAATTTCGGTATAAGTTTAGATGCGAATACTAAGCCAAAGATCAGAAACGTAGCGGCAGTTGCGGTGCACGCAGACCTGCCTGCCTTTGCGAAGCCGGGACAAACCATTGATATTACAGTTTCGTCAGTGGGTGAGGCGTCGAGTCTTCAAGGTGGAACGTTACTTCAAACGTTTCTTCGCGGTGTGGACGGTAAAGTGTATGCCGTGGCGCAAGGTAGCTTGGTCGTTAGCGGCTTTGGTGCACAGGGCGGCGATGGGTCTCGTATTGTGGTTAATACGCCTACAGTTGGCCGAATTCCCAATGGCGCAATGGTTGAGCAGTCTGTGCCTAGTGGCTTTGCAAATGGCGATACGTTAACACTTAACCTTCATTATCCAGATTTCTCCACAGCAAAAGCACTAGCCGATACCATTAACGAGCGTTTGGGCGCACAACCCGAAAACGGCTACCTTATTGCTAAACCTATTGATGCGGCGTCTGTACGTGTTACAGCCCCCCGTGATGTGGGTCAGCGCGTGGGCTTTTTGGCTACCCTAGAGAACTTCGAATTTACACCAGCAGATGCGCCTGCACGTGTTGTGATAAACAGCCGTACGGGCACTATTGTGATTGGCAGCGATGTACGTTTATTACCAGCGGCAATTACGCACGGCGGCTTAACCGTGACTATTTCTGAAAATCAGCAAGTTTCTCAACCTAATGCATTCGGCGAGGGTGAAACTGTAGTCACCACGCAATCAATAGTAGATGTCGATCTAGCAGATAGCAGGATGTTTAAGTTTGAGCCTGGCGTAACCCTTGACCAACTTGTGCGCGCAGTAAATGAGGTGGGTGCTGCACCGGGCGATTTGATGGCAATTTTAGAAGCATTACGTCAAGCGGGCGCTTTACGTGGTGAACTCGTCATCATTTAAAACGAGCTATAGCATTTACGAGACTTGAGCAAAAGAATAAGGTCACAGCGGAAATAAGCACGATGGAATCACTAAGCACAAAAAATCAGCTTGATATGGCACGCAATGTCCATGACTTGGGCAGCATAAACAAAATGCGTGAAGCCATTGCATCGGGCGATGAAACAGTATTGCAAGAAGCTGCTCAGCAGTTTGAAGCAATATTTGTGCAGATGATGCTGAAGTCTATGCGAAAAGCGCAAGACGCGCTTGCTGATGAAAATAGTCCATTTAATTCACAGCAAGTCAAATTCTATCGTGATATGCACGACCAGCAGCTCGCAGCAGATCTCACTTCAGGCGGTGGCTTAGGTCTTGCTGATGTTATTGTTAAGCAATTGGGGCAAACCGAAAATAGCTATACCCCTGCCAGTGTTATAAGAAGTGATGGCGACATTTCGTCACTTAACAGAAATCGTGTGTACAACGTGGTTGAAGCGCAGGATATTGCGGTTTCTTCACAATCTATTCGTAGCCAGTCGGCAAAAAAAGATGCCATGTTTGAAAGCCCTGAACAGTTTGTAGAAAGCTTAATGCCAATAGCCGAAAAGGTGGCAGCGAAATATGGAATGGATGCTAAAGCGATAATTTCCCAAGCTGCGGTTGAAACAGGGTGGGGGAAATTTGTTATCCATAAAGCAGATGGAGAAAGCTCACATAACTTATTTGGCATCAAAGCAAGTAAGGGATGGCAAGGAGAGCAGGCTGTAGTCGATACACTGGAATTCAAAAATGGACTACCGCAAAAACAAAAAGCTGCTTTTAGGTCTTATCCGTCAGTAGAAGATGCCATGGAAGATTATGGACGTTTTATTACATCACAGCCTCGCTATAGTCATGCTGTCGAAAATGCTTCTAACGCAACGCGTTATACCCACGCGCTTCAAGAGGCGGGCTACGCTACTGACCCTGAATACGCAAGCAAAATAATGGCAGTGTATAACAGCGACCGTCTTAGCACGTTAATGCCATAGCATTGGAGATTAGATTGTGAGTTATGTTGATTTATTTTCACTAGCGAGCAGTGGTGTTAACGCCAGCAGCAAGCTGTTGCAAACCACAAGTAACAACATTGCAAACGTGAATACTCCGGGCTATGTTCGCGAGCGTACTGAGCTCAAAAATAGCCATGTTTTCGGTGTAGAGATAGGGAACACAGAACGCATTATCAACGTTTTTGCGCAAAATCAATTGCGCAGGGATATCACCTCGGTAGGCGAACTTGAGTCATTTTCTCAAAAAACTTCTACTATCGATAATCTGCTGGCAAGCGAATCAAGTTCAGTAACAAATGGGTTAAGTGGATTTTTTGCAGCGTTACAAACCGCAGCTGATGACCCTACAAACCTTGCATCAAGAGAAGTGGTTTTGAGTAAGTCTGAGTCTCTTTTTCAAAGAATGAAGACGTTATCTGACTTCATGGTGCAAAAAGAAAACGAGTTAAATCTAGAATTCAATTCACTGATTGAACGCGCTAATACACTAATTGGCAACATTGGCGATCTGAATAAAAATATTGTAGTGGCGTATGGAAACAGTACGTCTGACCAGCCCAGTGCACTGCTAAATGAAAGAGATAAAGCTATTGATGAACTCGCTTCCATTATGGGTATTACCGTTCAAGAGAGTCGCTCTCAAAACGGTGCGGTTACTGTTAATCTTACTTCCGGTGAGTCTTTGGTATTAGAAAACGGTGAGTTCAATCTTTTTGAGACTACCACAAATGCAGACCTGTTATTTAAAGAGTTAACGTTACAAACTGATCACAGAAACCCCGATAAAGGTGATGCGTCTATTCCTGTTATCGAAAGTGAAATGGGAGGCGCTCTGGGTGGTTTATTTCGCTACAGAAACGAAATACTAGGTCCAGCAATACGCGATTTAGGCCAGATTTCTATTGCTTTTGCAGACGCCATGAACAGCCAAAATAAGCTCGGAATGGACTTAGATGGTCAGTTGGGAGGCAATATTTATGACATTCCCACTTTCCATGGTTTGCCTTATGAAGATACCACGGGAAACTACAATGTAACTGCTCAACTTGTAGAGGGTAAAGGTGCAGAGCTAACCGATGCAGATTACAAAATTGAAGTGACGGCAGTCACCGCCGGGGTTCCTACTGCTATCACTCTTACTTTGTTAAATCCAGACGGTACAGTTAAGACCGATGGAAGTGGTGCCGACCTCGAGTTCGTTGGTTTACCGGTTACAGGGGGAGTGATTGAGCTAACCGGTGGTATTGAGGTTGACTTTTCGGGCCCGGATCCTTACGTTGTGGGTAACGAATTTCTTATTCAGCCGACTAAAACTGCTGCTTCAGATATTAGCCTTGCTACCAATCGTCCAGAGGATTTAGCATTTGCGAATCCGGCTCGAGTACAAGAGAGCTTATCAAACTTGGGCAGCGCCAGTGTTACAAGCGTGGTGACAACCAATACGAGTACCGCAGGTGGCGTAGGCGACTCTGCGTTTGACGGCGCTCAAGATATTGATGCAACGGCACCGCGAAGAATTACGTTCACCTCGGCCAATAGCTATCAAATATTTGATGACAGTAACAACTTATTGGCGACAGTAACCGGTGCGACTGATCTGAACAACTTAATTCAACAAGCCAAAGACGCCACAGGTATATATGCTGGGTTTGACGATTATCCAGGTTACGATTTTAGTCTAGAGGGAATTCCCCAGCCCGGTGATAGCTTTGTCATCGAATACAATAAAAACGGTTTTAATGACAACAGCAATGCACTTGAGATGGCGAGTTTGCAAAATGATGGAAAGGTGCAAGTCAGTAGTGAGTCTACTAACAAGGCTCGAACCTTTCAGGATGCATACGCGTCGTTGGTGGGCAGAGTTGGCGAAGATGCATCGACCGCTAATATCTCGCTTACTTCTGCTGAAGCGATGAAAGTACAGTCAAAAAATTGGTTTGATTCTGTTTCTGGAGTAAGCTTAGATGAAGAAGCTGCAAGTTTAATTAAGTATCAGCAAAGTTATGCTGCAGCGGCACGTATTTTAAGTACAGCTCAGGAATTGTTCAATACTATTTTGCAGTCAGCAAGGTAAACTATGCGTATATCGACGAATCAAATCTATGATCAAAGCATGCGCTCGATTTTGAATAATCAGGCGGATCTGGCAAAGACTCAAGCCCAGTTATCATCGGGCAAACGACTTCTCACTCCCAGTGACGATCCGGTGGGAGCCGCAAAAGTGTTGCGGCTCACTGAAGAGATTGATGAATTGGCGCAATTTCAGCGCAATAACGATTTGGTTCGAAGCTCTTTAGAATTACAAGAAGCTGTACTTACAAATATTACCGATTCAATTAATAAAGCTAGAACATTGGTCATCCAAGCGGGAAATAGTTCATTAGATTCATCTGACAGGGCTACCATCGGTGAAGAACTCGAACAATTAAAATTTGAGCTTCTCGATTTGATGAATACACAAGATGAGAATGACAACTATCTTTATTCAGGATTTCAATCTTCGCAGCCGGCTTTCGCATTGAATCCAGCTGCAGCCGGCAATGCAATTACCTTTCAAGGTGATACGGGGGTGAGTTATATACAACTCTCTACTAGTTCGAAGGTACAGGCTACGAGCAACGGCTATGATGTATTTGAAAATGTCTTTTCCCGGTTTAAATTCTCGGTTGACAGCGTCAATGGCGGCACCGCTTTAGACAGTGCTGCCGTCAAACAACAGGGCGCATTTGATATTTTTTACAATGCCAATTACGACCCCGTAACGCCTGCAAATAACGATTATCAAATTAATTTTCTAGCTGGCAATCAAGCTGAATTGGTACACGTTGGCTCAGGGACGGTCGTAGAGACGGTCGCCTTTAACTCGGGGGAAGCCTTTTCGATTAAAGGAATGGAGTTTAAAGCCACAGCGGCACCTGGTGACAGTATAGATATTTCACTTAACCCGCCAGAAAAAAAGAGTATGGCGCAGACGTTACATGATGTTCAGGCAATATTAAAAGACCCCACCATTACCAACCAAGCATTAGAAGAGGCCATTGCAGATGCTTTAGTTGGGTTGGACAACGGCATGGAAAAAATGTCTTTTGAGAGAACTTCATTAGGCAGTAGATTGAATATTGCACAGAATAATTATGATACTAACGTGGATATGGAGATAGCTGCAAAAGTCGCAAAAGGAGCAATTGAAGATTTGGACTACGCTGCAGCGTCAACAGAATTCGCTAAACAAGAAGCTGCTTTGAGTGCGGCACTCGCGACGTTTCCTCAAGTCAGCAATTTGTCCTTATTTAACTACATCTAGAATTTATGTTCATTAGAAAAGGCTTGAGTTTTTTCTAAAGGTTGTGAATTAACAGTCGATATTGTTATTTAGAATGGTAATAAGCCACCTGACTAAGCTCAGGCCATAGATAGAAAAATTGGAGTTGCTATGTCATTAAAAGGCATCAATGCTTATAAAAAGGGTTCTCTGAAGCAAGAAATATCCACAGCTGATCCTCATAAGCTGACGCTTCTTTTATTGCAGGGGGCATTGGATAGAATTGCTTATGCAAAAGGTGCAATTGAACGTAAGGACTTTGAGGCAAAATCGGAAAATATTACCAAGGCCGTGTCTATCTTAGTTTATTTAAGAGATACCTTAGATATGGATGTGGGTGGGGAAGTAAGTAATAACTTACTTGCTTTGTACAGCTACATTATCGACCGCATAAATGAAGCGCATATGAGTAATCTTGTATCCTCATTAGACGAGTCTTACAGCTTGCTCGAGCCTATCCGAGATGCATGGGTTCAAATTCCTGAGAGTGCGAAACAAGAAGCGTACGCGCAACGGTAATCTCAACAGGTAATATAGAAATATGCAGCTCCAACCTTCGCGCTTCTCAAAAACATAGCTCGTTAACCTGACGCTATTTCATCGAAATTCGCTTTGCTGGAGCGCCAGCGTACACTGCATCTGATTCTACACTTTTTAGTAAAACCGAGTTAGCGCCTATTTTGGCGTTGTCACCAATCGTGATGTCACCGAGAATGCTGGCGTTTGCGAAAATAGTCACATTATTGCCAATGGTGATGGTTTCATTGGGACTGTTAGTGTTTTTTTGTCCAAGGGTAACCCCCTGATGGATGACGAAGTTGTCTCCAATCTTAAAACGCGGGCCGATCACAATGCCGAACCCGTGTTGAATATTAAACCCCTTACCTATTTCCGTGCTGTAATAAATTTCCGATCCGGTTCTTCGCCTCATTACACTTGCTAGATAAGGCAAGAGTGGGTTGTCTGGATTATCCAGAAAAATTAATCGTTCCAGTCGGTAAAAGAATACCGCTTCAATAGTGGGCTCTGTTTGCAGCAAGGGCAACAGACCTTCCCAGCTATTTAAACGTAGCTTTCCCTGATATTTGGCGTTGGTGTCGAAAAGTGTTTGTTCAATGGCTGGCGAAAGGTAAGAGTTAATCGATGCTAGTTGATTAGGGTAGTCGATATAGCAAGTTTTTAAACAAAATCGTATGTAGTTTAAAGCAGTATGCATATTCAATGTGTACTCTGTTGAAGAGAGATGACATATCGATTATGTCAAATATTAACGCAAGAACAAATTGATATTTTTGCCGGTTAAAGTAGAGCATCATGTATGTAAAGGGAGGCATGATGTCGCAAATAAAAGAGGTGAGCCTAAAATATTTGTGTACGGTATTAGGCCACGTTTCGAAACAGTGTTGTCAAATTTTAAATTGATAGACACAAAGTACGGTTGTGATTGAGTCAAACATACAAAATACAAGCTTTTACCTTGCTTTAAGTGTCTGAATAGGCTGGGTTAATTTCTTTTTTCGTATTTTTCTTCAAATTCTTGCAAAAAAATATCAAGTAATTTTTCTTCTTGCCGTTACATAAATTGTCAGGGGGTGAGAGCCCAGACAATTAAGAGAGAGATTCGGTTGGGGGTGAGAGCCCAACCGCTTTCACCAATGTGAGTGAGGAGAGAAACAATGGCTTTATATGTAAATACAAATGTTAGTTCACTAAATGCCCAGCGTCAACTAATGAGTTCTAGCTTAGGCTTAGACCAAGCTTTCCAACGACTGTCATCGGGC
>NZ_JAZETO010000013.1:0-47076 GCF_036864485.1 Alteromonas sp. S015 | reverse complement strand
TATTTCTTGCTCGAATATCTTAATCGCCGTGATAATGGGAAGAATCTGATTAGCCAGTGTTATCGCAAGCAGTTTGTTCGATTCGATGACAACACTATCGTACGTCAACGGTGTCGCACTTTTTATCGCCTCTAAACGAGATGATACTAATTTGGCAAAACTACCGCGAGAGGTTAGGAAGCGAGAGATTGTGTCGGCTTTTGCGCGTTTAAGTTTATCCAGCGACGGCCATCGCGTAATGAATTCGACGAATAACTGCGAATCTCTGTGCGTGAACCACTCAAGAGGTTGTGGGTAATATTGCTTGAGCGCATTGATAAGCCGATTTACATATCGTTTCTTTTCATCCACTAATCGGCGACGTTCCTCGACCAAAAAGGCTAATTTTCTGATTTTATCGTCAGCCATTTTAAGCGGCGTGATTTTATCTGGATAGCGAACTAACAATTCAAGTGCGATTGACGCGTCAGTTGGCTCATCCTTGGCTCCACTTGGTGATAACGCTCTACGATATCGGCACAGCATCGTCGGGTTAATTGGGAATAAGGTGACAAAAGGATACTTTTGCAAGGCATAGACGAATGGCCCCTTTGACAGCTCAAGCGCAATCGCAATTTGCCCTGGATGCTGTTGATGCAGCTTCGTAATCCACTGTTCGATAGCTTCAGCTGAATGTTTTACAACGGCTAACTCCCTTGTACCATCTGCATACTGGATACAAACATCATGCTTGGATGAAGCCCAATATAATCAAATAAGAACGCTGAAATCATTTGTTCTAGACATAGTTACTCTCCCAACAGTTAACGTGTTGGATATGTCAGCTCAGTCTTTCGAAGAAAATATAGCGGCTATTCAAGATACACCCCCTGAGTATTCGTTTAAGACTGAGCGCACTCAGAACATCGAAAAAAAAGCGATAAACATCGAATGTTGTTGTCTAAGATTCGTATGAACCGAGCACATACCCTAAAAACTAAATTATCGTTTATAGGATGCGAGTGACTATATCTTGTCTACAGCTGCCCACCAGACTAGTCTCAAACTGCACATTAACATGTCAGGCAGGTGAAAGCTGTTTCACATTGGGTGAATTAGCCATACATTCAACTGTCGGGTGTGGACTTAATGACTTCCTCAATTTCACTGTTACCACTCAAGCGGGCGAGATCGATTAAATAACCTTTTTCTAACTTATCCAAAGAATGCCCTTCAAGTCGCGCTTTAACCTCTTCCACATCACCATTGGCAATAGAAGTTTTAAGCGCAGCATGATTGTTTAACGAGCGGTCTTCTGTTTTTTCAGTTGGATCATTCGCAGTCATACTTCGTCCTTGCTTTTTACTTAGTAAATTTATTTACCTTTTGTAGTTAAATAAAGCGAGAATCGATCAACGCTTCAAGCCACCCATATTTCAAACTGCCAAGGTGCAAGCTTACAGACAGAATCAGATTCAAAACTTCGCTTTTCGTCGCGCTCCCAGTGCGCATACTCTCCTTCATACAAAGGCTCTTCAAACGTTATATTAAGCTGCTCGCTAGAAAAATTGATCACAACGAACACTTTTTCCTGTTCATTACAACGTACAAAGCTAAAAACCTTGTCCATTTGCGAGTTTGGCACCTGAATCATTCTTGCCCCGTACTCTCCGTTCCCTAGCACGGTTTTGGATTTTTTCAGGGTTATTAGCTTGCGGTACAAGTTGCCTATTTCGTGATCTTGCCACTGTATAGGATCACGTTCAAAGAACGCTAACCGTTTGATTTCTCCGGCTTCTTGCCCGTTGTGAATAAGCGGCATACCCTCACCGATTACAGACAAAGCAATGCAGGCTTCAAGCGCATCACCAAATTGTTCGCGCTGAGTACCATCCCACGCATTTTTGTCATGATTACTCACGAAGGTCATTCTGTAAGCAGAGTGAGGCCAGCTCCGCTCGTTCCACGAATAATATTTGCGCAACCTATCCAGTGAGCATGTTCCATGTGCGAGTTCGTGAAGTGTCTCGTTCCAGCTCCATGCGTATGTCATATTAAACGCTTTTTCGTGAAGATCTCGATTCTCCCATTCAGCCAACATGAAGACCGGTCTAATTGCGTTTAGCGTCTGCACAGCTTGCTGCCAAAAATCATTCGGAACGTAGCCAGCTACATCGCAGCGAAATCCATCAATATCGAACTTTTCAACCCAGTAACACAGCGCGTTAATCATGTATTTCCGAAGACCAACTTGCGCATAATCGAACTCAATAATATCGCTCCAATCCCACCAAGGAGACGGGCGAAAGTCTCCTTTGTAGTCTTTGGCGTACCACTCGGGGTGCTGTTCAACCAACGGGTTATCCCATGCGCTGTGATTTGGTACCCAGTCTATGATCACTTTCAGCGAAAGCCGATGCGCTTCATTCACCAACGCTTTGAAATCTTCTTCACTACCAAATTCGGGGTTAATAGCCAGATAATCTTTTACTGCATAGGGACTACCAAGCTCTCCCTTTCTATTTTTTTCACCAATAGGGTGTACTGGCATAAGCCAAACAATATCAGCGCCCAATGATTTAATGTGAGATAACCCCTTTCTCACGCCTTCAAAATTTCCTTCCTTTGAGAACTGCCTTGTATTGACTTGGTAAATAACAGCGTGAGATGACCATTCAGGCTGAAGCACGTTATACCGTTTCTGAGGAACAGGATTGATATCCATATTATCTTTCCTTAACAAGATTAGCGTTTAGAAGAGGAAGCTGACTCGTATGCGTTACCTTATTCTGCGCTAATTTACATACTTTGGGCTTTAAAGCGTTATGGCTTAAAGTAACCGCGCGCTCTAATTTAAAGAATAGGTAAACTTGTGAAACCTAAAATAAGTACCCAAATACCAAAAAAAAGTTTTAGGCCCTGAACAGAAAATGCCAAAACCACAAACTTTGCAATCATTCCACCGACTATTGCACCTGCCCCGGCAAACAAAACAACCTGCCATACTACAGATTCGCCAATAAAGGCGTGATATGGCAACGCGGACCACACGGTAAAAGCCGACAAGATAACCGCGCTGGCAATAGACATGGTGACATTGAACCCCCGAATAATTAGGTAAACGGCAACTAACTCTCCCACCCCTACCGAAAGCCACGCGGTTATAATGCCGCCCACAAAGCCAATGATGGGTAAAAACAAAAGATCGTTCATGCGCAAGTCTTTTTTGAAATGGGTACGCTTCATTAACGGAATAGAAGCAAATATTGCGATTGCCAATAGAATAGAAAAACTACCAAAAACGATGTGAAGGTTATCGCCCCCACCCCACAATTGCGCTAGAAGCCGTGTACCTTGAGAAGCATACTGAGCGAATCCTATGCCGCATATTGACGAGGGAACCGTTAACATCAGCACACTGGGTAGTGCCTTCCAATACTGATCATACTTGTGCTGGTGTTTATAATAGGCGGCCCACGTCAATGCCCCCGCGGTCATACCACAGCATTGGATGGCAAAACTTGTCGCCACAACGCTTTGCGCAGAAAATGACAGGTAGTTAAAAAACGGAACGAAAACCACGCCACCGCCAGCTCCAGTGGCGTTCGCAAATATAGCACCAATAACGCCAAGAACGCTGAAAAGCCCGAACTCTTTAACAAGCTCGATAGGAGCAGGTTGCGCTAGCAAACTGCCAGTCCATACAAATAGAAGAACTATCAACGCTGTTTTGCCAGCGTTCTGCTTGATGAGAGAAATCACATACGTCCTTAAGGCAGAAAATACAGCAAGTTACACGGCATGACTTTTCTAGACACGCTGGAAACTAGCACTTGTATAAATTTCGAACTATTGTTATCCCACTACGTATAAGGTTTTACTTACACAGATATCATATACAGCATTTTTTAAAAACATGGTTGAAGTATCTACATTTGAGCACCTGGTGCAACTGCATCTTTCGCCAAACCGTTCAGCAACGTGGCAACAGACTAAATACCTTATTGCGGCGTTTGCCTTTTTCATTAGCTCGATAGGCATTGCTTGGTCACTGGCAGGTGCATGGGTCATATTACCGTTTGCTGGATTAGAGGTCGGGTTACTGGCGCTAATTATGTATTTAGTGTCCAAAGCAACTTACCGCTGGGAGACACTATTAATTTCCTCAAACAGTATCCAGGTTAGCAGCTCCAATGGTACCAGCATAACCTTTTTCCGCCCTGATACGTCTTTGTATTATAAAAAAGACCTGAGTTTAAAATGTGCGCCACAGCTTTTACTACAAGCCCCTCTGCAGCAATTTGAAGTGGGTTCATTTTTAAATTCATCGGACAAAGAGCGTGTTCATGAATGTATGCAAAAGGCAGGGATTGCAGTATGTTCAAACAAGTGGTGGTAAGTCGTGTTGCTTTGGTAAGCCTTAAGTGCAGAGGACCTTCACTGTTCATGACACAAAATTAATGATCATTGCGCCTATTTTCGACTAATTAAATATAAGACGCAGCTAAAACGAGTTGCAACCTAATGAGGGTTAAACTATGAACTTATACATTGAGTCACTAGAGGGCGGCAATTACCTTGCATCAACGGGTATGGGCGCCTCACGCACCTTGGTTCGTGACAACAAGTCGCAACCCAAAACGTTCCACTGTTTGAACGAGATAAGGGAGCATTTTGACTCTCAAGCCTTTGAGAAAGTTTGGCTACGTCAAAGCACACCGTATGAAGAAATGGTTGGTCAAACCGATCATCCTGGTGCGTTAGAGCTTGAAATTGAGTTGTAGCGATTTGCAGGTGTACTAGTCAGTCAGATCAATAATTTTCAACGTTCCATGCATCACTTAGCACGTTTTTTGCGTACAACTAATGCGACGTAAATTAAAACGGGTTTTTATTGAATTACAAACAGTAAGAATGGTCTTCTTCCGTAGTTAATAAAATACCTACATGCTAAGGAGAATTGCATGAAAATAAGTAAGTTAGCTATTAAATCTGTGTTTTTTGCTGCCGTGTTAGCCTTAACGGCATGCGCTTCGATGGGCGACGGAACTGTTGCTGAAAAGCGACAAGCTATATTGGATATGCAAGACAACGCGCTTGCCCGCCTTTATTCTGAAAAGCCCGATACGCGCTCTCAGGTAAAAGACGCCGCTGGCTACGCCGTATTTACGAATGCTAACATCAACGTTTTCTTTGTGGCGGCGGGCACTGGCTACGGTGTGGTAAACAATAATGTAACCGGCGCGAGAACATACATGAATATGGCTGAAGGTGGCGTAGGCCTAGGCTTAGGCGCAAAAGATTACCGAATTGTTATGGTTTTCCACACACAAAAAGCGATGAGTCATTTTATTGAAAATGGATGGACCGTAGGTGGTAACGCGGATGTAGCAGCAAAAGCCGGTAACAAAGGCGCATCTGCAGAAGGCGAAGGCTACTTGGGCAACGTAACAGTGTATACCATGACTGAAAGCGGCCTTACGTTACAGGCCACTGTAAAAGGCACAAAATTTTGGGTAGATAAAGAACTCAACTAACGCAGCTCTCGCTACTCGTTAATTAAATTCGCCATTAGTCTATCTTTTCAACGAAGGCCTCTTACATGCAAGAGGCCTTCTTATTTTCGCAGTGGTTTTATTGAGTGCGAAAAGACCCTGACGCTCACTAGAGCTCGCTTCTTGTTGCCGTCATACTTGAGGGTCTATTAACGTTCCTCGTTTCTCTTTTCCTCAATTCTCATCCACTGAGCTCGCGTACAGTTTTCAAGCAGTTCAAAGGCTTCAACTACTACACCTTGCCCTTGGACAAAAGCATGCCGTTGATTGCTTTGCCGTTTACTCAAGGCGCCAAGCTTTTCTCTTGTTCCAGCACGCCCAGGATGATTCGACAAAAATACATCAATATTTTGTTCTTTTACCAATCGTTTCATCGCCATTGCAGATTCTGTATACGACTTAATACGCGGCACATCTGGGCCATAGTTGAGCCCAGTACCGCCCCATAACACAGCGCGATGCTCTTCATTTCCATCAATTACAGGAAAAACGACAGTTAATGTACCTGGTGTATGACCTGGCGTAACATAAAGCGTTAACTCAGTAGCGTTAACATTCAACTTTTCGCCATTAGCAACGGCCACATCTCGGCTTGGCTTTTTACCCCATCGATAACTGGCAAATTTATCATTTTCTAGATAACCCCACTCTATGTCGCTCATAACTATGCGAGGGCTGTACGTTGATTCGATTAACTCAAAACCACCATAATGATCACCATGACCGTGAGAAATAATGAGATGAGATATTGGCTTATTACCTAACCCGAGTGCTGAAAGACCGTCAATTATGTACTGTTGTGCTTGCTCGTTGTTATTCAATGCATCAATCAATACGATGCTCTTGCCTGTGTCAATAGCCCAGCTTGCAACATTGCCTGCCCCTACGTAATAGAGGTTGTCAAATACTTGTTGAGGAGGTATTTGGCGGCGCCCTTTTCCTTGTCGGCTTGGCTTGCTATCACTTTCAGCTCGCTCAGGTCTTTCCCGTTGCTTTTTACCGAGCTCGAACATATCTCGCGGCGGAACACTTATATCGCATAAACTAGCTAAACCAGGGAAGTGCTTACCGCTCTCTAAACCCTTTTTTGCATAATCCTCAGCAGTTAGCGATGAACTAGCAATACTATTAGCGCAAAAGCCAATAGCCAATCCAATAGCCCCTATTTTTAAAAGGTCCAATTTAACCCTAACCATAATCTTCTTCCATCTTCAACATATCCGAACTCTTCATACCGCATTGTTCTATCAAATGCATTGTAGAGCCCTGTTTGCAGCTTAACGTTGCGCGTAAGCTTGGTGTTGTAACCTATGTCAAACAAGCCAACCCCTGGAGACAAGATGGAACGTGAAGATACTGACGTTAACGCCGTTTCTTCTCCTCTCACGGTCCATCTAGACCAAATTTCATTTACTTGCGAAAGGCGATATGTGGTGTTCAGCGTGAACAAGTGTTTTGGCTGTTGAACCAAAGGTAGGCCTTCGTTTGCACCAGTTTTCTGCTGTGAACGCGTATAGCTGTAAGCACCGTTAAAAGACCAGTTCCCTATATTATACATTGCAGCGAACTCTGCGCCGTAAGATTCAGCTTCATCCACATTGATATTGTAGCGATCCGTTTCATCCAAACAGACTAATAGCTCACAAGACGCAATAGCAATTTTGTCATCGAAATCGTTATGAAAGATAGTGATACTGTACTCTAAGCCAGCATCACCGCTATAGTACAGAGCAAGCTCTTTGTTTAAGGTCGTTTCTGGTGACAAGTCAGGATTACCGTAAACATCTCCCCCTCGACTCTCTTGAATCCACCCATCGGCCATTTCTCTTAACTCAGGCGTACGATAACCAGTAGAGATACCCCCCTTTACAACCCAATTATCGTTAATGTTATATACCGCGTACGCACGGGGGCTAATTTGAGAGCTAAACTGTTCATTATCGTCAAGACGCATACCTAGCGTGAGGGCCAAACTATCGCTAACACGCCACTCATCTTCACCATAGAAAGACCACTGGCTGTTTTTAATATTGGTCGCCTCGCCGCCATTCGTATCAAAATCATCCAGAGACTCTTCTAGAAACTCTGTGCCAACCGTAAGCATGTGGCTATCGCCAACTGCCCAAGACCATTGAGAGTTAAAGACCAGATTATCAATAGTGATATCTCGCCCAACGTTGTCAACCGACTCTCGCTGAATATAACTGCGAGCAGTCACACCACCATATTTCCCCTCGTGAGTCAGCGCATATGAATGTCTCTCGCTTTCAGTCTCTGATAAGGAATTTCTTTCTGGCAATGACTTACCAGGTGTGGATGTGCGTGTTTGATCTTGGAAAATGTATTCAAAGGTGACTGTATCTGACGTGTTTGGCGTTAAATGAAACGCTGTACGAATGTTGCTTAAATCTTTTTCTGCGTAACCTCGTTCAATTTCGTCTTCTTCCCGCTTTTGATAAAGGCCGCTGGCTGTAATGCTCAACAAATTTTCGATTAACGGCCCAGAAAACGCTAGCTGGATTTGACTGTCTGACCCACTGTCAGAGTTTTCTTGAATTTTCGTTTCTGCGCGAAGGTTCCCACTCCATTTTCTGAAGTTTTTTCGCGTTATAATATTGATCACTCCGCCCATTGCATCAGAACCATACAAGGTAGACATGGGCCCACGCACTATTTCAATACGTTCTATGCTGTCTAATGGAGGTAACCAATCTTGCTCATACCCTCCGCTACCATTTGGCTGAGACTCTCTTCCCGTCTGCTTTTTTCCGTCAACAAGTATCGAAGTGTACTGTGCAGGTAACCCGCGAACGCTGATATCTTGGCGATATCCACCACCTGTAACAGTTACACCTGGCACGTCACGAAGCGCGTCGGTAATATCTTTATAGGCTCGTTGCGCAAGTTGTTTTCTATCAATAACGCTTACTGACGCCGGCGCTTGAGACAAAAGTTGTTCAAAACCTGAGGCAGTAACAGTGATGCTTTCCACCTTGCCTTGTTCAATAGATTGGGCAAATAGGTTCGAAGAAAGCAGAGAACACAGCGAAATTGTCAGTAAAGAGGGTAAAAAACGCATACTTAATCGATTAACAAAACACAATTCATCAATGATAATTGTTATCATTTTAATGTAAAGTATGATTTCGTTTTTATATTAATGTCGATGCTATTTTTAGCGTTGTCGAGTGATTAAAATGAAAACATCTTTACATCAACTGTCGTATGCGGGCATATTTTAACCAGTTGGCTTATTAGCTTTTACCAAAAGCCTTTTTACACAGGAATTTCTTATGATTACCGTGGTGTTTAACCAAAAAGGTGGAGTGGGTAAATCAACAATTAGCACCAATTTAGCCGCGCAAAGTGCTAAGTTGGGTTACAAAACCTTATTGGTAGACCTAGACGCTCAGGGAAATAGTACTCACTACGTGGGATTTAACGTTAGTGAACAGAGCCTTACCGTGGCCGACATGTTCAAACAAGTGGTTGGTATTTTCAGAACAGCAAAGAAGCCTAAAGCGTTCGTGCACTCAACGTATTTTGAGAATCTCTTCGTTATGCCTTCCTCTCCTGCGCTGTCAGAAGTCGAACGAGAACTCGAATCACGGTACAAAATTTTTAAACTTAAAGACGCGTTAACGGCGTTAAAAGGCGAATTCGACAACATTTTTATCGACACGCCCCCTAATTTTAATTTTTATTCTAAAGCGGCACTTATTGCTGCAGATGGCTTTTGCGTTCCCTTTGATTGCGACGATTTCTCGGCGCAGGCCATTGAGCGTTTACTCGAAAATGCAATGGAACTAAAAGAAGACCACAACCCTGAACTGCGTTTGTTAGGTATTGTAGTTAATCAATTCAATAGTCAAGCAAAGCTACCAAGAGAGCTAATAGAAACGCTAAAACAACAAGACTTGCCAGTGTTAGAAAGCTACATAAGTGCTACGGTGAAGGTGAAAGAATCTCATTCTAGACGTGTGCCGCTGCCCTTCTACTTACCCAAGCATAAAGTCACAGGGCAAATAGAGGCGCTATTTGAAGAGCTAAACGCAAATAATTCATGATGCCCATAGGACAACCTAGACATCAATATCAATATGCTTAAGTCCGCCGCTGTTATTGTCTCGCTCTTTATCCTTTGAGTTCTCGACTGGCGCATCTATCACCTCGGTACGCTTAATGTCTTGGAAGTTGTCTCGTTCCTCTTCACTAAGATGTTCAGATTTCTTCGTCTTCTGCACTTTCTTGACGCGCTCATCCGGCTCCACAGGCACTTTCATATTGCGTGGCAAAATGGGAAACAGTAGATCGTTGCTCATACGCCCTCCAAAAATTTACGTTTGCCTCTATAACTTATCGGCAACCAGTTGCCCAAAATTACGGTTCAAAACTCATTCATAACGAATAGTTTTATTATATACACATTAAATTAGAGTTAATGTGCCAAAAGAGTTCACTTTAACCTTGCAAATCCCAATTCAAAACGCTAATGTTTCAGCCGTTCGAAATTAGGAATTAAAATTTTTTAAAATGATTAACTGCGCGACGAAACATCACCATCACCACAAAGCATAACCTTTCAGGTTCGTGCTGGAAGGTCTATGTATCCTTCCAGTGGCGCAGATAAAACAAATTCTCGACCCTCGGAAGGAAACTTCCGGGGGTTTTTCGTTTTAGGCGCAATCAAAAGTTAAAACACAACGTGTAAGGAACGTTTCAATGAGTAACAGCAAAAGACTTCGAATTGCCGTACAGAAATCAGGTAGATTGAGCGATGACAGCATTGCCCTACTGAAAGCTATAGGCATTAAACTCAATATTCGTGATCGCCTGCTGATTGCGCATTCTACGAACCAACCTATTGATTTGCTTCGCGTACGTGACGACGACATTCCAGGTCTTGTTATGGATGGCGTAGTAGACCTAGGCTTTATCGGCGAAAACGAGCTTGAAGAAAAAATGCTAGAGCGCAAAGCTGCTGGCAAGCCATTCGAATACGAAGTACTGCGTCGCCTAGATTACGGCGGCTGCCGCCTGTCTATTGCGGTACCTAATGAGATGGATTATCAAGGCATCCAGTCGCTGGAAGGCAAAAAAGTAGCAACAACGTACCCCTACCTACTTGAGCGCTACTTCAAAGAACAGGGCATAAATGCAAAGGCTGTAATGCTACAGGGTTCTGTGGAAGTTGCCCCACGTGCAGGTGTTGCTGACGCTATCTGTGACCTTGTATCTACCGGTGCAACCCTTGAAGCTAACGGCCTTGTTGAAAAAGACGTTATTTTCCGCAGTAAAGCGGTACTTATTAAGCGCGCTGATGGCGAGCTTAGCGACGAGAAAGAAACACTCGTTAACCGGTTAATGCCACGTGTTGATGGCGTGTTACTGGCAAAAGAAAGTAAGTACATCATGCTACACGCACCAAAAGCGTATTTAGAGCAGGTGAAAAGCCTACTTCCAGGTGCTGAAAATCCAACGGTGCTACCGCTTGCTGGAAATGAAGAGCAAGTGGCTATTCACGTTGTTTCTACAGAAACCTTATTCTGGGAAACCATGGAGAAACTTAAAGCCCTTGGTTGTAGCTCTATTCTTGTAATGCCAATCGAAAAAATGATGGGCTAAAAGGCAGGCAATTATGATTACTTGGTCATCTCTTTCGGCAAATGAGAAAAAACAGGCGTTAGCTCGCCCGGCTATGGCCAATAGCCAACAGTTAAAACAAACCGTGGGTGATATTATCGCCCGCGTTGAATCAGAAGGTGACGCGGCAGTACTTGATTACACGCGTAAATTTGACTGCCCGGACCTTACTAGCCTTGTACTTTCACAAGACAACATTGATGCCCTTGCAGCCAAGGTAACACCTGAGGTCGCAAATGCCATCGACACAGCGTTTAACAATATAAAAACGTTTCACGAAGCGCAGGTGCCAAGTGATATTGCGCTAACCACAACGCCTGGTGTTAAATGCGAGCTGCGCTTCACTGCCCTTGATGCAGTGGGTCTTTATATTCCAGGCGGCAGTGCTCCACTTCCATCAACCGTGTTAATGCTCGGCGTGCCAGCATTGGTGGCGGGCTGTGAGAATAAGCTACTTTGTACTCCACCAAACAAAGAACAGCTTATCGCGCCTGAAATTGCGTATGCGGCCAGAAAGTGCGGCATAGACAAGATCTTTTTGTGTGGTGGTGCACAAGCAATCGCTGCTATGGCGCTTGGCACAGATACCATCCCTCAGGTTGATAAAATATTCGGCCCAGGCAACAGCTTTGTTACCGAAGCTAAACAGCAGGTTAGTCAACGTGCTGATGGTGCAGCTATTGATATGCCGGCCGGTCCGTCAGAGGTATTGGTGCTAGCCGATGAATTCGCTAACCCTGAATTTGTGGCGGCAGACCTGCTTTCCCAAGCCGAACACGGCCCAGACTCCCAAGCTATTTTAGTGTCTAACAGCGCTAAGCTTATTGAAGAAGCAAAAGCCGCGGTTGAGCGTCAATTAGCTACGCTATCTCGCGCCGAGATTGCTCGACCTGCTATGAAAAATGCGCGTTATATTTTGGCCGATTCAATTGAACAAGCCATTAAAGCAAGCAACGCCTATGCAGCTGAGCACTTAATTGTGCAAATTGAGAATGCCCGTGATTATTTGCCAAAAATTAAATACGCAGGCTCTATATTCTTGGGCCCGTGGTCGCCAGAATCAGCTGGTGATTATGCGTCAGGTACAAATCACGTGCTTCCCACATACGGCTATGCAAAGAACTATTCTAGCCTTGGTCTTTTAGACTTTATGCGCCGATACACAATTCAAGAACTAAGCGCAGACGGCATGCGTAATTTAGGCCCAGCTATCATGGCACTAGCGGCAGCAGAAGGTTTAGATGCACACGAACAGGCCGTTGCACTTCGTATGCAGGCACTTAAGCAAGGGGACGCCTAATGTCGGCACTTATCGATAACCTAATAAATGAAAACTTAGTGCCGCTAAAGCCTTATGAGTCGGCGCGTCGCTTGTTTTCAGGTGGTCAAGACTGGCTTAATGCTAACGAGTCACCTTATGCCAACGAATACAGTGTAGATAGCAGTAACTTTAACCGCTATCCATCGTGCCAGCCTGAAGCGGTAGTCAGTGGTTACGCTAACTACGCCGGGCTAGATAAATCACAGCTTATTGTTACCCGCGGGGCGGATGAAGGTATTGAACTGCTTATTCGTACTTTCTGTACACCAGGTAAAGACAGTATTTTGATTTGCCCGCCTACCTACGGTATGTATGCCATCAGTGCTGAAACCTGTGATGTGGGCATTAAGAAAGTGCCGCTTAACGACGACTTCAGCCTTAACGTGAATGCGGTATGCGCTGAAGATGACGTTAACGTAATTTTCATCTGTGCGCCTAATAACCCAACCGGTACGCCAGTTGCTCGTGAAGACATTAAAACCGTGCTCAATCACTTTGCCGATAGAGCGCTTGTTGTTGTAGATGAAGCGTACATTGAGTTTGATGCCGACAATACGTGGGCAAATGAGATTAACAACTACCCCAACTTGGTGGTACTTCGTACGCTGTCTAAAGCGTTTGCACTTGCCGGTCTTCGCTGTGGTTTTACACTTGCCCAAGCACCCGTCATTCAAGCTCTTCTTAAAGTGATAGCGCCCTATCCTATTCCAGAGCCAGTGGCGCAGATTGCCGCACAAGCATTGTCTGCAGAATCGTTAACGCTACTTGAGCTTCAAGTGGCAACCATTAATCGCGAAAAAGAGGCCCTAGCCGAAACGCTGGCATCTATTGAAGGTTTTGAATTAGTGGGTGACAGACGAGCAAACTTTATCTTATTCCGCTACGCAAAAGCGCAAGCTCTAATGCAATACTTGGTAAGCCAAGGCATGCTTATTCGCGATCAATCAAAACAGCTTAACTTACAAAACTGTTTGCGCGTAAGCATCGGCACTGAAGAGCAAAATCAGCGTTTAATGCAGCTAATTAACGAATTTAAAAATAATGAGGACGCGGCATGAGTCAGCAAGCCATTTTATTTATTGACCGTGACGGTACACTTGTTGAAGAGCCGCCAGTAGATAAGCAATTAGATAGTCTAGAGAAGCTGGTTTTCGAGCCAAACGTTATTCCCGTGTTGCTTAAGCTTAAAGCGGCTGGCTTTAAGTTGGTGATGGTAAGTAACCAGGATGGGTTGGGTACAGACAGTTTCCCACAAGAAGACTTCGACAAGCCACACAATGCGATGATGGCCATTTTCGAAAGCCAAGGCGTGGTATTTGACGACGTGCTTATTTGCCCGCACTTTGATGAAGATAACTGCACATGTCGTAAACCAAAGCTTGGACTAGTGCAAGAATACCTACAGCAAGGCAAAGTAGATTTCACTCGCTCGTTTGTGATTGGTGACAGAATTACCGATGTACAACTTGCTGAAAACATGGGTATTCGCAGCTTTCAATACAATCGTGAAACCCTAAACTGGAATGATATTCAGAAGAACTTACTGGCATCATCGCGTATTGCAGAAGTGGTACGTACCACCTCTGAAACTGATATTAGCGTGCGTGTAGATCTTGATTCGCAGGCTAAGTCGACTATTCAAACCGGCATGGGCTTTTTTGACCACATGCTTGATCAAATTGCTACCCACGGTGGCTTCGAGCTAAACCTGACTACCGATGGCGATTTACACATTGACGATCACCACAGTGTAGAAGATACCGCGCTTGCCCTTGGCGAAGCGCTTAAAAAGGCACTGGGCGACAAGCGTGGCATTGGGCGCTTTGGCTTTGCTTTGCCAATGGATGAGTGCCGTGCAGAATGTATTATGGACATTTCTAACCGCCCTTACCTTAAATTTGACGCTGAATTTAGCCGCGATCAGGTAGGCGAAATGGCCACTGAAATGGTACCGCACTTCTTTTATTCGCTTGCACAAAGTATGGGACTATCGCTGCACCTTTCCACCAGCGAAGGCAATGCACACCACCAGGTAGAAAGCCTGTTTAAAGTTTTTGGCCGTGCGCTACGTCAAGCTATTACGCGCCAAGGCGATGCACTGCCTAGCAGTAAAGGAGCCCTGTAATGTCAGTGGTAAACCCTAGCCAGCGACAAAAGATAGTGATAGTGAACACCGGCTGCGCGAACATTTCATCGGTACGCTTTGCCCTTGAGCGCTTAGGCGTTGAAGTAGACGTATCAGACGATGTAAACGTGATTAAAAGCGCTGACAAAGTGTTTTTACCCGGCGTCGGTACAGCAGCAGCGGCGATGGCAAGCATTAAGCAAAAAGCGCTAGTGGAAACTCTTCAGTCGCTTACCCAACCTGTACTAGGTGTATGTTTAGGCATGCAGCTTATGGTTGAAACCAGCGCCGAAGGTGGTTTTCAAGGCACAGGCAACATCGACTGTTTGAACCTTATGCCCGGTCACGTAGCACGCATGGAATCAAAAGGCGTGCGCTTACCTCATATGGGGTGGAATACTGTTACTCATAACAACGAAAGCTTGTTCAAAGGCATTCCGCAAGATACCTATTTTTACTTTGTGCATAGCTTTGCCGTACCAGAGTACGAGCATACGCTTGCAAGCTGTACTTATGGCAATGCATTTTCAGCCGCCATAAACAAAGACAATTTTTACGGGGTGCAATTCCACCCAGAGCGTTCTGGCCAAGCCGGAGCACAACTACTGACCAACTTTGTGAACCTATAATGATTATTCCAGCGATTGATCTTATTGAAGGACGCGTAGTTCGCTTATATCAAGGGGACTACGAGCAAAAAACCCAATACGAACTGGACCCAGTTGACGTGGTTCACGACTATGCCAACCAAGGCGCAACCTGGCTACACATTGTTGACCTTACCGGCGCTAAAGACACCAGTAAGCGTCAGCTTTCGCTTATCAAATCTATGGTCGACACCAAGCGCATGCAGTTTCAAGCAGGCGGCGGCATTCGTAGCGAAGAAGAAGTTGCGCAATTACTTGAGACGGGCGTAAGCCGCGTAGTGATTGGCTCACTTGCCGTTAAGCAACCTGAACTTGTGAAGTCTTGGGTAGAAAAGTACGGTCCAGAGCACATTGCATTAGCCCTTGATATCAATATTAGTGATAGCGGTGAAAAGCTAATTGCTACACACGGCTGGCAAGAGAACTCGGGCGTAGCCCTTGAAGGCTTGCTGGAAGACTTCACTACAGTAGGCGCAAAGCATGTGCTATGTACCGACATCAGCCGCGACGGCACGCTTCAAGGTGCGAACACTGAGCTTTATCAAGAAATGGCAGCCCGGTTCCCACACGTTAGCTGGCAAGCGTCTGGCGGTATTGGCAGCATCGCTGATATTGAAGCGCTAAAGCCCACAAACGTTGGCGGCGTAATTTTGGGTCGCGCGTTACTTGAAGGAAAGTTTACGGTGAAGGAGGCTATCGCATGCTGGCAAAACGCATAATACCGTGTTTGGACGTACGCGACGGCAAAGTTGTTAAGGGCGTTCAGTTTAGAAACCACGAAATTATTGGTGACATTGTGCCTCTTGCCGAGCAATATGCGAAAGCAGGTGCTGACGAACTGGTGTTTTACGATATTACTGCAAGCTCTGATGCCCGCGTGGTAGACAAAAGCTGGGTAAGCCGTATTGCACAGGTTATTGATATCCCTTTTTGTGTAGCTGGCGGCATTAAGAGCATCGAAGACGCTGGGCGCATTTTGGAAATGGGCGCAGATAAGATTTCGATTAACTCCCCTGCTCTTAATAACCCAGACTTAATCAATCAGCTCCATGATGTGTATGGACAACAGTGCGTAGTGATAGGAATCGACAGTTTCTATAACGAAGCGACCGACCAATATGAAGTGTACAAATTCACCGGCGATGAAGCACGTACGCAGAAAAGCCAGTGGCAAACCATCGACTGGATTAAAGAAGTTCAGTCGCGCGGCGCTGGTGAAATTGTGCTGAACTGCATGAATCAAGACGGTGTGCGCAAAGGCTATGACGTGAAGCAGCTTAAAGCCGTGCGCGATGTATGCGAAGTACCGTTAATAGCATCAGGTGGTGCAGGTGAAATAGCTCACTTTACTGATGTGTTTAAACAAGCTGACGTAGATGGCGCGCTTGCAGCGTCGGTATTTCACAAAGGCATCATCAATATTGATGAGCTAAAAGCAGAGTTAACCAGCAATGGCGTTGCCATGCGTAAGCGTCACGGATTAACGGCGCAAGCAGAAGGAGTAAACCCGTGATCATTACTAATGAAAACAGCAATAAATTGGCTTGGGACAAAATGGACAACCTACTTCCTGCCATTGTGCAAGACGCACTATCTGGCAAGGTATTAATGCAGGGTTACATGGACCAAGACGCCCTAGCGAAAACCCTTGAAACGGGTAAAGTGACCTTTTTCAGCCGTTCAAAGCAACGCCTTTGGACTAAGGGAGAAACGTCAGGTAACACGCTAGATTTAGTGAGCGTTGCCTGTGACTGCGACCAAGATTCACTGTTGGTACTTGCCAATCCAAACGGCCCGACATGCCACACCGGTGTTGAAAGCTGCTGGTTTGACGGCAACACGCCAGCCTTTACGTTTTTAGCAGACTTAGAGCGCGTTTTGGCTGCCCGTAAAGAAGCCGATCCCAAAAGTAGTTACACTGCAAGCCTTTACAACAAAGGTATTAAGCGCATAGCACAGAAAGTGGGTGAAGAAGGCGTTGAAACCGCACTAGCTGCTACTGTACACGACAAAGAAGAGCTTAAAAACGAAGCCGCTGATTTGTTGTATCACCTAACGGTTCTGCTTCAAGCAAGCGATATGTCGCTTAATGACGCGCTTAATGTGCTGCGTGAGCGTCATAAGTAACCCGCTGTAAAACTCGTTTATTATTCAAAATGCCCTCCTCGTTTTCTACGCGAAGGGCATTTTCGTTTGGTACTTGCTACTTCTCTATTTCCCTTACAACCTGCCCATAAGCTAGCAATGCGAACAACCCTGTTCCGCCAACAATATTCCCAAGCAATGTAGCACCGATTAGAGAAACTGTTTCGATAACACTTATCTTATCTTGCAGTGCTAACAAGAACAGTTCTGTTGAACCTGCTATCACGTGCGTGAAATTTCCTATAGCAATTAAGTAGGTAAAAATAACGATCATCAAAATTTGAGAATGCTTGACCGAAGGCTTCATCCACACAATAGCGGCGATGATAAACCCAGAAGTAATACCGTAAGAAAAAGCGTCTGACGGCGATAGCTTGGCGTAATGCTCAGAAATAGCGGTCATCCCTTCAACCAGTTCTGGTGGAACAGATTGCAGCGAAAAGCTGAAAAACGCAGCCAAAAAGGTGCCAAACATATTGGCGGTGAAAACGATGAACCACAGGCGCGCAATGCAAAAGCCCATATTAAACGAAGGCTTACTTAACAATGGCAAGATAACTGACAGCGTATTTTCTGTAAACAACTGTAGCCGACCTACGATTACTAGCACGAAACCAACCGTATAGCCTAGATTTTCAATAACAAACTGATTGGGAGAGCTTGCAAAGAGATGATGCAGAATCCCTTCAGCTAGAATTGAAATCGAGATGCCAATGCCTGCCGCCACACCAGACCACCACAATGACATCATAGGGCGCTGAAGTTCTTCTAACCCTTCCCTGTGGACAATGGCATACAGAGAAACAGAGTTTAAGCTCTGATTATCTCGTACATCTTTTTCTTCAGTATGACTAAGGGCAACATCTTGCTCTCTATGCCCAGACTCCTTCACTTTTTCCGTCACTCATGCCTCCTGCAACTCTTTTCTTCACTAGGACGTTTGTCTCAATCACATAGTATTTGGTCCACGACACTGTTATTTAACAGGTACCAACAGACCACTCTATTCGGTTACGTTGATTTAGTATGTTTTCGGTCACAATCTCACTGTAAAGGCGCTTTATTTCTCCAACGGTTAACGCTTTTATCTCAGCTTCTTAATGTAGAACGCAATCAAGGGGAAGGCCAAAGTCGCTGATTTCGCTAACCATACTTAGTTTAGCGCTATTGCTGTAATTACATGGAACATTCTTGTTCGTTTGAATGTTTCAGACATCGTTTTGTTCTTCGCTAATCACAAGCGTTACAAGTGCCACAAGTATACCTTCAGTGCCATGGTATCCCTTCTGCTCAATTTTTCTATATAAATAAAGAAGCGGTTCACGCAGGCCCAACAAAAAAATAAATACATGATTTACATAAATTAATTACACCAAAACAGTAGCAATAACACGACAATGAATACAACATTGATTGGCTATCGACATAGTTCGTTACATTTTCCTCGGCTCAATATTGAACAAACTTATCAATTTATCATCTACAGCTATTACAAAAGCCCTAGCTTGATAAAACTTCGATAAGTGAGAACCTAAGCCGTGTTAAATCTAAAACAAAGTGTTAAGAACAATTTGCCTTTCATTTTATTTGTCGTTTTGCTTTTCTCGTTTCGCAGCAGTGTTGCTGACTGGTATCATGTTCCTACAGGCTCAATGGAGCCTACGATTCAAGTAGGTGACCGTGTAGTGGTTGATAAGTCAGCCTACACGTTAGAACTACCGTTTACAGACGTTATTATTGCAAAGACTGATAACATCAATCGCGGTGACATTGTAATCATCGACAGTAATGCAGCTGATATTAGATTGATTAAACGAGTGGTTGCTATTGAAGGCGATGAGGTCAAATTAGAAAACAATGTACTTTTCATCAATGGTGAAAAAGCATCGTTAAGCGCAGAAGGTCACTATCTTTATTCCGAGGAAGTTTTAGGTCAAACTCGAACCATAGCGCTTAAACCTATAACCAGCCCAGCGAAAAGCTTCAACTTGGTAACCGTGCCCAGAGGTCATGTACTGGCGATGGGAGATAACAGAAACTATAGCGTTGACTCTCGTTACTATGGATTCATCCCAGTTGAAGAGATTCAAGGTAAAGCTATTTCCGTTGCATTTTCGTTAGATACTGAAGATATGTATTTACCGAAAAAAGATAGGTTTTTTACATCACTCCAGTAGAGCGGAATGGCTCCCTTCCTTATAACAGAGACTACGCTAGGCCTTTACTTACGTGCAAATTTTCAGCAAAAAATGCTGAGCGAACTCTATAAAGAGATGATATACACTTATATAGATTAAAATGTAGGAGCGATAGCATAAAAGTAATTTCTAACTAAGGAAATGCGTATATGGGTCTTTTTTTCTACCGAACTCCCCTTTTCATATCACTATTTAATAGAGCTACAGGGCATTCTTAGCACTGTTTTTGGGTGGACTTAACGCCTGCTTAAATCCGCTCTTCAAATAAAAAAGTAATATATGGTTTACACACTTTGTAACCAAGTGTCACATCTTTCGTGTTTTTCCCTATTGCAACATAAGCATCAGGAGTGCTATTCATAATTTTGCAACATTTTCGTGTTGCAAAAACACACAACAAGTAAAATGGAAATAAGGAAATAACAATGAAACAAGGTCGTAAAGTAAGTGCAATTGCAGTGGGATTAGCACTTTCAGGATTAACCTCTCTGCCTCCTGCGTACGCACAGCAAGCTGACGAAGAAGCAGCAAACCTTGAACGAATCGCAGTAACCGGTTCTCGTATTAAACGCACAGATATGGAAGGCCCTTCACCTATTCAATCAATTGACGCAACAATGATTGAAGGCATGGGCTATGAAAACCTTCAACAACTACTCGAACGTATGCCGGCCACAGGTGCGGGTACCTTCTCGACACGTAATAACAGCCAAGACTCAACTGCCAATGGCGCCGCAGCGGTATCCTTAAGAGGTATGGGCCCAGACGCCACACTTGTGCTTATAAACGGACGTCGTGTGGCAATTAGCGCCTTTGCGGAAAGCATCACTAATTCATTTGTTGATATTAACTCTATACCTGTATCCGCTATTGAACGAATCGATATCTTAAAAGACGGTGCCTCGGCGATTTACGGCTCAGATGCTGTTGCAGGTGTGGTAAACGTAGTGCTTAAGAAAGACTATGAAGGCTTAGAAATTAATGCCGGTTATGGTGGAACAACAGGCCCAAGCTATGATGAGACAACCGCCAGTATTCTATGGGGCTCTCAAAGCGAAAAAAGCAGCGCGACAGTCATCATCGATTACTTTAACAATAGTACGCTAGGCGCTGATGAAATGGGTCGATTTGGTACAGCAAACCAATCACCTTACGGCGGTATGGACTTCCGTTCGTCACGAGGTTACCCGGGCTACTTCTATGTAGATGGCGTTAAAACTATTGACCCTGACTGCCCAGAAGATAGCGCAACCGCTTCTGGCAGCTGTCTGTTCGATTATGGTCCATTTGGTTTAACTATTCCGGCTTCTGAGCGCGTTGGCTTTATTGGTCAGTTCGACTACAAGATTGGCGATGAAACCACAGCCTTTATGGAAGTTGCGATGCAACACAACACATCTGAAGCTGGCGGTGCGGCAACGCCTCTTGATGAAGATGCAGGTTTAACCGTTCCTGGAACTCACCCAAATAACCCGTTTGGACAAGACATTGAAATTGGCCGCTATCGCCCTGTTGATGCAGGTGCTCGTCGATGGGATATCGAATCTGACACCCTTCGTTTAGTTGCAGGTCTTCGTGGCACTTTCAACGACTACGACTGGGAAGCATCGGTTCAAAAAGGTCGCAGCCGCTCAGAGCAAAGCGGTGACCAATCACAAGGTTGGGTTCGTGTAGATTGGCTACAGGAACAAATTAATCTTGGTAATTATAACCCATTTGGTGGCGTTACTAACCCACAAAGCGTAATTGATGACATTACCACGAGCCTTGTGCGCCGAGGTGAGTCTAGAATGACTAGCGTTGACGCTCACATTACAGGTGAAGCATTCAGCTTTGGTGATGACGTTGTAATGATGGCAGCAGGCGTTGAGTATCGCGAAGAACAAGTATCTGACGTACCTGATGTTCAGTTCCAGCGCGGGTTAATTTTCGGTACTGAGTCGGTTTCTGCTTCAGCCGAACGGGACCAATATGCGGCTTATTTAGAGCTTTCCATTCCTTTAGCTGAACAGCTAGAACTTCAGCTGGCTGGCCGCTACGACCACTATAGCGACTTCGGTAGCACCACCAACCCTAAGATAGCGTTACGTTGGGCGCCTAGTGATGAAGTTACCGTTCGCGGTTCATGGGCTCAGGGCTTTAGAGCGCCGTCTCTTGCACAAGTTGGCCTTGGTCCGTCACAGAAAAGTGTCTTCTTCCTCGACAAGTACCGCTGTGACGCAACAGGTCAAGATTGTGAGTCGTTGGATTACAATATTGAGTTTGCGGGTAACCCCAACCTAGATGCCGAAGAGTCAGAGTCTTGGAACGTGGGTGTAATTTATGCACCGATTCAAGAGTTAGGCTTGAGCATTGATGTATGGAGCATTACGCAAGATAACAAAATCGACGAGCAGCAGTTTGGTCTGGTTTACGACGCAGAATGTAATAATCAAAACAGCACAATCTGTGTACGCTTAGATCCGCAGCCTGGCGAATCGTTAGGTGTAATTCAGAAGATTTTCAATACCTACCAAAATGTATCGTCGCAAGAAGCATCCGGTATTGATTTCAGCGCAAACTATCGCATGGAGTTGCAAGAATACGGTAACGTGCGCTTCAACTTAGATTGGTCTTACATGAATGAGTTCGAAAAAGACGATCTTGATTACACGGGTGAATATGGTTATCCAGAGCACCGCTGGTTGTTCGGTACAACATGGTCGAAAGGCGCCTTTGATGCTAATTTAAATATCAGCTTTATTGGTGAATTTGAAGATACTCCAGACGCAGACTTCGACGGTGTGTTGGACTTTGAAGAAAACACCTCTAGAACCGTTGATTCTCAAATGTTGGTAGACTTGCAGTTCGGTTATAACTACAGCGACAACCTTCGCCTGGTTATTGGTTCGAACAACTTGCTTGATGAAGAGCCGCCATTTGCTATTGGTGACGGTGATGGTGACCTTTACGGTTATGTGGGAGGCGTGCACAACCCGCGTGGCCGCTTCGTTTACTCTAAACTTACCTACCGCTTCTAAAAGCCTGTAAAAGAAAAAAGCGCTCTAAGGCATAACCATGCCTTGAGCGCTTGTCTATCATCACAACTCACCGCTCTGTACATTTTATCGGCTAGTTGTCTCCTTTGCGTTATAATCCGAAATGAATAAGCATAAGGTTACCCACAGCAGCACAAAGCATAGCTAAGAAAGTCAGAATCATGCCTGCGAAGCGCTGCCAGCTAACGCCAGAGTGGCGACCTAAGCCATACGCATGCAACACACGACCAAATAGTAATGCACTTCCTAAAGCGTGAACTGCCCACATTTGACCCGTATTCGCTTCAAAGCACGCTATCATAATAAGTGTAATAGGTACGTACTCGCTAAAGTTGCCATGCGCTCTAGACAAACGAATTAGGTCTTCATGTCCACCATCGCCAATACCCACTTGGTGGCGACGCCTTGCGCCAATGACCAAAAAAGACAAATACAGGTAACAAATACCTAATAAACTGGCGTAAAACGCCGTGATTGGCAAAACCATGAGCTGCTCCACATGTTATAGTTTTATTGCGTTGTAATAATCAGCGTCTAATCGATGTCATTAAACGTTATCCGCTAGTAAGTTACAAGCAACAAAAAAGGCCGCCTAAGCGACCTTTCGTTGATATTATTGCGTTTACCCTAAACGCTCAGCCAGTTCTGCACTCACTTCTTCAACGGGACGTGTACCGTCTAACTTATGGTACTCACAGTTTCCAGCGTCAGCCTCAGCATTGTAATAATTTACAAGCGGTTTTGTTTGCTCATGGTAAATGGCAAGACGTTTGCGTACTGTTTCTTCTTTGTCGTCATCACGAACGATGAGTTCATCGCCCGTTTCATTGTCTTTACCTTCCACCTTAGGTGGATTGTAAACAACATGGTAAACACGACCTGATGCAGGGTGTACGCGACGGCCACTCATACGTTCTACGATTACGTCATCTGGAACGTCAAACTCGATACAATGATCAACAGTAACTCCTGCTTCTTTCATTGCGTCAGCTTGTGGAATAGTACGAGGGAAACCGTCTAGCAAGAAACCGTCTTTACAGTCATCTTGTGCAATACGCTCTTTAACAAGACCAATGATGATTTCATCAGACACTAGCTTGCCTTCGTCCATTACACGCTTAGCTTCTAGACCTAGCTCTGTACCCGCTTTAATTGCAGCACGAAGCATATCGCCCGTTGAAATTTGTGGAATGCCATATTTGCCCATTAAAAATTGAGCTTGTGTGCCCTTACCCGCGCCAGGAGCGCCGAGAAGAATGATTCGCATGAGTGCGTTCTCCGCTTATGATTTTTGAACTTTTTACTTCGGGCACTTTACACATTCAACACTGTAGTGACAAGTGTAAGGAGTACCGTAAAGTTAATCTTAAGACTAATGGCGAATATATGTTCAGCTTATAGGCTCTTTTGTTAATATGAGCCTACATCCATTAAGTAATTCATCCGAATTAAGATGAATAAGCTAATGCTTAAATATGATTAACGTCAAATCTTAGACCGTCAAAATATAGCACAATAAAATGGCTAAACTTACTTTTGTTAGTCGTTGCAATAAAAAAACGGGCATTACGCCCGTTTTTCAACATAAATCTATTATTTTACTGCTTTATTTAGCTAACTTCATTAGAAGCGTGTTTAAATTCTGCACAAAGCTAGACGGGTCTTTCAAACTCCCCTGTTCTGACAGCGCAGCTTGATCAAATAATACACCAACCCACTGGTTAAATAACTCTTCATCTTGGGTATCGGCAAGCAGTTTTACCAAGCTATGTTCAGGGTTGAGTTCGAAGTGATACTTCACGTCTGGCACGGTCTGACCCGCAGCCTGCATTAGCTTCATCATTTGCGTGGTCATGCCATTGTCGTCTGCCACAATTACCGCAGGAGAGTCAGTCAAACGATGAGTAAACTTAACATCAACGACCTTATCGCCAAGTGCAGTTTTCGCTCGCTCTAAAACGCCTTCAACTTGCTTTTCTGCTTCTTCTTGCGCTTTCTTAGACTCTTCGTCTTCTAAGTCGCCTAAATCTAAGTTTCCTTTCGCAATTGAAACAAACTGCTTTTCGTTAAACTCAGTAAGGTGAGACATTAACCATTCATCAATGCGCTCGCCCATTAATAGCACTTCAATACCTTTCTTGCGGAAAATCTCAAGGTGCGGACTAGACTTCGCGGCTTGTAGGCTATCGGCAGTCACATAATAAATCTTATCCTGACCTTCTTTCATTCGCTCGATATAGTCAGCCAATGAAACGGTTTGTGCATCAGACTCACCGTGAGTAGAAGAGAAACGCAGTAGACCCGCAATTTTTTCGCGGTTGCTGAAATCTTCTGCCGGGCCTTCTTTTAACACGTTGCCAAATTCATTCCAGAACGACTGATATTTCTCTTTGTCGTTTTTAGCCATTTTTTCAAGCATCTGTAATACGCGTTTGGTGCAACCTTGGCGTAGCGCTTGCGTAATTTTGTTATCTTGAAGGATTTCACGAGACACGTTAAGCGGAAGGTCATTGCTGTCTAGCAGACCTTTCACAAAGCGTAAATAAGTAGGCATGAACTGTTCAGCATCATCCATAATGAAAACGCGTTGAACGTAAAGCTTAAGGCCATGGCTTTGGTCGCGGTTCCACATGTCGAAAGGCGCTTTTAAAGGAATGTAAAGTAAGCTGGTATACTCAGTTTTACCTTCTACTTTGTTGTGCGCCCATGCAAGCGGATCAGCGAAGTCATGAGAAATATGCTTGTAAAATTCGTTATACTCGTCGTCAGTAATCTCAGACTTTTCACGAGTCCAAAGCGCGGTTGCTTTGTTTACAACTTCCCACTCACCCGGCTGGCCTTCAATTTTTTCGCCGTCCGGACCTTCACTCTCAGGCACTTCATCTTTCCACATTTGAACAGGAATGCTGATGTGATCAGAATACTTACTTACAATGGAACGCAGACGCCACGCATCGGCAAACTCTTTTTCATCTTCGCGAAGATGAAGCGTAATTTCAGTGCCGCGAGTAGGTTTGTTGATTTCAGCGATAGTAAATTCGCCTTCACCGTCTGAAATCCACTCAACACCAGCAGACGCATCTGCGCCAGCAGCGCGGGTTCGTACCGTTACTTTGTCAGCGACGATAAATGCAGAGTAAAAGCCAACACCAAACTGACCGATTAGCTGTGAGTCTTTTGCGCTATCGCCAGAAAGTTTACTAAAGAAGTCTTTAGTGCCTGACTTTGCGATAGTACCCAAGTTCGCAATAACTTCATCACGAGTCATACCAATACCGTTATCGGTAATAGTGACGGTATTCGCTTCTTTATCGACGCTCAGCTTTACGTTTAATTCGCCATCGTTTTCGTAAAGGCTATCATTTTCTAGTGCGCGAAAGCGTAATTTGTCCGCAGCATCTGCCGCGTTTGACACTAACTCACGTAGAAAAATCTCTTTGTTTGAATACAAAGAATGAATCATCAGATGAAGAAGCTGTTTTACTTCTGTTTGAAAACCGTGGGTTTCTTTGTGGGCTGCTTCAGCCATAATCCAATATCTCCTCGTTGAATGGATCACGTTTGATGATAAACAGGTAAGGTCGCTCACCCCATTTTTCAACGTTTAGAGCGAAAATTTATTTTTTATAAGGAGATTTTTCTTTGGATTAAGCGAATTAGCGATCAATTTTTGGGCTGGGCCGAATGAAAGCGTGAAGTAGGCCACAAATTAAGAGCCTACGCTGAACGTTTTGCTCACCAATAATGAGTGCTCACAAAGGTAAAAACTATAGTTTACGACGACCCGAGAATGCATGAGTTAGCGTATTGCCATCAATATACTCGAGCTCTCCCCCGACCGGCACACCGTGCGCTATGCGAGAAGCATCAACGCTATGACTTGTACATAGCTGAGCGATGTAGTGCGCCGTGGCCTCTCCTTCCACTGTAGGGTTTGTGGCTAGGATGACTTCGTTTATCCCACCAGCGGCAAGCCGTGCTTCAAGCTCGATTAGACCAATTTCCTCTGGACCTACGCCATCAATAGGTGACAAATGCCCCATAAGCACGAAATACTGGCCCTTATAACTTAAAGTCTGTTCAATTGCTAACACGTCTTGTGGGCTTTCAACAATACACAACAACCCGCTTGCTTCTCTTTCTGGATGACGACAGATGTGACATAATTCGTCTTCCGTAAATGTTCTACAACGCTTGCAGTGATGAATATGTTCCATGGCATTGTGTAATACGTTGCTTAAATCGATTGCTCCCGTGCGATTGCGCTCTAATAGATGAAATGCCATACGCTGGGCGCTCTTGTTACCAACGCCGGGGAGACACGTTAGTGCCTGAATTAATTCTGAGAGTAGCGGACTGAACTTCATAGTATTTACTGCTTTAGTACTGTTTCTGTTTGTTTCGAACTTTCGCGGTATTTAATCACGTTCCGCTTTGCGCGGTCGAGCTTAACTTCATAAATGTTACCTCCGAATAGCCCCTTAAACTCTTCATCCGTAAATACTAAAGTATTCTCGTCATAAAACGTGACAGCTTCTTTCTGTGTAACTACCCCTAAATCAATGCGTGACACATCACCACTGAAGAAATTATCGCCTTCAAAATTTTCAAACAACCACAGACTGGTTGAGTCTAACAATACTAATTTCGTTCGATCCGGGCTTAATGCGGCTGACGTAATCCAGCACAACTTTTCAAGGGTGGTACAGGTTTTAAACTCGCCTACTAGCTGTGCGTCAAAATTAGCGGCATGATCGCCAACCTTGTACAATTTAGTGATGCCGTCAAAGGGTTTTGTTCTATTCTTGGTGAAAAGATAGAGTTTTCGCTTGTATTCAACAAACGCTTCCAAATCGTAGTTCTTATCCTTCGGCTTTACTTTTCCTCTACCCATTTCTGGATAAGTGAACTTAATGATCTCTGCTTCCGTGGTATCGCTTTTTATATCAATGGGGTTTTCAATTTTATAGATTGTTAACCAACGTCTATCATTGTCATTGTTACCGAAATCGCCTAAAAAAAAATGACCAAAACTGTTTTGTGTCATGTCTTCCCAGTCGACGTTTTTAGCATTGCTAACAGTAACTTCTCTTTCAATAGTTCCATCTTTATTGAGCATATAAAGAACAGCACCATCTCCACCGTCGTTTATTGCCCACAGTCTTTTGTATTTATCGTATTCTATTCCAGAAATTTCCTTGAGCCTCGGATCAACCGCCACGGTCTTCATTTTGAACAGGTCGTAAACACTCATAACAAATAAAACGGTCGCAATGGGGAGTAATGTAACCGTGGTAATAACTGAGCCTTTCCTTAGCACTTCTCAAACCTCTATTTAGGCACTTGCTTTTGTATTTTCCCAGCGCTCTTTCATAAAGAATGACCGTTTAAAAAGCTTGGGTATAAAGAATTAATGATATAACGAATCAGATCAGATTTAGGATCCGTTTTTTTGCGAAACGTCATTCTAGTGCGATGTGCTATCTTTTGTCGACATGAAATGCCGCTTAATACACTATTAATGTGCTCAAACGTTGAGGAAAATTGATATGTTATAAATATAGGATAAAAGCGTTTTCGCTCTCCTATTTATTCATCCTGGCATGTTCCTTCATGCCTACCAGTGACGATGCGTGTTCTGTTTGCAGGTATTCCATTAAATCAATCAAGCTCAACGGCCTTGTAAAGTAGTAACCCTGCATAGCTTTGGCACCGATTTTTTGGGCAAAGGATACCTGTTCCACGCTTTCTAACCCTTCTAACGTACATGGCATTCCGAGTTTAAGGCACATCGACACCACATTTTCGATAATTAAAGCTCGGCGCTTTTCTTGTTTGGTTTGCAATGGAAAATCAGGCAGCAGCGATCGGTCTATTTTAATAGCGTCATACGTTTCGTCGGCCAGCTCTGATATACAAGAAAAACCCGTACCAAAATCATCAATGGAAACCGTTACGCCAAGTGCTTTAATTTGAGTAAGCACCTCTCTCGCTTTTGCACTTTGAAGCGTAGATTCAGTTATTTCGATAACTATTCGGCCAGGCTCAATATTATGAAAAGCGAATCGCTCGGCAAACAAATCTATAACCCCAGCATTCTGTAGCTGAACCGCAGACATATTCAAATTAAATTTTACGTTTGAAAACCCCCAGCTGGTAAGCGCTTTTAATGCAAAACACACCTCATCAAGCATCAGTAAACCAATGTCGTGAATGTGCTTTGTACGTTCCGCTATGGGTATAAACTTATCTGGGCTGATTGGTCCATGACTTGGTATGTTCCAACGAGCTAATGCCTCTACCGCTAATATCTCACCTTTCGCACCAATTATAGGCTGAAAAAAGGCTGTGATTTGTTTACTCTGAATGGCGCCTTTAAGGCCCTGCTGAATGAAAAGCCGATACTCAATATTCTTCGAAAGACTTTCATTGTATGTGACAACATTGTTTTTACCGCTCTGTTTTGCTGAAAACATGGCGATATCTGCACTTTTAAGCAGCTCTGTCGAGGACATGTTTTCGGTAGACGATGCCACGCCAATACTTGCCGTAATATGAAAATTACCTGATGAGGTTTTAAACTCTTTCTTCAATGAAGTAAATAAGCGCGACGTCATTTTAGTTAACAGCGAATGGCAGGTAGTGCTTGTCACGACAACAAATTCATCACCTCCGAACCGAATGACGTTGTCATCATCACGCAAAGCGGCTTTGAAGCGACTGGCACATGCTCTAAGTATTTCATCGCCCACCTCATGTCCATGGGTATCATTAATGAGCTTAAACTCATCGATATCGATAAAAATAATTGAGCACGGTTCACATGATTCACTGTAAGTCTCAACAATATTATTTAGGAAGTTGCGATTTCCAACCCCTGTGAGCGCATCGGTAAATGCAAGGTACTTTAATTGACTCTCAGATGATTTAAGCTCTGAAACATCGGTGAGAATAGCAACAAAATTCGTTTCGCCATCATCTACGTCAAACGACGTTACTGACATGGTTAAATGGAACCTGCATTGCTCTTTAACAATGGTAAGTTCTGCTCTTAAACCGTCTATTAGATAATCAGGGCGAAGATCGTGTTTGCGCGCTTTAGGAAAGACGTTGTTGATATGCTTGGATACAAGTTGTTCGGCTTTGGTATCTAACATATCGCACAACGATTTATTGGCCTTTATTATGAGCCCATCCGCATCGCACACCAAAACGCCCTCTTTAATCTCACTTACAATCTTATCTGCTACGCTTAGGTTTAACTGGGTACTTTGTAGTACTGAAATGTCCTGTATGGCTCCAATTTGAACATATTCGTCACTCCACCCCACGTCAGAAAGGACAACTTGAAACCATTTGGTCGGTTGTCCATTAATTCTTAACTGTAACGTTGTAAGGTAATTCGACTTTGCGTCGATCGCCTTTTTTAATTCCGCTTCCTTCTCTTCTGGAAACAACGAAAGGAATTCAGAAATTGGCATTTTACGAGGAAAGTCAAAAAGGTTCTCCACGCTTTCAATAACCACTGACTGAGTAGAGACATCTACTTCTAACACCCCTAACTTTGCAATTTGTGAGGCCATTTCGAAACGCCTATTGGACGAGGCAAGCGCTTTTTCTATTTTTTTTCTTTCTAGCGCAACTTGAATTGTCGTAGTGAGTGAAAGCGCACCATAGGGTTTCACCAGATACCCATACGGAGAAACCTCGAGCGCATTCGAAATTGTTGTGTCATCGCAGTACGACGTAGTAAACACCACTGGTACTTGAAGCCTTTCGGTTATGTTTTTTGCAATGTCGATACCAGAATCTGCCCCCCCTAAATCAATGTCTATTAAAATAAGATCGGGAACGCGCTTTTCAACCAACGAATATAACTCGCTTGCAGTTTTGGCTATGCCTAACACTTGCATACTAGCTCCGGTGAGCGCAACTTTAACGTTCATCGCTTCAACTAAACTGTCTTCCACAATAAGTATCAAAGGGCTAGTATTATCAGTCACGAATTTATACCTTAAACCCAAACGCTTCGATGGAACGCTTTAGTAACGTTGTGTCGACGGGTTTAGTTAATATATCAATATGAGACAGCTCGTCTGGCAGCTCTATTGCTGCGCCATAGCCCGTAATAAAAAGAAAAGGAATGGCGATCTTTTGTATTTCGATTCCCAGTTGAAAGGTATTTTCATTCCCCAAATGAACGTCTAGAAACATCATAGAAGGTTTCGCTTTGGCCAACGCTGCTCTTGCAGAGCTGACGTCACCAAAGATATCAATTTTATCAATACCCAGCTGTTTAAGGTGCTTTTTAAGGTCGAGCGAAATAAGGAGGTTATCTTCAACTATGAAAGCACTTGTAAGGATTTTTTCGGCCTTCGTTGTAGAGCGTATTTGAGACTGCTCTTCATTAGCCGCCTGCTGTTGTTTTTCCGAGGAACAGTTGTCTAACTCTATGAATTTACCAGGAATTAAAAACGTTGCGTTGAGTCCAGTGATTTTAGTGCTCAACGATGCCTTTCCCTTAAGTTCGTGAGGGATAACTGATTTTATAACCGTCATTCCGAATCCCTCCTCGCCTAAGCCATGAAGGGGAGGCCCACCCAACTCTTCCCAATGAATTGTGCAGCCCTCTTTATCGAGCCCCCAAGTTATGGCCACTCTGCCATCGTTACTGGTTGCGCTTAATGCACCATATTTGGCCGCATTCGTAATCATCTCGTGAAACACTAATACAATGGGCGTTACCGCATAAGGTAAAATTCGAATATCAGGCCCTGATATTTTGAAAGACGATTCTTTGACCATATAAGCTTTAAGCTCGTTATGAAGTAGTTCCTTAAATCTCACGCTATTGTAAGAAGAATGCGTTAGCTGATCATGACCGAGAGCGAGCGCAGAAATTCTTGAAGATAATGAGACTACAAATTCATCAATATCCTTCTTGTTCTGTGATGTTTGCCCAATAATCGCACTAACTAAGTTCAAAATATTACGGACGCGATGATTGAGCTCACCAATAAGTAACTCGAGCCTCTTTTTTGCTTCACGTTGCAGCAGTTCTTTCTCGTGCAAATGACGAATAGTTAATTCCATCACACCAAGTCTAATGGATTTAGCACGTTCAATGTCTAGCGTTGTCCACGGAGTTGAAGTAGATTCATTATTTTCCACCCACTTCTCAAAACTTGCCCGTGGGGTAAGTATTTCTTTACCTTTTTTCAACTCAACGCGCTTAGTAGGGTTACCCGCCCAAAAGACTTGTTTAACCACTGACTTTCTGAAAAGAAAAATATAGTCCATTGGCTGGCTAGAGATTTTTAGCGCCAACACACCTGCTACATTTTCATCAGCTAACTCGTCGTCTATGTCTGTTAAGTTGTCAAATTGATGAATTTCCTCATCAGGTAGTTCAGCGAGTATTGCTGTGAGCCGCTTAATTTTTCGTGAGCTGAATGCGGCGCCCGATTTAGCGTATTCGCTACCAAAAATACAGCCTATACCGTCGATATCGATTAGCGTTTTAAGCAAGGAGAGCTGTTCTACAATGGCATTATTGAACGACTTACCTAATGAAAGGTTGCTAAGCACCTTAGTAAAAGTGGCGTTTGCTTTCTCGCTGACCCTTATTCGTTCATTCACCAGCCTTCTCGATAATTCTAGTGAAAACATTTCTGCGAAAAGTTCTAACTGTGAGATTAAGCGAGTAGGAATGACTTTTTCTGTGTTGTGGTGACACGCAATTAACCCCCACAATTCACCCTCAACGATGAGCGATATCGACATGGAAGCGCCAACTTTCATGTTCTTGAGATATTGAATATGTATTTCAGAAACCGCTCTAAGACGCGAAAGTGAAAGGTCTACAGACGTCACATCTTGGTTGTTTTTTCCAACGATACGGTAGGTTTCACCGTTGACATCAGAAATAGTTCTAATAAGGTTTTTCTTGTAGAGCTGCCTTGCCTGACGCGGAATATCAGACGCAGGGTAACGCAGCCCCAAGAAAGGGTTCATATCTGTCGAAGTTGATTCAGCAATAACTTCGCCTGAGCCGTCGGATAAAAATTGATAAAGCATCACCCTGTCGTGACCCGTCGCCGTTCTAATACTTTCAACTAAGCCTTGATAAAGGTCTTCAAGCTCAGAAAATATCGACATCTGAGCCATTAGCGCCGTAATAACCCCCTCGTATTTCCCCCCATTGTCTAGTTTTTCAAATTCTAAAATCAAGTGTTCTGCACTTTGATGAACACAAAGGTCAAATTTGTCTTCACAATGCGGTATTGAAACTGAATGAAGGTAAGTTGCTTTGCCTAGGATCATGGCTTGGCTTTGTGCTCCACGTATAGCGTGAACCAGGTTGCGGTCGAGTAAATCCCACAACGTATAGCCGAATAGTTGATTACCAGAAAGGCTAGCGAAACAATCTACATTTTCTGATAAATGAGTAACAACACCCGCTTTATCGACGATAATCATGAAACCGTGATTTTGTATCCTACCGAGAAGGTGAATCGGTTCTTTATCACATTGATTTACCAATGATATAAGTTCGCTAGCGTCATCGTGCATTGTAATTATTCCAACCACCTCGTTTATAATGAAGCCGAGAAAATATCAGCCACCATTAAGCTTCATAAAAAGCCTTTAATAAAATTAAAGAGCGCCTTAGTTAAAAGGTAGTCCAGATACTGGCTATGCAAAACCCTTTATGCACATTTATTTATATTAGTGTAAATATAAAGAAACGCATGGATTTCTTAGTGGTTGAGATAAAAAGCTTACAGCGAGTTTATTTTCTGCCTTTGGCACAAAACGATAGGCAAAAAAAACTCTGGTGCGGTACCAGAGCTTTTTCTGAGTTTTAATCCCATCGTCGCCTCTATGACTTCGCATGAAGCCAACGAAGATAAAAGTGGGAGGTAACAATGTATCTTTAAAACGGCATTTTGAAGCCTGGAGGCAATGGCATTCCGCCAGTCACATCACCCATCTTCTCTTTGCTTGTCTCTTGAACGCGACGTACCGCGTCGTTAAATGCAGCAGCAACCAAGTCTTCAACCATATCTTTATCGTCGTCCATCAATGACTCATCAATGTCCACTCGACGTACGTTGTGGTTACACGTCATGGTTACTTTAACCATGCCAGCACCTGCTTCACCGGTTACTTCAATTTTAGCCAGGTCGTCTTGTGCTTTTTGCATGCGCTCTTGCATTTGCTGCGCCTGCTTCATGATATTGCCCATTCCACCTTTAAACATAATTTTTATCTCGCTTCGTTTTGGTGTTAATAATTCTGCTATCGCGCTTTAACCGTATCGGTTAGCACTGACGCATCGAAAGTCGATAGCAATGCTTGAATTGTATCGTCGGTTTTTATCACCGAGTGCGCATGCGCATGGCGCATGGCATGAATCTCTTGTTGTAACGCAAAAGGCGTGGATGATGGTTCACCTAAGGTAATATTTACTTCAACGTTTTCACCCAAACCATGGTGAATTGCATCAACCAATTGCTTTTGCGCACTATCATTTAGTAAATGCGTCTGACTGTGGTCAATTTCAAGGGACACTTGATTGCCCTCTCGAGAAAATGACGCATGCAAAACCAATTGTTTAAGTAGACCTGCAACCGGCATTTGCTCAACTAGGTTACTCCATTCGTCAATTTGGCTAGCATGAGTTAATTTACTTCCGTCATGTAAATACGCTCTTAATTGCCCTTCATAGGTACTGCTTAACGGTGTATCAAAATTCAGTGCATCCCGTGCAAACGACAAGTCGCCCGCACTTTCAACATGCTCTAAAGCACTGTCGAAATTCGAGCTGCTATCAGAGGGCGCTTCAACATAGTCAGCACCATCAACGTGTTGAGGTGGTTGATTATCGTAATCTGTAGCCCAAGGAGGCATGTCCTCGACGGGTGTTTCCGAGTTCGATTGCGCCTCTGCTTCGTCGTTTGAAAAAGGCATATCCTCTTCAAATTCATCAAGAGTAAAGTCACTCGCGTCATTTACACCAGATTGCGCTTTTACTGATTCGCCAGCATGCGTAGTGTCAGCTGATTCTACGAGAGTGCTACCCAGAGATGCGCTTTGTTGCAGAGAATTGTCGTCGTTTTCATTATCAGCGCTGCCTTGCCCTGCACTATTTTCAGTATGATTCGTAATTGCGTTTGTAGATTTCGCTGTATTTAAGGCCTCTGCTTTACTTCTGGTAAAACGCGCTTGAATGTCACTGGCACTTTCGGTCTTAGCATTCGCTTCGCTGTTGCTTTTAGCATCAGCATCTTGCGCTTTTCTTTGCTTTAACCTTTGACGTAGCGCCAACATATCAGCCGTTGAAGTAAGCTGTTCCTCGGCGGTTAATGACGCGGCTTCATTCTCGCTCGACAACGACTCGCTGCTTTTATGAGAGCCTTCAGCGTTGCGGAAACCTTCAGCGTTATTAGAGTCCTCAGTGCCATGGGAATCAAAGCTCGCAACATCGTGAAAATCGCCAACACCATAGGACCCTTCGTCTTCAGACAGAGGCGGCATATCGTCCATGTACGCATCTAGCGGAGGCTCCTCAAAATACTGTTCGGCTTCGATATGGGACGTGCTGACTTCTTTTGGCGTCGGTTTAGGCTCGGCAGCCACGCTTTCTGTTTGAACCGCGGTGTTTTCTACTGGTACTTCTCCAGTAATAGGCGATGTTGGTGCTTGCGTAACAGATTCATCTCCATGCGCCGCATCACGCTCCAACCCTGTTGATTGAGTTGACGTAGTACCCGACGCTACTGAGGGCGACGTTGTCTGAGTATTGTCTTCACGCAGCTCCCTTTCATTGACAGCTGCATCTTCCTGCTGTTGCCGTGATTCGAATGGAGACGTCGATTGAGCCTGATCTTGCGGCTCTTTTTCAATTATTGATGTAGCATGAGAATCTGAGGTAGATAGCGCATTTTCTAATGATTGAGCAACGGTAGATTCAACCGGTACATTTAAGGGCGCCTCCTCCTGTACATTGCTTGCAGAAGTTTCGCTTAACGGCGCTTCCTCCTGCTTACCGACGTTTCCCGGGCCACCACTGGAAGAAGCATGATCTACAGGTAAACTATGCTCACTCCTCCCGCTTTCAATCTCACTTTCGGTGTCCTCGATGGGGGTGTTTGGAGCAAACGACATCATGCGCATCAATGTCATTTCAAACGCACTTTTTCCATCAGCCGCAAAAGGTAAATCTTTTCTACCTTGCAGTGCAATTTGATAGAGCAACTGCACTTGCTCAGCTGGAATGGTTTTCGCTAATTGAAATATCGCCTTAGCTGACGTAGTTTCTAGCTTACACGCTTCTGGCACCCATTGCGTTAACGCTATTTGATGTAGCAGGCTGGCCAATTCGCTGTGAACGTTGTCATAGTCAGGCGCTTGCTCTGCAATATCATTAACCAGCTGCAATACATCAGCAGGGCTTTTGCTTACTACTGCGTGAACGACTTTAAGCAGTTGGTTCTTATCCATCAGCCCCAGCATATCGGTTACTACTGATGCCAAAACCTGATTTCCACCTTGCGCTATAGCTTGGTCAGTGAGGCTCAGCGCATCACGCATACTGCCTTGGGCTGCTCTTGCCAAAAGCGCAAGCGCCTGTGGTTCAAAAGGTAGCTGTTCATGCTGCAAAATATGCTGTAGCTGTCCAACAATCTGCTCCCGAGACATAGCTTTCAAATTAAACTGCAAGCAACGGGATAAGATGGTTATTGGAAGCTTTTGAGGATCGGTGGTCGCCAGTAAAAACTTAACGTGTGGGGGTGGCTCTTCCAGCGTTTTTAACAGCGCATTAAAGCTGTGTTTTGAAAGCATGTGTACCTCATCGATAAGGTACACTTTGTAACGTCCACGAGTTGGCTTGTATTGCACGTTATCAAGAAGCTCACGAGTATCCTCGACTTTGGTCCTTGACGCAGCGTCAATCTCTAGCAAATCAACATAATTGCCCTGCTCTATCTCTTTACAGGTGTTACATTGACCACAAGGATTTGCCCCTTGTCCTTCTTCGCAGTTAAGGCTTTTCGAAAAAATACGTGCAATGGTGGTTTTACCTACGCCTCGCGTACCTGTGAAAAGGTATGCGTGGTGTAGACGATCGTTATCCAAAGCATTCGAAATGGCAGAGACTACATGTTCCTGACCAACAAGTTCACTAAACTTGCCCGGTCGCCACTTCCTTGCTAGTACCTGATAACTCATTATTACGTATTTCGCCTTTTGCTAGTTATGCTTTATAGCGATTATTCGCCTTCAAACTCACAAATAGAGTAGCTTTCTATGTCAAGCGTACTCAATTTCTCTTTGCCACCTAGGTCAGGTAAATTAATCACAAAACCCGCGTGATTTACTTCACCGCCCAGCGAACGAATGAGTTTAGCTGAAGCGGCTATCGTTCCGCCTGTTGCAAGTAAATCATCGATAAGAAGGACTTTATCACCTGGCTCGATAGCATCTTTATGGATTTCCAGTGTATCCATGCCGTATTCAAGCTCGTAGCTCTCGCTCACCACTTCACGAGGAAGTTTGTTGGGCTTTCTCACTGGAACAAAACCAATGCCCATTTCGATAGCTAATGGCGCACCAAAAAGGAACCCACGCGCTTCAGTACCTGCAATCTTGGTAAATCCCATACCTTGATACTTTTCTACAAGTAACGAGATACAGCTACTGAATGCTTTGTGATCTTCTAAAACGCTGGTCACATCTCTAAATAAAATACCTGGTTTTGGATAGTCAGGTACGGTTTTCACTACTGATTTAATATATTCTGCAGTCACAATTATGCCTTGAATGTCTGCGTTATAACCAGAAGGTGAACCAGCCGGCGATGATATGCATCAACGGGAACGCGATTAGAGTTACTAGCGATGCTAGAAAGTACCACTTGTTATAGACTTCTTTGAAATCTGAATTGTCAGCCATTTGCACTACCTAAACAATTTTATGAACAAAAAAATGGTGCTAAATGTTAATCGAAAGCAAGCCTGATTGACAGCGCTAATATGATCGATCGCTCACTTTCAGACCAGATCTTGGTGAAAGTTTAATATAACGCAGGTAAATCGCGATGGTTACTTAGAATATGGGGAGCAATATTCCTTTTTGTAACATGTCGATGATGGTTTGATTCATGCCATTTATAAGCACGTTTGAAGGAATTTGGGGAAGTTGTTGGCACAACGACACAGCTAATTGTTCTATTTCCATTCCCAGTTCATTTTGTTCCAGCGTGTTTACTAAAATAGCCGTCACCGGATTAACATGAGTAAATTGAACGTCAAACTCATGGTCTCTGTAAACAACGTAGAACTGCTGTTCTTGGGCAGGTTGCTCTGGGATATAATCCTCACCAATTAGGTGGACTTCGAACTGATATGCCGCCAACGAGGCATACGGTGACACCCTAATGGCGGTAACATTGTTTCCTTGTTGATAAAATTCAATGTCGTCTTCGTTTTTTCTGATACTGACGTCAAGCTCAAGCCACTCATAGTGAGCGAGCTCTGCAGCAAAATCAGGAAGAGTAATATCGAAGGTTGGTTCTGTTGAAAGGTACTCAACAAATTCCTTACTTATTTCAGCAAAATAAGGCGAACGACATTCGTGCTCAATAAAAAATTGACGCACAATACTCTCCCACCCTTTTTCACCATGCTGTTTTACCACGATGGATTTTAGAACTGGAAAACCCGTACTCACAAAATTGTCGATGTTGTTAAAAAACAGTGATTGATAGATTTTCATCCGGCGGGCGTTATCACTGTCAGTGTGGCGATAAGTTTGTGGATCTTTTATCGCATCAACGAACAATTTTTGGGTGCGTTGAAATGATTGCGTCATGCGACACTCCCCTCAACGCCTGACGTTCGAACCGCTTCACATTTTGCTTGAATTTGCTTAATTTTCTGCACTTCCGCTAATAATTCGCTTAAAGGGGGAATATTAAAATCGCGCTCTAGCAAAGTCGGAAACACGCCGTGAGTAAGGTAGGCGTGTTCCAACAGCGCCCATACTGGCTCGATGACATTTGCGCCGTGTGTATCAACCTTGAGATCCTCGGCTTCGTCATAGTGACCGGCAATATGCCCATAAACTATTTTGTCTGAGGGCAAGCCCTTAATAAAGGCTTTCGCATCGTATTTATGGTTAATACTGTTCACGTAAACATTGTTTACGTCCAGTAGCATTTGGCAACCCGATTCTTTTAGTATGCTCTTGGTAAATTCAAGCTCATCCATTTCTTGACCAGGCGCAAGATAATAAGAGACATTCTCTAAAACCAGTGGTCGCTCAATAATATCTTGAACTTGAACAATCCGAGATACTACGTGTTTAATGGCGTCTTCAGTAAAGGGAATTGGCATCAGATCGTACATATGACCATTGCTGGAACAAAAGCTTAAGTGCTCACTGTATAGTGCAATGTTGTTTGCGTCCAAGAATCGCTTCACGGTTTTTACAAATTCAACATCCAGTTTGTCACTACTTCCTATAGACAGCGATAAACCATGAGTCGTAAAGGAAGCTTGCGAAGACGCTTGCTGAAACTGTTCTTGATACTTCCCACCGAGCGGGATCCAATTTTCGGGCGCAACTTCCCAAAAGTCGACCTCAGATGGCAATGTAGGTAAAAGCTCTTTAAGCATTTCCCGACGAAAACCAAGTCCTGCGCCATTGATGTGTTTCATATCTTCCCCTTTTGCCGCATGGGATTGCACAATAGCAACGTACATTGTTAGACAAAAATGGCCATCATTCGACAGCCATTTATTGCTAAGCGTAACTCGTGTAGCATCCTTCTGTTTCAAGCTACACGATGTTTTTTGAATGGCGGTTACATGCTACCGCATTTGCCTTCGCCGCACTTGCCTTCTTTACTCGCTTTTTTGTCGCCGCCACATTTACCTTCGCCGCACTTGCCTTCTTTTCCAGCTTTCTTGTCGCCGCCGCATTTACCTTCGCCACACTTGCCTTCTTTTTCAGCTTTCTTGTCGCCGCCGCACTTACCTTCGCCGCATTTGCCTTCTTTCTCTGCTTTGTCGCCACCGCATTTACCTTCGCCGCACTTGCCTTCCGCAGCGAATTGGCTGTAACCAGATTCTAGTGCTTGCATACCAAATGGATTTACATCTGCTACTGCAACCGTTGACGCCAAAGAGCCAATTACAACTGCGCCTAATGCTGTCGCTACTGATGATTTTTTGATTTGTTTCATTGATTTACCCTCAATAATATAAGTCATGTTTGACGCACAGTAAGCGCGTGTATTTTAAAAGACCTTGCCAATACAAAAAAAATTACAAGAAATATTAACTTTTTTACATTATCTCTTTATTCATTCACTTATTTTGCGCTTAATATAGGAAAAACAGTGAACATTTCACATTAAATAAAAAAGAATAGTGTATTGGGGCAGAGCGTGAGACAAAAATTTTTTTTAGGCGATTGGCAAGTCGAACCGTCTAATAATAGATTGACGTTAGGGAAAATAAAGCGAAGCATTGAGCCTAAGTCAATGGATGTTCTGCTTTTGTTATGCCAAAAAAACAATGAAGTAGTCTCAGCGGACGAAATTGTTTCACAATGCTGGCCCGATTCTCCTACCGGTGACAATCCAGTACATAAAGCAATCACACATTTAAGAAGGGCATTAAACGATAAAGCAACAGCCCCCCAATATATTGAAACCGTTCGCAAACGAGGTTATCGAATAATCGCTGACGTTCAGTTTTTGGTGAACGACACAGATAATACGGTAGCATCTACATGGACCGAACATCCCCCATTTGTAGGATTAAATGCGTTTACTGCTAAAGAGAGTGAAATATTTTTCGGTCGAGACGCGCTAATTAGAGATATTGTTTCGCACAAGGCGGAATTATTTCGCAAAAAAAGGCCTTTCTCATTAATTTTAGGCCCTAGTGGATGCGGTAAAAGTTCATTGATACATGCAGGCGTACTCCCTCTTTTTCTTAGAAATAAAGGGCTAAACAGTATCTATGCGCATGACTTTGCTAGTATCGATGTTGCCGACATAGAATCTTCGAACAATGAATTTGCTATCTTTGTTGAGCTCGCCTCTTATATGATCGACTGGGGCGATGAAAATCGTTACGTCTTTAATAATTTAAGTGCAACAGAACTTGCTGAACTGCTGCTAAATGAAGCAGACAAAGTTATAGCAATTGTCTCTGATTGGCTTGTAGAACGAGACCAGGGGGTTAACTTCCCATGTTTTGCAATCATCATAGACCGACTGGAGGCGTACCTGGCAGATCAGTCTATTCCCACGTCTACCAAATCACGTTTTTTTAGTATTCTAGAACAGCTGAGCCAAAGCAATTTATTCCTCACCTTTCTCATCAGTAGAAACGATTTTTACCCGCTTATTTCTACCTTCGAAACATTAATGAAGAACAAAGGAAAGGGCGCACATATAGACGTTACGCCCCCCTCATTGAACGAGTTAAGTCAAATTATTAAACGACCCGCGGTTGCCGCAAATATTGTCTGGGAATTCGATGAGAACACAAATTCACGACTAGACGATATCATTCTATCCGATGCATCTCGCGCACCTAATTGTCTTCCATTGCTGCAATACACACTTCAAGAATTATATTTGCAAAGAGCGAACAACAAGCTATGTGTAAAGACATATAACGAATTAGGGGGCATTGAAGGGGCTATAGGACACAAGGCTGAGCAACTTTATGAAAGTCTTTCTGAAGCCGTGAAAAATGCGTTAGATAATATCCTTCCTCTTATTGTTAATGTAACGCAGTCGGGTAACACATTGACAAGCAAAACGGCACATTGGGACACGCTACAAACGCAGGACGAGCGAGAGTTAGTTAAGCAAATGGTCGAGCATCGCTTATTTGTCTCTTTCTCAAATAAAGGAAAAGCAAGTTTCAAAGTTGCCCATGAAGCCGTGTTGCGAAAGTGGGAGCGCGTTCAGAAGTGGGTGGAGACACATCACAACAGCCTCATTTTGAAAGCAAGGTTAGCAGAACAAACTAGTCAATGGTTAATAAATAACAAAAACCACGCTTTTCTATTGTCAGAAGGAAAACCATTTTTCGATGCAATCATGTTGACTAGTCTAGCGAATATTCGTCTTGAAGAAAGCGAAAAGGAATTTATTGCGCACAGTCAAAAGCGTATTAGTCGACGAAAAGTTTTAAAAGGTGTTACTGCTGCAACATTGGTTGTATTACTCGTTGTTTCATCCATTGCTACAATATACAGCCAGCAAGCGCGTGAGCTAGCAGAAAACAAACGAAAAGAAGCAGAAGACTTAATGGGATTCATGATAGGTGATTTTGCAGATAAGCTTCGCACCGTTAAAAGAATGGACTTATTAGAAGGCATTAGTGAACAAGCGCTACAATATGTCGAACGCGCTAAACAAACTCAAAATACTACTCTGTTTAATACACAATCAGCTAGTTTTGAGCTTCGTTTTCAACACGCTTTGTCTGTTCAAGCCATGGCCGAAGTTAAATTTTATCGTGACGAAATCGACACCGCTAAAGAAGCGTACGACGAAGCGTCAATACTTCTTGAAGAATTACTAAAAGAACAGCAAACTAACCAGCAACTTCTGAAAGCGTATGGAGCAAATCAATTTTGGCTAGGTCAAATTCACTACATCAACGGTGCTATGAGCGATTCAAAAAAATACTTCGATAGCTATCTTAGTACAAGTGAAGCTATGCTCGCAGCGGCTCCAAATAGTCTTGAAGCCATGATGGAAGTTTCTTATGCAGAGAACTCCGTAGGCACTATTGCCTTTGAGCAGTTTGACTTTGAAAATGCAATTAAGCATTACCAGGCATCGCTTGAATATAAAGAAAAAGTAGTAGAAGCCGATCCGAGTAATACAGAAGCATTATTGTATTCAGCCGACACACGATCTTGGCTAGCTTCGATGGTGTTGCATTTAGGTGAATTTGAAAGCGCGGAACGTTACTATCGCGAAGGGGCTTCCCAACTCCAGTTATTGTATGAACAAGATGGTGAAAATGCGGCGGTTATGCAAACTTATGTTGCTTTACTCACCAAGCAAGCCACGTTGCTTTTAATGCGAAATAATGACGAACAAGCATTACATTCAATAGATAAAGCAACATATTTGATAGAAAAAGCGCTGCAACAAGATCCGAAAAACACAGAGTGGATAGGCGATGACGTCTATATTAAAACGCTTAAGCATGTTTACTTTTACACACAAGACGTTGAAGACGAAACGTCCAAACTTATTAGCTTAGTATCTGATAAAAATGAATATCGCTCTATTTCTACGCTAATACGCTTTTTGCAATCTAAAGACAGCTGGAAACACGCCGGTGAACTTATTAATCAGCTCGAAACGCTTAAGCCAGAACTGCAGTCACAAGAACCCGTTTCTGATTTTTATTCTCTTCAGTCACGAAATGAGTACCTAACTTTAAAAATTAACCAGGAACTTCACGACGATAGCGAGCAAATTGAACGGCTTTGTGCGCATCTGTCTAATTTGAACGAAAGTGTCGCCAACAAAAGTCAACACTACAGCATACTGTATGCACAACATGTTGCATCTATATGCTTGAATTCAGAAAATCCCCCTTACAGCAAAATAGACGAAATGCGTCAATTCTATACTCGCTTACTCCAATAACTATAAATCACCTAGGCAAATAAGAGAGAAACAATGTCATCACCTACTCCATTAATCCAGTTCTATGTAACGGTAAACCCTGAAAGTCACACGTACACATTTTATACAGACATTGAAGGCACTACCTTGGCAGAATCAACACTTGTCATAACAGAACCTAACACGGTAATTTCTTACACCTTGATTAAAAACGAGCAACAGCTTGGTTTCGTTGGCCCCATCATTTCCGGCGATGCTGATAACGATTTGACCTTCAGTATCTCAAATGATCGTCAGACAATTATTTTTGTCGACTCCGACCATTCGAAAGAGGATATCTGCATGAAATTAGTCACAGCCCCATTAAACTGTATTTTTGTCAGTCCAGATCCACAAATGATTAATCGTAGACCAAGTTAACGTTCTCATGGGCTAGACCAAGAAACATGGCGGTTATCCGTCGATATTGCGCGTTCAACTTTTGTAATGTTGTTGAGCGCGTATTTACCATTCAAGGCTTTGCGAATACCACTACAAATAACAAATTTGATTTCTCCCTTGCGCTTTAGCTTGGTACAGAAGAGTATCTGCGCCGCGAATTAACGATTCAGGAGATGCATATCTTTGATTGTGATGCGTAGCGACACCAATACTTACGGTTAACTTAGTATCAGCTTCAAGTGCAAAGAGCTTTATACTCAGTTGTGCAAGATGGCGTTTTAGACGCATTGCCAATAATTGTGCATTCTGTGCGTGACAATTCGGTAAAACAATGGCGAACTCTTCCCCACCATAGCGAGCGGCAAGTGCATCTCTATTCGGCAAGCTCAAAGACAACACATCACCAATTCGCTTAAGACAGCGGTCGCCGGCTACATGACCATATTCATCGTTAAAGCGCTTAAAATGATCGATATCAATCATCAACAGGCTGATTGGAAGTTTATTGTTCACGCAGTAAGTCCACTGTTGCGATATGTACGAAGAAAATTTGTGCCTGTTAGCTAAACCTGTAAGAAAATCAGTTTCAGCTTTTCTTTTTAGCATGGTGTATTCGGCTTTATGCACTGTCATGTCGCGGAGAATACAAAGAAATAGCGAATTTGATGAAGAAAACTCTTCCGGTAAGGAAGAAATAGATAGTTCAACGTCTAATGACTGATCGTCGGATTTCTCGTGTTGAAGAGTAACTTCGATTGGGGGCACCTGTATGATGCGCTCTTTTCCAGCATTGAGAGAACGTTTGATTAGACTGTTTTTATCGGAACCGCTTTCTATATAATCGAGAAAATTTTCGCCAATTATCCGCTCTCGTCGCGCCCCAAGTAAATCAGAAGCGTTAGAATTTAACATTTCTACAATTCCATCAATGTTCAACACTACAATAGCTTCATTGATAAAATTTATCATTTTTGCGAGGGAGCTGTTCTGATAGTAATTAAACAGTTTGGTCGGGCTGCTAACTGGTTTTTTGTTACTTTGCATGGCGATATACATCCTTTCATTGCACTATTACTGCACTAGGTATGTATACAAAGTTACGCTACTTTTACGAGGTCAACCTTCCGCTTACCTTCCCATTTAACGCATTGTTTTATATTGATTTTTAAAACTAATTCTCAATGGAAAAATTATTTTTCTTATAAAAATCTATAATCGAATAACTGCTTATATCCATCATTGCTTGCTCAAGGTTCGTTATTAAACTGTCTTTTTGATCACTCGTTTTTGAGACAGCTAAAAACGAGGGTATATTGCGACGTTGAGAAACAAGAAGTTCGCTTACTGTAGAGCCATTATTAGCCACATAAAACATGTATGGTGCTTCATAAGTGAGAAGATGTGCAGTGCGATGCATTTCGAAAAGCTGAATAGCTTCAGATGCGTTGGCCATATCAAAAAAAGTATACCCTGCGTCAAGCAATTCCTTGCGCAAACCAAGAAAGTCATAGCCTCTTACTGCTGCGACAGATTTTTCGTTTAATCGTTTTTTGTTCGATACTAACAACGTAGATAAAAAGACGACGGGCTTATCTAAGAAAATAACATTATCATCTAAAGCGCGAGTGCCCTTTACATTTATTGTTAAATCAACAACACCTGTTCTAACTCGTTCAAACAAACGAGCTGGGGGAGCACACTCTACTCTAACTTCGTAATTTAATTTGATGAGAAGGGCGTCGATTGTATCAATAATTTCACCATGACACTTCATCGTAGTAGGGTCTTTCATCACGAGTGGAGGAAATTCAACAACGCCGAGCACCACACGTTGTTTCGTTGCATCAGGCATATTATCGACAGTGTGTTCAGCTGACATCGCGAAGAGCGAAATAAAAGCTAAGGCAAAAATCATTTTCACAAGACAGGTTCTTTTATTATTGTTCTATTGTTATTTATATAAGCTTTGCTTCGCCAGCAGTAGTGGCTACATACATTTTGTTACAATATACCCGTACTACACAAACGAAAAATATCAAAGATACTATAGAAAATATAAAACCAAACGTCATACACTATTTAATATATCTATAAAAGATATAAATTTCCCTTTGACGCAAAGACTATTTTTACTAGTGTCAAGAAAATAACTTTCAACGCCCCCTAGTATTTTTAAATAGACTCCATCATATGATTAAACCTTTACTAACATTTGTTGCAAGCTTTGCTTTTTCACAATCGACGTTGGCTAATTGTCCACTTTCATTAGATGACATAAAGCTCGAGCAAGATAGCACTTCGTTAACGCTAGATCAGCAGATTGCATGTCTTAGTTCCGACGTAGCAGGTATAAGAGATGGCATTGCATTTAATATGTTAAGTAAGTCATTACGAGATGCAACGTTACCGCTAAAGGAAGTTAAACATGTGCATGATGAGCTAATTCGAGCATTTAATAATAAGACCCATACATCTCACCATCATTCGTTCATTATTCTCTCTCTAGCAGAGGTTGCGCGCTTTGATAGAAAGACGCCATTTTTAAATAATAATGAACGAAAACAGTTGTTAAATATTAGCACTGGCGCTCTTGTAAACGTAAATGATTATACCGGGTTTAGTGAAGATATCGGTTATATACACCAAATAGCACATGCTTCAGATCTAGCGCTTCAACTATCACTTAACCAAGCGTTCGATGAACCGCAATTGAAAGCTCTTTCTCAAGCTATTCAGCAAGCGATAAATCCAAGTGAAATACACTTTTACATCTACGGAGAACCAGACAGATTGGTGCGTGCAACGGTGTATTTAATGTTAAGAGAGTCTATGACACTAGAATATTGGAGTGAGTGGTTATCAGTAGCGGCACAACCCGCTTTTAGTTCATGGCAAGAAGCGTACGAGACAAACGAAGGATTAGCTGCTTTACACAACACACAAAGCTTTTTTAATAGACTTCTGGTTTGGACTGCAAATTCTAAAAATGCAAAGCTAACGGCTATTAATAAACAAGTATTACAGCATTTAAAGACAATTCAGTAGATTTGTATAACAGTTAACGTTTCGGCTATCAACTTCACTGAATACTTTTAGCTATCTAGATAATACCAAGTTTTTCTGTCGTCCAAACGCAAAAAACCCGCCGTAAGGCAGGTTTAGTGGTGCAAAATCGTGACTCTCTTTGTCACGCTGCTCTTATAATAATCGCGCGCAAGGAGGACGTACAGTACGCTCTGTTTTTGACTACAACGTACCTAAACGAAAAAAGCTCTTGTCGTAAGACAAGAGCTTCTCGGAATGA
>NZ_JAZETO010000012.1:0-135182 GCF_036864485.1 Alteromonas sp. S015 | reverse complement strand
TATTTGGAGACGGCCGCGAGAACGATTTTTTGCTCAAATAGCGAACCGTCGTGAAGTATAGAATTTCACCTTGCGATGTATTTACTGGATATTTTTAAGGTCTTCAATGATTTGTGCAGAGACCCAGAATACATCTGACTGTTGTTTCCCACTGTCATCAGTGCGCGGCACCATTCTATTAAAGAAAAGATATTTTCCATCTGGCGATACCGTTGGTCCGCCTTCACGAACTTCAGTATTGATGGCACTCCCCAAGTTGATCGCGTCACCCCAGGAACCATCTTTCTGCCGGAAACTTATAAAGAGGTCGGCTTCCCCGTAACCATCTTCTCTTTCACCGTCCCAAAGTATGTAACTCTCATCGGGGGCAATAAAGGGATGGGCATTCCACCTGCCAGTATTAATCTCTTTTGGCAGCGGCTTCGGGTCTTCGCGTTTGCCATCAATCAGCCGGGAATAGAAGAGCGTGCCATAACCATCCTTGTGTCTAGCATTTTCATCAAATACCAAGGTTCCCTCGGCCGAAGTTGTGAGACCCATGATGCGAACCTCTTCAAACTTTTGGCCAAGGCTTTTCCATTCAGACCAACCATCCGCGGTGCGCTCTCTATATTTCGACTTATGATATTGGGTCTGACCATCTGGCGAATAAAAGGGTTTTAGCATGTCGTCTGGCATCAGAGTTTTATGCCATTGGTTGGCGACATTTTTGAAAATGTGACTTTCAGGTTGCTCTACCTCGCGAGAATGCCGCCACCGTTTAACGTAAATTGTGTTCACATCAGGCGAAAAACCAACGGAATCTCCCCATTTTTTTGTATTTACGATGCCGGGCGCAAAAGGTTGCGGTGTTAACCCTGGTGGCGTTTCGCCAAAGTAGTGGTTTTTTGAGAACTGCGATTTTTCTTTACCATAACTATTACTGCTCATTGTCAGAATAAAAAGCAGTAAAACATTAAGGTAGCCAATATGCTTCATAGTTTGTCCTTATTGTATTTTCAACGAAATTATTTATGTCCATACCAAAGCGGTTGACTATCAAGTTAACGAGGAGGTGTTGAATGTCCATAGAAGTGACGCCAGTTTCGGACGGAAAGGTCTGAATTTGAGTCGAGTTTCACGTTGAATAGCAACCCGTGAAATGGCAGGCTGGGTCTACGTATTGAATAGGGTATCAGAAAAATTAAAACTATAGACTAGGTCACAGTGACGGCTGTAGTTATAGTCAAATCATATATATGTGCGATTCAGTAGGGTGAAAAACCCGTTACCCCAAGATCCGCTTCACGTACAAAACGGTCCATGAGTTCCAACACATTTCTGTCCAACAAAGATTTAATAAACCAAAGAATCCCCTTATTGGGTATCAAAAAATAAATTTGGCAACACATGATACGTTGCCCACTTTCAACTTTTACTATCGATACCTTAAGAAACCGAGCGCAATTGATACCACTCTCTGCGCCAACGAATCACATCAATCAAGCAGAATACGATCAAGCTACATCCCATAATGGGTAACGCTAAACCTAATGCAACAGCCACAAAAATAGATATAACTTTCAATGTTCCTGAAAGTTTCATCCAACTATCCATCAAGGTTTGTGGTGTATTGCTCATCATCGGCCGACGTTTCCACCACATGGTATATCCCCATACAATGACTGCGCATAAGGCTAAGCCAAAAGCGGCCAGTAATAATTGATTTGGCAAACCAAACAAGATCCCCATGTGAGCATCAATTCCCCAGCGAATTAACTTGGCAACAAGAGGGAAGTCCTTGAAGTTGGCAAAATCGACGACCGACATTGACATAGGGTCGATAGAAACAGAGTCCACTTGTGTAGGCCAAGAGCGATCGATTTCTTTCACGACCCAAGCGGTTTTATTATCTGGTGCGGGTACGATTTCAATCTTTCTTGCATCAATACCAAACTCACGGGCACTTTGTTCAACCTGATCAAAGACATCGAGCTTAATGCCGCCACCCATGCCTGACATGTTATGGTGATTAGCATGCAAATCAGAATTGGAATTCGCCTTATCATGATGAGGAGTGAGATCGCGGGAAACAGAGGGGGTAACCCAGCCAATCGCTTGTCGCCACTCAGCAATATTGCCCCCCGCCCATTTAGACCAAGTCAACCCTGTTGCGGAAAAAAACAGTAGCCCTAAACTGATCCAAATAGCCACTTTGGCATGACGCGAACGAGCTTGTGCAAAGCTGCCAGCTTTGGTTTGACGGGCAAAGCTACGGCGCTGCTGCCACCACAACAACACTCCACCTAAGGCCGCGATCCACACCCAAGATGCCGCCAATTCACTGTAATATCGTCCCACAGGCCCAAGAAGTAAATCGGTATGCATAAAATCAAGTGCAATCCGAAGGGGTAAAACGCCACTGGTACCATAACTGGCTAACTCGCCTTTGATCTCTAAAGTAATAGGATCAACAAACACCGTTCGTGCTCGGTATCGATGCAGTTCAGGATCATTAAATAACACTCGAGTCGTCTGGCCTAGTGAAGGCGCGGGGCGAACCGATTTAATATCGAGTGGATGAGGCAAACTTTTTTGCGCAGCCGCAATTTGTGCACTCAAGGGCTTAACGTCACCTTGTGTGGTTGCCGTTAACTCTTGTTGATAAACACTCTGCTCTAATTGAGGCGTTATGACATATATTGTACCCGTTAACGCCGCCATAAAAATAAATGGGCCAACAAATAACCCAATATAGAAGTGAAGTTGTTTAATAAAAGCCACTAAACTTCCAGCACTTCCGGTTTGTACTGTATTCATTCTTTCTCTCTTTCAATAAAAATTCATAATATGTACGGTAATTATTGAAAATTTGGCGGGGCTCTAGGATCTTGCCCTGCATATTGGGCGAGTGATGTGCTATCTGATAGGTGTTAAAAAACGCCACTGATAGGGAAACCAGCGGTGCAACATAAATCAGTAACATCAACACCGCAGGTAAATACTGATATTTACCTTTAACCGATGCTTTAATTGATAAAAGACTTGGCACAATGAAAAGTTAAAATAAAATGAGTGCCAAATGTAACACAAAGGTTTTCACAATGTGATAATTCATTGATTACTATGAATCAAGATATACAGGAAAGTTTTAGGAGCAGAATTCCAAAAGCAATGAGGCAGGATTTTTCTCTGCGCCAGCAAAACGGGGCATCTTCATAAGCAACTTTTCCATACCCCAGCCAATTCATTAATTGCTAATATTTGACGATGTAAAACTCACTTGTGTCCAAATGTGAGTTAGGATCAATGTCAGCTATTCGCTCATTCCTGACCTAGAATGCTTAAATATCCACGGACCGCTTCACGTACATTTCGGTCCCATGGTATTAAAGTCACCTTGAGACAAACTGCGGACTGTCACACACTCAGATTTGTACTGCTCAAATGGGCAGATAGCGGTCAGTCAGAATTTGGTAAATAACAACCTGCCTTGTGCGTATAGATGTCGATTAAAACACCACATTCCTTTGACATTTTATTATTAATAAACCGAAGTCCCTAGCAGGGTCTATTCGGACCAAATAATTTCTGTCCAATGAGGCTATGAAAGCTCGCTTTCAGCAAGAAGTAATATGGTAGTTGCCTACATCGCATATCATTAAAATGTTCAAAACGAACAAGAAGTCTAATAATTGAGAGGGGACAATATTGGATTGAACTTACTTCATACTTACAAAAGGAAATGGTTTATAAGTTAAATTCTTTTGCAACCATTGCCACATAATTGATGCTTATTGCTTTGTAGATAGCTCATCTATACAGCATTCTGATGTTAAGTAGTCAATAACGCTCTCAAGTGCGCCACATTCAAGAGAACAAAATAGTACCCTTCCTTCACGACGCTGTTTAACTAACTTAGCTGAAACTAAAGCGGAAATGTGGTGTGTCAGTGTTGAAGCGGGTATGTTTACTCTTGCTTGAATATCACCGACAGGGATACCTGTATAGCCAGCCTTGCTGATCTCTTTATAAACGGTCAAGCGAACTGGATGTCCAAGCTCTTTTAGTATTTTTGCTACGGTTTCTAGTTCCATTACCACTCCAGATATAGTCGTCTACTCTTAAGTAAAGTATACCTTTTTCTTCATCCGATCCCATTAATAAATCCTATATTACCAGTTTTTTCGAAATATAGTTGATCTACATTATATTTCGAATATACTGGTATTATCAAAATATATAGGAAACATTATGTCTACAGAATTTTTGAATATGGTAGAAGAATCACTAAACATGTTTGTGTTCTTAGCTGTCGAGTTAACCCTGCTTTATATCGTTATCAGTTATGCAGTTGGAGTATTACAAGAGTACATAACGAAAGATAAAGTTCAGGCACTTTTAACCTCTAAAAATGGTCGTGGGTACTTTATTGCTGCTGCGTTAGGGGCTATTACACCTTTTTGCTCTTGTTCAACAATTCCGTTTTTAAAAGGACTGTTTAAGGCGCGAGCCGGGTTTGGTCCAACAATTGTTTTTTTACTTTCTAGCCCGCTTTTAAATCCTATTATTATTGGAATTCTTGCTGTTACGTTTAGTGTTCAATTAGCTATTTTCTACTTTGTAATTGCTATGGCGGTATCTATTAGTGCTGGAGTTTTATTAGAAAAGCTTGGTTTTGAAAAGTACGTCCGTCCAGAAGCTTACGAAGAAGAAAAGAAAACGTGTGGTTCGTCATGTAGCACAAAAACAGAACAACAACCTGTTGTTGAGGAAAAACCAAATCGTTGGATAAGAATCTGGCAATCAACTTGGAGTGATTTTAAGAAAACATTGCCGTATTTGCTTGTTGGTGTATTAGTGGGTGCAATTATCTATGGCTTTGTTCCTACAGAGCTAATTGTTAAATATGCGGGTGAAAACAAGTGGTATGCAATCCCCATCGCAGCAGTTATCGGCATTCCTCTCTATATTCGAGCATCGGCGATTATTCCCTTGAGTGCAGGCTTGGTTAAAAAAGGCATGGCTATGGGTTCGGTAATGGCACTAATCATAGGTAGTGCAGGTGCAAGCTTAACGGAGGTTATTTTATTAAGGTCGATCTTTAAAAATCAAATGATTGTGGCTTTTTTAACAGTGGTATTAGGTATGGCAATGACGGCTGGTTACCTATATTCGATAGTATTTTAATGGCTTTTGAGGAGCATAAAATGAACAAAGTATTTGATGTTGTAATTATCGGAGCGGGTCCTGTAGGTATTGCAGCTTCTGCTCATGCTAAGAGTAATGGTTTGACACCTCTGGTACTAGAAAAGGGTAGCTCAGTTGGCAGTGCAATAAATGAGTGGGGACACGTTCGATTATTCACCAAGTGGTCATACGTCATTGATAAAGAAGTGGAAAAGATCTTGAACAAACACGGTTGGGAAAAGCCATGCTTTGATGCGATCCCCACAGGTAGAGAGCTTTTAGATCAATATTTAATACCTGCGGCCAGTAGTAAAGATCTATCTCAACATATTAGTTACAACGCTGAAGTTATCGCTATCGCAAAGGAAGGGCACAGTAAACACACTACTCATGATCGAGATAAGATGAATTTTGTCATCCACTATAAGGATGCAGAACAAGATGTGCATATCCTTAGTACGAAGGCGGTAATTGATGCTTCGGGTACTTGGTCGTCCCCAAATCCAATAGGCAGAGATGGTTTGCCAGTACCGGGGGAAATTAAAAATAGTGATTCCATTGAATATGGTATTCCTGATGTACTGAAAAAAGATCGTGAACTTTATCAAGGTAAGACAACTTTGCTAATTGGCGGTGGGCACTCGGCAATGAATGTTGGTTTAAACCTCATCGAGTTGCAAGATAGTTCGCCTGATACCAAAGTATATTGGGGGCTGAGAGGTGAAAATTTAGATAAACTGTTGGGTGGGGGCTTAAATGATAAGGTTCCAGCTCGTCGTAAACTTGGTTTAGCCGCTCAGAGCGCCATAGACAGTGGTAAATTAACCTTGTTGCCAGAATTAACAGTGAAAAGAATTAGTGCTGTAGAAAAAAGTCTAAAAGTAGAAATCACTTCAAATGGCTGTAACTCCCATATTTATGTAGACAAGGTAATAGTAGCAACAGGCTTTAGACCCAACACGCAGATGCTCAGTGAAATAAGGTTAAACCTAGATGAGGTTGTGGAGGCACCACGCGGTATTGCTAGTATGGTCGATCCAAATGCACATCAATGCGGGTCAGTGCCGGGTCATGGTGCGAAAGAGTTAGCTCATGTAGATAATAACTTTTATATTGCTGGTATGAAATCTTATGGTCGCGCACCGTCATTTTTAATGCTGCATGGATACGAGCAGATTCGCTCAATTGTTGCAAAACTGGTAGGCGACGAAAAGGCCGCAAACGAGATGCGGCTAACATTTCCCGATTTCGCGAATGAAAAGCAACACTGTTCTTTATAAAGAAACTTAACTACCAGAAATCTCAATATGCACTAACTGGTTTTACCAACTTACTTTTGTAACCTGCAATAACCAGTTAGTGCTATTAAATCAATCAGAAATGAAATGAAAAAAAATATTCCCAGCAACGTAGTACAAGACTTAGCTGAGTGGGCAATTATGCATGGAGTAGCTTTTCGTCAAGCTGACAATACCGCAAGGCATTGCCCCTTCAGTATTGCTCCTATTGCAATCGAAAGTAGTGTTTTCAATCATTTAAAGATAGTGGTTCCGATTGTTAGTAAGTTAATAAATAACATCTCCGAAGACCACGATTTTTTGCAATCATCTTTGATTAACTTATCCGAAGCGGAGCCTTTTTTTGCCCGATTACTTTCCTTATATCAACAAGGTCACGGAATAGATGGAAAAAGAAAATATCCAAAACGCCAACCTTTACTTTTGATGCGCACTGACTTTATGCATGACAGAGTTCATGGTGTCAAAGTGATTGAGTTTAATGGAATAGCCGCAGGGATGGCACCGTTTGGTCAGCGTGCTAGTGAATTACATGCTTATGTTAAAACTCAATGGCCCGATACTTATTCTCAATTTATAGAAGCGAATGGAAGCAAGCCTGTTAACAATATAGGGTTGGAGCAAATGGCACTAGGGATAAGCCGTGCCGCGAAGGATATAAAAACTCATTTTAATGAAGTGGGCCAAGCAGTTTTTGTAATGGTGGTTCAAGAAAACGAGGATAATGTGTATGACCAGCATTTACTGGAATTAGAACTTAATAAATACGGCGTTAAAACGCTGCGACGCACCTTTGAACAACTTAACGGTGAATTGAGTTCTGGAGAAAATGGTCGGCTAGTATTAGAAGGGCAAATAGGCGTTGATGTTGTCTATCTTCGTGCGGGTTATCAATTTGAAGACTACTGTGCACCTGAGTTAGATGAGGATATCTGTTGCCATACTTTAAGCCAAGTACGGCTATTTATGGAGCAGCATTATGTTGCGATTAATGCAACAATCAGCCAGCAACTCGCCACCAGTAAATCTATACAGTTATCACTGACCCAAATGCCCGAAGTTGAATATCAACGCTGGGGACTAAATTTAAAAGAGGCAAAGCTGGTCAAAAATGTCTTAACTGATATGAAGCCGCTAAACAGAGCAACAATTGCATGGTTTAACTCTCATGCGAAAAAATCAGAATGGGTGTTAAAAAATCAGGGCGAAGGTGGAGGTCACTGTATTTTTGGTGATGACATCACCAAAAAATTGCTTGAGATACCTGCGAAAGACCACAATGCTTGGACATTTATGAAAAGGATATTTCCGCATGAGCGAGAAAATGCAACCTTAGCTATTAGAAATGCTGAACAGACACCTATTAATGATTTAGTTAGTGAAATAGGATTATTCTCGGTATTCTATAAAGGACAGCCTGCAACTGAGTTTGAAGGTTATGCGGGGTATTTAATTCGAAGTAAGCCAGCCAGCGAAAACGAAGGTGGCATTCATAGTGGGATGGGGATTTTGGATTCTTTGGCTTTAATAGATGAATAAAGCAATACCGCTGTAATAGCAATATTGTAGCGATTGGTTTAAATCACCTTAAATTTTTTTGTCTATAAGTGGTTGAGATTCGAACGTCCGCTTTGGCTGTGGAGCATTCGTACAACTGAGGCTTGATTAACTTCGGCTTTACGTACCTAGCAGCCGTCTGGCTTCGAATATATTAACGGTGGTAACTGGCACAAAAAGGATTAGGGGCATGTATCAGTTCACACCCTAGAATCTATTCTTTCCTAACACCACGAATACCACCTTCCATCACAAGCCTCTTAACCGATCCGTCTTCGCTTTCATCATCCAGCTCAAAACGAACACTACTTCCATTCTTGGCAAAAAATAGTCCATCACCCTCATGAAAATACTCTTCATTTTCAACGTAAGGTAAGGCGTTAAGCACAAAGCCATTGGCTGTTTTTTCTAGCACCACATCAACGTTAACTGGCTTGGTCACCACATAGGTTCCAATGTATCTACTCAGTTCCTTTTGGCTTATGGGTACTAACTTCCTAACTTCAGCTTCCGAGTAACCTACGTTTAACGCTTCTTTTAGCCGTATTTCTAGCTCACTAATTAACTGCCTACCGTTGTTGCCGTTTGTCATAATGGCGTAGCCGTTGCCGGTATCTAGCTCAATGTATAGCTGCGACATAAAGCCAGCATCTGCGCCACCATGGCCAAAGCCTAGAATTTCTCCATCGTCACTCATGTTGATAAAAAAGCCGATGCCAACATTAGGTGCTTCAATGGTTGGCGTATTGTTGGTTAACATTTCTTGTGCGGTAGCTTGCGATATCCAGTCGGTTTTCTGCCCTAAATACGCACTGCGTACGCCGCTTGCCATTTTCAACATGTCTGATGGCGTGCTCCACATGCCGGCTGCTGCAAGCGTAGCGTAGGTATGCGCGCCACCTTTAATTGGTACACCGTCGCCGTCATAAGGCATAGCCATATTGTTCGACAGGTTTTTCGATATGGGCTGTTCGAAGCCCGAGCGCGTCATATCTAAAGGTTTAAACAAAAGCCGTTGTGACATGGTTGGCAAGGGCTCATTAGCTACGTCTTGCAAGGTAAGCTGAGCGAGCGTAGTGCCGCCACCTGAATAACGCATTTGCGTGCCGGGTTTAATATCAACAACAACTGCATCGGTATTGGCGGGAAATGCGCCTTCTAGCACTTGCTGCAAGTTAGGTACGGGTTCGCTAGCCGCGTAACCAGGAAAACCATGTACTGTGGTTCCCGCCGTGTGGCTTAACAATCTGCGTAATGAAACAACGTCTTGCCCTGTCCATTCATGTTCAGGCAACTGCCAACTGGTGAGTAAAGTATTAACATCTGCGTCTAAATCTAGCGGGTTGTTTTCGCGATATTTCATCAATACTGCTGCAAAAGCGGGTTTCGAAATACTTCCGGCTTGAAATACCGTGTTTTCATCAACAGCCAATTCAGTGGTTAAATCTTTAACGCCGCTTTGCATGGTCGACGCTAGTTGCCCATTTCTCATAAACGCGACAGACACACCGGGCACATTATAATGCGCTTGTCTTTGCTCTAAAGATTGGTAATCAACCTCTTGCCCTTCAATTCGAATGCGTTCAGTAAGCCCTGTTTTTAAAAGGTTGGCTTCTTTTGATTCTGCGGCAGCAGAAGGGGAGGCGGGCAGGGTTTCAGGCTCAGCACAGCCCAATAACGAAGCTAAACAAAGCGAAAGTGTTAAAGAGGCGAAGATCTTGTTTGTTTTCATTAAGTGTATTCCATTACGAGTGAACGTACCAGAGTACGTTCCTACTATTATTCGGTCAATGCTAACAACTTTCTAGTTAAGGCAATCATCAGCTAGTCGCCTGTACCTTCCGCAATCTTCTTTCGCAAGTTTGCCAGCCGTGTTTTGAAAGCACCACTTTCAACATTTTCTTCATAGCTCATTGCTGCTAGCGCTTTCTTTCTTATTTCAAGCGCCATGGCTAATTCGCCGTTAGCTTCACAGTAGTCTGCCAAGCTTTCACAGATGCCACAACTTGTCAAAAAATTACCAATATATTAATTAAGCTTACTCTGAAGAGTGTATGAAAATGTGAATATTTGTAAAAGTTTGCTATTCGTAGGTGGGCGTTAAGAGCAATAAAGTTTAATTTGATCAGATAGTTGGCCTAATAAGAGTTTTGTGACAGGACGAGATGTCAATGTGTAAACAAATTATTTGCGTTAAAAGTATTCAATTTTACTTATTGAGTGATACATTAGAAAGTAACGATTTAATTAACTTACGTTATTAAATCGGAGTTGTTGTAAGGAAAAATATCAACCTAACAAATGGGAAACTCAAAATGCACACAAAAAAAAGAATATATAGTGCGGTACGGACTGCTTTAGTTTTTGGAACCGCAAGTGCCTTAACACCGACAGTAATTCATGCTCAAGATCTTCCGTCAGAGGAGAATGTTGAAAAAATCTCAGTAACAGGTTCCCGTATTGCGAGATCCGAATTTAGCTCATCTAGCCCAATTTCATCGTTTGACAGCGGTGACCTTATGCAGGCCGGTGTTGCTAGTATTGATGAGTTTTTAAAAGATGTCCCAGCATTTACTGGATATCAAATGGGAACATCGACCAATAATGGCTCAGATCAAGGGCAAAAGAAGATCGATTTACGAGGCTTGGGTTTTAATAGAACACTAGTTCTTATTAATGGTCGCCGAATGATTGGTGATGCGTCAGGAGATGGTGCTGTAGATCTTAACGTTGTACCGCAAGCCTTAATAAAAAGAGTTGATGTGCTAAAAGACGGCGCTTCAACTATTTATGGATCGGATGCGCTTTCTGGTGTAGTAAACTTCGTGCTGGATGATACTTTTGAAGGTGTTGAATTCGGTGCTAATTTAGGCTTTGGCACAGAAGATCGACAGGCACGCGATGACGGTATGTACGTAAAAGCGGGTGTTGCTGGTGATAAAGGCAATATCGTTCTTTCTCTTGCATACATGAACCAAGAAGAGATGAAGCAGGAAGAAAAAGATTTTGCTAACCAAACTCTTTTCCCTCTTCTTCAAAGTGATGGTTCATTTGCGCTCGAGCCTTCAGGCTCATCTAACAGTCGCCGTATTCGAACGAGCGCTGGCAATTACATTGTTGATGCATCATCAGGCCAAGTTCGCCCATTTGAATCAGGTGACATCTACGATTACTCTCCTGTGAATGCGTTAATTACACCCAATGAGCGTTGGCAGATGGCGATGCTTGGCAAGCTTGAGTTGACGAGTAATGTTACTGGTTACTTTGAAGGAACTTACACACGACGTACTTCGCAACAACGTCTTGCTCCAGATGCATCATTTGCAGTAACGCCATCAATTGAAACACCAAATAATGGCGTACAATGGAACGATTATGTGCCCGCAAATAACCCATTCAACCCCTTTGGTGTTAACGGTGCTGATAACTGGTCTTTAATTGGTGTTGATGGTCCAACCGCTGTGCGCATAAATCGACGCTTTGTTGAATCGGGTGGTCGACTATTTAGACAGACTACCGATACCTATCGTATGGTTGCTGGGCTAAACGGTTCGTTGTTAAATGACACCCTTTTCTGGGACGCTTCGTATAGTCATTCAGAAACAGAGACCAGTGACGAAACCCTTAACTATGGTCGCTTCGATCGTTGGGCAATTGCTGTCGATCCTGACGCCTGTGCCGCAGATTCAGCGTGTCCGGGGGTTCTTGACCCGTTCTCTGACTATGGCAATATCTCGCAAGAACAAATGGACTATCTCACTACTGGCTCTTTGAAAGATATTTACCGTGGTCAGATGGAGCTATTCACGTTTAACCTTTCTGGCGAGATGTTCGAACTTCCCGGTGGTTATACAGGCTGGGCGGTTGGCTACGAGCACCGAAACGAGGAAGGTAGCTTTTCACCTGATGAATTTATTGCCAATGGTTTAACAACGGGTGGCGCGAGCGATCCGCTTTCTGGTTCTTTTTCGGTAGACGAAGTGTATGGTGAGCTTTATCTTCCTGTACTTGAAAATTTAACGGTAAATGCTTCAGCACGTTATTCTGATTACAATACTTCCGCAGGTGATAGCACAACGTATAAAATTGGTGCCGATTATGCTGCCACAGAAGAACTGCGTTTTAGAGCTTCTTATGCAACTGGTTTCCGCGCGCCAAATATCGCTGAGTTGAATCAAGGCGATCAAACAGACTTCCCAATAGTATTGTCTGTGTGTGAGTTTGGCGATAGAAAGCTGGCGGCAGGCGATATCACACAAACCATGTACGATAACTGTGTTCAATCTGGTGTAGACACAACAGATGCGGGTGAATATGGCTTTGCTTGGCAATCTACTTACACAGTTGCAGCACCAAGCGAGCCTTTAGAACCTGAAGAATCTAAATCGCAAAACATTGGTTTGGTTTACCAGCCGCAATGGCTTGAGGGCTTAGCATTTAACATTGACTATTGGAAAATCGAAATAGACAAAGTTATTGGTAGCCCAGACATGAATGATCTTTACAGACAGTGTATGAACTCTGTGAATTTCGACTCAGTCGCATGTGATCCATTTGATATTTCGGGCGGCCCTCACAATACAGCTGAATTTGGTATATTCCCAACCGATGCCAAAACAACGCTAGCAAACCAAGGTACGCTAACAACCTCAGGTTGGGATTTTGACGTAGCGTATGACTCTCCTTTAGAATTAGGCGCAGTTCAAGGCATTAGCGTAAGTTGGAGCGCAACTTACTTAGACAGTTACGAGCGTGATTATCCTTTAACTGGAACCATTGAACTTGCAGGTACTGCAAACGGTTTTGAAGTTTTCCCTGAGTGGCGCTGGCAGTCTAACATCGGTATTTACGGTGACGGCTGGACCTTAGATTATAAAGTACGCTTTATTGGTGAAGCTTCAGACCGTCTTGCGTCTGCGAGTTCGGCGGCTGATGTAACTGCTGAACAGACAATTTACCACGATATTGCAGCAACTTATCAATGGGAAAATGTTACCTTTTCGGCAGGTATCAACAACATAGCTGACGAAGCTCCACCGTATTTCCACAGTGCGTTTAATGCCAACACAGAGCCTGGTACTTACGACGTTATTGGTCGGAGATTTTTCTCAAGCGTTTCTGTGTCATTCTAATAGCAGATTCGTTTAGTTTAACCATGTAAAGAGAGCGCTCTTAGCGCTCTCTCTTTTTTTAGGGAATATTATGGGGTTGAGGCACTCGATATTTCTATTCGGCGTTTTTATTAGCACTACCGTTAGTGCAAGTATTAGCACAGATGAGCTAGAAACGTGTATATCTATTCAAAATGATAATAAGCGACTTTCATGTTTTGACCGATATGCTAAGCAGCACCTTGCCGCGCAAGAAGATAAATTTGGAGCAACTAAATATAAAGACGTTGAAACACAGAAAACCTTTGTAATATCCGATGCTAAAAAGATAAATGGCATGTATATAATTACTTTGGATAACAATCAACGTTGGAAACAGATGGAAGTATCAAGGACATTATCGCTACAACAAAACGACGTCGTTGAAATATCATCTGGTGCTTTAACTTCTTACTTTTTGAAGAAACAGGGCTCTAGAATGTCAGTGAAATTCAAGCGTATAGAATAAAAAAGTTCAGCTAATAAGCGAAACCGCTTTGTTTTTTAACAACAGACCTTTATAACATGCATAGGCACAACTGGCGCGCGTGCCCAGTGGAAATAATGAGTTGTCATTATTTATCGAATGCCTAAAGGGCTAGTTTTCACAATACTTTAAGAGGCAAAGTTACACCCCATTTGGTTTGAATTCGACGTGTTACGTCAATTCCGCTAGCCACCTATGAAGCCGACTGAGCACTAGTCGGGTTGGCGTTCAAGTGTTATGTTAATTTCTGCGTAGTAGAGTTTCGATAGTCCTTCATAGCCAGAGTCGCTGCCTAAAAATATCCACGTTTCATCACCATATACCGCATGCTAATACGCGGCGTTGCCGACCACAATGGCGTCGTTACCACTATTACATTTAACTTTAATTTCAGTTTTTACACCGCCTTGATGAGGCCTATGAAGATAATCACGATGTATTTCAAAATCAGTTACATATTGCTATAGGGTGGACTAGGTTTTCTAGCCAGCATATCAACACGATAAGGAAACAAGAAAAAGCGGTAAAAGACAAAAGTTAAACCCAAGCAACCCGATAGACGTAACACCCTTAACTATAACCATTTGCGTGGCACACTTTTGTGCTTAGCTGTGCGCGAACCTTGAATAAGGTGAATCACCATTATGCGAACTAATAAAACAACAATTTTTACAGTATGTAAAACCGTAACGCGTAAAAAACTGGCTGTTGCTGCAGCGGTATTCGTGATGTCGCTTACTGCTTGGGCGCAATCTGGCTCAGCAATGCAAATTGAAATGAAAGGCAGCAAAGGCACAACTATAACGGGAAGTTTGCTTTCAACCTTCGATAGCCCATGGGCGATGACTTTTTTGCCAGACGGGCGCAGCTTAGTAACGGAAAAGGCTGGTTCGCTGTGGTTGCTTGATGAAAACCAGCAGAAGCGTTTTGCGGTAAGCAACGTACCAAGTGTTACTGCGCGCGGGCAGGGCGGTTTAGGTGATGTCATTATTCATCCTGACTTTGAGTCGAATAACACCATTTATATTTCCTACATTGAACGTGATGAAAAAGACGATGCATTCAGTGGCGCGGTAATTGAGCGCGCTACGCTTAGTATTTCTGACACGGGGGCGACGTTATCTGAGAGAAAGCTGATTTGGCGACAGTCGCCAAAGGTGACGGGAAACGGGCATTATTCGCACCGTATGGTGTTTTCACCGGAAGGGTACTTGTTTATTACCTCGGGGGAGCGTCAAAAATTCACGCCAGCCCAAAACATGGCAATGAATTTAGGTAAGGTGCTGCGCTTGAACGACGACGGAAGCGCGCCAAAAGACAATCCGTTTTATGGTCAAGGTAGCGTCACGGAACAAATTTGGACATTAGGTCACCGCAATCCGCTTGGCATCGATTTCGACGAGCAAGGTAATCTATGGGCTCACGAAATGGGACCGCGCCATGGCGACGAACTTAACCTTATCGAAAAAGGTCGCAACTACGGTTACCCCACTGTGTCGCAGGGCGACCATTATTCGGGCGTAAAAATCCCAAATCACGAAGATATTCCTATTTTTAAATCACCTGAATTAGCCTGGGTGCCTGCCATTAGCCCCGCCGGCTTTATAATTTATAAAGGCGATAAGTTCAGCGATTGGAAAGGTAACGGCTTTATTGGTGGTTTGTCATCAAAGGCACTCGTTCGCGTTGCCTTTAATAAAGACGATGAAGGTAAATGGAAAATTGAAGAAGCTGAGCGGTACGAATGGGACAAGCGAGTGCGCGAAGTCGAACAGGATAGTATGGGCAATATTTATGTGCTTGAAGATAATGAAGGCGGAAGACTGATAAAGCTCAATTCGCTAAACGGTGATTAAAGTAATAAAAATCGGTTTAAAAGGAATAATGGCTATTTGAACACAAGCTTTTTTATTGTGTTCTTAGGATGTTTGCAAGCAAACATTAAATTAAACCAAATAGCATAGAGAGCATTATGAATCGATATATCGATATGATACGTTGCAAATTATAGCCACACATTGCTAAACGGATACAAATTTTAGGAACCCTATGAGTCAATTCCCTCAAAACTTTAACTTTGAACGTTGTGAAGACGAGCCTATACATATTCCCGAAAGTATACAAAGTTATGGTTTTCTTATTGCGTTCAGCTACAACGATTTAAATATTTCAATTGTTAGCGAAAACTGCGAAACGATATTTGCTGAGGGGATTGTTGGCAAAAACTTTTTAGATATTCTTTCTTCCGATACTAACGAGCGAGCGTTTCTTGAAGAGACGTTCGATAGAGTGTCGAAGACCAAGATACGACTGCCTATCAAGCTGCTTTTAAATACCGCGCTCTTAAACGAAGGGGAAGCAGGAGACTATTTAGCGGTTGTCTACGACTCTGGTCATCACTATGTGGTCGAGCTAGAGCCTGCTACAGAGTTCAGAGATACCTATAGTGCAGAGCAATTTATTAAACTCTATTCAATGTCTATCGCGCCGCGCTTTAAAGAAATGACCTCGCTAAGAGAGATGGCTCAAGAGATGGTATCCACCATTAAATACCTCACCAATATGGATAGGGTGGTGCTTTACAAGTTTAATAATGATTACTCAGGTAAGGTTATTGCGGAAGCCAAAGCTGAAGATATGGAGTCATATCAAGATTTATATTTTCCTGCATCAGATATTCCTAAGCAAGCGAGAGAACTTTACAAAACAAATTGGGTTAGGCTCGTTCCAGATACAGAGTTGCCCAACGCTAGGTTAATTCCTACTGCCGAGGAGACAGGGAGGGAGCGGTTAGATCTCACCCGTTCGCTGTTGCGTACGTTCTCGCCTATTCACCTTCAATACATTAGGAACCAAGGGTTACGAGCTTCGTTTTCTATCTCCTTAGTTACAGATGGAGAGCTGTACGGGCTCATATCTTGCCATCATCGCAAAGCTTGCTATATACCCCAAAATGTTAGGCTGCAGTGCGAGAATTTGAGCCAACTTTTTAGCTGGCATTTGTTGGCAAAAGAAGAGGAAATTGCCAAACACAAAAAGTATGTAACCGACCAAGCCGTGGATGCCATGCTAGATAAAATAGGCCCTGCTAACCCTATCAGTCGCGTAGTGAAAAGTGGCGAACGGGCTTTTTTAGATGCGCTTAATAGTTCAGGGTTTGTTTATTACTCGCAGTACGAGACCATCACCCTTGGGTCTACTTTACCCATAGAGCTTATCAAAGAAATCTTTTCTAAAGCGAGTAGCGAAGGCGGTTTTCCTTACACGAACGATTCTCTCTATGAAGATTACCCTGAAGCGCGCGAGCATGGTATTGCAGGTATTATGATCATACCGCTGTTCGAGAAAAAACAGTATTTTACCGCGTGGTTCAGAAAAGAGACATGCCGGATACAAAAATGGATAGGCGCTGAAGACGAAAAGTCAGAAGATGCTCCAAAGGCAGAACGACTTAAACCCCGTTCTGCGTTTACTATCCATACCCGAACAATTAAAGGGCGCTCAACGACGTTTGATAAAGCGGATGTTGATACTGCGAACCGATTGAATAGGATGTTTCTTGTATATGCACTCGATGTGCAAGAACGTATGCATATCAGTATCCAAGAGCTAGAAAAGCAGGATAATTACAGAAATGAATTTCTTGCTACACTGGCGCATGAATTGCGAAACCCTTTGGGCCCGATCATGTCAGGGGCGAGCATTTTAGAATCGGTCAATGATGATGCAACGCGCAAAAGAGTGACAGCTATCATTAACCGTCAAGCGGAGTACATGTCTAAACTCATCAACGATTTAATGGATGTTTCGCGGATCACTCGTGGTAAGGTCAAACTTGAATTTGAGAGATTGAGCATTCAAGACGTGCTTTCAGATTCTCTTGAAATTGTTGAGCAGCAAGTAAAAGCGAAGAAGCACGATATAACGGTAAATTGCCTGGAAGAGGATGTGACTGTTTACGGCGACAAAGCGCGGTTAAGCCAGATTTTCTCCAACATTATTCACAACGCCACTAAGTACACGAAAGATTCAGGGCAGATAGTGGTAGATATCCGAAAAGATGATGTCATGATTGTTGTTTCTGTTAAGGATAACGGAATGGGCATACCTGAAGACAGGCTAAAAGATGTGTTTAACATGTTTACCCAAATTGAGGCGCACTCTACACATACTAAAGGTGGCCTTGGGATCGGCCTAACTCTAGTCAGTAAGCTTGTGGCTTTACATCATGGTGAAGTGTCTGTGATGAGTGATGGCGTCGACCAAGGCAGTACGTTTGAAGTTAGGCTTCCAATTTCCAAAAAAGCGTATGAACAGTCGGTAAATACAAAAACTGAACCAGTTGTACAAAGTAAAAGTAAAGTTATGTTTGTCGATGACAATGCTGATCTTATTGATGCTTATTGTCTGTTAGCTGAGTCAATGGGAGTGGCAGCTTTGGGAATTACATCTCCCACAGAGGCCGTGGATGCATTTAAAGCGTTTAAGCCTAACTGTGTTTTTCTTGATATCGGCATGCCTGATATAGACGGCTATGAACTTGTTAAAATGCTTAAAGTTTTACCTGAAGCTAATAACGTCAAATTTTATTCTCAAAGCGGGTGGGGGTCAGAAAAATACGTAGAGGATTCTAAATCTGCTGGGTTTGACGAACATTTTGTGAAGCCTTTGTCAAAAGAGACCATCAAGTCAGTGCTAAGTTAGTGGTGCTGCGCGCAGCAATCTGGTCAATAAAGAAAAATGTTCGCAAGTGAATATTAGCCGTTAAACGGGTTATAATTACAGGCAAACGTAATTAGGAATAAATATGAAAGTCTGTGGTATAGATTTAAAAGGTAATGAAGCAATTATCAGTTTGGTGTCCCTTGCTGATGGTTTGTTTCATTTGCCCGACTGCCGTACACGCCGTTTAACCCTTGCCGATACCAGTGCCAAAGGGTTAAAGAGCTTCCAAAGCACCTTTGCTAAGCTAGTGGAAGATTACAAGGTTGATGCGGTAATAATTCGTCAGCGTCAAAGCAAAGGTAAATTTGCAGGGAGTGCGATTGGCTTCAAGCTGGAGGCAGCCATCGAATTAATTGATGGTTTGGAGGTTATTGTATTTAGCCCTACCGACATTAAAGAGTCGCTGCGCAGAAACCCACTTTCTGTACCTTTTTCTGACACCGGTTTAAAACAGTTTCAAGAAACGGCATTTACAACGGCGTACGCGTGGCTTATGAAAAATGAGTATGCAACGCAAGAGTCAAGTTAGGTTGAGGGTAATTTAACTTACTCTGTTATTTCCTCAATCTTCTCTCTTAATTCCAGCAAGGCGTTGTGAAGTTCTTCTAATTGCGTACTGAAGCCATTGGCTATTTTGTGCTCGTTGTGTTTTACCGTTAACTCAATAGAACCCGCTAATTCCGCAAGGGCGAATGCGCCAATATAGCGAAGCGCGGTTGTGAAAATATGTGCTATACGTGCAATAGATGGATAGTCTTGGTTTTCAATAGCTTTGCGCAACGCGTTTTGCTCATCTTCTAGAGCGATAAAGTCGTTAAGTAATTCATTGTACAGTGCTTCGTCACCGAGCAATGTTTCCAGCGCTTTAGGTTTATCTATACATGTGAGTGATGAGCTCTCAACCGCTAGTTCATCAGATAATGCTGAAGTAGCGGAAGAGGGCCTTTTATTTAGTACCTCAACAATTACATCGAAGAAGCGGTTAGGGTCAACAGGCTTATTAACATGACCATCCATGCCTGCCGCCAAGCTCTTATCAATGTCTTGTTGCATGGCATGAGCGGTCATTGCAATAATAGGCAGCGTTAACTTCAGCTCTTCTCGGATGTGTTTGGCTGCGGTTAATCCATCCATTACTGGCATTTGAATATCCATAAGGACTAGGTCAAAAGCGCAGTCTTTACGCAGTCTATTTATAGCTTCTAGGCCATTGTTAACAACGTCAATGGTGGCCTGAGTGTCGTTTAAAAGGCCGAGAGTGACTTTTTGATTGAGTGCATTATCTTCTGCAAAAAGAATGCGCGTGCCTTTCAATTTAGGTACGCTTGGCGTGTCTTTGGGCAACGTTTTAGTTTTTACATTAAGACATAGCTCTTGCAGTGTATCTACCAGTTCGCTTGTGCTAAATGGTTTCTTAACAAAGTTACGTATGCCAAGTTGGTTCGCTTGTTCTCGCATACGTGGCGATTCAAACGCATAAAGCATGATCACTTTTGGCTGCTTAATCGAAAACTCTTGGCTCATTATCGCTGCTACTTCAAGACCATCTATATCGGGCATATTCCAATCTAAAATAAGTACATCGTAGGGTAATGACGAGGCTAATGCAGCGCGCATCTTTATGATTGCATCTTTTCCACCAAAAGCGATATCAGCTTGAATATTGGCCATTGAAAGGGCTTCTGAAATTGCGTCTCGCGATGCCTCAATATCGTCTGCTATAAGCACTCTCAATGCAGAAAGCTGCTTAGATGGCGAAATAATTTGCTGAGAAGCGTCCTGCTGTACCTTTATAGTAAAGTGGAAAATAGAGCCTTTTCCTAACCGGCTATCTACCCAAATTTCGCCGCCCATTAAGGCTGTGAGCTGTTTGCAAATGGCTAGGCCTAAACCTGTACCACCGTAGCGTCTTGAGATTGATTCATCGCCTTGATTAAACGGTTGGAATAATTGGGCTTGATGGGCGCTGCTTAGGCCAACGCCAGAATCTTTCACTTCAAATTCAAGTTGAATATCGTCTTTGGCTTGCGTACACCTAACACTCACTGAAATAAGCCCATCTTCAGTGAATTTAAGTGCGTTACTTAATAGATTGTTGAGCACCTGTTGTATGCGCAACGGATCGCCAATTAAGTTTAGCGGCACGTCTCGTGAAATATGTTGTATAAGTTCTATATGCTTTTCTTGTGCGCGAGTTAAGTGCAGCCTAATAGTTTGATTAACGAGTGAATCTAAATTGAATTGCGTCGACTCGATATCTAGCTTGCCAGCTTCAATTTTAGAGAAATCGAGTATGTCATTAATGATACTCAGCAGCGTTTGCGATGCGCCCTCAATTTGAATTAAGTTTGTCTGCTGATCTTTATCTTCTGCGGCGCGTTGAGAAAGCTTGGTAAGACCAATGATTGCGTTTAGCGGCGTACGAATTTCATGGCTCATGCGGGCCAGAAAATCTGACTTAGCTTTGGTCGCTTTACGTAAGTCCTGCGTCAGAGTATTAAGGGCTTTTCGCTGTAAACGGGTTCTAAGCCATAGCCCGACTACTAAACCTAATGAAAGGATCACAAAGCCAATAAAATAAAGTTGCTGGGTGTTCTTTTTTTGTTGGATCAGGTTTCGCTGTTCTTTTAACTGATTGTCTTTTTCCAGAAGTTTTATTGTTTCTTCTTTTTCTGATACGGCTAATCGCACGCGGTGCAGCGCCATCAGCCTCGACTGCTGCTCATTAAAGCTTTTCTTAAATGCTTGTTTGTGTTGCTTTGAATAGTTAAGTGCGGCTTCTAGGTTTCCATTTTTCTCGTGAAGCGAGATAAGCTGGTTTAAAAGGTCGGTGATCAATACTTTGTCATTTTTTATGACGTCTTTTTCGAGCCCAGCTTCAAGTTCACTAATAGCAAGCTCAATTTCACCCTGCTGCTTATAGATGTCTACAAGATGAAGAAGGTGAGAGCCTTCGTTATAGCGAAACCCAACCTGACGGTCGGCTTCTGCTGCTTGATTCAGTTTTTTCAGTGCTTCGCTTAAATTCCCTTCTGCGATATGAAGCTCTACCATGGCGCTGTGTACAATGCCTATAAAAGGGTAGTTAGCTTCGCGAAGTAAGTTTTCAGCTAACAATAGGCTTACTTTCGCGCCTTGATATTCGCCCAGCGCACGCTGTGCATACCCTTGGAAAAAGTACGCGGTACCTTCTCCCTCTTTATTATTAAAACGTTGCGCGGCAGCCAAATACTGATGCGCAAATGTCTGCATCAGTTCATAATTTTTTAATGACATGTAAACGTTGCCCATTGCGCTGTACACCAATAGAACACGGTCACTTCCAGCTTCATTGAAGAAATCTAGCGCTTGGTGCATTGCTTCTAATGCGTTTGCGTGCTCGCCCGATAAGTCTAGAATTAGGCCCTCTAGGCGATACGACTCCGCGAGAGCCAGTAAATTGCTTCCTGAATTGGCGTAATTTCGAGCTTCAAGCAAAACCTCGTAAGCTCGTACATAGTCTTGTTTTAAAATATGAAAATAGGACTTAATGTTTAAAAAACGTGCATGCTCGTAATCATTAGGATGAGCAGCAAAGAACGTGTTTAATTCCGCAAACGTGTTTCGGACAGATGGATCATTTTCTTGGATACGCGTTTTAAGCTCGTCTAGTTGAGCAATGGGGGATGAAGTGCTGTCTTGTGGCGCAGCGAAAGCGCGAGCAGTCAGTGTCATTAAAGCAATGGCACTGAAAACACACAAGACAAAGCGCTTCATAACTCGCTAGGTATTAGTTAGTAGCTAATAACGCGAATGGTTTTACTGGTATCATCAAAGCGCTTAGACAGCTCGTCCCAGTTTTGATCTTCGACAATCTTTACTTCGTTATCAGATAAGCCATATTTCTTCGCCGTTGCAACAGGGGCGCTTTTGTAGGCTTCCATTAGCTTGCTGTTGGTGTCTAATTCAACCAAGAAATCTTGAATAGATTTTGCCATGTTTATTTTCCTTTTTAACTTACGGTTGGGTTTCTATAGTCAATGACTTGCTGTTCAGTCAGGCCTAACTTTGCGAGACGATCTTGTCGATAGGCAGGCATACCTATCGATGGGACGACGAGTGTCGACACTAATGTGGGTTTTGCGAATTCAAGTTCACAAAGCCTCACTTTTTCTATTTTTGGTTCGCAAAGAGGCAGTGTTGCGGCTTCATAAATAATGAGTTCATGATCAACGGGATAGTGCTCAGCCAATATGTCTGCCAGCATGGCCAGCCCTGTTTGACTATGATTGGCATCCAACACGCTTAGTGTGGCTTCCCCGGCTAGCCCAATTTGCCAGATAATTTGCGTCATGTGTGGGTCGATACGGTAATCGCGAAACAAAAATTGTGTCGCTTCGTATGATTGGCAACCATAGCGTGAAGGGTCTATGCCTAAATCAGCTATTAAACAGTCTTCTGCCGAAACGCCGGGCAGCATTTTTGCCTCTAAGTTCATCTGCTGTACCCGACGAACAGCTTCATGTGATGGGGTAACAAATACACCGGGATGGCCATAAAAAGCAACGCATACTTTATTGCCTTCTACCACTGATTGCACGATGCGATCTGTCATTTGAGAATAGGTAAGAGCGCGGGACTTGCCTTCTTCGTAAAGGTCATCTAGCGAAACGCTGTTGGGATTAAGTTTGGTTACCACATGTTCGCCAATTTTGTTCATGATGCCCATAAACACGATGTCGGCATTCTCGATGTGGCTGCGAGCTGCAAGTGTCATTTGCCCTGCGACGCTAATCCCTGTGCCGACAACGATAAGAGATCCCTTTTTGTTGGTGTCCATTCTTCCTATACCATTCACGACACTGTTATGCGTTTTACTATAAAGTAGAATTGAGGTTATTGCTATATTCACTGTTTAAGTCTCGAAGCATAAACTATATTAAATAATCCTTTAAACTGGTTTACGCTATTATTGAAACATATCGAGAAAAAATAATTCAAACAGGACAATAGCGTGTTTTCAATTCATGTAGAGCGAACGATAAACAAACCTATTGAACAGGTTTTTTCTATATTGAGTGATCATGCTAACTATGCCAAGTTTAACGCTATTGAGCAGTCGAATTTACTGATACAGGGCAAGTATGAAACGAATGGACTTGGAGCTGTACGTGAAATTATTTCAGGGGGCTCAAACCTTCATGAAGAGATCGTTACTTATGAACCGCCTTATAAACTGGGCTATAAAGTTATTAAGTCTAAACCATTGCCCTATGACCACCAGTTAGGTGAAATAACGCTCAAAGATGAAAATGGAAAAACACATGTTACATGGCGTTCTAAAGGTCACATTACCATTTTTCTTGCGGGAAGCCTTTACTTTGACAAGCAAATTCAAAACGTAGGAAGCCGCGCTTTTGGCAGTATTCTTAAGCAAATTGATAATATGGCGTGACCAAGCTTCAGCTCTGCAAAGCACCAAGCTAAAGGTGCGATGAACATCGGTTAAATAAGTACCAAATAGCTAGGGCCTGTTGACCTTTGTTGTACATTTTTGCAGCGGGTCTTTGTGCCATCTAGACTCAAAAGGCCCCAGGGACATGGGCCGTTATTCCAGTAAAAAGTACATTCCACTCATTCAAGATTGACTTTTCATTAGTTCGTCATCGGCATAAAACAGTATTCACTTCTTTTAGAATATCTGCATATCGACAGTGTTCAAAGCTACCAAACCCTTTCACTTGTCTTATTTTAAATCGGCTAAACAATGGCATGGTCATGCCAGTTAGAAAGCGGCAATATATAGAAGGGGTGATGAGGCCGTCAAATTTGCCGTTTAAATGAGTTTGAAGTGCATTCATGGCCTCACGAGTTTGCTCTGTATTTGGCCTTGGGATAGGTGATGAATAGCGAAGTTTAGCGATGTGCCCCTGACACACACTGCAATGCCCACATGCCCTTGGCGCTTCAGTATCGTCAAAATACGCTGACAAGTTATGGCTTAAGCAGGCATCAAGTTCGAAAAAGCTTACAAGTGCCGCAATCCGTTCTATTTCTTTTTGTTCATTTTCTGAAAAATAGTAAGCCAACTTGCTCACCAAATCGCTACCGTTTAATAAACCACTATTAACACGGTAGACATCGGTCATTAAGCGCGACACAAGTTCAATATGATTGTGTTCATGTAAATACTCTAGTGCTGCCACCACTCTTGCACGCTCTGCGCCGTAATGCTGATAAATACTGTCGAAATCCACAATACCCCACACCTTTTTCATGTTTGAGTGAGTGAATACGGCGTCTAGAAAGCGAGCCCGTTCTTCTGAGAAAAGGCCGAGTATAGTGGCTTTCTCCGAAATAAAGCGAAATTTATATTCAGCAAAATAGGCATACAAAGGGCGAATAACGTCGGCGAGTTCAAGCTGCACCAGAAGGGTTTTAAGCGGAAGCTGTCGTATGTTGCTAGCGCTCGATAAACTATTTATTTGGGTTTCCCACTGGTAAAAATTGTTTTCTCCGTTAGTGGGTGAATCACTTTGCGCCGCTGAATTTATCTGAGCAGGGGCCTGTGCGTTGATATCATCAATTACGCGTTGAATGGCGCTTTTATCTGGTGTGTCGCCGTAAACGAAGTTCTCTATGGTGACCAATCCATCTAGGTTCGCGAGGACCGTGCAATTTGCTAGTTTACCGTCTCGCCCACCTCTACCAATCTCTTGGCTGTAGTTTTCAATAGATTTCGGCAAATCGTAATGGATAACAAAGCGAATATCCGACTTATCAATACCCATCCCAAAGGCGATGGTAGCCACGACAACTTGAAGCTTATTATGCATAAAATCTTGCTGAATACCTTGCCTTACATCACTGTCGAGACCAGCGTGATAAGCTTTTGCAGCAAACCCCTGTTGCTGTAAGAACCGGGCTACTTCTTCTGCGCTATTTTGAAGCGTGACATAAACGATACCTGCACCTTGCTGTTTTTGAATTTCTTCAAGTAAGGCTTGGTTTTTATTGGGTTCAAGAACAGGGCGAACCTCTAGATTAAGGTTTGGACGATAAAATCCCGTTTGGATAATGTTGGCTGGAGAAATATCAAAACGTGCTGCCATATCCATTTTTACTTTTTTAGTAGCGGTAGCGGTGAGTAATAATACTAGAGGAATATTGAGTTCTTTCTGATAAGCAGGAAGCTTCAGGTAATCAGGCCGAAAATTATGACCCCACTCCGAGATACAATGGGCCTCATCGATAACCAGCATACTCACCCTAACAGACTCAATGAACTTTCTAAAACGTTCGTTCTTAAAACGCTCCACAGACACCATCAAAACTTTGCATTGACCAGAGCGTACGTCGTTCATAACTTGCTTGTTTTGCTCGGGCGTTAAAGTGGAGTCGATACTCGCTGCCGCAATGCCTTTGCTATGAAGAAACTCCAGCTGATCTTTCATCAGCGCTAGTAGTGGCGACACGACCAAGGTCACATATGGCAATTGCGTAGCAACGAACTGATAGCACAGTGATTTACCCGAGCCAGTGGGAAAAATCGCTAACGTTGAATGTCCACCAAGCAGTGATTCCACAGCCTCTTTCTGTCCCGCGCGAAACGCCGAAAAACCAAACAGCTGCTGCAAAATATTGGGGTCAGAGTACATTAATAAGCTTCCAAATCGCGATATAAAAAATGGGGTCAGAGTACATTAACTTATTTCCGAGCAATCAGTGGTTAGCTGTTGACTGGTTTGCGGTGGCCTACCCAACGCTTCGAGCTTTAAACGGTGTCCAGTTAGGCTTTCAATTTGCTGTTTAAATGTATCGCTTCCCAGCACTAGTCCTCTTCGAGTGCCGCTTTGAATTTTATCAATGACAGTTTGAGGCATTTCATCATCGAATAATGCGCGATAAGCCGCAAGACGTTGATTTTCTGAAGCTCCTAAATTTAGGTACACAGGATGAGGGCTTTGCAGTGACGAAGGTATGCCTAACGCATTCATTCTGTAGCTTGACCATTTATATTCAACCGGCTTTTCGACCATGTTTGCTCTTACAGGGTTCAGCTCGATATATCTGTAAACCGTGAGAAGATATTCGTCATTAGAGACCAGGCTGGAATGAAACCTACCTTCCCACAATGTCCCAGAGCGTTCATATTTGTGGTTAAAGTACCTCACATACATGCGACCAAGCGCTTGCATCATCTTGCTTACGCCAAGGTTATCAAGCTTAGGTGTGCAAAGTAAATGAACATGATTGGTCATCAATACCCATGCATGTATGCCTACATCGAATTTTACAGAGAACTTTTTAAGCCAGCTAATATAAGCGATGTAGTCGTTTTCACACTTAAAGCATATTGAGCGATTGTTACCTCTTTGGATGACGTGTTGAGGATAGCCTGCGGGAGCCAAACGAGGTTTCCTTGCCATATTTTCACCAAATCCTTTTCGAAATTCTTTCTACTAAAATGAGTGAATTGAGTAAAGGCTACAACCCTGTACTTACCAAAACTGGTCTAACGGGCAAGCTGAAAGGATGAAATAAATGGCTTAGCTGGCTGTCTTAAATTAGAAAATGTACTCTGACCCCATTCTTCACATTATTCATATCCCCATGGGGCGCTTGGCGTTGCTATAGGGTTTTCGATATCAAAATCTACCTGTATTTCGCGCGCAGGGCGAACTAAGCGATAGCTAAAACGACTTGGGTAGATCATCATTTGCCAGACGTTGTCCGTTGATGCTGCAATTCCCGATTCTATAAATAACGCTTTTGAGTAGACATCTGCTGGAAATGACTGTACTTGGGCATATCCTTCATCGACAGTGTGGCCGCCATACATGGTTGAAGAATGAAAGCTGCCATCATCATTTCTATGATCGTGCTTCAGCATAAGACCTGCGCCGGTTTTCGTTAGAATCCAAGTGCGGGATGCATCGTCACCCACGTGAAAAGGAATTTGAATTTCCGAGTCTGTGCACTTTCTTACGTGCATAACGAGCTTCGCATCACCGAACGTATTACCCACATTGTCTTTGCTGACGTTGCCCTGAAATGCTTTACCGCAATGGGCTTTTATCGCGTTAAAAAATGCATCATGAGTAGGAATTGAGACCAAAGGCGCATCTTCACCAAGCGCCATGTTGCTTATTCCAATAAGTCCAAGAAAGAAGTATCTACAAAACTTTTTCATTTATTAATTCGTCACTGCAAGCTGATACGAGCTTAGCAGTGTAACCTATCTAGTTAATGGGGTCAGAGTACTTTATTGATGAACCTCATGTCGCACTGTGCGATGGAAAAGTGGCAGAATTACTTGATGCAGATGATGGCGCGATGCGCGGAGGCTCGCAAAAAGAAATGTACTCTGACCCCATTTTTTGAGGGAGTATAAATGGTCGAAACGCATATGTATTCGAAATATAAATATTACTGATAGTGGGGGCGTGGTAGCTTATTGGTACATTCAGCGTTTAATTCTCAGGGCGAAATAACACTATGGATAAATCAAAACAACTATTTACGCTAATCACCTCGGAAGGTGAGTTACAGGTATCGCTAAAAGAAGTGGATGTTCCAGAGCCTAAGTCACATGAAGTGATAGTTCAAATGGAAGCCTCTCCAATAAACCCATCAGATATGTGGCCCATGTTCGGCCCTGCAAGCCTTGATAAGGCAACGTTTGATACAGATAAAAAAGCACTAGTGGCACCAGTACACAAGCCGTTGCTAAGCCGCATCAAATCACGTCTGGATCAAACCTTGCCTATCGGTAACGAAGGCGCAGGTACGGTTGTTAAGGCGGGTGATAGTCCAGAAGCACAAGCACTAATTGGCAAAACCGTATCTATTCTTACTGGCGCAGCCTACACCGAGTATGCATGCGTGCCTATGCAGGCATGTTTGCCTCACATGGATAGCACAACGCCACAACAAGCAGCGTCATCATTCGTTAACCCACTGACCGCGCTAGGTATGGTTGAAACCATGCGTATGGAAGGCCACAAGGCGCTTGTACACACCGCAGCGGCTTCGAACCTAGGGCAAATGCTGAACAAGATTTGTTTAGAGCAGGGCGTAGAATTAGTAAATATTGTACGTAGCCAAGAGCAGGTTGATATTCTTAAAGGCATAGGCGCAAAAATTGTACTTGATTCAAGTAGCGAGAACTTCAAAGCCGAACTCTATCAAGCCATCGACAGCACGGGCGCAACGCTAGCCTTTGACGCCATTGGCGGCGGTGAGCTAGTGAGCGACATTCTTACTATGATGGAAGCATCGGGCAGTAAAGATGCAAAAGGGTTCAACACCTATGGTTCTGACAGCAACAAACAGGTGTATATCTACGGCGGCTTAGATTTCTCGCCAACTATTTTAAACCGCGCTTATGGCATGACGTGGAGCATTGGTGGTTGGTTGCTAATGCGTTTCTTAGGCAAGCTTGATAAGAAGCGTGTAGGCGAGCTTTACCAGAAAGTGGCTACGGAAATTAACACTACGTTTGCGTCGTCTTACAGCAAAGAGTTAAGTCTTGAGGAAGCGCTTCAGCCAGAGAATGTGGCTTTGTATAACGCGAAAAAGACCGGCACGAAATACCTTATTGTGCCGAGCAAGGGCTAATCTGCGGGACGTTTAACTACGGCAATTCTAGCTTAATTGTAATCAATAAAAGGGTCTGTTGATCTTTGATGTAGAAACTGCGGTTTAAAGTACATTGAAGGGCGACAGACCCTTTTTGTATTCATTATCATTCAGCTGACAGTAAGCTGGAAATACGCTCAAGAAGATGTGAAGTAAACAGTAACCCAGATAAAAGGTAGTTAAGATAGCATGCCTGAAGGCCCAGAGATTCGTCGCGCTGCAGATAAAGTCGAAGCGGTGATAAAAGATATCCCCCTAGAAAAAGTAGAGTTTGGCTTAGCTCAGCTAAAACCCTATGTTAAACAGCTAGAAGGCGAAAAAGTCTTGCGCATGGAAACCCGTGGCAAGGCGCTAATTACCCATTTTAGCAATGGGCTCTCTATGTATTCACACAATCAACTCTATGGCGTGTGGCATACCTGTAAACGCAACGAAATACCGGATACTACCCGTCAGCTAAGGGTAGGGCTTCATACCGAAACACAAAGTGCTATTTTATATAGTGCGTCTGACATTAGCATTTGGCCAACACAAACTATTCATGAGCACCCTTTTTTACAAAGAGTTGGACCCGATGTACTCAACAATTCGGTGACAGAAGAGTTGGTATTAGAACGACTACGTTCAAAAGCGTTTTATAACCGCGCACTAAGCGGTTTATATTTGGATCAGCGTTTTATAGCGGGGCTGGGCAACTACCTTCGCAGCGAAATATTGTTTGCAGCAGGTGTTCATCCTTCACTCAAACCGTCTCAGTTAGATGATGAGCAGCTACGCAGGTTGGCACATCACACCTTAGCAATATGCAAACGCAGCTATGAAACCGGTGGCTATACCGTGTACACAGAACTACGCGAAGTGCTTGAAGCAAAAGGCGTTAACTTTGAAGTTACGCGATTTATGGTGTTCGACAGGGAAGAGCAGCCTTGTAGAGTCTGCACCACTCCAATAAAACGCCAAACGTATAACGGGCGACGTCTTTATTGGTGTAGCCAGTGCCAGGCGAAGTGAACCACATCCCCGTTTTTTGATGATCAATAAATAATCTGTTTGACTTGTTTCCAATTACGATTAATTATATCTGTAACTGGTTACGGAGTTTTGTGAAGTGAAGTCATTTAATGAATTGGGGCATATTGCATTAGGTACTGCCTTACGTCAGTTAGCCGCGCAGGTGTCGAAGGATGCGGAAAATACTTATGCGAAATTTGGATTTGCGATAGAGCCAAAGTGGTTTCCAGTATTTTACATGCTCGCGTCAAAAGGTGCAGACTCCGTTGTGAATATCGCTAAAGAGATAAATCATTCTCATGTGTCGGTGAGTAAAATCGTAAAAGAAATGAAAGCAAAGGGCTTAATTGAAAGCTACAAATCGAGTGACGATTCACGGGTTACGATGGTGGCGCTAAACGACACAGCGAAAGCGATGGTGCCCCAAATGGAAAAGCAGTGCGACGCCATAGACTCTGCTATGCGTGAGCTAAAGGAAGAAACGGGTATCGATTTATGGGAAGCGGTCAGCGTAGTTGAAAGGCACCTTCGATATCGGCCTATTAGTGCAAGAGTGGACGGTGACTCGCCTGATATTAAGGTAGTCGATTATGCGCCAAAGTATCGCGAGGCATTTAAATCGCTCAATGTTGAATGGATAAGCAAATATTGGGAGTTAGAGGAACCCGACTTTAAAGCGCTCGACGATCCTGAAGGCTACATTTTGAATCAGTCGGGTGTGATATTAGTCGCGTTAGATAAGGGCGAACCCATAGGCTGCTGCGCACTTATAAAGCAAACCGCCGACACATTTGAGCTTGCCAAAATGGCGGTATCGCCCAGAGCACAAGGGAAAGGAGTAGGATTACTGTTAGGTAAAAGCATTGTAGAAAGAGCGAAACTGATGGGGTTAAAGCGGCTTTATTTAGAGAGCAATTCGGTACTTAAGCCCGCAATACGTTTGTACGAAAAGATAGGGTTTAAGCATATTAAGGGGGCGTCATCGCCTTACGCGAGATGTGATGTACAGATGGAGCTTTTATTCAAATAAATAATAGTTACCGTGAAGTGCAGCGATAAGTAAAGCCACGCAACACAGTGGTCACTGTTTTGGTTTAACTGAAGGTTCAATACCACCGTTGTCAAAACGGTTAACTCTCGGCTTTCATTATAAAATGATAAAAAGCTGAGACGTATTCAGTCCATTCTTGCCAAAAGACGAGTGTGCGCCTTGTTAACCGCACACTCACATTTTCACTTAAATATTCACTCAAAAACTCTAGGGCAGAAAGTATTATTACTTTCTTTGGGAGTAATAATGCTGCTCTCTGCCTTCGTTTACCATTTTCACATCGGCGCAATATTCAGAGACCGGCCTTATCAGTAACCTAGGAATGCCAATGGGTTCTCCGGTCTCCAAGCAGTATCCAAAAGACTTGTCTTTTATTCGTCGCAACGACTTATCGATTTTAGGAAGTAGCTTTCGCTCCCTGTCCAAAATTCGAAGAGAAAGCCTGGATTCTTCTTCATACTGCGCCCGATCAACCTCATCGTTTATCTCAGGTGGTTGGCTTAGCGATGCCTTCATCTCTTCAATATGGGTCATGGTTTGTTGTTTTAAATCGTTGAGCAATTCTTTAAAAAATTCAAGCTGCTCATCGTTCATGTAGTCGTCTTCACTGGCGGCAAGAAGCGCTTCTTTGGTCAACGTTTTACTCATTTCAGCTCCACTAAGGCTTGATGAAACCAGCCTAAAACCTGCTTATAATGTGCCTCGCCATACAAACGTTGGAATTGCTTTGTATGCTGATCCTTCATGTTCGAAAGCGCCGCTATCCGTGATTCTAAAAACGCTTTGTCTAACGCTATGCCACAATCGCGGACAATACAGTTTTGCCATTCAACGAAGTTAGACGGTATTACCGGTGAATTCATGAGGCCTCCTGTTAGTCGAGTTTGGTTTTAAGCCCTCTGCGAATAAGCAGAGCATCTGTTGTTGGCGCTTTTCCTCGGAATGCTTTATAAGACTCCATCGGGGGACGAGAATTACCGGTAGATAAGATTTCCTTTCTATATTTCATACCGTTTTCTAACTTTAATCCGCCGAGTTCTTGCATATAAGCAAAGGCATCAGCAGCTAAAATTTCACTCCACATATAGGCATAGTAGCCAGCGGAATAGCCACCACCCATTGAATGTGCAAAGAATGCTGACTTGTAACGAGGCGGTACATAAGACAAGCCAACATTATATTTATCAAGAGCTTGGGCTTCAAAGGCTTGGATATCTTCAGGCGCCTGCTCGGCAGAGATAGAATGCCACTCCATATCAAGCAGTGCTGCAGACATATATTCCAATGTGTCATAACCCATATTGAATGTACGTGAACGAATCACCTTTTCCAGCAGAGCCTCTGGAATAGGCTCGCCAGTTTCATAATGCTTGGCATAGTTTGCAATAACGTCAGGGTGGGCTGCCCAGTCTTCTTCGAAGGTAGAAGGGAACTCCACATAGTCTCGCGAGACAGATGTACCGGCCAACGTTGGGTAATTTACCTCTGATAGCATGCCGTGAAGTCCGTGGCCCATTTCATGGAACATGGTAGTCACATGATCGTAACTGACTAATGTAGGCTCGCCATCAGGCGCTTTGTTTATGTTCATTACATTAACCACGACAGGCTTTTGCGAGAGCAATTTCGACTGTCCTACGAACGAACTCATCCAAGCTCCACCGCGTTTACCTTTGCGAGAAAAGTAGTCGGCATAAAAAATCGCTAAACTGTCACCATTTACATCAAACAGCTCGTAAGCTGTTACATCAGGGTGGTAAACCGGCAAATCTGGACGGGGCTTGAAGTGCACTCCGTATAATTTATTCATAGTGAAAAATACGCCATCTTCAAGCACGCGATTAAACTCGAAGTATTGTTTCACCTCGCTTTCATCTAGCTCGTATTTAGCTTGTCTTACCTTTTCTGCGTAGAAAGCCCAATCCCAAGGTTTTAGTTCGAAGTTATTACCTTCCGCTTCAATCATTGCTTTAATGTCAGCTGCTTCTTTTTCAACGTTTTTAAGCACAGCGGGCACCATACTACCTAGCATGTCGTATACAGCGCTTGGCGAACCGGCCATTTGCTTGTCCAGGCTGTAGGCCGCCCAGCTTTCAAATCCAAGCAATGCTGCTTTTTGTGCGCGCAGTCCTGCTAATCGGCTAATAATTTTGGTGTTGTCGTATTCCCCAGACTGGTTTCGGTATGCTGACGCTTCCCACACTTGCTGGCGCAGTGCTCTATTTTCTAGTGAAGTAAAAACAGGTTGACGAGTAGTGTTCGTGATGCTTAGAAGATATTTGCCTTCTTTATCAGCAGCTTTAGCAGCATCTGATGCGGCCTTTATTTGGCGCTCTGACATCCCTGACAACTGCTCTACGTCATCTACTACCACCGCAATTTCAGATGACTCAGCCAGTAGGTTTTGAGAAAACTGCGTAGTTAAGGTTGAATGTTCTTCGTTTATTTCACGTATCTTCTGTTTATCTGATTCATTGAGTTTAGCGCCAGCGCGAACAAAATCAGAGTAATACTCTTCGAGTAGTCGGGTTGATTCAGTATCTAACTCCAACTCGTCGCGCTGGTTGTATAGCGTTTCAATACGCTTAAAAAGCGCACTATTTAAATTAATGGTATCGCTATGATCCGCCAGCTTTGGCGCTAAAATTTTTTGGATTTCTCTGCGTTCAGGCGAGCTATCTGTTCCTACTAAGTTGAAAAATACTCGGCTAGTTCTGGTGAGTAAACTTCCGCTTTTTTCAAGCGCTAGCAGCGTATTATCGAAGGTGGGGGCGTCAGGGTTAGACGCTATTTTTTCTACTTCTTGTAAGTGCTGTTCCATTCCTCTTTCAAATGCAGGAATGAAATGCTCGTCCTTTATCAAATCAAATTGCGGCGCGCCGTAAGTCAGTGAACTTGTCATAAATAAAGGGTTCGTCTGCTCTGCTTTTGCTGAGTCAGTCTGCGTTGTAGCAGTCTTATTCACTGTTGACGCCTGTTCGGTGCAGCCTGTTGCCAAAAGTATAGAAGATATCGTGGCTGAAATAAGGAGCTTTTTCATAGGGTTCCTAAATTTTTAGGGTAATTAACTGCCCTCGAGTGTGATGTTATATTGTAACAATTGTCAATTGTGAGAAAGCGCGAAGAAATTAAAGGGAACGATAGAAGTGTAGCTGGGGTACACGTTAACTAGCGGTCTGCTAGTCTTCTTTGAATAAAGCTTAGCGTGCTTCTCGTTTTACAAACATGAACATTAACATCAAGTTTAAGCCGAATATGGCAATGCACAGCGACCCAATAGTGGCATCTCTGAAGCTAGAGAATTGGGCCACGGTGCCTGCGCCAATGGTGCCTAGCATCATACCTACGCGGGTGGCGTTTGAATAAAAGGCTGAAGTGAACCCGGTTAAGTCGGGCGCTTGTTGTTGCAGTAACGTCAACCCAATGCCGGCATATAAGCCGTAGAAAAGGGCGTTCAGTATTTGAAGGGTAAGTAATTCCCAACTTGACTGAGAAAAGTACACGCCGACGTAGAAGCAACAGCCGAAAATAAATGCCACTGCCATAATACCCGCAGGAGGGAAGCGTCGGGCAAGTTTGGCTGCTAGCAGCATGATAGGTATTTCAAGTGCGGCCACAGCACCCATCATTAGCCCCGGCAAATTTTCCGGTAACCCTAGTTCGTTCATAACGTATAAGGGCATGGATGACAAATACATAACATTGCCAGCCATTCCGGCAAGTATGGCCAAACCAACTAGCCAAAAAGGCAGCGATAGCGAGCCTTTAAGCGTTGTATTGAGTGACTGTTGATTGGCTTTTTGAGGCGGCACAACGTTCACCACAAACAGCGTTGCAACAATCACGCACGCGATGGCCACCGAGAAGGACGCTGCGAAGCCAAAATTGGCAACCAGCGTAAATGCCAGCGGCGGACCTACTACCCAAGCGAGAGAAATGGCAGCGCGAACTTTTGAGTTAAATGCGGCTAAGTCGATGTCTTGGCTTTTTGCCCATAATCCCGAAACGGTCAACATTTGAGACACGGCTCCAGCGCCCACCGACATAAATAAGACGCCTGCAAGAAATACGTGCCAAAACTGTTTGCTAAAGATAAAGGTGATCATGGCAATGCCCACGCAAATCATGGTTATCCCGTAAAGACGATTTGCGTTAAAACCTTTGTCTGCCAAGTGCCCTAGGTACTGACTGATCACCAACCCTGATAGCGTAACGGAAACCATATAAATACTTATATAAATGGGCTCAACGTTGATCTCATCAATGAGGAAATAGCTCATCAGTGGCGTAACAAACGACGATGTTAGGCCAGTTAATAGACTTAACAGTAAAAAAGGAAGCTGTGGAGAAAATGCGTGACGCGATGACATGAGGATACGAGCTCCGAGGGACTGTTAAACGTGGTTGACCGAAATTCGTAAAGAAAAGGTCGCAGCCCTTAATAACGAGGGCGCATTATAAGTGCTGCATATCTCATGTCTATGACAAAAGGCTTATTAGCTATTCTACAAGATTATGCCGTTAAATACGTGGTTAACCTCATACGCTCAAGCCCAGCGCGCGTCTTAAATTTAAAGAAAGCTCGCAATTTCGCTAAGTGACTTTTTTTGCATGGCGTGTACAGGAATGGTGGCGTTATCTGCCGGATAGCCTGCAATAATAAGCATGTAAGCCCGCTCGTTATCAGGCCGCTGACAGACTTCTGTTAAAAAGTTCATTGGTTTTGGTGTGTGGGTCAAGGTTGCCAAACCTGCATTGTGAAGTGAGGTAATAAGCATACCCACCGCGATACCCACCGACTCATGAACATAATAGTTTTGGCTTTTTTCGCCCGTTTCTGTCTCTCCAAACTTTTGACTGAATACGGCAATAAGCCAAGGCGCGGTTTCCAGATATGGTTTACTTGCGTCAGTGCCTAACGGCTTTAAATCATCTAGCCACTGTTGCCCAGCACGCCCATTATAAAAACCGCGCTCATGCGCTTCAGCCTGTTCGCGTATTTGTTGTTTTACTTCGGGCGACTGAATGGCGGCGAAATGCCAAGGCTGATGATTCGCTCCACTAGGTGCAGTGCCAGCGGTCAAAATACAGTTTTCAATTACCGCTTTATCAACGCGTCTGTCGCTAAAGTGGCGAATACTGTGACGGCGCTGCATGGTTTTTAAAAAATCTTCGCTTCTAGAAAGCATTTGCTCTTCAGGGTACTCAATAAAATCACTGAGCGGAGAATGATCGTGAGGCTGCATTTATTATCTCTTTTTCTGCTTTTTTACTACTCTATCGTTAGTGATGGGTTATTAAAAATAAAAACGCGCTAACTAGGGCCTGTTATATACATCGAAAAAGAAAATGGCGTAAACAAGTATGCACAATAAAAAAGCGACTCACTCAGGCAAAAGTGAATCGCTTTGGTGCAATATGTTGGTAATAAGAAGAACTGTTAGTGGCGTTTAAACGGCGGGCGAGTGCCGCGTCTTTGCGTATCAGTTTGCTTTTCTAGCGTTTCAAGTTGGGCAACGTCATATACAGGCACCATTGTTGTCACTCTGCGATACGGTGGCTTACCGCGCATGATGACTTCTTTCACTTCTACGTATTCAATAGCTTCTTGCCCTAATGATTCCAATTGCGCTACATCGTTAACCGATAAGCTTACTGTCTTGCGTTTAAATGGTGGCTTTCCTGAATAATCAACAACTTGCACGTCAACTGTTTCATCAGTTGATGACGTCATAGCCTGCGCAGCGTTTGCAGAAAAGCCAAGCGAGACAGCCGTAATTAATGAACCCAATACATAGCGTAATTTCATGTTGTGTCCTCTCATTGAATTGCTACTTTAGTCTATTGTATGACCAAAAAAGTTCTAAACAATGGCGATTGGTGATAGGTGTTTTCTATCACTAATGTATGTATTGGGGCTTTAAACAATCAAGCCGAGGGCAGAAAGACTAAAATTAATCGGGGGGACTTACAAATCTCTGCGTTATGGTAGTGCGTGGCGCATGTATGTGTGCACTGAAATGGGGCTTTCTCGCGAAACCGTTTTGTGGAGCTCCAATAGAATCAATTGTTTACCCTTTGGTCTTTATCTTGCTGTCAACCAACACCTATGTGAAGCGTCGACAAAGGGTGTATGTGCGGTGAGTGTAAAATTTAAAATCCCCTTATTTGCTCTGCTAACTTTTTGGTTAGCGTGCACATCTGCCGTGTCAGCGATAGAGCAAAATATTCCTCTTTCACAAAGCAAAGGCGGAACACTGTATCTAGAAGCGACCCTGGAATCGAACATAAAGGCTTCGTTTCTATTAGATACGGGTTCAAGCTTGTTAACCCTTAACCAAGCTACATTCGACGCGCTAACAAGAAATCAAAAGCTCCTTGCCACCAGAACCTCTGCGGCCAGAATGGCAAACGGAAAGATCGTTAAAATATCTCAGTATCAGTTAAACTCGGTTCGTATAGGAAATACGTGCGAAGTGGGGCCAGTGGAAGTGGCCGTGCTCCCCAAAGGTAACAACATTTTAGGTATCAACACATTGTTGCGGGTCGCGCCTTTAACTATAACACCAGACGCTGTGATTTTGGCCGGGTGTAAGTAGCGTGAATGACTCACTTTTGTTTGATTAAATACCAATAAAAAAGCGAACCCGAAGGTTCGCTTTCAAATTTGCTTTTCGCTGGAAGATTAAATTAATCGTCGCACTCGCTAACGTCGCCGCCCATTTTCTCTTTCATTTTTACGCAAGCTTCATAAGCTTTCTTCGCTGCGGCGTCTTTAAATTCGCCCGCTTTTTCAGCCGTTGCGTCGTACGCGTCAGAGGCCATTTTCTTGCCATCATCATAAGCGTCTGAAGCCATCTCTTTGCCGTCATCAAAGGCATCAGAAGCCATTTCTTTACTGTCTTCATATGCTTCAGATGTCGCGTCTTTGGTTTCTTCCCAAGAGTCTGCTGCGCTTTCTTTCGCCTTTTCGTACGCCTCAGAAGTTGTCTCGCCCGCTTTTTCCATCTCTTTTTTTACTTCGTTTTTCGTCTCTTCGCTAGATTCAGTACAGCCCATTAACGACAGTAACAGTGCTAACGCCATTGCTTTAGTTTTCATTGTGAAGCTCCTTTTGCTGGGATAGTGGCTTGTTTCAAAGCCGGTCAACATGGTGTGTTCAAATATTCATTGTAAACGCTCATGATGCCCACCTTTTCATGGTCATATTCGGCAAGCTGCATATTCGACGAATCCAGTCTAGCCTACTTACCAGATAAAGTGTAAGTAGACTTTATACCGAAAAATGAAAGGATTATAACCAAACGCTTACCTGGCAAAACTGTATGCAGAATGCTGAGATATTGTACCGCGACGTTGAACTAGGCTACTCTTCTGGGCCTTGTGTGGTAAACACGAGGTGTCGGCGCATATCCTTCAACACGACGCCCTTTTTAAAAAGCACGGCGCTTAATTTCCGCTGCCACTTTTTTAATTCAGGCTCGGCGTTTAATCGCGCTTCCTCGCTTTCAAACTGAAAGCGTAACAATAAAGAGCCAGGAAATTGGTGATACTGAACGTCAAACCAACACTGTTGCATACCTTTTAACTCTTCAAGGGCTTGTGCCTCAAGGCTATCGGCTACACTAAAGACCAGTGCTTGCTGTTTGAGTTGAACGGCAGAAAGTTTTTTCATTACAACTGCTTCTCTATAGACACTTCTACGCTTTCGGTAATATCGGCACCTTCAATGGTCAACCACATTTGCCCGTCTTGAATAGTAACCTGGATTTGCATAGAGCGATGAACAGCATTGGCCAAAGTAGTGGCAAGCGACTCTGGGAGGGTAAAAACTGATAAGTTTTTTCTGGTTTGTAGCTTGTTATGTTCTTTCTTCCACCACGCGTCGAAGCTGTTGTCGGCGTAGGAATAAATCATCATTTGTTGGCTTTGATTGCAGCCCTTTTTGATGCGCTGTTCAGAGGGTTGGCCTAACTCAATCCACAGCTCTATTTCATCGCTAAAACTCTTTTGCCATAAATCTGGAACGTCGTCGTCAGACAGCCCTTTGGTAAACTGCAGGCGTTCATGAGCGTTAACAATAAACGCAACCACGCGCAGCATCATTCGCTCGTCATTTTCAGAAGGATGACGGGCAATAGTAAGATTGTGGTCGTTATAGTAATTGCGATCCATATCCGTTATGGATATGTCAGCTTTAAAAATGGTCGCTTTAAGAGCCATGGTGTTCCTGCTTTGTTCTTAGTGGGCTTGAAGTTAACCCCATGTGCTATGTAAAAAAGTGGCATAGCAAGTTTTGGCGCTATAGTAGCAGTAAAAAGCAAATTTCGCTGTAGGTGAGTAGCGTCCATTACAAGTGTTTGTCGGTTTATTTTCTGGAGCGCGAAATTTCTAGTGAAGCCTCTCGGTCATATTGGACATCGCGCAAAGCGCGGATAACCAAAAACTAAATAAAAAATGAAAACGGAGAGGATTAATGAAGAGACTAGTAGCTATGGCGATGTTAATGTTCGCCTGTATAGCAGGCGCATCAAATGCGTATGCTCTGGAGCGCGGCACTATTGCAGATGATGCAGATTCAGTAACGCCGTTGCTTAATGGTCAATTTGCGCCAAAAACAACACTTAAAATGGCAGATGGATCGCCGGTAAGCTTACAAGCGCTTACCATGCAAAAGCCCAGCATTGTACTTTTTTATCGCGGCGGGTGGTGCCCTTATTGTAATGAGCAGCTTGCCCAGCTTAAAGATATTGAAAAAGACTTGGTGGATTTGGGCTATCAGATATTGGCGATTTCACCTGAATCACCAGAGCGCTTGCAAGAGCAAAAGCTTGAAACAGAATTCTTGGTAACGCTTTTATCCGATGACAAACTAGATACTATTCGCGAGTTCGGCGTTGGTTTCTATCTAGATACTGTGACTGAGTTAAAGTACAAAACCTATGGCATTAACTTAACAAAGGATGAAAGCGGTAACAGCGTGTTACCCGCGCCCAGCATCTTCATGCTGAATAAAAAAGGGCAGGTTTTGTTTAGCTATGTTAACCCAGATTTCCAAGTTCGTCCGTCGGCGGAATTAGTGTTAGCGGTTGCAAAAAGCCTTAAAAAAGAATAGTGATTCGCCGTCGCAAAGTCTTATCAAGGTGTAGACTTTGATAAGACTGTTCTTGAGAAAAAGCGAGGCTTTGTAACGCTAAAAAAGTTATTTTCTGCAAGAAAGCGAGGTTTAATTCACTTAGTGTTATAGTGAGACAAGCGCTCAAAAAAATCGTATTTAAATGATAAAAAAAACACATCCGCTACTCGATTTACATCGCCATTTAGATGGCAATGTGCGACTTCAAACTATTCTTGAGCTTGGTCAGAAATTCAATATCTGTTTGCCTGATTATTCATTAGAAGGTTTGCGGCCGTATGTCCAAGTAATGGAAATTGCGCCTGATTTGGTGTCGTTTCTAAATAAGTTAACTTGGGGCGTAAAAGTGTTGGGCAATCTTGACGCCTGTAAACGGATTGCGATTGAGAATGTAGAAGACGCAGCCAAACAGGGTATTGATTATACCGAACTGCGTTTTAGTCCTCATTTTATGTCTGAAAGTCACGGGCTCCCCATACAAGGTGTGGTTGAGGCTGTAATTGACGGTGTAAAGAGCGCGACGAAAGCACTCGATGTTAAAGTTAATCTTATTGGCATTCTGTCGCGTACTTATGGCGCACAAGCCTGTCAGCGCGAATTAGATTCAATTTTGGCTTGTAAAGAGCACATCACTGCAATCGATTTAGCCGGCGATGAAAAAGGCTTTCCTGGCGACTTATTCATAGAGCATTTTAAGCAAGTGCGGCATGAAGGGCTTCCTATCACAATTCATGCGGGAGAGGCTCTTGGCCCTCAGAGTATTTGGCAAGCCATTAATGACTTAGGTGCTGTGCGGATAGGGCACGGCGTTAATGCTATTAATGATGCTAAGTTAATGGACTATTTACGCGACAATCGAATTGGTATTGAAAGCTGTTTAACCAGTAATGTATTGACGAATACCGTAACCACACTATCTGAACATCCGTTAAAAACTTTTCTGGAACACGGCATACTGGCCTGCCTAAACACAGATGATCCGGCTGTTCAGGGCATAGAGTTAGACCACGAGTTCTCCGTCGCGGCCAAGCAAGCAGGCTTAACTGCTTCTCATGTTAGTCAAGCGCAAGAAAACGCGTTAGCAATAGCTTTCTTGAGTGAAAGTGAAAAGGCCGCGCTTAAGCGAAAAGTAAAATAAACCGAAAGGAAAAAGTCGCCCGGTGGTTTAACGGGGAGTAACATTATTTCGAACAATAATGCTGCCGGTGGCATCTACCGACGATGACTGGAAAATTGCTGAACAGATTGTAAATCAGATCCAGCTACCTACTATTCCAAATGAAAAATTCGTAGTTGATGTCAGCAATACTTCACAAAGCGCAGCCCGAGCGCCAATTCAAAGCGTAATTAATAAGGCTTCGGCTAGCGGCGGCGGTACTGTTATCAAGTCTGGCAGAGACGCCGACGGTCGAATTAGAGGCATTAGAATGGCTTCGTTTAAGCACTTGTTCTGGTTCCAGCTGAACTATCCAAGTAATTTACATGGTAATTTTCCGGCTACCTATACCGACATTATTATTGAAAACTTAACGGTAGAAAATGTAGGAGCGGCACGTTTTCTGCGCAACACGTTGAATCTGTTGGCTCTCGCTAAAAGACAGGTTAAACACTCTTTGTGCGATCTGCCTTGTACGGCGCATTTTCGCCCAAACAAGCGGCTAATTAATTGTGGGCGAACCTATTTAGGTTCGCTGGCTTTCAGTTTCGACCAGCTCAACAACAAGGCGTAAATTACTTTGTGTTGATACCGCATTAAAGGGGTAGCAGGTAACCAAATAGAGCTGCTGCCCGTTTACATCTACTTTCATTGCGGAAGTCGCATCGACTATCGTCTTCGATACTACTCGGTAGGTTAACCACTGAGAATTTGGCAATTGTAATTGCATAGTATCTCTGGCTCTCACGTTTTTTAAGAAGGTGAAGTGGGTATCTCTATGCCCGCCAATCACACTACCACCCTGTCCGAGTGGGGGCGAGTCGGTGTGGTGTCCAGGGCCAAATGCAAGGGCGTTTCCCTGCGCGCCTTCTAGTACATACAGCTGCGTCTCGCTTTTTGCATGAACCAGCTTGCCCACTGGCCAAGTATCAGACCAACGCCAAGGCTTCTGGTTAGCGCCAGTGGCTAGCGTTTCTTCCCACGAAGATTGAATTAAATATTGCGCCAGTTCAGCTTTCAATAATATCCAGCCAGCTTTGCCAAAGCTGGCTGTGGCGATCAAGACTAAGATGATGGTAAAAGCGTATTTAATCATTGTTTGTCCAAGCCATATTCAGTCAAAAAATAAAGAAATCAGCCTAAGGTGCTAACCTCGTCCCCCCCTTGTTTCGCAAAAAGGCGATGCTGTGAAAAAGCGACAATAAAAGTATGGCAATCACGCCTAATACGACATGTTCAGAAACACCCGCTGCGGTTTTGGGGTAACTGATTTGTCTGAATTGCATTCCCTGTGGCATTAAGTTTCTTACGTTTTCGGTGGAAGACGGTATGCGCTGTGCATTTGCTATTTTTTCTTCAATAGCAACGAAGCTGGTGAACGCTGTTATAAGGTTATGGGGCAGGGCTACAGCAAGTATGTCCTGTCTTACATCATCTACATTTCGCCCTAATGCTTTTTCATCCATTAACGCCGCCACTTTCTTTCTTGCCCACGCAGTCGCTACGCCAAGGTGTTGAGTAGAGCCTGTCGACGTTGGCGATATTGCTACCGAACGGGTCCACTCGCGAGTGGTGCCCTGCTTGTCTACTAGTGTGCCTTGAAGGGTTATTTTTCCGCTTGTACCGGCGTGATGAGGCAGTTTCACATTCAAGAGCAAAGGAACACCTGCGTATAAATCAGGTATCTTAGAAGGGTAAATCTCTGCTGACTGTGCATAGCCAGCTGGTAGAGTGAGACTCAAATCACTTAATACAGGACTTTCTAACATATAAAGCAAGCTATCCATTTGCTGTTTAATATCTGCCGTATTGCTAACAAATATATAGCTTCCGCGACCAAACTGAGCGGCTCTGGTCATAAAATAGCTATTAGGCGCGCTGCCTATGCCTACGGTAAAAAGTCGCGCATCACCCAGTTCGTTTTTTATTTGCGAGAACAATGCAGCTTCATTGCCTACCGCACCATCGGTGATAAAGACAACTTGTTTTATAAAGTCTCTAGCTGTCGTGCGCTTAAGAGCAGCGTTAAGCGCTGGTGCCATTTCAGTGCCGCCCCCTGCTTTTAGCCGCTTTACAAAGTCCATTGCATATTGCTTGTTTCGTGTTGTTCCCTCTACCGAGGTTTCAAACAAACGCGTGGTGTCATTATTAAATGCAACAACATTAAATCGGTCTTTCTTACTTAAGCGGTCTATCGCTAATTGTAAACTCTCTTTTGCGTCGACAATTGGACGTCCTCCCATAGAGCCTGATATGTCGATAACAAAGGTGATATCGCGCTCAAAATCCTGTAAATCTTGGTTCTTTACTTGTGGCGGCATTAGCATAACAAGGGCATAGTCGTGCTGACCTTTCGACTCAGTGAAAATGGCTGCTTGTGGTGCACTAGAGGGCATAGGCTGCCACTCTAGCCAAATGTCTCGGTCCATTTTGATATTGCTTTGATTAAAAGCGACAAGGTAATTACCTGTGGATTCTGACCAATTCACACGGTGATTTCTGCTAGTGACGCTATTAAGTGTTAAACCGGTATTTAGTGTTGCGTTAAACGTAAGTCGCGGGCCTTCGTTGCCTTCTCTCATATAAGGCGTGATAGCTTTGGCATCGGGTACCTGAACTGTGGGTTCTCCCCAACCTGTACCTGATATTTCAGCCTCTATATTCTCGTTAAACTGATTTAGCGGAATGCCGGGCGAATAGCGAGGAGTGAGCGTAGTAGGCAAGTGAAAAGTAAATTTTCCATCGCGGTAGTCTACCTGTTGTACATACTGAAGTGTCACCGTTATTTCCTCACCCGGCGCTATATTCGCGACCTGCTGGGTGAATAAATTTGGGCGTTGTTGCTCTGTTAAACTGGCGGTCTTTCCTGCTTTTTTAGCCGCCTTAAATGCTTCTTTCGCTTCTGCCTTCGGCTTAATTAGCCCCCGGATTATTCTGTCTCCTATACGCATTTCCATACTGTTAATCGCCGCGTTTTCATTAAGCGGAAAGGTGTAAACGGCATGCTTCCATTCATTACTGGTGTTGGTGAACTTCTGAGAATAGGTGACATGCGCAATCATGCCATTTACCTGCAAATCCACGTCAGTTGAATGCAAAAGAGCAGGGGAAAACTCACCGTCCACGCTTTGCAGCATTAATTCGCCAGACTCAGCGCGACTTAGCGGGCTAACTACTACACCAAGCAAAAAGCATAGGAAGGAAGTAAGGATAAGCAACCTGTGATTACGCGGCTTGGCTGCATGTTGCCGTTCCCTAAACCAAGGTTTGTGAGTATTGGCAGGCGTTAAATAATCCCGTTTGGGTGTTTTGGAAAATAGCATCAGGTAAGCTCGCTTTAGTATCGATACTTACCATTAAACGCCCTGAATAGGGCGAATTGTGTACAGAGATTATGGCAAACTAATGGGCAATGGTGGCGAGTGTGTTACTCGCCTGCCATGGCGCGACCTTTCGTTTTAACACTGGCCATCAGCATATAAATACTGGTAGCAAGTAAGCACGCAAATAAGTAACCCATCAACCCTTGAGGGCCTACTAAAAAGTTATCGGCAATGAGTGGGCCTACTACTGAACCTACGCTGTAGCTGAAAAGCATGACCTGTGTGGCGCATACAATGAAGCTAGCATCGAGTTTGTCGCAGGCCAGATTTATTGCCACTGGGTATAGGGCAAATATTGCCATACCTAATAGAAACAGACCGGCTCCCAAAGCGTATATACCACTAACCGCTGCGGCTAATGTTGTTGCGGCGACACCCAGTAAACAAAATAGTGCCATGAGTAACGTGCAGCCTAAGTACTTGGATAGCGCAGGAATTAAAGGTTGAACTGCCATAGCGCCTAAGATAATTAAGGCCATTAAGCTACCCAAATCGTCATGAGCAATGCCGCGGTTTAATAGCTCAAGGGGCATTAAGCCGTAAATGGCACCTAAGGTTAAGCCTGACACAATACAACCAATAATTGCGGCATGATTTAGTTTCAATATTTGTTTTAGTGACAGTGGCGTACTGTGTGAAGCTTCAGGCTGTTCGCTCTTTGCGAACAAAAGTACGCCAATGGCTAAAATCAACACAGTGAAAATAGCAGCAAAAGGAAGCATGCCGCCTACGCCAATAGCGGCGATACCTAACTGACCTAAAGAGCTTCCCCCGTAAAGTGCGCCCATGTATAAGCCTAAACGTTTGGCTCTATTGGCTTCGTCTCCGTGTAAAAGCCACGACTCTACGATAACAAATACACCCGCTACAGCAACGCCAGCCACTAACCGAGCCGCAAGCCAAACTGCGGTTCGGGCAAACAAAGGCATTACTACGATAGTAAGTAATAGTACACCTAAACACAGCGCAAAACCGTGCTTGTACCCAACGCGGGTTACCAACGGTTCAATACTAAGAGCGCCCACTAGAAGTCCTGCGTAAAAGCCGCTAGCCAGCCAACTGGCGATAGCCGTGTCTAGGTTGTAATGGCTGAGCATTTGTGGGATCAGACTCATCAAATAGCCGGACGCAACTGCGTACAAGCCCAGCGCAATAACGGGAACAGAAACCCGCGCTCTGGCTTGCGGGATAAGGGTGTTGTCCAAAGTAATGCCTTACATCAAAGGAAAGAGAAGATAATTTCGCGGCGCGAATATGAGGCAAATTCTGATATAGGTAAAATGAAAAGAAATGCTCGTAAAGATGCTAAAAATTGATTGTGAGGTAGGCGCTGCTAGATAGTACATGCGCCTCATATAGTTTAAGCATTAGCGCCTTAAATCATCCGGTGTGTGATCTGCCACAAATGCGTTTCTTTCGCCCATAGGTTTATCTTCTCCTACCGTACTGTCTGCGGAAGTTTGTAGCTCTATCGACGAGTTCACTTCTGCACCAATTAGAATGATATACGCGGTTAAGTACAGCCACATAAGCAAAATAATAATGCCCCCAACGGATCCGTAGGTTTTGTTGTAGCTTCCAAATTCACTGAGGTATATCGAAAAGCCATACGAGGCTACCACCCACAATAAAGTGGCAAAAACTGACCCCGGCGTCACCCAGCGCCACTGGGCTTCTCTTCGGTGAGGGGCGTATCGATAGAGCGCTGACAATGCAATATTAAACAGCGCCAGCATAACGGGCCAAGTCACCCACATGGCTTGCTCGGTACTAAGGGCATTTGACGTCATCCAGTTTATTGCTTCGGGTAAAATGGTGATGCAGGCGAGGGACACAATTACGGTAAGGATCATAAATATGGTGCACGTAATGCGCGCTAGAATACCTTTGAAAAAGCCTCTTCCTTCCGCCTCGCTATAGGTAATGTTGCATGCCTTTATCAGAGCGTTAGCGCCTTTGCTGCTGCTCCACAGTGATAAGAGCAGAGTAAATAAAAAACTCCAGCCTAATGCAGTATTCGACTTCTCGGTTAAATTTTTAAGCTGTTCTTCAATGATGTAGCGACTGTCATTTGGCACCACGTTTACCAGCAAAGCCATATGGCTTTGTAGCTCGTCGGGAGACACAACGAGCCCATAAAGCGCAATAGTTGCCCCTAGCAAAGGGAAGATGGCCAACAAGCAGTAAAAGGCAACGCCGGCAGAGATAAGGGGAATGTTGTCTTTTTGCAGGCTAGTGAAAATACGCTTTGCTATACTCCACCAACTTTTCACAGAAAGCTCGAATGCAGATTTAGCGTGGTTGAAACGTTCCTTGCTCATGTGTCCTCATGCCTTGCCTAAACGATAAAACTCTTAAAGCTTGATACATGAAAACTTCGCAGTCGGCTTACATCAACTTAAAAAAGGAGCGAGAAAGACGTTCTGTAAATCGTTCACAGCATCTGAATATGTGTGTGACCATTTGCGTTGGTGAGATTTCTGTTTTTGAATTTATTCTCATAAAATCAATAGGTTGTTTTTTCTTTTTTGGGTGGTTTATAAATTGCACCTTCAAAAGCATCGTAGCTAGAAGCGAATTCATGCCGCTTACATACTAACGCATTCACCGAATGCAACTAGCTGGAGGTGGTATGCAGACCATTATTTTCTATCGTGGTGCATGTCGTTTTTTCTAGCTTTACATTTCGTCTTTCAAAAGGAGTGAACATTATGAGCAATACCCAAAACCTTAAGGGCAAAAAAATCGCTATGTTGGCAACCAATGGTTTTGAGCAAAGCGAGTTGATTCAACCAAGAGACATGTTTATTGAGCAAGGTGCTGACGTTGATGTGCTATCTATTGATGACCAGACGACAATTAAAGCGTGGGACGAAAACAATTGGGGGAAAGATGTCAATGTTGATAAACAAGTTACGTCTGTAAGCCCTGAAGATTACGATGCCCTTGTGCTACCTGGCGGTCAAATCAATCCTGATGTGCTGCGTACTAATGAAGATGCTGTTGCCTTCATCAAAAATGCAAACAGCGCGGCAAGTATCAAAGCAATAGGTGCTATTTGCCATGGCCCATGGTTGCTGGTGGAGTCAGGGTTAGCGAAAGGTGCAACACTCACTTCGTTTCCTAGTATTCAAACAGACTTGAAAAATGCTGGGGCAACCTGGGTTGATGAGGAAGTGGTGACCCATTCAAAACTGGTGACCAGTAGAAACCCAGATGATATTCCAGCTTTCGTAAACAAAATTAGTGAAATGGTTGCCCAGTAAAAAGGAGGAAGTGTATGTCCACCGCAGCTACAGATAAAAAGGTTATCGCGATAACGGGGGCTTCCAGCGGCATTGGCAAAGAAACGGCAAAGCAACTGGTAAATAATGGTTTTAACGTTGCCCTTTTAGCAAGAAGTGAGGACAAACTACGTGCCTTAGTCGAAGAGCTTGGCAATGATGTTGCGTTCGCTGTAAAAGCTGACGTTAGTGACTTTAAAGATGTCGATACGGCGTTTAAAAAGGTGAGCAAACATTTCGGTCGCATTGACGGCATTTTCGCCAATGCCGGGCGTGGCGCGAAAGCCGCCGGCATTGAAAAGGGGGACGTAGATGACTGGGATGGCATGCTGGGCGCAAACGTAAACGGACTGCTTTATACAGCCAAAGCGGGCTTACCCTACCTGCGCGACACGCAAGGCCACTTCATTATTACGTCTTCTGTCGCCGGTCGAATAGCCCTGAAAGGCTCTGTGTATGGGGCAAGTAAATGGTTTGCTTACGGTTTCGGTCAGAACCTTGCCGAAGAAATGCGTGAGTGGGGTGGCCGCTGCACAACTATCTGCCCTGGTATGGTGAATACGCCATTTTTCGATGAGCCTAAGGAAGATAAGCTTCAGCCAGAGGATATTGCAAAATCGGTATTGTTTGCCCTAAGCGCAGAAGAGTCAGCCTGCGTTCGCGAGGTTTATGTTATGCCGGCGAAGTAAACGAACTAAACACGGGCAAGAGATAGTCTATTCAAGTAAAGGGCAGGGTTAGTCACTGCCCTTTTTTGTTTGCCCCGCCCTTACTTTTAACCTGCCTTATTAATTTCATGAAGCTATCCAAATTAGCCAAATAAAGTATTTTCCCCATCCTGTTACCCCTAATCTAGGTGTGTAGATAAGCGCTAATTGAGTGAGATAGGCGATTTCTAATTCCTCATTGAAATGGCTTTTCCAAAGGGCCCGCTGCGCAATAACAATAACAGGAGAGTAAGATGTCTAACGAATTTACGGGTAAGACCGCTATTATTTCTGGCGCCGCTGGCGGCATAGGGTTAGCGCTGGCTGAGGCATTGGCAAGGCAGGGTATGAATATCGTCATGGGCGATATTGATAATGCTGCATTAGCTGAGTCGGGTAATGGCTTACGTGAAAAAGGTTTCGATGTACTGACCTGTGCCCTTGATGTTACGGATTACGCTCAGTGGGAAGATATTGTCGCTAACGCCAAAGAGAAGTTTGGCAAGGTACATATGGTTATCAATAATGCTGGTGTTGGCGGTACGCCAGGGAAAGTCGAAGATTCGGAGCCTGAGACCTGGCGTTGGGTTATGGATGTTAACGTTATGGGCGTACTTTATGGCGCGCAAGCTTGCGTACCAGCTATTAAAGAGCATGGCGAAGGTGGTTGGGTACTAAACGTGGCGTCGATGGCCGGAATGATGGGCATGCCGTATGCGGGAGCTTACTGTGCATCAAAAGCAGCGGTCGTTTCCATGACAGAAAGCTGGGTACCAGAACTGAAACCTTTTGGTATCCATACTTCGGTGTTGTGTCCAGCATTCGTGAAAACCCGCATTCACGAGTCGTATAGAAATAGGCAGCAAAAATACGCAGTAGCAGCTGAAAAACGCATTGATAAAGAAAAGCTTAAAGCCGGAGCTCAAGCAGCCACTAAAGCAGTAGAGTCGGGAATAGATGCCTCTGTGCTAGCTGAACGCGTGATAGAGGCGCTTCAGTCAGAGCAAACTTATATTTATACACACCCGAATTATCGAAAGGTTACTACGGCGCGCTTTAGCGCTATTGATAGCGCCTTTGTTGATGCTGAGCAGAGTCAGGCTGTTGGTTATCTTATTAATGATGACATCGTGACTTTTTAGTTCACTCGTGGCTACGGTTTTCGTATAAACACACGAAATTGCCCTGAATCTTGTCTTCCAAAGCCGTTATATAACGGCTTTGGATGTTGTGAGAGTCTGAAGGTCAATGACGCGGTCACAGACTTTTTCTAGCTGTGTTCTATCGTGGCTGATAAAGAGCACCGTGCAATTTTCTTCTCTGCATTGATCAACAAGTAAGTGAGTAATTGCCTTACTTGTAATGGGGTCAAGTCTAGATGTTGGCTCGTCAGCTATAAGTAGCTTGGGCTTTAGTAGCAGCGCGCGCAGCAATGCAATGCGTTGAAGCTCACCTCCACTTACTTCAGAGGCGCTGCGCTCAAACAATTGCTGGTTAAGGCCTAGTTGAGATGAAAGTAAATCGGCACGCTTTTTAGACACCTTGTGAAGCTTTATTACGTCATCAATCAATGATTTAAGCGTAGTGTGATCGGCAAATGAACTGGGGGGATCTTGATATAACTTTAGGGTTTGATAACGGTGTAAAAGCGTATGAAACGCAATATTACCTTGATAAGGTAGAAGCCCAAGTAGAGCATCACCTAGAGACGTTTTTCCGCTGCCGCTATCACCACAAAGCCCGACAATTTCGCCTTCCCCTAAGGAAAAACTAAGGCCAGTAAATAGTGTATGGTTACCTCTCAAAATTGTGAGGTCATTCACCGATAACAGCGGTGCAAACCTATGCGCTTTTTTTGTGGTAGCCGTCCAATGTTGCGGAGCCGACGCAATAAGGGCTTTGGTATAATTTGATGAAGGGGAGGACAGTATCTTGCGGGTATCACCTGTTTCAACCAGTTTCCCGTTTTTAAGCACCATACATTTACCACCCAGTGCCTCTGCCACTGAAACATCGTGCGTAATGGTAAGCAGCGTACCGTCGTTAGCTTTTTGCTTTAGTTGCTCAATAATATGATGTTTGCGTCCGGCATCTAGCCCTTTTGTGGGTTCGTCGGCGAGAAATAAAGGTGCATTAGTCGCCGATGCACAGGCAAAGGCAACCCGCTGTGCCATGCCACCAGAAAGTTGAGAAGGAACTTTATCAAAGTCGTTTTCAAGCGCAAGGCTGCTTAGCTGTTGATCTGCGCTCAAACGAGCAGCGCGCTTACTCTTACCCAGCGCAAACTGAAAGACTTCAGCGACTTGCTGGCGAATTTTCATCATTGGACTTAAAGCGTGCCACGGCTCTTGCGGCAGCATAACAATGTCCCGCCCCCAAAATTGCTCGTAGTCACGTCGCTTCGCACGTAGTATATCGATACCGTTTACCACTACTTTCCCCGTAGCTCTCAACGTCGGCGGTAAGTCGCCCATAATTGCTTGCGCTAGCAGACTTTTACCTGCTCCGGTTTCACCCAATATAGTAAGGGTTTCGCCTTGATCAAGGTTAAGGGATAGATCCTCTACAATAACGGTGTTTTGTGCGTAAATTGATAAGTGGTCGATAGCAATATATTGGCTCACAGTTTGCGCTCCATTACATTGCTCTTCGATAGTCTACTGCTGCTCTCAAAAATGAACTTATTTAAACGAGGTGTTTTGTCACTCTTCGCAGAGAGTAAGTGAAAGCCCAGCACGAGAACGAATAGGGCGAAAATAGGTTGTGCGAGCAGCCACGGTGCTTCGTGATAGTAAGGAAATAGTTCAACTATCATCAGTCCGAGTTCCGGGCTGGGTGGTTTTAAACCAACATAAACGAAGCCTACCGATGCCATGGCGATAATTGAGGATGAGGCACCAAAAGCAGCAAGTGATAACACGTCTTGTCGAATGGGGGGCCATATATGCATGATAAATAGATAGCGTTTTGGAAAACCCATTAGCGCAGAGTTTTCTAGTGCAGGGCCTGTCACCACTGGTAGCGTGATTGCGCGCACCAGCCTGAAGTATTCAACGGACAGCACTAAGGAAATGGCTAAATACAGCATAATGAAAGAGCCTGGTACTAGCGCCGCGAAAAGAAGAATAAGTACCAGTCCGGGTAGCGCCAATATTGTATTGGCAATAAAATTCAACGTTGTATCTACCCAACCTCTACACCATGCTGCAATTACGCCCGTTAGCATGCCAATGATTGATGAACTTAGTACACTCAGTGCAGCGAGAGAAAGTGATATGCGTAGACCCTCTGAGATTCTGGCCAACATGTCGCGTCCGAATTGATCTGTACCTAACCAATGTTGCGCGCTTGGGGCTTCGAGCACTTGTTTTAAGTTTTGTTGGTTACCGTTTGTTCCCAATAGAACAGGCTCGCCCAACGCAAGTAATAAGAGCAGCGTCAAAAGTGAAATGCCAATCACTTTCTCAACAGATATGGCGAATGTATTCATTGGCTATACCCTCGATTTTCCCTCACCCTTGGGTCGAGCGCATACTGACTTAAATCGACTAGTGTGTTGACCAATACGAATAAAATGCCCATCAACAATGCTGTGCCTTGTAACATAGTGATGTCGCGGGCAAAGACAGCATGGGAAAGTCCGTGCCCTATGCCAGGCCAAGCAAAAAGACTTTCAATCATAATAACGCCTTCGATCAATCCAATAAGCTGAATGCCCATAAAAGCCAGCGCAGGTGTAACTATGTTGGGGAATGCGTGACACTTAAACGCTTCAAACGCGCTTAACCCTTTTATCTTGGCGAAATGGAAATAACCCGATTGAACCGCACTAACTGTACTATTGCGAATTACGCGGTTTGATATAGCCGCCAAGCTTAATCCTAAAGTCATTACAGGCAATATGGTATAGACAAAGCCTGAAGAGCCCGCAACCGGAAGCCAGTTGAGCTCTAGAGCAAAAATAAAGATGAGAATTAGCCCTAAGCAAAAGACCGGTTGAGAGCGCACGAACGTGGAAAACGCTAATGCTGTCTTATCAAAAAGAGAGGCACGGCTTTTAGGTGAATTTTCACTTTTTCGAGCGCTTCTAATGCCACTATAAATGCCCAAAGGAAATGCAATTAACGCGGATACCAGAATAGCGAGCCCAGCGAGAACAAGAGTGTAAGAAAGCTGATTTTGTAGCTCAACAACAATTGGGGCTCCCGTGACCAAGCTTGTGCCTAAATCTAGAGAGGCTAAATCAGTCATCCAGCTTACGTAGTGTTCGAAAGCGCTTCTGTGCAGACCAAGTTCTTCTGCTACGGCGTTAGCGGCACTTGTACTTACCGCGTCGTCACCGTAGCGGCCAGCCGCTATCTTGTAAGCCATATCTCCAGGTAGTGAGCGGGTTATAACAAATGTGAGTGTGCCTACACTCCACGCCATCAGTACTGCTTGAAGCAGCCGTTGAAGTAGGATTTTTCTCATTATTATGGGGCTATTCTCATTTGAGATACGCGAAAAGAACGCTCGTAAGGGTCGAAACTGAAGTTTCTAAGTCGACTAGATGTAGCCGTTTGCTGCACATAGTACATAACGGGGATGAGAGGGACGTCTTGCTGAACTTCTTGCATAATTGATGATATCAACGATTTGTAAGCGTGTTCATCTGTGGTGTGACTCAAGGTTTTTAAATCGCTAAACACTTTTTCATTTTGCCAATTCATTGGCCCCCAATCGCCGCCTTCTTTTGAAGAAAAGTCAGCCAGCATTATACCGAGAGGGTCAGGGATATTAGCAAAGTTACGCGCCATAAGTGCTGTTTGTAGCGTGCCATCAGCATGACCTGAAGGAATGGCACTTACATTTTCTATATGAACAGAAAGCGTCACGCCAATGCTAGCCCACTGATCTTGAATTGCCGTGGCAATGGTAATGAGTTCTGGGCGATTGGCATAGGTAATCATATCAAGCGTTAAAGGTGAACCATCTTTGTAGCGCACTCCATCCTCACCTACTAACCATCCCGCGTCGGTTAGCAGCTGTGCCGCTTTTTTCCTGTTTAATAATAAGTCGCCATTTTCAACGTTATTATTAATTGTTGGGTTATTGTCAGCGTCAGTCATTGAAATAGTATCGGTAGCATTATCTGTGGCAGTAGAACGAATATGCCAGTCTCGAATATTTGGGCCAAATAGCTGATCAGCAGAGATATTCGATATACGCATTACGCCAGACGCAATGCCTTTCCTGTCAATCGCTAAACTTAGTGCTTGCCTTACTTTTACATCTGAGAGGATAGGATGGCCACTATTTAACTTAATTAAAGTGGTGCGAGGGATCCTGTCGCTAAACACGTTTACATTAGCGTCAGTGCGCAACATGCTAACCGCGGCAGGGTCGAGGTTGTACACAATGTCTGCTTGCCCTGTTCGTACCATAAGCGCCCGCGTTTCAGAGCGGTGACCCGTTACGTACTCAACATTTTCAATAACAGCGGGCTCGCCCCAATAATCGTCGAAGCGCGTGGTTTTAAGATTGTGGGGTGGTTCAAAGTCAGTAATTTTATAAGGACCCGTTCCGATTAAGGTTTTTATTCGATTGAATTTGCCGAAAGTAGCAGGTGCTACAATTGCGGTTGTGTAATTACTTAAAAGAGAAGGGAAAGGACGGTAACTTTGGTTCAAGGTGAACTTGATAGAATATTCTGATACCACCTCCATGTTGGCGATCATATCTTTAGAAAATGGAGTCGGTTTTCCAAACGCGACCGAAAGGCTTTTGTAAACGGTGTCGGCGTTCATTAATGTGCCGTCATGGAAATACACTCCAGAACGTAAATTAAATGTCCAAACAGTAAAGTCTTCATTATTTGACCATGAAGTAGCGAGCCCGGGAATAAGTTGACCCTGGTTGTCTACGTCTACGAGTGTCTCCAGAACCTGCATTCTCGTAAACATGTAGCCGGTGCTCGCAGGGTCGTTATTGACGGGTTCAAAAGGACCGCTAATCAAAATTCGATTTGTAGGTTGTGAAGGCGTGCAGGCACCAAGCAGAATGCTGGCTACAACGAGTAAAATTGACAGGTATTTAATTCGCATATTATTTTTAATACATTCCCAGCGAGACCTTTTAACTTTTTCGCGCCTATTTGGACTCTGTAAATCAACCTCGGTATTGAATGATATGAGTTCAAGCATTATCAACATTAAATCAAATATTCGGTTTAAATAATATACATTTTGTTGAATAAATGAACAGATTTGGTTGCTGAAGCAAGACTAAAATTCAAAAAAAGTGTATCAGTCTGCAACTACCAGATATTAAGCAATGTAAAGTTGGTGCACAATGTATTTAACTTTTGTAATGAGCAGTTGGTCGTACGTTACATTGTAACTGTAAGCATTTATTAGTAATGCTATAGGGGTTTAGCACTACAAATCAAAAGGGTTTTTAGCCCCATTCAACACACTGGATAACAATAATGAAAAAGCTTTTAAAAGCGGCAGTTGCTGTATCAGTTGCACTTGCGTGCACTTCGGCTTTTGCAGATAAAAACGACACAAATGAAGTCTTCAGCAGTTCAACATTCAAAGCCATGGAGCTAAGGAGCATTGGGCCTGCATATATGTCTGGGCGTATTGCTGATATTGCAATCGATCAGAATAATCCGTCAACCTGGTACACCGCAGTTGGCTCAGGTGGCGTGTGGAAAACGACCAACGCGGGCACGACTTGGACGCCAATCTTCGACGACCAGCCAGTTTACTCCATTGGTGATGTAACGATTGCGCCAAGTAACTCAAACATCATTTGGGTGGGAACGGGCGAAAACAATGGTGGCCGTCACATTAGTTTTGGAGACGGTGTATATAAATCGCTGGATGGCGGCCAAACGTGGAAGAATATGGGGCTGTCGAAGTCCGAACACGTTTCGGACATTATTATTCATCCTACTAACCCCGATATTGTATGGGTGTCAGCTCAAGGTCCACTTTGGAATGGTGGAGGCGAGCGCGGTCTATTCAAAACCACGGACGGGGGAGAAACATGGAAGCAAGTGCTTAAGCCTGCTGACAAGTGGACTGGGGTGACGTCGCTACTTATTGACCCGCGCAACCCAGATAAACTTTACGCGGCAACGTGGGCACGCCAGCGTTCGATTGGCGCTTATGTGGGGACCAACGAAGGCGCTGGTATTCATACCTCGAACGATGGCGGCGAAACTTGGACCGAGCTTAAAACTGGCTTGCCACAAGGAAACATGGGGAAAATTGGTATGGCCATATCACCCATGAACCCGGATGTGATTTACGCCACCATTGAAACTGATAATCGCGGTGGCGGTTTCTATCGTTCCGCCGACCAGGGCGCCAGTTGGACGAAAATGTCAGATGAAGTAGGCGGTGGAACAGGCCCTCATTATTATCAGGAAATTTTCGCTGATCAGCATCAATTTGATCGTGTTTATATTGCGAGTAACTACAGCAAAGTGTCGGATGACGGCGGCAAAACGTGGACACCCATCAATACTGAGCGCAAGCACGTAGACGACCACGCCATGGCGTTTCATCCTACTGACCCAGATTTTGTATTGATGGGGTCTGACGGTGGTATCTATATGTCTCACGACAGAATGGCGAACTGGCGCTTTATGGCGAACTTACCACTAACGCAGTTTTATAAAGTAGCCCCAGATGATGCTAAACCATTTTATAACATCTACGCTGGCGCACAGGATAATTCTACTCAAGGTGGGCCTTCGCGCACTATGCGCGAAGAAGGGATAAAGAACAAAGATTGGTTTTTGACTTTAGGCGGTGACGGACATGGCCCTGCAACAGAGCCCGGCAACCCGGATATTATGTATTCGCAATGGCAGCAGGGTAACTTGACACGTGTGGATATGAAAACGCGTGAAGGGGTATATATTAAGCCTCAACCACTGCCAGGCGACCCAGCGGAGCGATACAATTGGGACGCACCGATTAATGTGTCGGCGCATGACCCGGCACGTATTTACTTCGCCTCACAACGCGTGTGGCGAAGTGATGATCGCGGTGATAGCTGGACGGCTGTGTCGGGCGACCTCACTAAAAACGGCAATCGCATGCATTCGCCACTGATGGGGCGCACGTGGTCGGTAGAAGCAGGCTGGGATCTGTACGCCATGACCGAATTTCACACGATTGCTAACTTTGCTGAAAGTCCGGTAGATGAAAATATCCTGTGGGCAGGTACAGACGACGGTATTATTCAAGTGACCACTAATGGTGGTAAATCTTGGAAAAAGATAGAGCTAGATGACATTAAGGGCATTCCGGCTAATTCTTACGTGAATGATATTCGCGCAGATTTATTCGACCCCAATACGGTATACGTTGCACTTGATAACCACAAATATGGTGATTACAAACCTTATTTAATCAAGTCGACTAACTTAGGGAAAAGCTGGACTTCATTAGCCGATGATTTACCTGAAAAACACTTAGTGTGGCGTATTGTACAAGACCACGTAAATAAAGATCTTTTGTTTATCGGTACTGAGTTCGGTGTGTTTTTCTCGGTAGATGGCGGTAAAGACTGGGTTGAGTTAGACGGTGGTATGCCGACCATCTCAACCCGCGACGTGAAAATTCAACGTCGTGAGAATGACTTAGTCGCAGGTACGTTTGGTCGCGGTATTTACATACTTGATGATTATGCGCCGCTGCGTTCGTTAACTGAGAAGTCGATGCAAAAAGACGCTATTTTGTTTGCGCCAAGTCGACCGGTTAAGTGGTTCCAGTTAGATGATAATCACACTGACTCTGATGGTGACGATCGTTTTGTTGCTAAGAATCCCGAGCACGGCGCAACCTTCACCTACTATTTGAAAGACAGCTTGCTAACGGCAAAAGAAAAGCGCCAAGAAGCAGAGAAAAAACTTATAGAAGACAAGAAGTACCCTAAATACCCAAGTTGGGAAGCGATTGAAGCGGAAAACCAAGAAGCTGCCCCCGCAGTGTACGTTGAAGTGCGCGACAGTGATGGTGATTTGGTTAAGCGTGTAGAAGGTAATACCAAGAAAGGCTTACACCGTATTACGTGGGATATGAAATATTCACTCACTATTCCACTTACTGATAAAGACAGCAAAAACAATGGACTCATGGCGCTACCAGGCAGCTATACCGCGACGTTATTTAAGCGAGAAGGAGCCACGGTAACAGCGCTTTCAGAGCCAACGTCATTTGTATTGGAGCCTATCTATAACGGCGCGCTGAAAGGTGCTACGCATGCTGAAATTGAATCATATGGTAATGCGGTGAACGATGCGCAAAAACGCGCATTATCGTCGACGACTGTACTGAAGCAATTAAAAGAAACCATGGACCTTTTGCGTACCGCGATTGATCGCACGCCAAGTGATGTAAAAAATCTTGAAGCGCAATACGCTGCTATTCAAGATGAAATTAACGGGGTAAACAAAGTTCTATTTGGTCTTTCATCTCGCGATAAGATGGGTATTAAGCCGGCAAATGTATTGAGCCGATTGGGCTATGCCCGTTCTGCTTTAGGGTCTTCTTACGGACCAACGCAGCAGCATAAAGACCAGCTTGGTTACGCCAACGATGGTCTAGATGATGTAGTGAAACGAATCGGTACATTGCAGCAACGTGCTGTACCATCACTGCAACAAGCAGTAGTTGACGCTGGTGGACCGTGGACCACGGGTCTTCCTGTAATCGCTAAATAGCGGTCGTTAAGCATCATCTTGCTAAAGTACGCGGCAGTAGTTTTACTGCCGCGTTTTTCATTTTTTTACCAACTTTTTCGGTGCACACTTATTTTCTCAAGTAGGTATCGCGTAGTGAGATCATCATTGTTTTCTTTTTTGCTAGGTTCAAGTTTTTCAGGTTATTTTAAACCCTCGTCTGGTTTATCGGTATCTATTGCTGCACTCCCATTATTGCTTATGCCATCTTTTAGCGGTGCCCAAGGTGCGCAGCTCAACGAGGTAGAGCGTTACACGGTAACGGCTGCACGACCCTATTACGACGAGACGCTTTCGCGCATTTTTCCGCAATATGAGTTTGATAAAAGTGGCCTAGTAGCGTCGTTACATACCAATGATGTCTTACTTCAATCTCCTTCTGTGTCGTTAAATGGACAGGGCGGGCAAATACAAAGCATCAGTATCCGAGGGTATTCCCGGTGGCGAATTCAAACCTTGCTAGACGGCGTACCGATTGTGAGCGACAGGCGTGCAGGGTCTAGCATAGGCTTTATTCCACCTGACTTTATTTCAACAGTATCTGTATTCCTGGGCGCCGCTTCCACTTACCTAGGCTCGGGAGCGATAGGTGGCGCGGTGAACTTGCATTTTTGGGAAATTCAAAAGCCTCACCTACGCGTTGGCTACAGCAGCAATCAACAAATGAAGGCGCTGAGCTATACTGGCAGCACACGCCGTGCAGACAAAAGCAACAGCCTAACTGAAGAGAGCGAGACAGACTGGAACATTTCATACAGAAGCGCCGACAATGGAGAAGATGCAAACGGAGGAGCGCTGTTTGACCAATTCGAACAATCAGGGCTATTTGTTAGACACAGGCCGGTAGATAGCGTCATAAAAGAGGCGTGGACGCTTTATTCTGATAATAACGACATTGGTAAGTCGAGCAGTGACTTCCCAGAAAGTAGAATAACCACCTACCCAGACAACACGCACTGGCTTGGCAAAATAGCGTTTGAAAGTCATCTATTTACTGGAAATGTCTGGTGGCATAAATCTAGCCTAGACACCTCGGTGTTGCGACCAGAAAGCCGTATCAACGACAGTGAAAACAAGGCGTTTGACTATGGGTTTAATATAAACACAGATACGCAGTTAAAAAGCTGGGATCTGAATTGGCAGCTGCAAGTTACCGGCCGGGACGGCGTAGTGGCAGATGAGAGAGAATTCACATTAACCCCAGCGGAAAGCGCGTCACCTAACGCCACATCGCCGAGTTTAATAACTAACGCATTCGAACCAGAGCTTGCCTTTGAAGTGCGTACTCTCGATGCAAGCGAGATTACTACCGCAGCGGTTGTTGATGCCTCACGTCAGTGGCAAAACTTGTCGCTTGCCCTTGGCGGCCGCGTTGACTGGCAGCGCCAGTCTGATGATTCAGATGCCAATACATTCCAATCTAGCACTGCTCAGTCTAACACCAATTTAAGCGGGTATTTAGGCGCAAATTATCAGCTATCTCGTCACTGGGCGGTCGGCGTGTATGTGTCTAGCGCGTTTCGAAATCCGTCGGTAACTGAACGTTTCTTCGCTGGCGAAACGCCTCGCGGTACTGTGTTGGGTAGTGTAAAGCTTGAAACAGAGCAAGCGTTAAATATGCAAGCCAGTGTTGCTTACAGCAGTGAGCAGCTGCAAGGCTCGATAGAGGTGTTTAATCAAAAGATAGATAATTACATTGAACGCATTATGGTTGCTGAAGATGTGCTTCAATATTCTAATTTAGACAGTGCAACCATAGAAGGGATGAGCTATCAACTTAGTTGGCAATCGCACAATGACGCATTAGACGCTCGACTTAGCGGAATGTGGATTAGCGGTGAAGACGGTTTGGGTAATAGCATCGCAGATATACCTGCAAACAGTCAGAGGCTTGATTTAGGCGTTCAATGGCAAGCTGTGCGGTTTTTTACGGTATTTGCCTATCGTGCAAGTAAGACGGATATTGCTGACACAGAGCGAGCACTTGATGAGGTAGTTACGCTGGACATGGGCGCTAATTGGCAGTTAAACGAGCGGGTTCAAATTCAAGCGAGCTGGCGCAACTTAACCAATCAACAGTATTACACCAGTGCTGATGACAAAGCGGCATTTGCGCAGGGCGAAAGTGTTCAAGTGGCGATAACTTATCTGTTATGAGTTGTTTAAGGGCTGACGAAATTTGTTCTTTCGATACTTACTTTTCATGGTGGTGTACAGCATGACAATACCCGTTACCCACAGCACAAAAAGTAACAGGGCTGCGGGTAAAAATAGCCAAAGTTTGGCCCCCTCAAAGAACCAGCTACCGTCATGAATAGCTTCAATGGTGTCTGTGCGTCGGTAGGCAACCTGAAGTACGTCGCCATTTTTTGCGTTTAGCTGAACCTCCCAATGGTTCTTTCCACGCACTTTAATGATGCCTTTTCCGGGGCGCACGTCTAAACGGTCTATATCGTCCCAGCTGTTTAAACTAACCTCAGACACCTGTTTTACAGCGTGTAGCACTTTGTCGAAGGAAATCGTAGGCCCGTTGGTTTGGGTATTTTGCACGTTTTGTGTGGGAGGCTGGATCCAGTCGAATTCTTTTTTAACCTGCAATAATAAACCGCTTGCGATAACAATGAGCACAGGAATAAAAATAACCAGTGACAGCCACAAGTGAATGCTGCGACTGTATTTGCGAATGTTCTTGTGAAAGGAACCGGACATGATAAATCACTAATGACAAAACAATGAGTACATTGCCCACTATACGATAATCTCGACAGGCAGTAAAAACACGCTAACGTGAAGTTTACCCGTTTAAACGGAAATGCCTGGTGCCATTCAATTGCAGGGTGATTAAAAAGAAGCGGCCGCGTTAGGCCGCTTCTTTCGTTTAGTTTTTACCGGCGATGATTTTATCCATGGTAATGGGAAAGTCTCGCACACGCACTTTGCATGCGTCAAAAATTGCGTTAGCGATGGCGGCGCCCGCGCCGGTAATGCCCAGCTCACCAATACCTTTTGCGCCTACGGGGGATGCGGCATAATCGGGTTCTTGTAGTAAATCTACGCTTACTTCAGCAATATCTCTATTGACGGCAACGTGATATTCACCGAAGTCTGGGTTTACGAAGCTTGCCGTGTCGGTATGGTGATGGATCCCTTCCGTAAGCGCATAGCCCGCCCCCCAAACCATTCCTCCTTTTATCTGAGACGTTGCCGTTTTCATATTTAAAATTTGACCCGCGCTAAACATACCGTACTGACGAACTAACCTAACTTCACCTGTGTACTCATCTACTTCAACTTCTGCAAAATGAGCGCCACATGAATACTGCTCATCATCGCTGGTGTCATCGTCAGATACTTTACCGGTTGCTGATATTGGAAAGTCGCGCTCAGACATAAAGTTGGCAAGCAATATTGGACTACTTGCTTCTTCGTTATCACTTTGTGCAGTCGGCACTAACGTGATTTGTCCATTTGAAATTTGAACTTCAGCGTGGCTAAAAGCAGGTGGCAGCGAACCTTTGATACTTTTGATAAGGGCTTCACAGGCTTTTTTTACCGCCGAGCCAGAGCTCGCTGCGCCAAATGAGCCGCCCGAACCACATGAAGCAGGGTAGCGACTATCGCCGAGTTTTACTGTGACATTGTCCACCGACGTATTTAACGTATCGGCGGCAATTTGGGTAAGAATGGTGTAAGTCCCCGTACCAATATCTGTCATATCGGTACGCACGGTAACTTCACCGTTTGCACTTAATTCCACTTCAGCTGAACTTTCTACCAGCACATTCATACGCATGGCACTCGCTACGCCATGACCGATTTTTTTCCCCGGAGTAGGCTGTGCTTTATGCTGCCACTTGAAATTTTGAGCCCCTTGGCGAAGGCATTCACCTAAGTGGTGTGTGGTAAACGGCGTACCTTTCATAGGATGCACGACAGGCAGGTTTTTTAAACGAAACGTAAGCGGGTCAACGCCCGCTTTGTGAGCAAGCTCATCTATAGCCGATTCGAATGCCAAAGAGCCAATGGCGTCACCCGGGGAGCGAGTAGAGTCGATAAGCGGCAGGTCTACGTCTTTGACCCTATGCGAACTCTCTATAAACTGCGATTTATAGGTAACTCGTGCACCAGCGCCTGTTGCTTCTGCAAATTCATAGCCCTTGGCTTTTGGCATAGCGCTTTTGTGTTGCACGCTTAACAACGTATGATCATTTGCCGAGGCAAGGCTTATCTGCTGTGTACTGTGACCCCGGTGAGGGGTGTTATAAAAAACTTGGCGTCGGCTCAACACTACTTTTACCGCCCGTTCTAGGTACCTAGCCCCTATACAAGCAAGCGTTGCATCGTAGTGAAGACCTAGCTTAGAGCCAAACCCACCCCCAACAAATGGGCTTCGCACTACAATGTCTTCTGCATCCATTTCAAGGGTAATGGCAAGGGCTTCTACTGCGGACGCTATAATTTGAACACTACAATAAACGTCAAGCTTTCCATCTTTAAATTCCGCAACTGTGGCATGAGGCTCCATAGCGGCAGAGATCTGACTTGGCGTGGTATAGGTAGCTTCAATACTTGCGTGAATATCACTTTGCGACGGTTTACTACCGCTAGTTGCATCTGCTTCAAAGCCACCATCTAATGACGCTGGCTTTTGTGTTGCATCATCAAACTCTGTTAACAAATCTGGCGTTTTGCCCTCTATAGTATAGCTAACCAGGTTTGCAGCATAGCGCGCTTGCTCTAACGTGTTAGCTATAACTAAGGCAACCGGTGCACCGAAATGACGGATGTAAGGTTCGTTAAGTACCGCACGACTTTGAGTGAATCGGCTTTCATCCGCAGGTTTGCTAAATGGCTTGAGAGCACCTGCATTTTTATAGGTAATAACGGCATGTACGCCATCGGCCTGTTCGGCTTGCTTTGTATCAAGGGATGTCATTTCACCTACGGCGGTATCGCTCGAAACAACCCATCCAACTAAAGGAATGCGATCGCTCATGTGCTCGGCTGCGTACCGTGCTTGTCCGGTAACTTTAGCTACGCCATCAACGCGGCTAACTGGCGTTCCTATCGTTTTGGCGCTATGCGTTGTCATATAAAGCTCCTTCATGGCCTGGGTACTTAACCTGATGCTCTGCTATCTCTAAAAGCACTTTTGTTAATGTTCGGCGTAATAGTTCTGGTTTGAAATCGTTACTGCCGTATGTTTTTGCACTGGATAATTCAGCTTCCGCGGCTTGCGATATGACGTCAGGCGTTGGCTCAGCGCCTTCAAGTACACCGATTGCTTTATGCGGGTGCCAAGGCTTGGTGCCTACACCACCAAAAGCGAGCGTAAGGTCTTTAACTCGTCCGTCATCAATTTTGAAACCAGCGGCAAGGGAAACAAGGGCAAACGCATAGGAAGAACGGTCGCGTACTTTATGATAGTACTGAGTACCGTTTGGTTTTTTCTTTATGCTGACGTGGGTTATAAGTTCATCCTCATCTAATTGGGTTTCTATATGAGGCGTGTCGCCGGGCTCATGGTACAAATCTCGCAGCGCAATTTGACGAGTGTTGCCATTTGCTCGTTGAGTATTTACTTGTGCATCAAGGGCTATCATGGCCACGGCCATGTCGGAAGGGTGGGTGGCAATGCAATGTTCGCTGGTGCCAAAAATGGCATGAATTCTATTCATACTCCCAAACGCGCTGCAGCCTGTGCCTGGCTCTCTCTTATTACAGGCTTTTGTCGTGTCGTAAAAATAATAACAGCGGGTGCGCTGTAGTAAATTGCCGGCTGTAGTCGCTCTGTTTCTAAGTTGAACTGTTGCACCGCTTAATAAAGCTTGTGCAAGTATAGATAAGCGAGGCTGTGAGTGAGCAAACTTAGCTAAGTCGGAGTTACTCACCATTGCGCCAATATGATAGTAGTTGTCGTCTTCGATAATGCTGTTGGCTTTTTCCCACTTCGCTAGACTCACCAGTGTCTGAGGTGTTTCTACCTGCAATTTCATTAAGTCAATTAGGTTCGTACCGCCGGCCAAAAATCGCGATGTTTTGTTAAGGGGGAGGCTACTTAACGGCTTTTCACCGTTAAAATGATGAAGAGTGAATGGCTGCATTACTGTCTCTCCAAAGCAATGACATCAGTGATTGCATCGACAATATTAGGGTAGGCACCGCAGCGGCAAAGGTTGCCGCTCATGCGTTCGCTGATATCTTCTTTCATTGCAGCTTCACCGTCACGAGATTGGCTATAAGTAACGGCGCTGGGATCTTCATTATTTATTTCCCGAAGTAAGGATACGGCTGAACATATTTGACCTGATGTGCAGTAGCCACATTGAAACGCGTCACGCTCAATAAAAGCGTGTTGCAACGGGTGAAGATTTCCGCCCTCACTTATGCCTTCAATCGTTGTGACTTCAGCGCCTTCTAGCTGGAATGCAAACACTAAGCACGCATTTATGCGCTTGCCATCAGCGATAACGGTACAAGCGCCGCATTGGCCGTGGTCGCAGCCTTTCTTGGTACCAAAAAGTGATAAATGCTGATGAAGAAAATCTAATAAAGTAGTGCGTGGGTCATCGGGAAGACTGACGTCTTTCCCGTTAAGATTTAATGTTGCCATGGAAGTATCCTTCTACCAATGAGCTCAATTTCGGCACTCCAATGAAATGAGCGTAACCAGATGTATGATGTCGTTACGCTAGGTACTTTAATTTGGTTTTACAACGTGTTGGTAAAAGTCGCATGCTTCACAGCCTGCGATAGATGCGAATGGCCAAGTAGTGTAAAATATACGGAAGCGCGTTTTGCGCTACACTTTAATCCATACCAATTATTTGCTACTCCACTTTTCAGGCCCATTTTCATGATCCACAACGATGTTCTACGTCGCCTTCGTTACGCATTAGCGATAAACGACACCGCCGCCATTAGTATTTTTAAATTAGTTAACTACGACATGGACGTTGATTATTTACATGCTGTGATGAAGCGGGAGGGCGAAGAGGGCTACCTGCCTTGTCGCGATAAGATTATTGCGCTTTTTCTTGATGGATTGATTATAAAGAATCGGGGGCGACAAGAAGGACAAATTCCTCAAGAGCTGGGGCCAAAAGAGCGGCTAAGCAATAACGAAGTGCTGCGCAAAATCCGTATTGCAATGAGTTATAAAGATGACGACATGATTGCGGTGCTTAAATTAGCAGACTTTAGAATAAGTAAAGGTGAGCTCTCTGCGTTCTTTAGAAAGCCAGACCACCGCAATTACAAACCCGCTGGTGATCAAGTGGTTCGTAACGTGTTACAAGGCATGGTGAAAAAGTATCGACCTGATTCATCAGGAATCGGCCGAAGTGCACAAACTGATATTAAAAGACCAACCAAGAATATGTCAGACGAAAATCGGCCAAACGATAGCAAACTTAACAAAGGTAAACCGAACGGGAATAATTCTCATACTAATAAATCAAGAGTTTCGTCATCGATGACTAGCAAAGTTGAGCGCGCAGCCAGCCAGAGTGCTAACAATGAAGCGCAAATAGGTAAGAAGCAAACTAATACATCTGTGTGGGGCGAGCTACCTGCTAAAAAGCGGTGAATAAAGTTTACCGCTAGACGATTTCCATTTGCCAGTGTGTGAGAGCTTGTTAGGCTTACTAACTTAAATTAACAAAGGATGGAGCCTTCATTTATGCGGTTTACTTTTGGGCTTGCTACGCTTCTTGGTATAGCAATAATGCTAGTAGGGTGTGATACGACGAAAAGCGATAAGAGCGAAACAAAGAGTAACAAGGCCGAAACGCCATATCTTAATGTGAACGATATTACACCCCAGTCTATGATTTATAAAACCGTAAACGGTAAAGATTTAGCATTAGATTTATACATGCCAGCTTTTTCTGATTCAGTTCCTACGCTTGCTGTTTGGATTCATGGCGGCGCCTGGATGAGAGGGAACAAAGACGAGACCCTGTCCAAAAATGGTAATTTAGTCGCTTCTTTGCTCAATGAAGGTGTGGCGGTTGCGGCAGTAAATTATCGACTTAGCGGTGAGGCTATTTATCCTGCTGCACTCAACGACATAAACGATGCGGTTAACTTTTTAGTAGAAAATAAAGGTGAGCTTAAGCAAAGTGCCGATCGCGTGATAATGATGGGGCGCTCAGCAGGAGGTCATCTTGCCGCGCTTTTAACCACATCAAATAACGATAATGTTCCATTTCTTGATGCTAAGCCACGCTACCGCGTTATTGGTATGGTCGACTTTTTTGGACCTTCTGATCTTGTGGCATTGCGAGGTAACAGCGGGAAAGTGGATCACGACGCGCCTGATGCCGCAGAAGCTCAATTTTTGGGGGAATCTCCACTGACTAACGAAGCCCTAGCACAAGAAGCCTCGCCAACCACTTATATAGATGACGAAACGCCGCCGTTTATAATTTTTCACGGGCTTGATGATGGGGTAGTACCCGCTTCGCAAAGCGAATTGTTAAGTCGCAGCCTTGACCAATTTGGCGTGCCAAACGAGTTATTCCTTGTCAAAGGTAAGCGCCATGGCGACCCGGTATTTGATACCGACGAATTTGTCTCGAAAGTAGTTAATTTTGTAAAGCGAGTTAACAAGAAAAATAACTAATTTCATTTTAATAGGGTAAAAGGAAAAATTTATGAGCCGACATTTCGATAAAGCCGATGGCCTGTATGAAGAGAAAGATGCCGCCACACAAGGTTTTGTGTTCAATCAAACTATGCTGCGCATTGCCGACCCCAAGCGTTCGCTAGATTTCTATACGCGAGTCATGGGAATGACGCTAATCAAGCGACTAGATTTCCAAGAAATGAAATTCAGTCTTTATTTTTTGGCAGCAGGTGATGATTTCTCTGATATTTCTGACGATATAGATGAACGTACTCAGCAAACTTTTGGTCGCCCCGCTATGTTAGAGTTAACCCACAATTGGGGCGATACACCAGAAACGGTTAACTATCACAACGGAAATACAGAGCCCAAAGGTTTCGGACACATTGGTTTTCACGTGCCTGATGCTGAAGCCGCATGTGCACGATTTGCATCACTAGACGTCCCTTTTCAGAAAGGGCTTAACGACGGTTCAATGAAGGGTATCGCATTTATCAAAGACCCTGACGGCTACTGGGTTGAAATATTCAGCGCGTCCGATGTTTCAGCAACCTGCGCGCCGCATTTGAAGAAGTAGTCTAACCTTTAAAACTGTCATTAATTTTTACAAATATTATGCATCAAAATTCTTTGATTAAAAAATAGACATAAAAACATAGGTTTATATTTATGTAAATTTAGGTTCAAAAAATGCTTACTAGAGACAGCTCAACATGGTGTTGAGCTAATTTTTAGAGGGATTTTTGATGACTGTAAAAGCTAACACGATAAGTTCTAACCTCCGCAGTAAAACTCTTTTAACCCTTCTATTTCTCTTTTCTGTCAGTTTTAATGCCAGTGCATCTATCATTTATGAATTGAGTACTGACAATATTACTAATTGGGAAGGAGAGTATACGTACTACGACTTGTCTGAAGATGATAATGTAGATGTTTTCGGCGTCGTGGGCAGCTCAATGCCGTCAGAGCTGATAAGTTCTAGCACGAGTAGCTTTACACTAACGACTAACTACTTTCCTGACTTAGATGATGAAGCATGGTACGTCGGTTTGTTTCGGATGCTAGGCTTAATGTCTGTAAGCGGAACAGAAAAGCTATTTTTGACAGTTGAATTCGATACGGATCTTACAGGTAATGATTCACTGGCTTCTGCATATTTTGAAACAGACGATGGCGTCTCTTATTGGGATTTAGTGTCAGGCGCGACAGTTAATATTACTGAGGCTGCTGGGAAAAACGTTCTATTTGGCTTCCAGATTGAATCCGTTGATCTAGACCTGTTAGATACACTAAATGTAACACAAATAAAAATAGAAAAAATAGCTCAAGAAGTAAGTGCGCCCCCGACGCTATCATTCTTGCTTCTTATATCATTACTAGGCATTCGCCGACTTAACAAATAATTTAATCAATCATTCTTACCTGGCATTGAACAACAGGAAGTGTCGTTTGGCTCGATGTCCAATTAATTGGAGATAGGACATGGTAAGGTTTAATTGCAATTACAAAGGAAGTAAGCCGTTCACTTCTGAACAATTCAAATATTTATTTTTTATATTAATTCTGCTCTTAGTGCAAAATGTATCGCCAGTGAAGGCTCAAGATGTGACAGGAGCTTGGGAAGTTGTAGCCGATTCACAAATCGAACAGGGTGAAAGACGTTACGATCGTTCTAATCGAATTTACTACACAGAAAATAACATTACATTACCCGCAAGCATTGATGAATACGTCGACATACGACTGGTGGTCACCTCATCTTCTTATCCAGTGACTAATGCGACAGGATTAACGTCCGATAATTTGCCCTATTTTACACTCACTGATTCCTCACAAGATGTGCGTATTGAGTTTCCTCGAACACGGGCACAATTCGCTGTTAGTTTAAGTGTGATGCAGTTTATCGAATCACAACCCCAGGATAGCGACGGAGATGGTATTTTTGATACAGACGATATATGTCCGCTTGATCCCAATAATGATATAGATAACGACGGAATTTGTGGCGATGTGGACATATGCCCGTTAGATGTTGATAACGACGTAGACAACGATGGCATTTGCGGTGATGTTGATGTTTGTCCACTTGATCCCCTAAATGACAGTGATGGTGATGGAATTTGTGATGGTGAAGATATTTGCCCTGTAGACGCAAACAATGACTGCATTTTTATAGAGGGCATTGTTAATGGTGGGGGCTCTGCGATTGCAAATGCGCAAGTTGAATTAGGTAATGGTGGGAGTACTGTTTTCACTTCACTAAGCGGTGATTTCTCTGGAAATATTCAGGCCAGTACGTTGTCTTCAGATGGTTCTCGTCAGTTCTTCCCAATCAATGTAACAGCACAAGGGTTTGCAACGGGTAACGCCAAAGTGGCTTTTGTTCCCGGTCAACTGAACTACAGTGTTGTAGTGAGTTTACAGCAAGTTTCTGACACCATCGAAGAAAGTGAAGATGTGACGCAAAGTGGTGGTGTTGAAATTGTCAAAAACGGGAATCCTGTTGGCTCGTTAGAAATTCCTCTCGCATCTCTTCCAACTGGCGTAACACAAGTCACAGGAACGGTAACTTATCTAGATCCAGAAACCGAGGACTTATTGTCCATGCCTGGCGGCGATTTGTTGGCACTTCCAGAAGGTGCAGATCCTAATACAGACGACCCAGTTATCCTTGAGTCATTTGGCATGATGGAATTCAATTTGTTTGACCAAGAAGGCAACGAAATTACAACGCTTTCAGATGATGCAGAAGTTTGTATGAAAGCCACATCTTCTCTCTTAGAAGGTGACGTTGTTCCATTGTGGTACTACGATGAAGACTTGGGCGTTTGGCGAGAAGAAGGACAAGGAACGGTTGAAGAAAGAAATGGTATGCTTCAAATCTGCGGTGAGGTCAACCACTTCAGCTGGTGGAACTATGACAGACCTATAGAAACACACGCTTGTATGCGTTTTGAAATGCGAGATGAGTTAACCAATTCACCGATTGATGCTATAGATTGGGATGCAGAAGGTGCCACTTATAGCGGTACTTCACCAACTCGTTCATGCAGTGATGGCGTTGGTTCTTTCAGCTCGTTTACTGTGAAAATGTCTACAGTTACCTCTCCGGAATCTATTAAAGTTTATGGTTATATCGGCGGTAGCAAATTCTATTTACGCAGCGATAATGACGGTACTTACTCTTTAGTTACAGATAGCAGTTTAGCAACGAGTTTTAATACGCCAGATGAAAACGGAAGCTGTTTGTTTGGAAGCTTGACCGGTACCTGCTGGCCTCTTGACTTCGAAGAAGATGGCGATGGTATATTACTCATTGACTTAAACAATATTGACCTTCCTCCAGCAATCACGGAGTTTGAAATAACCGATAATCTGATTCAAATGGGCTCAAGTGTACCGTTGTCTGTGACAGTCACTGACCCTGAGGGAGAAGATGTTAACCTTGTGTGGAGTACATACTGTGGCTATTACGGCAATACATCGGGAGGCGCTTTAAGCGTAAATCCACAATCTGGTACTTCAGGTACAAACTTTCAAAATGAATTTAATGCGCCGGATACGCTTTCTTATCCTGCTGAGTACTGTGAAATTCGTTTAGAAGCTTCGGATCCTCTGGGCAATACCAGTGTAGCAACTCGTTGGTTGACGGTTACATCGTCGCTCAGCTATGACCTATCTGGTGTTGTCTTCGGAGTTGATGGTTTACCTGCGCAAGGTCTCATGGTTTGGTATTACAACTGGGATTGTGGTCTGCAATTATCCACTGTGACGGATCAAGACGGCCAATACAGCATGGCCTTTGACTTGTCTCAATGCGCCACCAATAACGAATATTACTCCATAGGTGAATTGGTAGTAAGCTTCGAAGTAGATGGCTTAATGTGGGCATATGAAAACTACCTAGATAGCTATTATGGGGAGTTTGGTACATTTGCCGCTAATGATATTGGTAACGATAGGGGGTGCACGCTGGACTCGGATTCAGAGTTAACACTATGTACTTTTGATATCAGGCTGCCAACTATTTGGTCTTCAATAGAAGGGGATGTATATTCCTTGCCGACAGGCGTTAATTATGCCCTTAATTATTATGCTTATTCTATAAGTGAAAATGGTGGGGTTTATTTGGATGAACTAGTTGAAGTTTTAGACGGGGAAGACAGCTATGGCCCAATCAGTGTTCCTATTGGCGAAGGAAGTTTGATAGTTCAGAGCCAAGACTTCAGTACTTTTACTCAGTATGTATATACCAATATCATTAACCAATCACCGCACATTTACGATATAGGAGAGACACAAGGCACTGTCGAAGTTTACGTCTATGACGGAGGCAATTCACCGATAGCGAATGAACTCGTTACTCTCACAAGTTACTCCAGCTCAGACGTGACGTTTTCTGATACTACTGATAGCAGCGGTTCAGTTTCGTTCAGTGCGCCATTAAGTGAAATCAACGTATCTACATCCAGTGGAAACTATTGGGGAACGTTGAATCAGGCAGATGTGCCAAAGGTTATTGAGTTTAACTCCTCAAATATGTGCGTAATAAACCTCACTGCTTATGACCCTGTAGGGCAGCTATCTACTAATACGGAATATTATATTGGTCAGACTGGGGAAAAAGTGATCACTGATGAATTCGGTAGAGCCTCATTCAATGTTCGATCTGGGAACTTATACCTATACTCGTTCCAGTCTTATTACACTGATTTCTGGTATGAAATTGACAACTGTAAAATGGTTGACGGGCTGCAAAGAGAAATCGATATTGTTGCAACGAGTTATTTTTATCAAGATTTTCAACCATCAATCGGTCAATAAGGAATTGAATATGAAAACATTAACCCGTTCAATGATTGGCTTATCAATTCTTATTTGTACGTCAACTTTTGTATTTGCCAATGATAAAAGTGCTGATAATGTTTATGAGAAGCGGGAGGTGCAGCATAAAGCCCTCAAAGAAGCCAAAGCGAGGCTTATCGCTATTAAGCAAGAGCAAGAAGAGCAAAGAAGAAAAGAAGCCAAGAAAGCGATTGAAGCGAGAGTAAAAAAATAGCGTAAATGACAACCCCTATTCTGCGAGTTAATGAATAGGTTACCCAAGTAAGAAGCCTCTCTAATTAGAGGCTTTTTTTATTCGTTCTAGAAGCGTTTTGTAATTAGTATATCCCTGAAGCATGGCGCCAGAGGTCTTATTCGAGGGTTGTATAAGTAAACCAGGTGTTCCTTTCAACTCGAATGTTTCAACTAAATGCTGCGCGCGTTTGAAATATTTTTCTGCATGCTTATTTGATAGACATGCTTCAACTTCTAATTGATCTATTTGCGGTGAAGAGTACAAGAGAGCATGTGTATAGTTCGAATTTTCAAGTAATTGATTTGGTGTTGAGAGCAGTTTTTCACTCAGTGTGAAATAGTGTTCCGTACCATAAAGCTCACCAATACAGTAAAGGTTAGCCATCAATTTATGTGTATTCTCTTCTTTATCTGACTCGGGAATGAACCACAGCACCCAATTAACCTCTTTATTAGCGGCTAATTTATTCAACACTATTCTTTGTTTCGAACAATAGGGACAGTTTACATCCATCAGCGCATGGACAGTAACGCTAGCTCCTGTTTCTCGTTTTTGCCAGCTCGTATATTCAATATCAAAGTTTGAAGAAACCACTAAAAAAAAGAAAAGTAGTGCACTATTCATTAATTCGCCTCTAACGTTAACTCCACACCGCTAAACTCCGTATGTAAGTCGTGCTGAGTATTTAGCAGGAAGAAGCGATTCACTTCAACTTCGTTAGCTAAATAACCTTTCACCGCTTTTTGGGGCTGTAGAAAAGAATTAATACGCTTTTAAACGGTTACAATGCGGTTAACAAATTATTTAGGCCAGATTTAAACAACGCCTGTGTCTCTTCATCTGCATTTACATTTAAATACGAGCTGATTTGAGTGACAAAGCCAGCAATCATATCGGGTGATAGACCTAGCGCTTCAAATTGTTGCTTTAAGTCGTTTACCGATTTAAGTGTAGAGCTGTACTCAGAGGCCTTGTCGAGTAAGCCCGATAGTGAAGAACTTGAGCTTGCTGCTGAATTGTCACTTAGAGAGGGAACATCTTCAAGCAGGCTATCAATACCTGGAATGCTGCTTGCCAACTGGGCGTAATCAGCGCTTGAAAGGTTGCCTTGCACATAGTTCATAATTGACGCTATGCCACCTTCTGATTGGGTTTCAGACACGTTAAGGTTAGCTGCAACTGAACTCACTAAGCTAGCCAAGTCGATATTAGATGCTGCGCTTGCTGCCATTTCAGTTAGGCTACTGGAAGTTACTGTCGATTCCACTTTCTTACCGCCTAACAGACCTTTAAGCTGATCAATATTGGCATTAGCACAAGTAGTAAAAAAAGTAAGGGCAAGCACTACAGGTGCTAAAACGATACGATTCATCATAGATTTCCTTTTTGTACACCAGCAGCGAACGTCCGTCTGGTGCAACATAATTGAAAATAACCGTAGCAATGACGCTACCGACTATTTGACCTTCCATAAACTAGAAGTTTTCAGGTGTGTGAATGCTCACACTCTAACGTAGTGAGGTCGCAAATTCTCTATAGAAAATATAAAGGCACTTACGTTTCCTTTAAAATGCCAGTTATTAAAGCACTAGTGTGCAGCAGAGACGAATTATGTCAATTAGACAAAACACTAAAAGGAGCGACACGCTCCTTTTAGTATTCTGATGGTTTTGAGGCTCACTTACCCTGGTTAGGCGGAATAATTATGCGTTCTACTTCAGGGGAAGCGTTCTTTTCAACACTCGCTGTATCGAGCGAAGCGCCAAGTTGATAGTCTAATTGCACAAGAAGGCCAGTTTGTCTCATGCGTTGGCCACCTTGAATACGAGGTTTGTATTCCCATTGTTTCAGTGCAACTTTTGCACTTTTATCAAACACACCTGCAGGTACCGAATTTACTACTTTTACATTATCTGTAGCGCCCGTTTCAGTAATATCGAAAGACAGCACAACGAAGCCCTCTATATTTTGTTCAGCAGCTTTTTCTGGGTAGATTGGTGGAACGCGTTTAACCGGCGACGCTTGGTTAATCTTTGCTTCAGGTTTTGTCACTGCAACAGGTGCATTGGCCAAAGCGGTGTTTATAGTGAGCATGGCAGCAATTGAAAGTACGCCCGCAGCCAGTACTTTATTGTTGCGCATTGGTTGCTTTATTGCGTTTAATCGTTTGATCATAGTCCTTTTTTCTCCAAAGGTTGGGTAAAGCCCTCGTGTAGCGTACAGGGCGTTTGAACAATGCTCAGCACATTGAACAAGTGCTTTTGCATAGGTAAGTTTTTCGTTATCTGTCTTGCCTTTCATTACAGTGTGATCACAGGCTATTTCCTGATTAATTCTGAAGGATTTTAGCGCTAGCCAAACCAGTGGGTTGAACCAAAATAGCGTAACAGTAGCGAGCGCTAAGGTGTTCCAAAGGTGGTCATAATGTTTGCGATGAACATTCTCGTGTTCTAATACCAGTGCTTGTTGCTGAATCGAAAACGTACTTTTAAACGAGAAGGGAATAAGCACCTTCGGCGAGACAAAACCAAATAGCATAGGTGTGTCAGCTTTGGTGGAATAGTAAGCATTGGTGTTAATTGCGCGACGCTTGCTGATTGATGCCCAGATTACCATGTGATGCACTAAAACATAGGCTGTAATTACGCTTACACCGGTTGCCCAAACGGTAAACCACGTTTCGAACGTGATGGTGTTTAGGGGGGGCTTAACACCAACCACGTAGCGAGCAAAGCTATTCGCCGGCATGCTAATCAATGACATCGGGAGGTTATTGACTATCAGGCAGCCGGGTATCAGCGCCCATAGCTTATAAGTAAGCGAAGCCCCAATTTTAAGAGTGAAAAAGTGTTCGCACACCATAAGTAAAACAAGCGCTAGCGACACAATTCCTTGCTGAGCGATAATCCAATCAATCATTGTTTTCTTCCCATTCCTTGATAAGGGCCTTAAGCTCGTTTATGTCTTGTTTGGACAGCGCATTCTGATTAGCAAAACCGGCGACCATGGGAGCGATCTTGCCTTTAAATAGTCGACTAACAAAACTCGTGGTTTCTTTTTTTGTATAGTCTTCTCTGGCAATCAGCGGATAATAAAGGTACTGGCGTTGCTGCTTTTCAAACCCTAACACCCCTTTTTTTACTAAGCGACCTAACAAGGTTTTGACGGTTTTTTCGTGCCAGTCCTTTTTGTCATTAAGTCGCGCAATAACCTCGTTTGATGTGGCAGGATGGTCGTCCCACAGCACGTCCAGCACTTCAAATTCAGCGTTTGAAATTTCGGGTTTGTCTGACATTTTACTCATAATTACAACGTCTTTTTTTTGATTACATGTGTAGTCTATGGCTTTAGATTACACTTGTAATTCTAAAGAGCAAGCTTTTTTTGCGTGTTTTTTGAACGGGACGTGGTGTGAGGTAAAGTGCTTTGTTTGGTGCTCTTGTAGAAACGTTAAGTTGGGCGTATCAATACAAAACGGTGAAATTGAGCTCGTTAGCCTCTAAGAACTCGCCGAGTATCCGTGCTTGTTGATTTCCTCGTGGCACCATTACATAGCAAGGTGGCTCTGGGGATACTTCCTGTAGGTCGTACCACAGGGTATCTAGCACTTCATTACCGTGCTTCAAAAAGGTCTCACCCCACGAGGTTGTGTAAATAATCGATACATGCTCTACCGTTGCTTTTTGACGCAGAGTGGGGAAATTCACAATCGCAAAGCAGGCTGTTATGCGTTCGGGGGCCAGCAAGTCGTTACGAGGTAGCGACGACACTTTGACTGGGGGGAAGTATTTACATAAATGCTTGAGCAAATCGTTTAAGTCTAGTTCGCTCACTTCACCATAATTGTAATCGAGATAAATCTTACTATTAGTGTCTATGATTTTACTCGACACTAGCCATACCATCAGCGCTGTGGCACTAGCGGTTTGGGTAATTTTTTGCGAATCGTCAATAATGCCAGATTTACTCAGTAAATCACCAGCATACGCCGACCATACCTCATCACCGTTTTTAAGTTGGCGCATGGCAATGGTGATTTGCTCACAGTAAAGGCTTTCATCGAAAGCACGTCGCAAAAACTCAATTTTATCCGCCTTTTTAGCGTAATAAGTACTTAAGCGTCGACCTAGAACGGTCATATCTTTCTGATCCATCACCTGTTGATGATGGCTGATCTCTTTAGAAATGCGGCGATAACACTTTAATAAAAAACGGTGGATTCGGCGGCTCAGCTGCACGCGTTCGTTAAATGTCCAATCTTGTTGGTTATCCAAGTGTATGAGTTGTTTGCGGCTCCATCCCCACTGTTTGGCATACGAGGCCATAATTTTGCGTTTGAAACTTGCTTGTTCACCTTCTACAAGCGGGTGGCTCAATGTACATCCACATTTTAAATACAAACAGTGCTGCAATATCGCAATATCTTCTGCTTGACCATTGGCTTTGTAGTGGGCAATGAGTTCGTCGAACATAAGTGCGTAGGGGTCGATATCTGAAACATGACCAGGAGCTTCAGCGCCGCGGTGTACATGCTTTTTCAGAAGATTACACAGGGGTTGTCCGTGATAAATATTGGCAAGGTAAACTTCAAGCTTTGCCATTTTTAATACGGATTTGAATGGAGAGTCCATGGCCTTGCCTAACTGCCAGATGGCGGCGCCAAAAAGTTCGCTGGCGTCTAGTTTCTCCAAGTGACCTAAGTCCATGAACCAGTCTATATCTGGTGAGCCGCCTTTTTCCAAACTATTGTAAATAGCCTGATATTGTTTCTCAGTTGTTTTCTCTGGGGTGAGCCACCAAAATGGCGCTTTACCAGCTACTACAATGTTGGTGTGATAAAACTCAGCTTTTAGAAACAAGGCTTGTGCCGAGCCTGCGCTTTCACCTTCAGCTACGCCAAAATCGTTTTGCTTAACTTTATCTATATCAGATAAAAAGAAATGCACTTCAATACCAAAGGCATCGTCTGCCCACTTTTCTATGGCTGTAAGCTTTTGTTGAAGCAAAGTAAGCGCAGCGGTTGAAAAACGTTTACCATCAATGCATACCCAAAAATCAAAGTCGGACTCGTCAGTTTGAGCAATCGTCCCCACACTGCCCATTAACACCAGTGCATCAACGGCTCGATTCCTTGGCCAAATTTGCTTAATGTCTGAAAATAAGTGGCGTTGTGCAGGGAAACAGCGCTGCAAAGCCTTTTCTACATCAGGCCTAAACGAGTAATTGTTAATACCAAATGGAACAGTTTCACCTGATGCGAGCGGCGCCACAAAGCCTGGCAGTGCTTCGTGATTCACGTGTACAAGAAAGGGGAGCACATGAAAAAGCGGCCTGTGATTTTCGGGCATGAGCGTAAGCGCACGTTCAATACGTGTTTTGTTGTATCTTAATACGCGTAACAACCTAATGGTTAGGTTTTGCTGAACGGAAAGCGGCTGTTGCGTTGCCATTATGTGAATCTGGACTTCTTCATGCTGCCAAGCATAGCGTTATTTCGCGTCGACTTCCTCTAATTTTATACAGAAAAAGTGATTCTTAATCGAGTTGTTCTCTGTGTGTTGGTGCCCACTTATGAAAGCAGGGGGAAAGAATCGAGACTTTTTTACTTTTTAGGGCTGGTTGTATTGTTTTTTAAACGCTTCAACTAGCGCACTAGTTTTACCATCAGAAGAAAAAATAACCTCATTTTGATTAAATAAGAGCGTATTGTCTGACGTCACTGGGGGGCGTGCGTTTTTTAAGAATGACTGAATTGTTGCCTCTTCAACGCCTTCACCCTTGAGTGTAGTCGCAAATGAAGTGGCCTCACTCCATTCGTTAAACTGAGACAGACGAGATGTTTGTTTAATCAGCGACGACAGTTTGGTGTCTTTTTCCAAGTACTGTTGAAGGCGCGATGCGGTTTTATCAAGCGCAGGCTCTCCGTCGCTACTATCAACCGACAACTTACCTTGACTCAGCGTTAGCTTCGTATCATCTGAAATACCAAGTTTTGCCGCTAAGTCACTTAATGCCGAGGCAAGTTTTTGCCGATTAAAGTCGAGATAGTTTGCAATGGTATTGCCTTTGAGAGACGTTTCACCGCGTTCTATTTTTTCAAGGTATGCGTCAATTTGATCTCCTTTTAGTTCACTGTTAAAGGAACTGAACGCGTCACCAAGGGCGTTGGCCTGCCTTGATTTTTCTACTACCTCCTGAAGTGCGCTTTGGGCATTCGCTGTGTCATCTAAGTAATTGAACAGTGTAGGTGAAGAAGATAGGTGACGGTATGTGGTATCCATATCTGACTCTGCTTAGCTCACTCCATGTCGTTGGAGCATGAAAGTGGGTGACTTAATATAGGCATTCATGGGCAAAATCAGTGCCACGTTTGTTCATCATACTGCTGTGCATAATTTTTAGTAAAGTTTGTTAGCTCTTAACTTAAACGAGAGCATAGCATGTTTGGGATCTTATAAGCGGTAAAGCTAGTCTCACCGCCTGATTTTCGTCAGCCTGCATGAATAAGCCGCTAAATTGTGTTCCACATTCACAATAAGACCGTATGCTTTATTCCATTAAGTCTTGTTAATGCGCAGCGCTTTCTGATGTGCGCTGACAAGCGAAGCCACTAGTTAAAGGTTAAAAGGACATGAATATAAAGCGTATAAAACAAGGGATACTTGCCACGAGTGTCACTGCACTTTTTTCTGTTAATGCAATCGCGCAATCTTCATTAGACGCGAATGTTGAATTAGTGGGCGACATAAAAGGTACACAAATTACTGGTGTTACGGTAAGTAATGATGGGCGTGTATTTGTGAATGCGCCCAACTGGCGTGATGGCGTTCGCTTTTCTGTAGCTCAGGTTACCGATACCGGTGATTTTGTCGCTTACCCTAATAGCCAAACAAATGAATGTGTGGCGCAAAGTGAAGTAAGAAAAGACTGCTTTTTAGCGGTGCAGTCAGTGGTGGCGCACAAAGATAAGCTGTATGTGTTGGACACCCGCAACCCTAAGTTTAAAGGCGTGGTCGATGCCCCCCGCTTGTTTGTTGTTGATTTGGCCTCAAACGAAATAGAAGGGACCTTGATACTTAGCGAAGACGCTTACCATCCTGATTCGTACATTAATGACTTGCGAGTAGACGAAAAAACGAATCGGATATATATGACCGACTCTGCTCACGCGGGTTTAGTGGTATATAACCTTAGTGACAATACCAGCTATCGAATTTTAGATAACCATAAAACCACAAAAGCTGAAGTCGATGCGTTAAGTATACAGGGTAAACCCTTTACTATGCCTGTTCAGTCTGACGGAATTGCGCTAGATACGTTAAACGACACACTATATTTTCACGCATTGTCTGGTTATTCGCTGTATGCCATCAACACCTCAGACATCGAGAAATCGTCAAACGACGTGTTGGCAGAAAAAGTGCGAAAAGTAGCGACGACAGGCGCACCAGATGGCATGATTTTTCATCAAGGTAATGTTTATTTAGCTGACCTGGAAAAGCAAGAAGTACAGTACCTTACGCCAAGTCTAGACCTTCGCACGCTAGTGAAAGGAGATGTGGTGAGTTGGGCTGATACTTTCAGTATTTATAATGGTGCACTTTATTACACGAATAGCAAAATACAAGATGCGGGCAGTGATGTAAGCGACATGACGTTTGAAGTTTATAAAACAGCGCTGCCAACTCTATAAAGCAATAGAAACGAACGACGGGATTCACCCATGGAGCTGGTGGCGTTATATATAGCTTGGCAGTAGTGTCCTGTATTTCAAAGCAAGCTATAGATAAATCAATTTATGAAAATGAGCCCTGTGTTTAGCACTTTCGGCAAGCATGCTCATGCACAGGGCTAGAATTAACGCAATACAGCATTTACGACTTGATCGCTAAGGACCAGAAAAAACCAAGAACCCGGCTCAAATTGATCAAGCGCCCTTGCTTGTAAAATTTGAGCCGGGGTATCTTATTTCATATTCATGATTTCATCGTAATCGAGTTAAAGTGAACACACTGTGTTGAACAAGTAAGTTTTGCAATCTTGCCGTCAAGCACCAAATTCGCGCCTGCCAGAATGTCTAGGTCTAATGACAAATGCCTAACATAATAAATGCTTCGTTTTTCACCGATGTCCAGTAGCAAAAAGTGAATACCACCTTTTGCCAGCCTATTTCTAGATACCCCGTCTTGTATAGAGGCATTGAATGGTCCAAGTGATCCGTCTAGCTTCAACCTCAAGCTTCCATTAAGCACTTCTAACGACAAAGGGATTGGCTTCAATTGAAGGCTCAAAACACGGGTTCTATTGAAGCTTTTGTTGTATTTACTCTTCGAGATTACTTTATCGACTTGAGAATTCAACGCTTTCAACGCCAGTGATATCTGAACAAAGCTAGCGAGTTCGGCTCTTGAAAACTTGTTACAGCTGAGTTGCTGAGGATAGTTGCGGGAAAACCTTATACCCTCAATATACTTAGCATGCACAGGTCTGATTCGTTCTGGTATATACACAGTCAAGGCTGACTTTCTTGGCTTGTTCTTAATAAAAATCCAGCGATTTGCGAGCCTGCAAGCGCGTTGCCTGATGGTCTTGCTATTGTCAAAGTCACTATTGAAAATTCTGAAAAATTTTTGCCCAGAGACGGAAAGATTAAACAAACGAAGGTCTGAAAGTATAGGTGAAATAGCGACACTCAGGGCCTCATGTGTTCCTTTTTCATGGGCGTAAGTAAGTGCATCTGCATGGCTTTTAATTGGCACTAGCGTCAATGCTAGCAGCGGAATTACTCTGACAATGTTCTGTAACAACTTCTGTGAATTCAACATGGCATCTACTCCACTTAGGTTGATAGTCTGTATACGTCGTTGACGTAAAATTTGTGATTTCGCTAACTGCCTCCGGCCTTGTTTGTCGATAATTTAAGCTAGCTCATTTTTTAATCAAAAAGCAATGACTTTTTCCATTATCCTCGTAAGCGCATGTTTTATCTTTTAATTTAATTGACCGAACGGTCTGATATCTCGTTGTAGAACGGCTGATCACAAAAATCGTTAGAATTTTAGTCAAAGGCTTGGAAAGCATAGTCAGTTCCGAACTTATTCAATTATACGCGCTAACGAACAAGCACTTTCATGATGAGCGCACAAAATCAATGATTAATAAGGCTATGAGTGCTTGATACAGACTTCTCAGTTTCGTCAGATTGGGTTTGGCATTCGAGATGCACACTCGAGATGCAATAGATACGTTGTAATTTTACGAGCTAATTGTTTTTTCTCTATCTTGCCATAGAACCTCAGTACTAAAAATGTGCAAAAAAGGGGTGGCAGTTTTCAATGTAATCGATTACATTTAAACGTTCGTCCACGTAGAATAATATAAAAAAGGATAAACAAGTGTCTCAAGAAAGACCGATAAGGGTAAGATCCATCGATGGGCTGCGCGCTATAACCATGTTGTTGATGATTTGGGTCAACGACTTCTCAACACTCACTGGCGTTAGCAAATGGTTAAAACATGCGCCCTCGGGAGCTAATTTTATCGGCTTCTCAGACCTTATTTTCCCCGTTTTCTTATTCGTGGTCGGGTTGAGTATTCCCTTTTCTATTATGGCGCGAGATAACGCCAACTACTCACGATCTAGTACGTATTTTCATATCGCCATGCGCACCTGCTGGTTACTTGTTATAGGTGTGTTTATTGTTAATTACGAAAATGCTAGCAACGACATGCCTGTGTTTAATCAAGCTTGGTGGAGTATCTTTATGACACTAGGCGTTTTTATGATCTGGATGGACTGGCAAGCCAGCCCTGTGCCGGAAAAATGGCATAAACCCATTCAAGTTATTGGGGTTGTATTACTTATTTTTCTGGCAGTAGCGTACCGGGGAGGGGAAGATGCAACGGTGCGTTTTAGTACCTTATGGTGGGGCATCCTTGGCTTAATAGGTTGGGCTTATCTCGCTAATGCGATGGTTGCCATGATTTTTGGAACCAAATTGTTGTCTCACGGTTTAGCCTTTGTTGTTTTTTACGTGCTAACCATTCTTAACTTCGCCGGTCCACTGAGTACTATTCCTTTTCCATTTACTTTCGCTGGCACCATTATTCAAGGGTACATTCCAGCGTTTACGTCAGCTGGCTTAGTCACCGCCGTGTTAGTGATTAATCTAAAAACACGGCCACTGTATCTACTCAGTGCCATAGTGGCATTTGCGCTAATCAATATAGTATTTGGATTAGCAATCAAGCCTTATTATTGGATGGTCTACAAGCTCGCCGTGTCAAATGCGTTCTCCATTCTTGCATTTGCCATTATGTATTTCTTAGTAGAGGTACGCAAATATACAAATTGGTACAAAGCTATTGGTGCAGCAGGCAGTGCAACGCTAACGTGTTATATGTTGCCCTATATATTTTATCCTCTGCGCACTATTACCGGATGGCGCTTGCCTGATGTATTAAACACCGGCCTGTTGGGGCTGATTGGTTCATTATGCTTCGCTTTTATCATTGTATTTATTACCCATATAGCCAAAAAACGTGGATTTAAACTGAAGCTGTAGTTTCCGGCATTGGTTGAACGTCTCGTGATCACAGTGTCATGTTTTAGGGGAGTAACAGTGTTCCTCCCGTTATTCATCAATGCTTATTAAAGGTGTGTTGTGTGTAGATTTTTTATTATTTCATGTTTGTTCGTCTTTTGTTTACAAAGTAAAGCTAGCCCCCTCAGTATCCAGTCTCCTGACAAAAGTCTCAGTCTTTTCGTAAAGGTCGACTCTCAGGGGCGCCCCTCGTATTGGCTAAATTCTGAAGACACTCCCCTCATATTACCCTCAACGCTAGGGATCAGTGTTAAAGGCGAGATAGATTTTAATCGTGACTTTGTCATTAATGACTACCGTATCGATACGATAAACCAACCATGGGAACGTTTATGGGGTGAGGGTAAGCAAGTGGAAAACCACTACACATCGCTGTCTATCAACCTTGAAAAAACGACAACGCCTGTTCGTAAAATAAATATTGAATTTCGTTTATTTAACGATGGTCTCGGATTTCGCTACATATTGCCTAAACAGCCAGAGTTGAGTGAAATTTTGATAATGTCCGAAAATAGTGAGTTTACTTTATCGGGCGAAGAAATCGCTTGGTGGACGCCACAGGACTTTGACAGTTACGAGCACATTCATCGACAAACAAAGTTTAGCGACGTAGAGGCAGTTAACACACCTATTACACTCAAACTACCTTCTGGTCATTACGTGAGTATTCACGAAGCAGCACTTACAGACTACGCTGGAATGACATTGGTAAAAAAAGGTGATGCGACGCTAGTTAGTGAATTGGTGCCATGGCCAGATGGTATAAAAGTAAAAGGCAGCGCGCCACTTACTACTCCGTGGCGAACGATTCAGTTCGCTGAAAATGCAGCAGGCTTAATTAATTCTCCGCTGTTGGAAAACTTAAATTTGCCCAATAGAATTTCCGACACCAGCTGGATAAAACCCATGAAGTACGTCGGTATATGGTGGGGCATGCATATGCGCAAGTACACGTGGGAAGCAGGGCCTAAACATGGAGCAACGACCGAGAATACGAAAGCTTACATTGATTTTGCAGCTCGCCACGGCATAGGTGGTGTATTGGTGGAAGGATGGAACAAAGGCTGGGAAACCTGGCATACGCCACTTAACCAGCAAGACTTTACCCAGGCTTACGACGATTTCGACTTGCTTGAACTGGCCCAATATGCGAAGCATAACGGAGTAACGCTGATTGGTCACCACGAAACCGGCGGCAATATTCCAGAATACGAACGTCAGCTAGAAGACGCCTTCGCGCTTTATCGTAAGGCAGGTGTACACGCACTAAAAACTGGCTATGCAGGCGCAATGCGGCCAACAGGTACGTATCACCATAGCCAACCTATGGTAAACCATTATCGCCACGTTTTAACACTGGCCGCTGACAACCAAATTATGCTAAACGCACACGAGCCAATTAAACCGACAGGTCTTCGTCGGACGTTCCCCAATATGATGACACGTGAGGGAGGACGCGGTATGGAATGGAACGGCTGGAGTAAAGGAAACCCGCCGGAGCACACAGTATCCTTACCTTTTACTCGCTTGTTGGCTGGCCCCATGGATTACACACCCGGTATATTTGACATTCGGTTTGATAGACAAGGACAATATCGTATTCACACCACGCTGGCTCGCCAGTTGGCCCACTATGTGACCTTATATAGCCCCATGCAAATGGCTGCAGATATGGTTGAAAATTATATCGATCATGCTGCATTTACGTTTATCGAGAATGTACCTACCAGTTGGGACGAAACTCAGGTGCAGCACGCGGAAATTGGCGATTACTATGTGGTCGCCCGTCGCGATGGACAAAAGTGGTTTGTAGGCGCAACCACCGACGAACACCCTAGACAACTTCCCTTGAACTTCAGTTTTTTACTTGAAGATAAGCAATACGTTGCCAGAATATATTCGGACGGCGATGACACAGACTACACCAGCAACCCAGAAGCTTTTGAGTACGTTAATGTTGTGGTTAATAAACACAGTGAAATCCCTTTAGTAATGGCAAGTGGCGGTGGCGTAGCCATTGAAATCGACCCCTTACTGGATAAACACGAGGGTACACTTAATGCCCAGCAGTACACGCAGAAAGTTGCACATAGGCTTGCCAGCTTCGAAAAAGGTGGTCATTTTGGCGAGGTAATAAAAGTACATCATTTAGCCGAAAACAAGAGCGTCACACTGAAGCCAACACCACATCGCAACTATAGCGACGACGGTGCAATAACCTTGATAGACGGCGAGCGCGGCAGTGCTGATTACACCAGCCAATGGTTGGGTTTCCGCAATATTGACTTCACCGCCACCATCGATCTTGGTGAACGTCAAAAAGTGAAACAAATATCGGCGGGCTTTATGCAGAGTATTTTGCATTCCATAATGTTCCCCACTGCAGTAACCTTTGACGTATCAAGTGATAATGAACGCTTTACCACAGTTGGAATGGAAACATACGAAACCACGGCTGATGTACCTGATTTTCAGCGCAAAGACTTTACTGCTGAATTTTCAGAGCAAGACGTGCGCTACATAAGGGTTACTGCAACAAGTCTGGGTGTATTGCCTGATTGGCATATTCGCCCTGGCCAGGAAGTGTTTATTTTTGCCGACGAAATCATTGTGAATTAATTAGCTTGCAGCCCAATTGCGTTCGAGCATGATTGCAATTGGGTACACACTTAGTCATAAACTTGCTGAATTTTCCCTATCAGGCTAACGTTGATTGATAGGCCATTCTTACTTGGCTAGTTGACCGTAAAATGGTTTAACTAGATGAAACCCGACCCAGTGCAATAATTTTTTCAAACTGTACGGTGTCGGGCAATGTCCCTAAAGCTAGGCCACATGCATTGCTAAGCCTCGATTCACAGAACGTGTGGGCAATGTCGACAAGAGCATTGTTGTTAGCAAGTAACGAGCAGGCCTGGAGCGCTAGCGCCATTTGTTCTGTTAAATAACGACTGCGCGTTTCTAAATTATGCGTATTCGCTAATGCGTCGAATAGCTTACTAAGATGAATATCGTAGTGCTTATTTTTTCCTGCTTGCGTTTTAAGTTCGTTAGTTAAGGCCTCTTTCACATAAGGCTCTTTGGCTAGTGCGCGCAGTACATCTAAGCATTGAACGTTTCCACTGCCTTCCCAAATAGAGTTCAGCGGGGCTTGGCGGTAGTAACGGGGCATAGGGTTTTCTTCAACGTAACCAATACCGCCTAAACATTCTTGTGCTTCGTTAACAAACATGGGCGTGCGTTTACAGACCCAGTATTTTCCTATTGCCGTGGCCAGCCTTGCTAATGCCGCTTCAGAGCTATTTCGCGACGCGTTGTCGACTGCTTTGGCAACGCGCATAGTAAGCGCGGTTGCGGCTGCGCACTCAATGGTAAGGTCTGCCAGAACGTTTTGCATTAAAGGCTGGTTAACTAAGGTTCTACCGAATGCGTCGCGATGACTTACGTGATGCAATGCGTGTACTAATGACTGACGCATAAGTGCCGATGAGCCAATCATGCAGTCTAACCGGGTAAGCGATACCATATCGATGATCACTGGCACCCCACGGCCCTCTTCGCCAATCAAGTATGCCGTGGCTTCCTGGAATTCAACTTCAGACGATGCATTGCTCCAGTCGCCTAGCTTGTCTTTTAAGCGCTGAATTCGCACGTTATTACGTTCACCATTTTCCAGTATCCTTGGCAGCAAGAAGCAGCTTAAGCCGCCTTCGGCTTGCGCAAGGATCAGATGAGCGTCGCACATGGGAGCTGAGAAAAAGAATTTATGCCCTACAATTGTGTAACTACCATCAGCCTGTTTTACTGCTCTAGTAGTGTTGCGCCTAACATCCGACCCACCTTGCTTTTCTGTCATACCCATTCCTATGGTTAGCCCGCGTTTCTTGCGGGCTGGCAAGGAGCGAGAGTCGTAAACACCATTTATAGTTTTATCTAGGTAGTCGGATGGCAACTGATTTCCATACCGCATGGCCGGGATGGCGGCATGTGTCATGGTGAGCGGACAGGATGTGCCAGACTCAGCTTGATAATGCATATACATCAGCGCAGCTCGGATGGTGTGCGCGCCATCAATGCCCTCATGTTTCCAGGAATAGTTATGTACATTGTGCTGCATCGCACTGTCCATGAGTGCGTGGTAACTGGGATGAAATTCAACATCGTCTATGCGGCGACCATAGCGATCGAAGGTATGAAGAATGGGCTTATTCTTGTTAGCAAGCTCGCCGTGATCCATAAGTGCATCACCCGTAAGTTGCCCATACTGGCTTAATAACCCTTCGTCATGTTGGTGTGTTAACGGTAAGTGTTGGTCGACTAACTCGCGCAGTAACGAATCATCTCGCCACAAATTGTAGGGTGCGGGAATAGTGGGTTGGTTCTCAACAACGTGCGTAACAAAACGATTTGATGAAGTCATGGCATTTCCACTTAATGAATAAATAAGGCATGTCTTTGTATTAGGTATCCACCTTAAAATATTACAATGGCGGTTGCAAATTGATATTCTATGTAATGTTTGTGCTAGGCGCGTGTTTATATGATGATGAACAGACACACGTTTGGCATTAAGTCACCTTAGATTTTGATTCAAAAACTACGTTCTACCTGTGACAAAGAAGTAAATAGAGTTTGGAATTAGAAAAAGAGAAAAAGCCTGTAGCAAGAAAACTACTGCTAAAGCTGTTGGGCTCCCGAGACAATATTCAAATGAATGCCAGTGCAGCTGTTCGCGTGGGGGCACTGTTTGGTATTTCTGAAAACAACATTCGAGTAACGCTAACCCGATTGCAGTCTGCGCAGCTTATCACCCTGGTTGAACGCGGCTATTACGAACTGAGTGATAAGGGCATCCGTTTTGCCAAAGAAATACATCAGTGGCGAGAAGATGAAGTTGGGCTAGAACCCTGGCAAAACGATTGGATAATCGTTCAAACCAGCACGCTTCCTAAAAGTGATAAAAAGCAGCTCAGAAATAATGAACGAGCGCTGAAGCTTGTGGGGATGAGAAAGCTAACAAACGACGTTTACCTTAGACCGAACAATTTTTCAGGCGGTGTGGATGGAGTGAGAGACAAACTCTACGCACTTGGTCTGTCGAGGAAGGCGCTCGTGTTTAGCGCCAGTGACTTTGACAGTAAAGTACAAAGCAAGGCGATGGGGTTATGGCGCCACCTAAATCTAGAAGCGCTTTATAAAAACGGATGCAGTGAAATAGAGGAATCTCTTGTTCGCTTACCGTCTTTACCCCTTGAAGAAGCAACAAAAGAATCCTATGTGATAGGAGACAGGGCGTTATACCATCTGGTATTTGACCCTTTACTGCCTTCGCCACTGGCAGATGTTGCAATGCGCGAGCGCTATCGCCATCTAGTTAAGCGGTACGATGATGTTGGCGCACAAATATGGCACCGCTTTTTAAATCAATACTAAGGTAAACAGCTCAAAAAAAGGGTTAAAGATACGCTACACACAGTTGAGCGTAAATCTCACATATAGATGTATTGTGTGAGAACAGTCAGAAAGATGAGGCGGTAAGTAATTATTTGGCCGCATAGAACGCTAAATGTAATTAGCTCCAATGGAAGCAGCGTAAATGGAGAAAAAATGACCGCAACAAGACCGTTATTTAAGCATATTCGCAATCACACGGCGCTTTTCAATGAGCTTTCTCAATATCGCAATGCCGCGGTGGATGCCTTAGGGCTTACGGGTTATGAATTTCATAAAACGCCAAAGTTCGTCACCGAAGATGGAAGCAGGCTTACCATCGAGCCAGAGAGAAGCATTGTACTGCCCAAAGTCAATACATTGTCAGGATTGAAGAATAAGCTGACACAGGCGATTCCCACCTTACACATGGTTGAGCATAGTGAAATAGGCTATCGCTATCCAACGGCCGCGTTAGCAGGGCTAGACGCGCCATTCATTAAACGCATGCGTTCTGAGTATTTTCACAAGGTGGATGAAGATAGAAGTATTTGTCGTCCAGTGAACTTGTCGTACGGAATTAAGAGTCGCGGAAAAGCAGATAACCGACAAGAGTACGAAGTGTGGATGCCAGATGAAGCGCCAGATCAAAACCCGCTTCCTCTGCTTATCAATGCCTATGGTGAAGACTTACCCGATGACGTAAGACACTTTGTTGAACAACCCTCAAGAGTTCACGGTTGGATGGGGGTAAAGCGGGCGGCTTTTGAAGCGCTTTACACAAATAAACAACACTGTAGTGATTTGATCATTTGCGTTGCGATGAGTGTAGACGCTTACAATATTGGCGCTAAACCTGATTTAGCCTATTCCCCCGAGGCGGAAAGCTCCATCGCAGTGAGTAACGCTGAATTTGAATGGGAAGTAGAAGGGTACTACGCGCCGCGAGGCTGGGCGTTTGATCACGATGAGGTATGGGCAGCAATAAATCACACATTAGAAGCCATCAATGCGCCGCTCGACAATTTATACGGCAACGAAATTATTCCTATTGCCGAAAGCAAGACGGAGCGAATTTTGACAACGTTAAAGGCACTGGGTGTTAGGCAAGAAGAAGTAGACGATCTCAATCTTCAGCCATGGGAATTCATGCTTACCGAAAGTGAGCATAGGGTTAAAGCGCACGATCCCAGTCGTTCCGTTAATTTATTGGGCAGGCTGAATCGACTCTTTTACCAACCAGAACAGCATTTACCTTCACTTAATTGGATGCACGATCTCATTTTGTAGCGTTGAACGTTTTAGGGTATTCAAGCAATCGCTTTTACACCTTCTCATTAACTAAGCTAAGCTAAGCGCGCTGAAAGTGATTTCATGCGCGCTTTTTTTATCCCTTCTTCTTACAGCCTGTAACTAAAAAGACTTATATGTAAAATTTTATATTAAATTTGTTGAATCTTGTAAATAACTTTCATTATTGTCGTGATCTGACTGTTTATTTTGCTATTTATGTAATTAAATTACGAAAAAAGCTTTATTTTCTGAAAGTATTGTTCATAATGTGCACATCACTTAGGTGATATCTAATTTAGTTACAAAATAGGAATTCAAAAATGAAACTGTCTACTTTCGCTATTGCTCTAACATTATCTGTTGCTGCCGCTCAAACTTTCGCAAAAGATATCGTATTAAAGCCAATGAACGACAACATCGAAACACAAGCGTGTTTAACTGCCGCTAAAGATGGCTTTGGCCCTGCGTTGCGTCTTATCCGCGCAAATGGTTTTAATGCCGAAGAGTTTAGTGCTTCTGTACGTTGTAACGGTGAATCGCTTCGCACGTTTGCTTACATGTACAAAAACAATAAGGCGACTGAAAACGCAAAAACTGTAGCGCTTGTTGCTAAGAACCAAGATGTTGCGTCACAGGCTTGTCTAGAAGCGCTTTCTGTAGGTAAAGAAGCTGCACTAGCGAAGTTTGGTTTGGAAGGTGAGAATATTATCTGTAACCACAAAGCAATGTCTGATTTTGTTCGTGAATACAGTGCAGAAAACGTAGTTGTTCGCACAGCTGCTGAGTAAGACTTTATTTTAGGATAGCAACCTACTGCTAATATTTTGTACAGTTTCATGGCCTTTCGTTTGAAAGGGCGAAAGGCCTGACACTTTACGACCGCATCACTTTAAATCTACATGAGTCCCCTCATATCCGCTTAAATGCCTGTCACAGAGGTCATTGCCTTACATTATGAATTTGCCTGAAAAAAGGCATAACGCGCTAACTATAGTTATTAATTTTCATCAGAGTAAATCAAATGAAACGTAGTTTGTCTGCCATCTAAATACGTTACTTTCTCGCCGTCAAAAAACGCATCTTCTTCCAGCATAATTCGTATCTCTTTTTTCCATTCATTAATAAAGCATGCCGCGTTAAGCTCTATTGAATAGGCCGTTTGTGCAAACATTGGGTAATCACCTTTTATTGGTACGCCTTCTTGTGCGTCCCACATTCCTATGGTTGGGCCAGCCGCATGTCCATGAAAACCAAGCGGGTGGGTATAAATAGCGGGCGTAATGCCTTGTTTAATAGCCTGCTGTCGCGACATACTCAAAATAGTGTTACCTGTCCTGCCTACTTTAAAATTACCGGTCAGTATGTCCTGCAAGCGGTTTCCAGATTCGAGTGCTTTTTTAAGGGATGCAGGCGCATCTTTTTCCCCGGGCTTTAATATGTAAGCGTGCTGCTGTTGATCAGTGTTTAGTCGAAGGTAAGTAATACCAAAATCAACATGAATAAGATCGCCCGGCCGAATGATACTCTCGCCAGGACGTTTGCTAAACGCGGTTACTTGATCGAAGACTTCACTGTCTTTACGCTGAATTGAGACAGTAGGGTGAAACCAGTTGGTCAGTCCTAAAGCGCGTGTTTGATCACGCAGCCACCACACTACATCGTCTGTTGTCGTCACATTAGGGGTAATGACTTCATTTGAAAATGCCGTGGCTATCAGCGAATGACCAATTTGAGTAAGTACCGGATAATACTGCATTTCTAGGTTACTGCGCGTTTCCAGCCAACCGATTGAGAGTCTTTCGCCACTTACGACGCGGCTTTTCAGCGCTTCAGGAAGTACCGTCATAAATTTTTCGTGTTCGGTAGAGGTCATGCCATCAGCGAGTGCAAATGCATCAGACACATTAATGGCTATTTTAACGGGATTTCGGGCTTCGATAACGTGTTTCAATGCTTTCCATTGGTCGGGTTGCGCTTCCTTATCCCAGGCCTTTTTAAATAGTGAACCTACTGCGTATCTTGCTACCGCCAAACGTTCTAGCGGTTGGCCGTCGCCAGGATTATAGATGACCAACATGGTATGGCGTCTTGCAGACATCCACGTAGAAGGCAGCATGGTTTTTAAGACAGGATCTTCATTGTATTCTCGAGACATTAACACCCACATGTCGATGCCCTCACGCTCCATAATTTGGGGCAGGACCGAATTGAAGCGTTCAACGGTGATTTTATCAATCAGCTCGCTGCGCTCTTTCATACTCAATATGTTATTCGCCCATGCGTTTGCCGATAGGGATAGCATTACTAAACCTAAACTTATCGTTAGTACCTTTCTCATCCATGTTTCCTGTCTATTGTTAAAATGATCACAGTGCGCGTTTATCTATATCAAATACAAATTGAAGCGCGCACGGGTAAATCTAATCTAACACTATTAGTGAAGGCTCAGCTAGATGAAACACTTCTGAGCACTATGCATATGAAACGACTTCAATCTCTATATTTTGCTGAGCCATGAAATAAAAGCGTCTACCTGGTTCATAATCGCCATGGCTAAAAGTATTGAAATTTAGCGCCAGAACCCGCTGCTCTGTTTCGTCTAAATTGGGCACCACAATGCCTATGTGATTAACATTGGCCAAAGTTTGATAGTCGCTTTCTATATCATTGATAGTTTTAGGCCTGTAAAGGGCAAGGTAGTCTTTATCGTTTCCTACGTGCACCGTGTAGCCGTCATTTTTGGCGCCGCCGCTCCACCGTACTTTCCAACCAAATAGTGTACAAAGTAAGCTGGCTAGCTCATCTGGGTTTTCAACGGTGATATTTGCGTGCTCTAAGTATGAAGTCGTCATGTATTTTTCCTTGTGTAGATAATCAACGAAAAACAGCTTAATATCTAAAGCTAACTTTAGATCAAGCGTTTTTATGTGCTATTTAAAAATTAGGAAAAAGGAGCGTTATGGCACCAGAACCTATGGTAAGCATTGGCTTTATTGCCAAACGCACTGGCAATGCTGTTTCATTAATTCGCTATTATGCCAACGAAGGGCTTATTCCTTCTGTGCGCACCAATGGTGGGAATAGAGCATTCCCTCGCTCTGTTATTCGCAGGGTTTCTTTTATTTTAATCGCGCAAAACATGGGTTATTCCCTTGCTGAGATAAAGAATCTGTTGTCTACACTGCCTGACAACAGAACACCGACCCAAGCCGATTGGGCGAAACTAAGCACAGTATTTAATGAGCATATTGAAGCAAAAATTGCGGCACTGACCAGTTTGAAAACGTCGCTAGAAGGCTGTATTGGCTGTGGGTGTTTGTCATTAGAGCGCTGTAGGCTTTACAATACCGACGATAAAGTGGCAGCCCAAGGTAGCGGTGCCCAATTGCTCGACGAAAACGTGCAATCCCAGTTTTTAGTTTCACACAAAAAGTAGCGCTTCATGCACCCAAAAAATCTCCACAAGAACGGCTATCCCATGGATGCGCTGTGCCAGACATACCCAGCGCTTAAGCCGTTTCTCGTGCGTGCTAAAAGCGGTAATACCAGTATAGATTTCACTAACCCACAAGCGGTGAAGGTGCTTAATGCGGCCTTACTTCATCACTACTACCGCCTTGAATACTGGGATATTCCTGATGGCTATCTATGCCCCCCTGTACCTGGCAGGGCCGATTATATTCACGGCATTGCCGACCTAATAAAAGCAACAGCCTCTAAGAGGGAAAACATTCGTGGACTTGATATTGGCGTGGGCGCAAATGCTATCTATCCTATTATCGGCGTTACATCTTATAACTGGTCGTTTGTAGGCAGCGATGTTGACCATGGCGCAGTAAAAAGTGCTAACACCATTGCCAGCAAAAATAGTGTGTTAGTCAACAAATTCCAAGTTCGCAAACAAGCAAATAATGCACATATTTTTAACGGCGTAATCAAAGACAATGAACGGTTTACGTTTACTATGTGTAATCCTCCATTTCATAAGTCTGCACAAGATGCACTTTCAGGCACGCGAAGGAAGACATCTAATTTAACCCGTAATAAACAGAAACGAAGTGGTGCAAAGTTCACCGATAATCGTGAGCAAGGTTTTGGGCATTGTACATCTAAGCTACAAGGTAAAAATGCCGCTTACCAAGGTAAGGACGCAAACTTGAATTTTGCGGGCCAAGCGAATGAACTGTGGTGCGAAGGCGGTGAACTTGCCTTCATTCAGCGCATGGTTCAAGAGAGTGTCTCTGTAAAAGACAACGTAGAATGGTTCACCTGCTTGGTGTCGAAGAGTGCCCATTTGAAACCCATTAAAACCAGTATTGATTATTATGGTGCTGCGCAGTGTAAAGTGATTGATATGGGGCAGGGCAGCAAGCTAAGTCGCTTTATAGCGTGGACTTTTTAACCGGAGTATAGCAAAGCTAAATTAATAGAGTAGTGTTGAATTAGCGTGCACGGCGTAATCCGAGCACGCGTAACTATTGTGAAGCAAAGCGGTTAAAAAACACGCTCCAATTCAACCTTTAGAAGCTAAAGGTTTTCGATACGCCAAATACAATGCGTTCATCGGCAGTATCAAAATCGAGATTGGTGTTTTCCGCAGCAATTTCGAAATCAAAGCCTTCATAGCTCGTCTGATAAGCCAAACGGTAGTGGTAGAAAGAGGTGTCATCACCATTCCACAGCCACTTGTCACTGTCTAAGGAGTTAGATACGTCAAAGCTTGCACGTAAATTGTGGTTGGGTGCGAGTTCAAAGGTATGAGCAACCATCGCGATGGCGTGTTTTGCGCCTGTTCCAAAGTAATCCCACGTGTACCAGAAGTTTAGTTCTGAGCTACCGTAGTCACTGGCATAACCGAATTTGGTGTACAGTTCAGGGTAGTTCCCGTCACTGGAATCGTCACCGCCGTGATAAGAGTAATAGGCGATACCGTAGTCGATACTTACCGCATTGGTTAGCATTTGATAACGACCTACGTAGAAATCCCATTCAAGGTTAGTATCGCCGCCGAAATCTACGTTAGATGCCCACGTGCCTGCGTAAGTGCCGTTATCAAATGCTTTGTCAACACCGCCTTGTAGTGCAGGGTCGTTTTGCGTTTGGCTAACGCCGTTGAAGGTATAGTCTGAAACCGCAGAGATATTGGCGCTCCAATCAGCGAATGATGCTGAGGAATATAACGCTGCGACAATAGCCACTGTGAAAATAGGCGTGGATGTAAAAAAAGTATTCAATTTTTTCATTGTTAAACACCAGTTTTTATCGTTGTTTTAATTGGCCCGCTTTTTAGTTAATGCACTTTTACACTGTTTTCGGGCAATACTTACCCCCATTGGCTCACAGTGAGCCAATGTTAATGGGGTAGAAAGTCATTGATTTAATTAGTTAAGATTTTCTATCTTGGTAAAGTCGATTTTGTTTTCTTTCGGCGATGTTTTGATAGCCGTCACCGATTTAAACTTCTGACTCAAAATAAACGCAAAGCAGCTGAAGAAGATAGCGATAACTAGCGCACCTACCCACTGAATTTGCAAGAAGTCTAGTTTGAATAACAGCGTAAGCAGCGATAGTGCCACGATGTTAAGGGCAATATAATTACCTTTTCCAATGCGCTCCACGGTCATATTAAGGTTGTCGGTATAAAGCCTGATTAGTGAATCAAGTGAGTTGATTACAAAAACGATACCTACAAATACCATCGCCATATTGGTTATTCCTTCTGTAGGAATACCGGCGCTATGATAGTGGTACAACACTGAAAACCATGCAGCGATAGGAATAGATGGGATAACCATCATAGCCAGCATAACTTGATAAGTTTTAAGACCACCCACGAAACGAGACGTAAACTGACCTATCATGATACTCCAGCTGAACCACCAGAATAGATAGAACTCGTGATACTCATTAATGGGTAGTACGAAGTTATCGATGTTCGCAAAATACCCGCCAATAAGACCTAGGTTGGTAAAATAAGCCGTTATCTCACTTTCGCCAAACACAAATGCTGCGGCCCACATGCCAACAATTAGGGCAATAAATACCCACGTAGTAGTTAGGCTTAAAATGCGTACGTACTTAATACTAGTACTTGAATACACCGCAAAAGCAATAGCTGCGAACACAATAAGATAGAACGCAGGCACTACGGATTCACCGTCACCGACTGACGGCAGGTACCATGGAAGGTTAGACAGCAGTAAGAAAGCTGTGAATGCACAGGTTCCGATGATCACAACGTTGTTGACGAACTTAACAATAGGAAGTTCGAAAAACTTTACCTTCGGCTCAATTACGCAGAAATAAAAACAAGTAAGAAAATAGAATCCCCAAATTAAGAATCCCCAAAATCCAAACTCAATGGCGAGCGGATTGGTGAATGCATATTCAGGACTTGCGCTTATGTCAGCATAACCAGCAAATTCAGTGAGTGGGAACATAATAAGACCCACATCTAAACCTGAGGTAAAAAGAATAGCAATAAAGGTGAAGGTTCTAACTGGCGTTACGCCGACCACTTTCATGTTGCCCCATTTAAACAAAATATAGGCTACAGAAAGTAAGGTGAAAATAATGCCTGCACTAAGCCATACTGTCATTATCACCCTCCCAATATTGATAAAAATAAAGCATGTTTTTTCCTTTTTTTCGTTATTAAACAGCCCACCCAGCTACACGCATAGTCACCTTGAACGGCGGCATATAGGCACTGTGGAAGGTGCGCCTGCTGTAGAACAAACGCACTGGTGCTAGAAAGTTTTAACGTTTACCGTTGCTCGGTTTGCCACTTAGGGTGAATATCCACAGGCACATTTTGTGGTGGCAAAGCGGGTTTACCTAAAATCATATCCGCGGCCTTTTCCGCTACCATAATGGTTGGCGCATTTAGGTTTCCGTTTGGAATCGTGGGGAAGATAGACGAATCCACCACGCGCAACCCTTCAATGCCATGCACATTGGTTTGAGAATCCACTACCGCCATCTCATCTTCGCCCATTTTGCATGAACACGACGGGTGGTAAGCGCTCTCAACGGCTTCGCGTACAAACGCGTCTATTTCTTCATCCGTCTGAATGTGCTCGCCAGGCTGAATTTCGCCGTCTCTGAAGTCATTGAATGCTGGCTGTGCGATGATTTCCCTTGTAAGTCTTACGCAAGCTCGAAACCCTTCAATATCATCTTGGTGTTGCAAGTAGTTGAACAAGATTTTAGGCGGAACCGTCGGGTCGGCCGACTGAAGGGTTACGCTACCTCTACTTTTAGGTTTGTTATGGCCGACGTGCACTTGAAAACCGTCGCCATCGAATGCTGATTTACCGTCATAACGGATAGCGGCTGGCAAGAAGTGGTATTGAATATCAGGCCACTCTACATCGGCTTTCGAACGAATAAACGCGCAAGACTCGAAGTGATTCGTTGCACCTAACCCAGAACGATTTAGTAACCAGCGAGCGCCAATCAAGCCTTTTGAAATTACGCCTAGTTTGCGATTTAACGTAATGGGCTGTTTGCACTTGTACTGGAAATAAAATTCCAAATGATCTTGCAGGTTTTGACCCACACCCGGCAGGTGGTGTTTAACATCGACACCTGCTTTTTCAAGAATATCTTTGTCGCCAATTCCAGAAAGTTGCAGAATATGTGGCGAGCCAATAGAGCCGGCACTTAAAATAACTTCGTTAGATGTAGTTGCAGTTTCGGTTTTACCGTTGACCACATACTCAACGCCTTTCGCGACTTTATTAGCCAGCACAACTTTAGTCACCAGCGCGCCCGTCACTATGGTTAAATTCTTGCGCGATTTAACCGGGTCAAGATATTCACGGCTTGCCGAACTACGCACACCATCCTTCACGGTCATATGCATAGGCCCAAAGCCTTCCTGCTGCTTGCCGTTATAATCGTTAGTGATGTCGTAGCCCGCCTGTTTACCGGCTTTAATGAAGGCCGTGTAAAGGGGGTTCTTCATCTCGTTACCGTTATTGACGCCAAGTTCGCCATTACCACCGCGGTAAGCATCGTTACCCTTGTACCAGGTTTCTGCCTTTTGAAAATACGGTAGGCAGGCTTGGTAATTCCAGCCTTCTGCGCCGTGAGCTTCCCATTCATCAAAGTCTTCAGCGTGGCCGCGTACGTATACCATTCCGTTAATAGACGACGAGCCGCCCAGTACTTTACCGCGTGGGCAGTGCATTTCACGGTTGTTTAAATACGGCTCTTTTTCAGTGTTAAATTGCCACGCATACTTGTCGGTATTCATAGGAATAGACAGCGCCGTTGGCATTTTGATGAAAATGCTCTTGTCTGAGCCACCGGTTTCAAGCAGCAATACTTTGTGCTTTGGGTTTTCTGATAAGCGGTTCGCTAGCACACAGCCGGCTGAACCCGCTCCAACGATAATGTAGTCAAATGTCTGCATATGTACTCCTACTGCTGCTTAAAACGGGCTCTCAATTTGGCTCATACCTACATAAACCGATTTGGTTTGGGTGTAGCAATTAAGCGTTTCAACGCCGTTTTCACGTCCGATCCCAGACTGTTTGTAGCCGCCTACAGGCATTTCAGCAGGAGAGTTACCATAGGCATTTATCCAGCAAATACCGGCTTGTAGTTGGTGGATAACGCGGTGAGCACGTTGGATATCCTTACTAAATACACCGGCTGCCAGACCTAGCTCGGTGTCATTTGCGCGTGCGATCACTTCGTCTTCATCATCGAACACCAACACGCTCATTACTGGGCCGAAGATCTCTTCTTTTACGATGGTCATATCGTCGGTGCAGTCTGTGAAAATGGTGGGCTCGACAAAATAGCCATTTGGTGCAGATGCCGGAGAGGCTGCATTACCACCAGTTAACAGCGTTGCGCCTTCTTCTTTTCCTTTAGCAATGTAGCTAAGTACCAGCTCTTGGTGCTTTTTAGAGATAAGTGCGCCTAGGTTTACGGTAGGATCAAGCGGGTCGCCCATAACAATGTTGTTTTCGGTACGGGTTTTAAGCTCATCAATAAAGGCTTGATACACAGAACGTTGAACGTAAACACGGGTGCAGTTGGTGCAAATTTCGCCTTGGGTATAGAAATTGCCCAGCATAGCGGCGCTGATAGCCTGGCTAATATCGGCATCGTCGAATACTACAAGCGGTGACTTCCCGCCAAGCTCCATCGTTACATCTTTTAAGTTCGACACCGCGGCGCTTTGCATTACTTTTTTACCCGTGCCCACTTCACCAGTAAACGAGACTTTCTCAATGTCAGTGCTGTTAGTAAGCCATTGACCAACTTCAGCAGCGCCCTGAACCACATTGAATACGCCAGCAGGTACGCCTGCATCAATAAAGATTTCCGCCAATTTAAGCGCACCCATTGGGGTTTCTTCAGACGGTTTAAAAATAAAGGCATTACCTGCGGCAAGTGCTGGACCTGACTTCCAACAGGCGATTTGAATAGGGTAGTTCCATGCGCCAATACCGGCACAGATACCTAACGCTTCTTTACGCGTGTAAAAGAAGTCGCCGCCCACAGGTTGTTGGGTACCCAGTTGAGTGGGAGCAAGACCGGCATAGTACTCAATAACATCAGCACCCGTTTCAATGTCTACACAGTCGGCCTCTTGAATAGGCTTACCGGTATCAAGTACTTCTAACTTTGCGAGTTCGTCATTACGATCGCGAAGTAGCGCAACCGCTTTATTAAGAATGCGGGTTCTTTCAATCGGCATCATTGCCGACCACACCGCAAAACCTTCTTTAGCGCTTTTGATTGCTTCTTGTTGAATAAACTCATCAGCCACTTCTACGTGGTAAATTACCTCACCGGTTGCAGGGTTGGTTACTGCAAAGGTTTCTTTGCTTTTGTTTGCCATCGGCTTGCCGTGAATGAAATTCTGATAAGTCGGTAATGACATGCATAAACTCCTACTTTTAAAAGGACTAAAACTTTCGCCAATTCGCGGGTACGGCGCGTTAACTTCTATTGCGTATACCTAATACGTAGAAATAGTTTCAAACGATGAATAGTGTTGAAACTATTTTCTCTGTTAAAGTGCTAACGCGTTTGGATAAAACACGTCACGCCCTGTAAAAAAACATCATTACCTACTGCACTAATGACGCATGTTTGAAGGTGTTTAAACGTAACGCTACACACCTTTTTACTGATGTTTTTATTTTGATTGGTCGTTCAATAAAAATAAATTGTATAGTGTTCTAATTATTGTTTCAACTTTTGAGCGTTGCTGCAGAAGCGAGATTACAAGGGCTTGCCTGTTAAAAATGTTGTTAAGCTTATGATTTAAAATAGTAAAAGTGTAAAGATTAAATATATAGAGAATCGGCTATCCCTTTGCTTAATTCAGCTTAGATTGACCAATTAAAGGTGTGAAAATGTTTAACTGAAACTAATTGAGTTGGAAGTAAGGATTAATCTCGCGAGGCCAAAAGCAATTGCTCTACGCAATTTGCTGGGGCTGAAAACAGAAGCTAAAAGGGCAGCTGAGGCCCTTTCATCATGTGTGGTAAAGATTAAAGTAGAGGCCAAGGTGAAAACAGACAAGTAAGCGTCGATTTCGCTTTAGGTGCTTAAACTGCAATGGTAATAACCTGAGTTAATAGAAAGGGTGGCAATATCGCCTTTATTCCAAAACACCACATTCTTGTTGTTTGTGTATTTGGCCCCCGATGCTGAACGTGATAACTGTACAATGTGATGGGTATTGTTTAATGATAAAGCCAATGTGTTAGGCCCCAGCGTATTTACACGTAACGTAGCGAGATTGGCATTAGGCGTTTCACATTGGTACGTTGTGGTCGACTCTTGTTCATTTGAGCTTACAACATCTTGTTTTTGCGATGAAGCCGGTTCAGGCAATCTCGTATCTACATTACTTTTTGTTGCACTTGCCGTTTTACTGGTCGTCGATTGAGAAATCTGTGCAACAATTGCTTTAATTGTTTCATTCCCATTTCTGTCGTAAAGCACCAACCAGGTATTTTTCACTATCGAATAACTTTTCGATGCGGTTAGCATATCGATGAAGCGTTGTTCTTGATTCATCAGCGCGGGCGCACACGCTTTTTTGGTTAAGATGAGTTTATCAGTGGAAAAGGGTTCAGTTGAGCTTTTATCACTAAATACTGTATCGGCTTCATCAACATCTAGCGCTCCAGTAAACTGATTACAACCCGTACTGCCGCTTACTCTGCTAGTGTCTCCGTTTGAATTCACGTTAAGCGTAACATGGCTAAAATCAATAATTCCTGCCCGACCTACACTTTCAACCTGCCAATGACTAGCAGCTAGCGTAAGTTCTTTGCCTTCGGTATGCTTTTCACTGCCTTCACTTTCATGTGAATAGAGAGAGGAGACCGAGCTGCACGCTGTTAGAGAGAAAAGCGCAGAACCTGTCAAAGCCCAAAGGGACTTCCTGTAAGTCATGAAAACTCCAATTGTTTTTAATCAATTTCACTATGATTCGCGATTGCCTGCGAAGTTCATCCTAACTTTCTCATCTTAAATGGCTGAATGGATGTTGGTTTGCTTTGTCGTCAAGACGACAGTTTGTGTGGGCAGTAGCAGAGTAAACTGAAATCTCAATTTAATTTGTGGTTGATGCAGTATGAAAAATTTAGAACAGCACTTAAGTGAGTACGCCAAGTACCACAGAGACCAAAGAAACATATACACCCATTACGTCGGTATTCCGTTAATTGTTTTCTCGGTACTCTGTCTACTAAGTAAGCCTGCGTTTTTAGTTAACGCGCCAATTTTTGGGGATATGATTATAAGTCCAGCGCTGTTTGTGTGGGCGATTGGTAATGCGTTCTACATTAAGTTAGATATAAAACTTGGTGTAGTGATGACGTTTATCACGGGGGCCATGGTCTATTTCGCTCAGCCCATCGCACAGAATGATATGGAAACATGGCTTGCTATTTCACTTGGTATTTTTATCGGTGGTTGGGTGCTTCAGTTTATTGGTCATCACTATGAGGGTAAAAAGCCTGCGTTTGTCGATGACATTATGGGGTTGGCGATAGGGCCGATATTTGTGCTTGCGGAATTAAGCTTTGAGCTGGGCCTAAGAGGTGCCCTTAAAGAAGAAATAGAACGCCGTTCTGGCCCTGTAAAGTAACTACTTCTAAACAACGCGTTGAAATATCAAGCCTCAACGCGTTGTTACAAACTAGGACCTAGGCTTGCATCTTGGCTATCGTCTCTTTACGCAACTGAAGTTTAGACTCAGCAAAAGACTGTCTAGGCAACATCTTCAATTTTTCTGCATAACCCATAGCGGTGGCTAGTACCTGCTCTTGAGGTACCGCAGCATCCAAAAAGCCAGCTTTTACCGCCTCACTGCCTTGGTAAATACGTGAGAAAAGTAAGGCTTCGGTTTGAGACGTATTAGCTAATCTAGCTTTGGCTAGTTCCATGCCGAAAGGCGGTAGTACCATGCCAATGGCGGTTTCATTAAGGCCATACTTAGTATCTGCGTCTTTACCAATACGCAAGTCGGCAGCCATAAGCATAATTGCGCCCATCGCTATACTGTGGCCTTCTGCAGCAACGACAACAGGGAGTGGAAAGCTATAAAGACGCACAATTAAATCAGCGCCTTTTGACACCAACTCATGTTGTTTCGCTTTGTCGTCTGCTTTCATTACCGATAAATCAAACCCTCCGCAGAACTTGCCTTCACCTCCATGTAATACAACCGCTTTCGCGTTTTGCTCGGCTTCGTCTAAGGCATCGTTAAACTGCTGAATAAGCGCAAAGCCTACGGCGTTAACTTTTCCGTCGTCAAAGGTGATTACTGCAATATCGTCATTAATAGCTAAATTAAACGCCATGGTATGTCCTGTCACTTTCTGGGTAAGAATTAATGTACGCCACATTCTGTTAAGCGCAACTTTCTAGCCGTGATTGTAGGTAATTGATATCGTTTATGAAAGTGCTTTACGCATCATCTTCGCGTTATTAGCCCTCCAATGCGCTCGTTTATCTTTCACTATTCGCTCTAGGTCATGGCCGTCCTGAATTAAAATTGCGTCGTTAATGGTTGTTCGTTTTGTCATGCTAAAACTCCAACTTTAGCTGCTTATCGCGCCATTGTTTCGAGCGTTGGTTGAGTGCGTGAAGCGAGACACGTTCAGTGGCTATCTGTCTTGCAAGGTTTAATGCAGCGCTGGCTTGCTTGTCGGTCAAGTTTTTATAGGCCGGTGACGGAATGACCTCATACCACGCGCAACCGACAATATTGTCTAAAATCACCCGCATAAAACAATGATCATGATGTATTGGCCAGATGTTTTTCTTCGTTGAAGCAATAGAAGGAAGCACGTTTTTCGCGTAGTGTAAGAATTCTCGTAGGTTCTTTTTGTGCTCTGTTGAGTTTGAAAGGTGGGCATGTGGGGATTGAGCCAGAAAGGCAGATGTATGCATATATGATTTTGCCCCTGTTCAACTTAAATAAAAACTATTACTACAGCAGAGCAAGAGTTTACACGACAGCGTTGAAATTCAGAGTTACACTAGTTTTAGTTTTTTGATTCTTAGCTTTATGAGTTTTGGCCTAGCGCCAAATACTCATTATTAATTACATGGTTGGTTAATGCGCCCTCACTTAAAAATTCTTGTTATAGAAGATGCTGTTGATCTGTTGGAACAAATTACGTCTAGTATAGGCAATACCATTGCTTACTTCGACCGAAGTGACGTTGAAATAAGCCTGCTTGAAGCGAACTCCGTTGCAAAGGCATTGCAATTTGTTCGTGAAGACGGTGACATTCAAGCTGTAGTTTTTAGCTGGGATGTGGTGGCGAAGGTTAAAGAGCTGACAGACGTGGTACCGTCACATGGCGCAACGAATGAAAATACGCACTCTGCTGCCGACAGTGTCAGTTCACCAAGCGCGAACGAGAAAACCACAAGCGAAAAGTCGTCTGCACGCAACGCTGTCATAGATAATAACGCCAGAGTTATCGACGCCATTAAACGCATTCGCCCTGAACTTCCCGTGTATGTCTTAGGTGATGCAGTAAAAGGGTTGGATATTGTAAACCAGGCCAACGGCATCGAATCTTTCTTCTATCGCAACGACATCATTTCAGACCCAGAATCCATTTTGGGTTATATCATCAATGACTTTGATGATAGAAACGAAACGCCGTTTTGGACTGAATACAAAGACTATGTAGTAGAGTCTAATGACTCGTGGCATACGCCAGGTCACAGCGGCGGCGCAAGCTTTAGAAATTCACCCTATATCAGTGACTTTTATCGTTTCTTTGGTCGAAACGTGTTCGTTAGTGATTTGTCTGTAAGTGTCGACTCTTTAGGATCGTTATCAGATGGCACCCATGCTATTGGTAAAGCGCAAGCTGCTGTTGCGAATACATTTGAAGTTCGTCACTCCTATTTCGTTACAAACGGTTCTTCTACATCAAACAAAATCATTTTGCAGACGCTGTTGCGTGAGGGCGATAAAGTAATTGCCGACAGAAACTGCCACAAGTCAGTGCACTACGGTATTATTCAGGCGCGCGCCATGCCAGTGTATTTAGACAGTGTATTTAACCCTGAATACGGTATATTTTCACCGCCTAGAATGGCGCAAATTAAGCAGCTCATTGAAGAGAATACTGACGCTAAACTTATCGTACTGACGGGTTGCACTTATGATGGGTTACTTACCGACCTTAAGCAGGTGGTGAATTTAGCCCATGAGCATGGCATTAAAGTGTTCATTGACGAAGCATGGTTTGCGTATTCCTTGTTCCATCCTGCATTGCGCGACTACTCCGCTATCGCCGCTGGGGCAGACTATATTACTCACTCTGCGCACAAAGTGGTGTCAGCGTTCTCGCAAGCATCCTTTATTCATGTGAATGACCCTGACTTTGATAAAGACTTCTTTAAAGAAGTTTTCGCGATTCACACCAGTACCTCGCCTAAGTATCAGCTCATTGCCTCGCTTGATGTATGTCGTCAGCAGCTGGAAATGGAAGGCTACAAAATTCTTAATGAGCTGCTAAGCAATGTTGCCGAACTCAAATCGCAAATGGCCAAGTTCAAGCGACTTAAAATTCTCTCGCCCAGTGACTTTGCGAATATGTTTTCTCACTTTGAAAGTGACAACATTGGGCACGATCCGCTTAAAATCTTAATTGACGTATCGGCGCTTGATTATTCAAATCAAGAAATTCATCGTTTCTTAATGGACGAAGTCGGTTTAGAAATAGAGAAGTTTACTCATAGCACTATTTTAGTATTGCTCACGCTAGGCGGAATGCGCTCTAAAATTGTAAGGTTGTACAACGCATTGAAACGTCTTGATGACGGCGCCGTTAACCTGAGCAAGCGCAAAAGCAAGAGTCCGTTGCCGGCAGACATCCCGCCAATTCATTTAGACGACCTTCCGTCAAAAGCGTTTTTCAGCCCTAGAGAAGCGATTGCATGGCAAAGCAGTGTTGGACGTACCGCAGCAGGGTTAATTACACCGTACCCTCCAGGTATTCCGCTTATTGTTCCGGGACAAAAAGTGGAGCAAGCGCATATTGATTACCTTCAGGCACTGGCAAGTCAGAAGCTTACCGTGCAAGGTATCTACGACGGTGACATCTATGTTGTTGCTGAAGAATAAGTAAACCATGTTACAGGCAAGGTACATTGTCACCTTGCCTTTTCCTGAGCTTACCTTACACTTGCGCCGAAAGTTATAATAAGGGCAGTGCAAATGAAATTAAGTGACGTAAAAAAGCTTCATCAAAAGAAATTTAGAACGCAGTTCGGATTCTATTTGGTGGAAGGGGAGCACTTAGTTTTAGAGTTAATTAATGTTGCTCAGCATAGCAGCAGTACTTTAGGTGATATCACCCTTTATGTAACGGCTGAGTATGAGGCGTGGGTAAAAGAAAGACTTCCCACCTCTAACGCTGCTATGAAGGTTGAAGGTGTGAGGGTGGAAAAGGTATCGTCGCAACAAATGCAGCAACTCAGCGATACAAAATCACCTCAAGGTATTATTGCTCGCGTCCCACTTCCTAACCCTTCGTTAAGTTCCCAGCGGTCACAAACTAATATTTCTGAAAACAAATCCAGTACCGAAAAGTACATTTATTTGTATGAAGTTCAAGACCCCGGCAATTTAGGCACCATACTAAGAACGCTAGCGTGGTTTGGTGATTTTACGCTATTACTAAGCCCGAACAGTGTAGATCCATACAACTCGAAAGTTGTGCGCTCAAGTATGGGGGCTATTTTCCATGTGAACATGGAATTAAATGTAGCGCTCGAAAGCTTAAGCGAGCGGTTCGAACGTTTCGCCTTCTTGGATATGAATGGTAACAATATCGCCTCTAACACCTTTGGTGATTACCAGTGTTATTTGTTTGGAAACGAAGCCCGTGGCGTGCCTGTTGACGCACTATCAAAGCTTAACGCAACGGCTTATACCATTGCGGGAAGCGGTAAAATAGATTCGTTAAACTTAGCCAGCGCTGTGAATATCTGCGCTTATGAATTAACCCGTTAAGCACACTTCCCTCAACAAGATTACGATAGGAAACAACCATGGCATTACAATGGTTCCCTGGGCACATGCACAAAGCCCTGAAAGAAATTAAAGAGTCGCTTAATCAAGTAGACATTCTTATTGAGGTGCTTGACGCACGTATTCCGTATTCCAGTGAAAACCCTGAAATTGCAAAAATACGCGGCGATAAGCCCTGTATTAAAATTCTTAATAAATACGACTTGGCTGACCCAGAAATCACAGCTCGCTGGCAGGAGAGCTTAGAGAAAGAGCGTGGCGTAAAGACGATTACGACCTCTAGCGACAATCCGGGCAACAGCAAGCAAATTATGCAGCTGGTGAAAAGCATTTGTTCGTATAAAGAAGGTCAGCCTAAAGCAATTAAAGCCATGATTACGGGGATACCTAACGTTGGCAAATCGACGCTAATCAATATTTTGGCTGACCGCATTATTGCTAAAACAGGCAACGAGCCAGCAGTAACGAAAAGCCAGCAACGCATCAACTTAGGCAGCGGTATTATCTTGTTTGATACGCCTGGCGTACTATGGCCTAAACTTGAAAACCCACATTCAATCTATCGTTTGGCTTCATCAGGTGCTGTTAAAAATACCGCCATGGAATATGACGATGTCGGCTTTTTTGCGGCAGATTACCTTATTCAAGCGTATCCAGAGGTAATGAAAGAGCGCTATAAACTGGACGAGTTGCCAGATACTGAAATTGAATTTTTAGAAGCCGCCGCCAAAAACCGTGGAGCAATTCAAGCGGGAGGGCGAGTAAATCTTCACAAAATATGTGAAATTCTGCTTAAGGAACTGCAGTCGGGCAAGTTAGGGCGCATTACGTTAGAGACGCCCGAAATGCTAAAAGTCGAAAAGGAAGAAATGGCGTTAGCTGCCGCTAAGAAAGCTGAAGCAAAAGCTAAGCGTAAAGAAAAGTTCAAAACGGGTTCACTAACGCCAGATAAAAAAGACAGAAAAGAAAAGAGAGAAGAAAAGCGTCAAGAACAAAGCCGTAGAATGAAGAAGAACAAATAACTGCCCTACAAGTTAGCATCATTTGTTGGAGCAGGGGGGAGGCTTTAACTCACCACCGTATTAATGCCTAACTCCTCGCTGCGGGCTCACCGGCATGTGCTACTCTGGGTACTTTCCTTTTTGGAAAGTTATTGCTATTGCTTATCTTCATGGTATGGTTAAGGATAAGTGACAGGGGCAATTCAGTATTTTACGAATTGACTGAAGCCTTAATATTTCGCTTAGTCGCGGCAAAGGGTCGTTTGTACAAGCACATTGTGAAAAGAGAATTATCATGCAAAACGTTTCAACTGGTTATTTTTATAATTTTAATTATTGATTGCACCTGACCATCGGTGTTCAGGGGCAAGTATTGGCTTCTGGGCACTGCAGGTAGAACGTTTTGCAAAAGCCCAGAAGGTATCACCATCTGGGCTTTTTTATGCCCGAAATTCTCGGTAAAAGACAATGAAAGAAATCACACTAGGCGACATCAGAAAGCAGCACAGAGTTAAGCAGGAAGTAGTAGCAATGGCGTTATCAGTCACGGCTTCTGGCGTAAGTAAGTTGGAATCGAAACGTATTCAGGACGTTTCACTTCAACGTGCAGCAGCATATTTAGCTGCGGTTGGTGGGAACATGAAAATTGAAGTGACGATGCCCGATGGTGCAACCTTACAAGTAGGTTAGCCTAAAAAGATGGCTAACCCAACCGCTGTCAGGTTGGACTCGCCATGGTATAAGTTACCCTCTAATAAAAGTGTGTACTGGGTATGCTATTGATAATATGCCGCACTATTTTCTCTAAAGCGGCGAGACGTAGCGAATGTGTGTAGCCATTTGTTAAAGGATATTCCCCGCGCACTTTGCTCGTTATAGAACGGGCTGGGTGACGATACAGGGAAGGCATGATCTTCACAAAAATCGTTTAGCACCATGTGACATGTGCCTTCACCAAGGTAAAATTGATAGTTCCATGTAAATGCTGATAGTGCATGTACTGACGCTATAGCTTGAAGCTGCCAGCCGAGTATGTAGCTCAAATCAGATTCTGTTACTCCCCATGTTGTCGGGTTTAGATTACCTTTAAAGACTTGATCAGAGATTTTGGAAAACTGAATTTGAACAATGTCGGTGCCTGTCGAATATTGTGCAAAACGGTTCCAAGGGTACTGGTAAGCCAATCGCAGCATTACCTGCTTATTAAGCGAGTGATGATTAAAATTGCCAATGAGTGATTGGAGATTGCGTGGTAGTGTATGTTCTATACCCCAAGGTCCTTGGTAGTTTAGTACCGTTTGCGCAAAGCCGCGAGATATAACGCCAAGCGACGCATCAGTAAAGAGCGCAACTTTTGTGCGACCAAACAGCAACTGAAAGTAAGGGAAGTTGAACGTCGCACCGTAGCCACCCGCACTGCTTCCGCTGAGTAACACTTTATTTGGTGACAAATCATCGTTCTTCAGTTTTTCTTTTATCCATTGCATAACCACTAGCGCGTTATCGTGACCGCGATGTTTTAAAGTAATTTCGGCACCAGGTAGGCCTGTAACCAAACCAAGCTCGTCAACATACTGTGTGTCTTTTGAACCTAAGTGTAAGTCGCCAGTACAGTAAGGAATAAAGACTTTTGACCAAGTCTTAAAAGGGTTTTCTTCGAGATCTTCTACTATTCCACCTGCAATAACTGGCGTATTTTCGACTACGGCTGATGGGTTGTATGCCGCACGAGTCATAGGGTTGTCGTCGAACTCAAGCTGCATTGACGCCAGGCAAGTGGCACTATCCCAGCAGGCACCTCCACCATTAAAGTATATAAGAAGGTTGTCACTTTCTCCTTGTTCGAAATAAAAAGAGAATGGATTGGGTGTTAATCCCTCTGGTCCCGGCAGAGCGGGGAGAGAGCATGATGGGTAAACAACTTTTTCACCGCCGCCGGGTACTGATACCACTACTTCGCTCTGTGGCGTGATCTGCTCCCATTGAGCGAAGGTGTTGTTGGCACAGAAACTTAGTGCGATTACAGCACAATAACAAAGACGTTTGACATAAGCGTACATAAACAATTCCTTTTGACTTAAATTAACGAGATTCGGATAGTAAGTTTGATTAGGCTGCTATGAGAAAATTAAACTTCCTGAAACTTTCTCTATCGATCTTACTAGCAAGCGCTACACAGGCGTGATCGTGACCTGCACAAAACAGTCGATTATTTGACCTGTGCACTAGGTTATAACATTTAGCGACACTGTCTAGCTTTGTTATGGTGTTTTAAAGCATTGGATAAACATATTTTTACGACTAATCGCTTTAACTAAAATACTTCTGGGGTAAAATATAGATAAATCGATTGCAAGGAGTCTTACATGGCCGTTCACGAAATTACTCATCCGCTTATTGCGCACAAATTAGGGCTTATGCGATACGCTAAAATTAGCAGCAAAGATTTTCGCGAGCTTGCTTCTGAAGTGGGAAACCTTCTGACTTATGAAGCAACGCGAACACTCCCTACCGAACGCGCTATGATAAAAAGCTGGTCGGGCGACGAAGTAGAAGTAAGACAGATCAAAGGTAAGAAAATCACTGTTGTTCCAATTCTGCGTGCTGGTTTAGGCATGCTTGAAGGCGTGCTTGAGCTTATCCCAAATGCAAAGATTAGCGTAGTGGGACTATACCGTGACGAAGATACGCTCCAGCCGGTTGCCTATTTTGATAAGGTGGTAAAAAATATTGATGAACGTACCGCGCTGATTGTTGACCCAATGTTGGCGACCGGCGGTACATTAATCGCGACGATCGATCTTTTAAAAAAGAAAGGGTGTCGAAGAATAATGGGGTTATTCCTCGTTGCGGCGCCAGAAGGCATTAAAGCCGTTGTTGAGGCTCACCCAGATGTTGATATTTTTACCGCGGCTATCGATGATAGGCTGAACGAGAAAGGTTACATACTACCAGGCTTGGGTGATGCCGGGGATAAAATTTTTGGAACGCGATAGAGACGAAAATCTCTAAAAAATTAAGCTATTGAATCATTGGTTACACAACTCATCAAAATTGCAACAAATTTTATGCGTTAAACGTTTAAGTTAATGATATAGTCAAAGGGTAGACAAAGCGTACGCTTGCTACCCTTTTTTGTTTGTGAATGTGGGTAGTTAGTTTCGTGAAAAGAGCTAAAAGTAATGAAAAAAACAAAACTTACCCTAAAGGACGTTGCTGAACAGTTGGGCGTTTCGACGGCGACCATTTCAAATGCATTCAACCGCCCAGACCAATTGTCAAAAGCAAAACGCGAAGAGATTTTAGCGCAGTGCAAGAAAATTGGTTACAGTGGTCCCAATAAAGCAGCACAAATTCTTAGAAAGGGCACATCAAATATCGTGGCTTTGGTGCTAGCTGACAGTATTTCATATATGGTGAGTGATCCTGTTGCCAGTACCTTTATCAAAGGTGTTTCTTCAGCGCTGCAAGAAAATGGCAAACATCTGTTACTGTACGCTGGTGACTCTGACAGCATTCTTGATGTTGTAGACTTTGTCGATGGTTTCATTTGCTACGGGCAACCCCGCAATACTAACTTGGTAGCAGAGTTGGCAGTATCGCCCAAACCCGTGGTTACTGTTGACTTTGATATTGAAGATAAGCCGTCGATAAATATTGATAACGAAGAGGCTGCGTATCGCGTTGCTAGTCATGCACTGACTACGGGGGATTCTGTTGCGATTTTAGGGTTGCGTCTAATCGACTCACCGGCAACATGTCGCATCTATGATAGCCCGCTTATTGATGTTGAAACCTCTATTGCCCACCGTCGCTTAGATGGCTACATGAGAGCAGCTGAAGATAAAGGCATTGCAGTGAGTAATGACGCTATTTGGCATCTTCCTGAAAGTGATAGACACTTCGCCCGCCAAGCTGCGAAAGAAGTACTTACTATCTCCCCAAGGCCCAATGTTGTGCTGTGTATGAGCGACATTATCGCGCTAGAGCTTTTGCATATGGCACTGGAAAAGGGCATTAAGGTTCCTAGCGAACTGAGGATTACTGGCTTTGACGGTATTGAGGAAGCTGAGCGTGCACGACCTCGCCTCACGACAGTATGCCAATCGAGCTCTCAAAAAGGCGTAGAAGCGGCAAGATCTCTTCTGGAGCAAGTTACTTCTAAAAGCACGTTGCCCTTCGAAGTGCGTTTAGGCGAAACCGTGTAAAACTCACATTCATGTGGCTAAGCCGTAGAATAGTATTCTACGTCTTTGATAGCCAAGGGTGAGTTCAAAATGTCCGTACTCGTTATTGTGTCACCTTGATGAATAACCACTATACTTGAGGTAACCCCCGCGATGTCGAACATTTTAAGTTTTGCTGAGAGGGTAATTATCTAGGGCTGGTATAATTTCTACTCGCCCTTTTCTCTGCTTACACGTGTGTTGTTCACATTAACGTTGCTCATCCCAAACGAGCGCTTTAAAGTGTTTTCGACACATGGACTCGTATCGGTCGTTTCCGCCAATTTGTACCTGGTCTCCGTTTTTAACAGCATTACCATTTTCATCCAGCCTAACGACAAAATTCGCTTTTCTGCCACAGTGACACACCGTTTTTAATTCGAAAAGTTTGTCTGCCCACGCTAACAAATAGTGGCTGCCTTCAAAAGTTTCGCCTAAAAAGTCAGTCCGTAGGCCATAAGCAAGTACTGGAACATCTAACTCATCAACCACTTCCACAAGCTGTCTAGCTTGTTTTTTCGTAAGAAATTGCGCCTCATCGATAAATACACAATCTGGCTTTCGCTCTTCACAGTCCTTGCGAATTGATAAAAATAAGTCGTCTTCTTTGTTGTAAAGTTTTGCGTCTGCCTGAAGGCCAATTCTAGAGGTGACTTTACCTACTCCATATCGGTCATCGAGTGCCGCTGTGTAAATGATAGAATGCATACCTCGCTCGCGATAGTTGTATGCTGACTGGAGAAGAGACGTCGATTTTCCTGCGTTCATCGCGGAATAGTAGAAATAAAGTTGAGCCATGGTTTTTAGTAATTTTCGTTGTACCAAGAAATAAAGTTATTAGCGTTCATAGGTTTTGCAAAATGAAAACCTTGCAGGTAATCGGCCCCAAGCATTGCTACGTGTGTTTCATGCTCAGCGGTTTCAATGCCTTCTGCAATGGTTTTACAGCCAAATTCTTTTGCCATTAAGATTGTCGCTCTTATTATGGTATCACTCTCTTCAGTCCTATTCTGTATAAAAGAACGGTCTATTTTGATAAAGTCGAAAGGCATTGATTGAAGCCTGCTCAGCGAAGAGTACCCAGTCCCGAAGTCATCTATCGATATTTTCACCTTTCGTTCAACCAGTTCGTTTACTCGCTTGCTTATCAGTTTTCTGTCTATCGTAAAGGCACTTTCAGTAATCTCCAGATGCAATTGCTCGGGGGCTACTTGCGTTGTTTTAAGCGCACGATCTAATACATTGGAGAAGTTGTCATCTGAAAGCTGCGTCACCGATACGTTCACGGACATTGATATTTCGTGATTAAATTGCCACTGAGAGAGGTCAATAAGTGCTCTATTTAATACCCACTCACCAATTTCTGGCATTAGTCCGCTTCTTTCTGCAAGGGGAATAAAAACAGTAGGGGAGACATATTCATCGTCGCATTTCCACCTTAACAGCGCTTCAACACCAGACAAAGACTGATTACTCGCATTGATAATCGGTTGATAGAAAACAGTAAATTCGCCGTTTACTATCGCTGTGCGAAGCCGTTCGCAGAGTTTTTGCTCTTGCCTGATTTCAGACAGTAAAGCTTCATTAAACACGCTCACCGAACCACGCTGTTTGCGCTTTTGGTCATACATAGTTAAGTCAGCGTGCTGAATTAAGTCATGCGCGGTTTCGCCATGAGAAGGATACATTGCAATACCAATAGTGGCATCAAGTGTAACCTGGTTGTCATCGGCAATGATTGGAATGGTGACACCACTTCGCATCGCAAGCGCTACGGCTTTGGCGGCATCAATATTCGCATAGGGAACAACAGCAACAAACTCGTCACCTCCCCATCGTCCTAAATGGTTATCTCCTGTGTAATTACGAAGTCTTTTAGCGATTTCAACGAGTACGATATCACCTATTTTGTGGCCTAAGCTGTCGTTAACCTGTTTAAAACCATCTAAATCGATAAAGAGCACCGCAAGGGAGTTTTCATGCACCCGCGATGTGTCTAAGAGGTCGTTTAGATATTTCAAGAACCCATTCCTGTTGGGTAAGTCTGTGAGCGGATCTCTATTTGAAAGCCGGTATAATTCTGCCGTCCTTCGCTCAACTTTCGCTTCCAAATTTAAGTTAGATTCATCGAGCTTTTGGTTTGAGACGGTAAGCAACTTGTTCACTTTTTCCGTTTCATTTCGCTCAATTTTCATTTGTTCAATTAGCTTATTATTCTTTGCTTTTAGATGTACGGTGCTGATAAAAAATCTATGGTAGCGAAATGCACTAGTGAAAATACCAAACCAAAATATCAGACCAAGTATGCCCAGCACAAAAAACTCGCCGTTTTCATCAAATATAGCGCACAAAGACATGGGAATAAGAAGCGCGGACGAGTAAAAACCAACAAGGTTTTTGCTTGGCGCTAGAACCGTTCCAGCTCCTCCTGACATGGCAGAGAGCACTACCATAGTGGCTGCAAGCTCAATCGTTGTCATGGTTGAATAAAAAAGGATAGAGTAAGCACCCCAAATAATTGCTGTGATATATAGCCCAATTGAAAACCTTATTAATGCAGGCCGTGGATAATATGCCGTTCCTGAAAGATTAATACGCCAGTATATTGCATCAATAAGGCGTACAATTGACACGCTCATCATTAATATCCAAATCTGAAATTTCTGTGCGAATACTAAAGGATCGCTTTCGAAAAAAAACAATAAGCCTGAGAAGGCAAACATTGTCATGAGAAACCCGATAAAACTGTTGCCAATGAGCATATCGGTAGTATCTCGCTCAACCTCTAATTGCGGCTTTAACTCTTGATCTGCTTTCAACAAAAACACCTTTTTTATAACTGGATGGGTGCTTAGCACGCTTGGCAAAACTTATACTTTCATGTTGCTTTGGGCACTTTCAACTATTTGCGCTATATATTAGGTTAGCACAGAGTAAATAACATACTATCGGTATGCTTATTTTGAAAAATAATAACGCCAATTTGATATTTTTTGCAGCTCAAATTCTGGGTTTCTTCTTAATCGATATTTGGCGTTTTAAAGTTTGTCACTTCTTTGTGTTTGTATATGTAACAGCCGATTTGTGCAAATATTAAAGCGATTTTGTAATACTTTCGAGTTAAATTTCTTCACAGGTTGTTTACAATGTTGATTTTTTGTTATAGATTCTTAATCGATTAAGTTTGGTTGTGCTGCCCCAGCCCTAGTAGTTAGGGTGTCGGCTACTTAGGATTTAACAACTCCAACACATTGCCGGAGAAAACATGAAAAAACATCACACACTCAACACACTGACACTCGCCGTTTGTACTGCACTTTCTGGCGCGGTTATCGCACAAGAAAGTGCCAGCCCAGAAGCTGAAGCGAAAACTAAAGAAAAATATGAACAGATAGTGGTAACCGCTGCACCAGGTGGCGCAACGATGCAAGAAGCGAGTGTTTCTGTAAGTGCATTTGACGAGGAAGATATCCTCAAGCTCGCACCACGCTCTACTGCTGAAGTGTTTCGCGCTTTACCAGGTATTCGTGCTGAATCTTCGGGCGGTGGTGGTAACGCTAATATCACTATTCGAGGTATCCCATTAGCGACAGGTGGTTCTAAATTCTTACAAATCCATGAAGATGGTTTGCCTGTTTTAGAATATGGTGATATCAACTTCGGTAACGCCGATAACTTTTTACGTTACGATTGGTCTGTTGCCAATGTGGAAGCAGTACGCGGTGGTTCAGCATCAACGTTTGCAAGTAATTCGCCGGGTGGTGTAATCAACATGATTAGCAACACAGGTGAAGTCGGTGGCGGTGCCATTGGCACTTCATTTGGTGTAGACTATGAAGAGTTTCGTTTAGATTTTCGCTACGGCGGCGAAATCACAGATGACCTTTACTACCATATCGCAGGCTTCGCGCGAGGCGGAGAAGGTCCTCGTGAAACAGGCTATAACGGAGACCAAGGCGGTCAAGTTAAGTTTAACATTACCAAAATGCTAGATAACGGCCACATTCGTTTCTACTACAAAAATCTAGACGATAAAGTCTCAACCTATCTTCCTTCGCCTGTACTGGTAAAAGGCGATGGCGAGTACGGTCCAGTGCCAGGCTATGACGCCAGCTCTCAAGCGTTAAACTCGGCGTACAACACAAATATTTCTACTTTTGATAGCTATGGTAACCCTGAGAATAGAGACGTTCGCGATGGCATCGAATCTAAAGTTAGCGCTTTTGGTGTAGAAGTTGACTTAGAAGTAGCCGAAAACCTGTTTTTACTTAACAAGTTCCGTATTTCTGATATTTCAGGTGGCTTTATCGCGCCATTTACCGATGGTTTCCCAGCGGGCCCAGGTGATGTTTCGAACTTTGCATCAGCACTTTGTGACGGCGCACTTGACGGCGATGGTAACCCTTTGAACTGCGACAGCACTACGGTGACTCTGGCGAACGGCCCAGGTGCAGGTGACGTTTACACCGGTCAAGCATTCACCAACCTACAGTTCGACACGCGTATCAACGATTTGGGTAACATGATCAATGATTTCAGCTTGCGTAAAGAGTTTGATAACGGTATCGATCTAACCGTGGGTTACTACTACTCAAACCAAGACATCGCGACAAGCTGGTCAAGCTGGCAGACCTTTATTCAAACCCTAGACGGTGACAATTCTCAGTTGCTTAATATTACCAATGGTGATGGCGTTGAACTCGTGTCTAACGGTTTATTATCTGCAAGCTTCCTTTCTTGGGAATGGGATCTGAACTACGTAACTAAAGCGCCATACATGAATATTGGCTTCGAACTGTCTGACAACATTCTTATCGATGCGTCGGTACGTCACGATACCACTGAGGCATCCGGTGAACTTATCAGCTCATGCTGTGGTGGTAACGCTGATTTTGACTTAAACGGTAATGGTGTAATAGAACAGATTGAAGATGCGTCTGCAACGAACAGCGGCTTTATCAGCGGTGGTGTCATTAACTTGAACCGAGCGGGTGCCGCTTCTCAAATTGTTGATTACAGCGCTAACAACACATCTTACTCTATCGGCGGTTCGTACTTACTAAGCGATAGTCAAACATTCTTTGCACGCTATTCGAAAGGTGGCCGCGCAATTGCAGACCGTCTACTTCAGATTGGCGGCACGTTAAACGCCGATGGCAGCTTAACCAGTACAACTTCGGGTTATGACACCACAAAGCAATTAGAGGTAGGTTACAAATACGGTACGAAAGACCTAATGGTTAACGCTACCCTGTTTGATACGGTTACTGAAGATACACAAGCAGAAGTAACTAGCGGCCTTACGTTTATGCGTGAATACGAAGCGACAGGTCTTGAGCTAGAAGGTCGCTGGAATGCAACGGATAATTTCGTCATGTCTGGTAACTTAACGTGGACAGACGCTGAAATAAGTAAAGACGTTAACAATCCAGCGCTTGAAGGTAATACTCCACGTCGCCAAGCAGATTGGATTTGGACTATCACCCCTGAATACGTTACTGACACATGGTCTGTTGGTGCATCACTGCAAGGCTCGACAGAGTACTATGTTCAGGACAATAATGATCTTAAACAAGAGGGCTATACCTTAGTAAACTTGTTTGCAACTTATTGGGTGAACGATCAATTTTCTGTATCGCTTAACGTGAATAACGCTACTGATGAATTTATCATCACAGAGTCAGAAGAAGGCACTGCGGACGTGGGTAGTTACGTAAGAGCACGTCCTCTAAACGGCCGTACCACGGTATTGTCGCTTAAGTACATGTTCGACTAACACGCATAAATACAGTGCGACTAAGTACTAGTTAAAACAGACTCAACGCCCGCATCTAATGCGGGCGTTTTTGTGTCTATTCATTTTCTATTTTATTGAGTAACTGAAGCTGTTTTCTAATGGCAGCAGATAGTTGCTCAATTAAATGGCTATGTTTCTTGTGTACCACGTGTACCAGCTCATGCTCTACCAGCGGAATGTACTTAATGCCCGCCTGCTCAAAAATAGCCCCTTCAGAATAATCGCTCGGTAAAATAGCGTAGTCAAATCGCCCGTTAAGTAATAAATTTATGACGTGGTGAAAGTCGTCAAATTCAAAAATGTTGGCATTTAACTCGTCAGGTTTAGCATGCATATTGAAGAAAAAGCGGGTAGTGACGGCTATTGCTTTATCCGGTTGTTGAATTATGCTTTTGTTGCACTTTGCTCCTCGTATACACAATAGAAATGATGCGCCACGAGAAAGGGCTGGGGGAACAATAACAATATTGTTGTCGGGCTGAGAGACTACGTCATAGCGAATAACGTCAGCGTCTGTCACCCCTTCATTCAAAAGCCGCAAACCTCTTTCACCGCCGACTTTTTCGAATGTGACCTTGATACCAATATCTTGATACGCTCGCGCAATAAGTGGTTTATAAAAGCTTTGTACGCGAGGATGAGTTAGCTCTCCAATAACAAAACTAGAATCATCATGCTGGGCTTTAACGTCCGAGTTGAGTAGTAGTGAAGACAAAAAGAGAACAAAATAGGTTGAAATAGTTTGAATGCTAATTAAGCGTTTTGTTTTCACTCTACAAGTCCTTGTTTAAGAAAACCATGGTTAGTTAAGAGTAGAGTAGGAATGTAACAATAGAAAGGCAGTTTACTAGCCAAATAAAAAGCCCTATCTCATGGATAGGGCTTTATTAAGAGTATATTAAGAATCGTACAGCAGTTACGACAGCTTATGCAGCGTTTTGGCCACCGTCGATTGCTTTAAGCGTCTGTGACGCCGGAACAAGTTCCATATCGAACGTGTATTCGTCTACACGAACTGCTAGCTTGCGCTTCTCGTTGTAGTCGTGAAGCTTGGCTGCTTCATCAGCCGTTACTACGCCTTTTTCTTGTAGCTTGTTTAGTGCGTGCTCAAAAGAGATGAACGGCACAACAGGCTCTTTGCGAAGTGCTTTTTGCACTTTACCAAGAAGGTGCGCTACTGCGTGCTTCGCTTTAAATGCTTGCTCGTTGATGTCGTTTCCGTCTCCTGGCGTAACGCGAACAAGGTGAGTAAGCTGCGCTTTCACGCTGTTATCTTGCATAGACGCAATAGAAAGCTCACGCACTAGGTCATCGCTGATACCTGCCACACTGTTTGTGTAGGTGTTGGTAAGAAGACGCATTAGACCACGTGTCGCCGTGTTCGGGAAATTGTTGATAAAGTTAACAATTGCCTGTTCAGCCTGTTGTAACGACCACTGCATTGCGTATTCAAAATACGGCAGCGCAAGTTTTCTGTCTTCAATGTGTTGCTCGTAGAAACGAATCGCTGCCATGGCACCGTACAGATAGCTCATTACGTCACCTAGACGTGCTGATAGAAGCTCAGCTTTCTTAAGGTCACCGCCTAGTACAGCTAGCGACAAATCAGCAAGTGGTGCTAGTTTTGCAGAGATGCTATTTACACGCTTCTCATACTTACGAACTTCCGGTAATGCAGACTCACTTTCACGTAGGAAAGGAAGGTAACCTTTACCTAAGCTGCGGAATGCATTTTTAACACTGAAGCCAACGGTCTTACGAAGTACCTTGTTGAACTCCGCATCCGCTGAACTTTCGTTGCTGTGAATGAGGTCAACCATATCTTTGAGGTAAGGGTGGCAACGCATTGCACCTTGCCCAAAGATCATAAGATTTCGAGTAAGGATGTTTGCGCCTTCAACTGTAATTGCAATTGGAAGTGCAGCATATCCACCTGCTAGCGTATTCTGAGGGCCGCGTTGAATCGCCTTACCCGCTTGAATATCCATTGCAGAGTTCATTACATCACGACCAAGCTCAGTCATGTGGTACTTGGCAATTGCCGTTACTACCGATGGCTTAACACCTAGTCCAAGGCCTTCAGTGGTTAAAACACGCATTGCTTCAAGTAAAAACGTCTTACCTGCGATGTCCGCCATTTTCTCTTGAATACCTTCGAAGCGGCCAATTGGAAGACCAAACTGCTCGCGTACGAATGAATATTCAACCGTGCCTTTGAATGCAGACTGTGCAGTAGCCACGCCCATTGCTGGAAGTGAAATACCACGACCTGCACCAAGACAGCTAACTAGCATCTGCCAGCCGCGTCCAATGTTCTTTTGACCACCAATGATGAAATCCATTGGAATGAACACGTCTTGACCACGAGTAGTACCGTTGTAGAAACGTACACCCATTGGATCGTGACGGTTACCTAGTTCTACACCCGGGTGAGACTTAGGAAGAAGAGCGCAAGTAATACCTAGCTCTAATTTGTCACCAAGAAGTTGATCTGGATCGAATACTTTAAATGCAAGACCTAGTACTGTCGCGATTGGTGCAAGTGTAATGTAGCGCTTGTCCCAGCTTACGCGTAGACCTAGTACCTCTTCACCATTGAATTCGCCTTTGGTTACGATAGCCGCGTCTGGAATAGCACCCGCGTCTGAACCTGCTTCTGGGCTGGTTAGCGCGAAGCACGGAATGTCGCGACCGTCTGCTAGACGAGGTAGCCAGTAGTCTTGCTGCTCGTTTGTACCATAGTGCATAAGAAGCTCGCCCGGACCTAACGAGTTAGGCACCATAACGGTTACTGCAATTGCACCGCTTTTCGCAGCAATTGTTGCAACAATGGTTGAGTTTGCATAAGGGCTGAACTCAAGACCGCCAAATTTCTTTGGAATGATCATAGAGAAGAAACGGTTCTTGCCAAGAAAGTCTAAAACTTCTTGAGGAATATGCTTACCGTTACCGAGCTCGAAATCATCGATCATGTTCAGTAATTCAGTTACCGGACCGTCCATGAATGCTTGTTCATCCGCGCTCAGTTTTGCCTGAGGGATATCACGTAGTGCCTGCATGTCAGGCTTACCCTGATAAATAGAAGATTCAATCCACACGTCACCCGCATCTAGGGCTTCTTGTTCTGTGACTGAAATTGGGGGTAATACTTTTTTTAAGCTAGTTCTGATACTCATAATAACTCATCCGCTCATCTGACCAGTTGTTTTAATTAATACTACACCTTATTTGGAAAAGATCAAATTTTGTAAAAAAAGTCTTACAATCAGGTGGTTAGTAAACAAAAAGTACGCTTTTTTATACAAAAGTGTGAGGTTTAAGATTAACATTGCTGATATTTAATGGTTAAAAAGTGCCCTTTGGATTCTTTTTGAGACACGTTAAATGAGCCGTGACGGATTAAATGCGTTCATCTAAACACGTTTTCGGAGTTTTAATTGTTAATATTGTCTTTTATAGTGAGCGCTCTTAAACAAGGAGATGTAATTTAAATGCGCAGTCTTTCACCATTTTTCACTAAGTTCATTGTTAGAAGTGCTGTAATAGTAGGCTTAGGTTTTTCTGGACTAGCATCAGCAGACGGATATGCCGTGGTAAATGTTGGTTCTGGCAATGTTGATACGGAAATAGATAGCGAGTCTGACTTTAGCTATTCGGCGGCTTTGGGCTACCAGTTTCACCGTCAGTGGTATGTAGAAGGGGGCTATATCTCTTTTATTGATACCGATAACAGCGAACAATCCATTTCATCTAAAGGCCCTTATTTAGCGCTTTTAGGTAAAGCGGGTAGCCAAAAAGGTGAGCTGTATTACAAGTTAGGTGTAGCAAGTGTTGATATTGAGCACGTTTCTACTGCGAGCGCTGCCTGCGGTTCAGACGCCACCGTATGTGGGCAAGATGAAACGGTTATCGCTGGGTTGGCCGGAATAGGTTTCGATTACTACTTGGGCTTACAGTCGATGGTACGCTTGGAATACACCTATTTCGGTGGCAAAGACGACTTTTCTGCCAACGTAATAAATTTAGGCTTTCGCTATAATTTTTAGACTGTGGCTGTTATCTCGCGTACCGCTTTTTACGTTTAATTTGTGACAGCGATACGTCGTAGATAAATCCAAAAATTGTTTGATTGTGTAAAAATAGATAAATTCTCAACGATGGATTTACAATGAAAAACGAATTAGACAGCAAGTTCTTACTTCAGGTTTTCGACAAGATTCGCCAGCATGGTGCGAAAGAAGATGAACAGTATAAGCTAAACGGAATTACAGCGTTTACAGACCATGATGGTTATACGCTCTATATTGAAGATGTTAACGTAAAGCTTCAGTTCGGTTTTCACAATCAATACCATTTTGATTATGACTCGAAAGACCAGTATGAGTCTTTCGAGAAAAAGTTGAAGCAAATCGACAAAGAATATTAGTCGTCTGACGGTAACGCTTCTATAAACAACCAATAAGTTGCGTAAGCAGAGAAAGCTCGGATGGGTTTTCTCAGCTAATACGACTCTATCTATCGCAAGCGCACGGTGTGCTGTCAGTCTCAATTAGCCCCGCAAAAAACCTTCTGCTACAATGCCGCCCACTTCGTTTCAAAGGATACAGACATTGGCGGCGGCAATTAAAGCTCCTAAATTTAAACTGGCATTTTTAGGCCCTAAGTTTTGGCCTGTATGGTTGGGTGTATTTATCCTTTATACCATGACTTGGTTGCCCTTACCTGTGATACGCGCTATTGGCGGCGGTACAGGAAAGCTCATCGCGTTAATTGTTCCTAAGCGAGCAAAAGTCGCAAAGCGTAATTTGGCACTTTGGAACCCCGCACTTTCTGGCAGTGAAGTAGAGGCACTGTATAAAGAGAACGTGAGGCGTACAGGAATGGCGCTATTTGAAACCGCAATGGGATGGTGGTGGCCTAGCTGGCGCGTAAAACGCGCCATTGAAATTGAAGGTACGGAACATGTTGAAGCGGCACTTGCAAATGGCAAAGGGATATTTGGTATGGCGCTTCACAATATGAATTTAGAATTTGCCTGCAGAGGTATCGGCTTCTATCGCCCAAGTATTGCGTTTTATCGTAAGCATAATAACCCTTTAGTTGACTACCTTCAGTATCACGGGCGAAACCGTTCTAATAAATACATGATTGATAAACGAAACGCTAAGGCGTTACTTGCTGCACTTGATGATAAAGAACTGTGTTTGTATTTGCCCGATCAAGATTACGGCCCTAAACAAAGTATCTTTGTGCCGTTTGGTGGGGTAAAAGATACAGCAACAACGACAGCAACGTTGATGTTTATAAGGCGAAGTCACTGTGAGCCGATGATTATAACGTCGCAGTACACCAAGCGTGGTTACAAAATAAAAATCTACCCACCGCTTTCCCAGCTAGGAAAGATGGAAGATGCTGAGGCACTAACCCTGCTAAACCAGCACGTAGACGCCGCTGTTAAAGAACAGCCGGAAAGCTACTTGTGGATGCACAAGCGATTTAAAACGAGACCTAAAAGCAATCCAGAATCGCTGTACAAATCGCTGTAGTTTGAAATTTAGATAAACAGAATAATAGGCTTTCTGCTCAAAGGTAGACTAAAATATAAGAATTGTGCTTAAGTTCATACACATAGCACAACTTGATAATTGATTAAAAGCGGCTAAACATCGGTAATGTATGGGACAGAAAACGCAATCAAATTCATCGTTTTGGGCTAAGCAAATCGGCATAGCTGTAGTGCTTTTGGTCATTGCAGGCGTACTTATCTACGTACTCCAAATGCAAGACCAAGAGCCCGTTCCACGGGGGCAGGTGGAAGATCAATCGATATCACGTGGTTTAAGTGAGTTCTATCGAGGCCTTCGTATGCAATCTACCGATCCGGTAGAAGACGAACAGGGAAACTTTGTACTGGATATTAAGGGCGTTGACCCTGATTTAGACAATAAGCTTGCACAAATGTCCAGTCAAACTCGTCCGGTGGAAAAGAACTGGACTGGCGAGCATAAAAAACGCACCTTTCAGGAAGGGAATACGCTGCGCGAAGCAATATCACAATACGCGCAAGCAGAAGGAATGCAAGTTATATGGAATTTAGAGCAAGACTTTGTTATTAAACACCATTTTCAAATGGTTAACACGGTAGCAGGTTCGTTAGCTAATATTGCCAGTGCCATAGATAGCAGCTTCGAAGGCAAGGTGAAAACGTACCTATGTGCAGAGCAACGATCGTTGGTAGTGACCGCCCAGGACACGGAGTTCCTCACTACCAACTGTCGTTTAATTAGAGGTTAAGACTCATCGCTTAGCCGTCACACCTGCCAAACAATGTATTCCAGTGAATGGTGACTTGTTCTCGTATGTTGTCTAATTCTTCACTCTGATCAGCGTATTTAGTATCCGCTAATGTTAAGTGATGATACTGCTCGCGCAGTTTTAAATACGCCTTTTGTAGTTTATGCGCAGTGGCTATCTCAACGATATTGCACTTAGCCGCCGCATCGAAAATTCGGAGATTGTCTGGGTATTGTGTCATAGCTGCCTGCGACTGTGCATAAGCGAGCACAAGAAACTGTGCCATGAACTCAATATCTGTAATACCTCCGGCACACTGCTTCAAATCAACTTTATCGTTGTTCTTTGAGAGCAAGTGCTCACGCATTTTTATACGCATTTTGCACACATCTTCGGCTAGTGTTTTAACGTTTCTAGGGCGACGCAATATAATATCTCTCACACGGGTAAAGTCAGTCAAGAGGAGCGGGTCGCCACAAATTGCTCTGGCACGCACCAGCGCTTGATGTTCCCACGTCCACGCTTCTTCCTTTTGGTATTTTTCAAAACCGTCAATATGGCAGCACAACAAGCCCGCATTGCCAGAAGGGCGCAGACGAAGATCCGTTTCATAGAGCTGACCAAACAAGGTTTTCGTGTTGAGAAGGTGCATAATGCGTTGTGCTAATTTAATATAAAATTGCTGCGCTTCAATAGACTTTTTACCATCTGTACTTATCCCGCGAGGGGCGTTGTGCAAAAACACCAAATCTAAGTCAGAGCCGTAGCCTAATTCATACCCCCCTAGTTTTCCATAGCCAATAACAGCAAACCCCTTATCGGTGCCTTCTAGGTGCGATGGAACGCCATAGCGCTGTTGTATTTGCATCCATGCGGCATCTACTACGTTCTCCAGTATCACTTCAGCTAGCACCGTAAGCTTATCGCTTACATTATTTATGGGGAGTGATTCACTGATGTCGCTGGCGGCTATACGAAGCTGCTGGCACAGCTTGAATTGTCTCCACCCATCCATAAGCATTTCAACATCGTCTTGTTCAATACGAAGCATGGTTTCACGCAGTTCCAGTTGATATTCTTGTTTGCTGGTATGAACATCGGTGTTTTGCTGACCAAGGTATAACGGTGTGAGTAATTCATCTAATAATAAGGGAAAGCGTTTTATTTCTTGAGCAATCCAATCACTTCGTTCACACAGCCTTACTAACTGTTTGAGCACGTCGGGATTTTCAAGTAGCAAATCAAGATAAGTCGTTCTACCTGTAATCGCTTCTATAACGCCAAGTAAACGCCCCAGTACCTGTGGCAGGTGGTTAGGGTGTTGGTTGATAAGCACGTACAATATTTCAGGAAGCAGTTTATTTAACGTGTCTTCACCTTTCTGGCCTATTCGATAATTACGCTGTTTATCTTTGAAGGCGACAAGAATAGAAAATATGCCTTTTATATCGCTAGAGGAAAGATGGTCACCGAATGTGTCAGTGAATTCATCTTCTTGCAGTGCCAAGCGCCATGCATCCTGGCAGGCAACGAAAAGCAGGTCTTCATCGGAGTGCGTATCATGAGATTCTTCTACTAACTCGTTGAAATGTGCGTGAATGCGCGCCATAACCGCATCTAATTGCTTTAGAAATTCGCTGTACGATTCATATCCCATGACATCAACAAGGGCTGCTTGTTGCCAAAGTGATTCAGGAAGCGTTTGGGTTTGGCGGTCTTGAGTTTGTTGAAGCGTGTGTTCTACTTTCCTAAGGAATAAGTAGTCTTTCTTTAGTTGATGGGTTACGTCGCATTCTACTATGTCGAGCTCAGTTAATGCGTCTAATGTTCGAAGTAGAGACTTACTTTGTAACGCAGGCTCTCGTCCTCCATGGATCAACTGAAAGCTCTGTGCGAAAAATTCTACTTCCCGAATGCCACCCGCACCGAGTTTGATATTATTGTTCAACTTACGTCTACGTATTTCTGTAGCGATCAGCTTTTTCATGTTGCGAAGGGCATCTAAAGTGGTGAAGTCTAAGTAACGACGAAAAGTAAACGGGTGCAAAATGTTGTTTAACCATTTCACATCTTGGGAGTTATCGTCGTTAATTATCCGCGCTTTTACCATAGCAAAGCGCTCCCAGTGCCGGCCTTGGTCTTGATAGTAATCTTCAAGTGCTGCGAAATGCATAACAAGGGGGCCAGAATCGCCGAAGGGCCGTAAACGCATGTCAACGCGATAAACTTGACCATCATTGGTCACTTTGTTCAACGCTTGAATTAGCTTCTGTGCTAGCTTAGTAAAAAACTGCTGATGCTCAACGCTTTTGCGACCTCCGTGGGTTTCTCCCTTTTCCGGGTAAGCAAAAATTAAATCGATGTCAGAAGAAAAGTTGAGTTCTTTTCCACCTAATTTCCCCATCCCGAGAATATACATGTGCATGTCTCGGCCTTGGCTTTGTGGTTTTCCGTAGCGCGCTGCCAAGTGCTGATAAAGCCAGTTGTATGCACCACTAATAAGCGTATCGGCTAATGTAGAGACATGAATAAGTGACGTGTCGATGGTTTGCTTATTCAGGACATCAAGGAATGTAATTCGCGCCATCTCTTTATTTCGGTATTCCCGCAGCACCTTCATTAATTCCTCTTCGCTATCAACACACTGCAATTTATCGTTAAGCGCTGTACGATAACTTGTCGTGATAGATGAAATAGTGTTGTTAATGGCGAGACCGACTTCACACTTTTCTGGTGATTGCTCATGCGCAACAACGCGAGAAACAAACGCAGGCTTCTGAATTAATGTCTCTGCCAAGAACGCGGAACGCGCAAACGAACGCTTTAGCGTTTCGCTATGAGCCTCAATCAGAGTTTTGTCAGTGTCGCTAATTGCTGGTGCGTTTACCAACCGTTGCCAAAACTTTTCGGCTAATTCTACGTTTGTCATGCTATTTTCGTTGTCTGTTGGCATAATGCTCGCATCTTATGAGATATCATTCGTGTTTAACGGTTGAATACTTAGAATTTTCATTGCAAGTACCCAACACTAGGTGTCGCAGCACATTAACATGCCGTGCGGTATTCACCATGGTCACGTGCCTGCTAAATCTGGGTGTAATGCACAGGTCATTAAGCCCTAACTAAAATAAATCTGAACAAGTTCGATGTCATCGTTGTACAAGTCTGTATTAGATGAAGGCTATTCATATAGCCGTTACTGATTTTAAAAAAACAATCAGAAGAACTTTGTGTGTTCAAGGAGCAAAGATAACGTGGAAGCCTTAGTAAAACTAGTACCTCTAACGCAAGAACTGATGATATACCTTGCTATGGATGTAGCGATTGCGTTAGTACTGCTAATGATTATGAAATGGCTGACAGGCGCATTTAGGAAATACTCGGTAACAGAAGAGCTCGGCGTAAAAGATAACTTCGCGTTCGGCATAAGCATAGCAGGAGGCATGCTGTCGTTGTGCATAGTATTAAGTTCGGTCGTAGGGCGACATATTGGTGTGGGATATAAAGAAGCGGCGATTGGAATGATCACCTTCGGCATTGTAGGCATTATATTGGTGAAGTTTGGGCGCTTCGCTCACGATAAACTTGTACTCAATAAAGTTGATACTCACGCGATGATTGCCGAACGGAGCGTTAGTGTTGCGCTGGTCGATGCAGCGAGCCTTGTGGCAAGCGCCATTGTTTTACGCAACATCATGATATGGGTAAATGGCAGCGACATGAATGCCATTATTGCCATTGTGACGGGGTTTACGGTCGTTCTAACGATGCTGCTTGTTATGACGCGAATTCTGGAGTTTAGATATGCCAGAGACAACCAAAACGACTCATTTCAAGGAGCGCTCGAAAAAGGGCAGTTAGCACTCGCTATCGAACATGCTGGCAATTTACTAGGTACTGCCATGATTGTATCGGCAGCAAAAAACCTACTCATTTACAATCCGTCAGGCTATGTGAGCAACGTCACAGGTTGGTTGATTGTAAGTGTTGGTTTGGCAATTGCACTTCATATTTTAGTTTTGGCGAGCAAGAAAATTATCTTGTTCGGCATGAACTTTCGTCAAGAGGTCGATCAGCAACATAACATTGGTGTTGCAGCACTTGGATTTACACTTAGCATTGGCAACGCCATGATCATTAATGGGGTCTTGGGCGGGTAGGGAACATTAATTTGTAAAGAATGAGCGTAAAGCTAACCAAGGTATCATTCTTCGAATTGGGTTCTAATACACGTTAAATCATTGAGTTGCCCTTTACAGATAATTTGGTTTTTCTGAGGGCGGCTCATTCTCTTTACCTCATATTCCAGCTTTGAAGCATGCGACTTATCCGTCACTTCAAATATGGCTTTGAAGGTCAGGGGAGCTTTGCCTTTCAAGGCCTTGGCGCCACCTTTTAACTCTCCTCGGTGCTGTGCTATGCGACGTTTGGGGTTCGTGGTAATGCCCGTGTAAATTTGTCCAAGCTTATTTTCTACCAGGTAAAGATACCAAGGTGGTGTCGATGCTCCTTGGTGGGTATTGTCTCCGTTGACTGATATACTTTGTGCCAATGTCATTCAATGTAAATATTTGCGCGTAGTCTAATGTTAGCAGAATTCACCTAAGGCTAGGGGTAAATAATAATACTTCGACAATGACGCGATGTTAGTTACCATACAAACGATAATCAGCGCACTTTTTCGATATTGGGTATCTACGCTTATATTTTCGAACGCACATTTTTAATGGAAAAACGGTAAATTGCATGTACGAAAGTTATTACGGACTTAACTCGAAACCGTTTCAGTTAACCCCAGACCCAGAATTTTTCTTCGCAAGTAAGTGGCACAAACGCGCCATGTCTTATCTACAGTACGGTCTTTCTCAAGCTGAAGGCTTCATCGTTATTACCGGTGGAATAGGTACTGGGAAAACCACCGTAGCAAACAGTCTGCTTGAAGAAATTGAAGACGACATTGCTGCTGCACAAATAGTAACGCCAAAGCTATCGCCAGATGAACTGGTGAAAATGGTTGCGTCTAAATTTGATATACCTACGGAAGGACGGTCAAAAGCCGATATTTTAAAAGCCCTTGAAATTTTCCTATACGATTTGAACAAAGCGGGACGGCGCGCCTTACTGCTTGTTGATGAAGCGCAAAACCTTCCACTAGAAACTATTGAAGAACTTAGGATGTTGAGCAACTTTCAGCTTAACGGTAAGCCGCTTATTCAAAGCTTTTTGTTAGGGCAAGAAGAGCTGCAACCTATTTTGCGAGCACCGAATATGGAGCAGTTCAGGCAACGTATTGTGGCGTCTTGTCACCTTGCTCCACTTTCTATAGAAGAGTGCAAAGAGTATATAGAGTACCGCTTGCACCACGCGGGCTGGAATGGTTCACAATTATTCAGTGAAGAAGCGTTTGAACGCATTCATATGTTCTCTCGAGGCATTCCTCGTAAAATTAATACCCTGATGGATAGGGTAATGCTTTATGGTTTCTTAGAAGAGCTAGAGAACTTCGATGCCGATGCGGTGAATGAGGTTATTGAAGAAGTGAAAGCAGAGATGTTCGAGCCAGACAAAACTGGCGCAGAAGTGACTGAACATATGGGATTTGCCGACCATCCTGAAAGCCAAACCATTATGACCCCTAAAGGTAACGTTATTCGCGACACCAGGTACTACTTGGATATGTTAGCTGAATTAGTGGATGCCTTAGATGACGCTATTTCACAGAAAGTCAAAATGACGCAATACGTGGACAAACTCATGAAGAAGAAATTTAAGACTTACGTACGGCTAAAGAGTGACGATAAAAAAGATACCAATTAACGGGCGGCATTTCGTAAATAGCGGTCATGCCTGTTATCGCTAGCCTAGCAACGCCAGCGCTATTAACTAGCGCATATCATGGCGTTGCTTAGTTGGATTAGTGTGATTACCAAGGGATTATGTCGCCACTTAACCTGACACTTTCACAGGTAGAGTTATATCAAATCAGACCGTCTCTTGTGTACGTAAAGCGGACATTTCATTTGCTAGTGATACACGGACACAGTACATAATCATAAACTGACTCATTGCTACCTTTAATCTCCGCGCCTCTCGATCTGCTAAGGCGCGTGCGTCAGCGCTCTATCTGTAGCAGATAGAGAGGTAATCAACCAGCAAAAAATTAACCGACTGTTGCTTGACTTTTATTACGGTGTTTATGTGTATTGCGTTGATTTGCGCGAAAAGTTTTTACTGATTTCTCAGCCCACTCAAATACGTGAACGATATCGTTTTTTAACGAACTTAAGGCTTGTGTTTGAGCTAAAGCTGCACGTATATTATTGGATATATTGCCATTCATTTGCGTTTCTGCAATGACGCCTAAGAGTGTCTCTCGTAAAGCTTGATTAGTCGCATCATCTAATTCTGAAACTAATCTGCTATTTACACGATGAAGTAGTTCATCACTCATAGAGGGGTTAACTTCTATAGCTCTCGCTAACGCTCCAAGCTCTTGTCTACCTCTTACTGATAACCGAGTTTGATCAGGTAGACTTGCCTTATATTGTGTTTGCATTGCGATGTATACCTTTTTCTATTAGTTATCTGATATTACGGCAAAATGTTCTTTATAGATTAAATTTACAGCAGAACAACCATCTGATCTACCGTCTAGCGTGAACTCTTCATTATACTTACATTCCACGCTCATGATAATACCTTTAGTATCGGCTGGTAGATCTATTTCGATATAGCCATTCTCACTATCTTTCCACAATGCAATGGTTCTACTTGTGTAACCACTTGTCTTATTGGAGCGTTCGATCATTCCCATTGCCGTTAACGAAAGGACGCTGCAACCTGGATCATCAGCGAGAATCGACGCGTATCTACTAGACCAACGAGATTGCAGTTGAGGGCCATCTAATAAAAGCGCAACAACCAGATTAGGGCCTAATGCTCTAAGTACTTCAGAAACTGGGTCTTGCCTCGCTAAGTCCTCACAAATTAGCGGAGTTATAGAAAACAGATTGTCTATATTTATGACTTTCAATTCTCTTTTACCTACTTTAATACCTTCCCACCACCTAAAATCAGAAGAAAGTGCAGCCTGGATTCCATAGGCTCTGACTTGTGAAGGGTCCAAACACCATCTGTGATGTTTACTTTGCCAAATATGCTCCCATTCCACCTGCCCGTCAATGAATGTTGATTTTGTGCTTAAACATACTTGGTTTTCAGCCCAATTATTGGGTTCGGATGAGTAGATACCGCATATTACAAAATTTGGAGTCGCAACTGTGCCTTGTTTTTCAGCTAAAATAAGCTCTTCTAGTAATCTTAAATACTCGTTTTTTTCTAGCGTTGCTTCAGGGAAAACAAGAATATCTATCTCACCTGCATCATTCAAAACTTTGATCAGTTCATGAATAGTGACCCCCAAGCGATTTTGATAATCAAAAAATGCGAAACCACCTACACACGATGAGCTTTTATTTTCCGAAAGTATAGATGGAGAAAAGTTAGACCTATCTATAGTTAGGGGCCAGGGCAAAAGCAACATTTTGATGTCACTGATATTCTGAATTTGCTTTTGGTTGTTATAGCTTTGATAGAGCCCAATATTTACTTCAGATTCGATAAATGCTAAATAGTGCGACAGAGAATTTAGCCCAATCCCAACTTGTGGAGTACGCTGCTTAGCAAGCACTACTGCCTTATGTCTCAGAATGTCTGAGTAAGAGAAATTTTTACTATCTTCTTGTAGATGCATGTAATTTACGGCAGCAAAAACACCATCATTATATGTTTCAATACCCATACAAGCGTAATCGCAGATAGCGAATAAAGTAAAAACTTCGGTCAAAAAATGCCAATTATTCTCGTCTTCTTTCTTTTGTACGTCAGTTAAACTACCAACTTGACTCTCTTCACAGTACCAATGCCGACCAATATCGGTTATTTCACGTTTTAAATTTTGTTTTGAAAAAACACTTCTTACTAACTTCTCGAGCACTTTTGGCGCAAATTGCCTGCGAGACCATGGCTTGCCTCGCTGCATGTAATCTAGCCATCGACTTCCTTCACTGAAAAAATTGAACCACACCTCTCCTAAATGTAGCGCATTTTCTTCGTGATCGTCGCGTAACGAAAAATTACCAGGCAAACATGCCACGTATGTGTAAGTCCCCGTATTTTTGAGCAATGCACCCAATAGAGCAAAGACGTTAGGGGGCCAAAAGCAAAACCGTCTAAACTCAGAATCATGGAAAGAGATTTTAGTGATTTTATTGTTCGTAAGGTTTTTACATAAATCTTCAAATGTCATTAAACGCCATCCCTGTAGTTTGATACTATTTCACAGTTGGACGTTCTTTACGTCAAGTAAAAGTTTAAAAATTGTACAAATTTGGCACTGAAACACATAAGCCTATGTTAATTCATTTCATTAGCCCATATGAAATAAGACTTGGATAAGGTTTGAAGCTAGACCAAATTTAGTCAACGTTTTTACAAACGTTATCAACAAGCTTCACGGAAAATATTCGTAGTCTGACTCAAATATTATTAATAGCCGGCACCGAATGTTTTAACTTATGAAAAATGCAACTGATTTTATGTACGACTCAGCATATTCGGCTATATGTATCCTATGGTTCGAAACCAGTTCTCGTACAACAAAAAAACTTTTGGTTGTAAATCGAAATACAAGGGGGCGGCTTTGTACGTAAAGCGGACCTTGGGGTAACAATAAATACGTCACCCCAGCACCACTTAATCCAGTGGGCTTCTCACTTCATGAGGCCCCTGTTTTACGACATGCGTGTATATCTGCGTTGTTTGTACAGATGTATGGCCCAGTAATTCCTGAATAGTTCGGATATCGTATCCAGCGCGTAAAAGCTCAGTTGCAAATGTATGACGAAATGTGTGGCAACCGCCGTGTTTGTGCACTCCGGCAATCTGAATCGCTCTCTTTACCGCTTTTTGTAACGTGCGGGTTGACGTATACCAACGACGCTTTACGTTAAAGGTTTTGTCCACTCTTGCTATGGCTGAAGGAAAGAGATATTGCCAGCCCAGCGCCCGTTCTGCGGCAGGGTATTTCTTTCTCAATGAATTAGGCAGCCCAACATACCCTTCGCCCAGACTTAAGTCATAGTCGTGCAAAGACTTCCTCCATTGTATTTGTTGAGACAATGGCCTGATAAGTTTCTCAGGGAATAGCGTGACACGGTCTTTCTTACCTTTGGCGCATTTAACATGGATAGTTCTCAGAGATAAATCCACATCTTTCACTCTCAGTTGAACACACTCACTTATCCGAAGGCCTGAGCCGTAGAGTATGGATGCCATAAGACGATGTGTACCGTGCATGGCACGGAGTATTTTCATTGCTTCTTGATGGGTGAACACAACAGGCAGATTTGTCGGTGATTTGGGGCGAAGGATCGGGTCAAGCTGGCGCATCTCCCGTTCCAAAACATGCTTAAGAAATTAATCGCATTAATGGCGGCATTTACAGTAGTGGCAGACTTGTTGCGGTTAGATATATGTTGGAGAAAGCGGTTGATATGCTCTGTACAAAGGCCTTGGGCTGGCGTGGTGCGTCTGTAGTTCAGGAAATGCTTTATCCAGTAGCTGTAGGTTTGTTCAGTCCTTTTGCTATATCCCAGCCTGTTAACGGCGAAGGGAATGCGGTTAATCAGGTTCTGCCCCGACTCAGCGATTCGTATTTTTTTGTGGTCCATGTTTTGCGAACTCCTAAGTGTATGACTTGGCAGCGTAAAGCTGTACTATGATGATAGTGATTCATTTATATGCGAACCGTGGTTCGCATATAAATAGGTTCGCAAAATATTAATAGCGATGCCAGCTCAGTCACAGCAAGGGATGGCGGCAGTTAGCCCAGTATGATAAAAATTAATATGCGGTTCTTAGGGTCCGCATCATTTAAATGTTATAATTTAGGGGTGATTTTAATGAAAAGGACGTTTCTTACAGTTATCTCGGTTAGCCTAATTTTATATAGCAGCTATACGATTGGGAAGACTCTCAAGAGTACAGAGTATGAATTTATTGGACACTGGATTTTCAGTAAGGCAGAAACAATTGAAAGCTTTGAAAATTCAGAAATGAGTGAAGAAGAAGTTCATAAATTCTCAAAGATATTAAAAAATCAGGAAATAGTAATATCTGACGGCCTATATTCTGTTTATCCAAGTAGAGGAAACCCCATAAGAACTCATTTCTCGCTAATAACTCCACCGGATGATGAAGGCTGCTTTGTCCTTCAATTTGAAGACACAAGAATACCTCTGGATATACAACAAAATACATTCTGTATCAGAGAGGGGAAACTTCTATTGCCCGCTCCAAAGGGCGCAGAGGAAGTCTATAATAGAAAATTATAACATACACATTAAGTCGCTTCGCTGGGACAGTAACACGTGGGCTCTGTCGCTTCGCTCGGATTTTAGCCCACGCGTTACTGCCCCTTATGTGGGTGTTATACGAATAAGTGAAAAACTAGAAAAACACTGGTAGTCTTAAAACTCTATTGAAATAAGGAAGTTCTATGAAAAGTCGTACAAAGATAGCTTTATCAACAATCGCTTTCACTGCTGTAATTAGCTTGCAGTCGTTTATCCTCTACCAACAAAATCAAGCCAATATTACTCTTCAGATCAAGGTAGATAAGCTTCAGAGCCAGATTGAGCAAACAAGTAAAGCTAAACAAGAGCTTCTTTCAAAAATAGAAAGGTTGGAAAGTAATTTAGAGCTTAAACCTCGCAGCCTTCTTTCTATGAATTAATTGGCTATTCGTATAACAACCCAATCAACTCACTCACTGCGTTCGCTGGGACGCATACACGCGGGGCGGCTGCGCCATTATGCCCCACGTGCCTGCGCCCGTTATTGGAAAGTTATACCCTCTGAAGGATCGATAGAATGAAAGGGATTAATATAAGTACAAACCACGATGACTTAGACATCGAATTAATCCACTCCTTTGTGGCGAACTCCTATTGGGCAAAAAACATCCCGCTTTCAACATTACAAAAATCTATAGACAATTCTCTTGTATTTGGAGCCTATGCAACCGGAGGAGACCAAGTCGGTTTCGCTAGAGTTATTACAGACAGAGCCACATTTGCATATCTAAGCGACGTTTTTGTAATAGAGAAGTATCGTGGTCAAGGGATAAGCAAGCAACTTATGGAAAACATATCATCCCATCCAGACCTGCAAGGTCTCCGTAGGTTTATGCTAGCAACTAGTGACGCACACGGATTGTATTCGCAGTTTGGTTTTACATCTGTTGAAAACCCTGAGAAGTTGATGCAAATTTTAACGCCTGGCATATATGATTAGGCACGGGTATAACAACCCAATCAACACACTCACTACGTTCGCTGGGACGCATACACGCGGGGCGGCTGCGCCATTATGCCCCACATGTCTGCGCCCGTTATTGGAAAGTTAGGTGCTTATGGGAAAACCTACCTATTTACTCACTAATAAACCAATTTTCATTTTAGGTATCCCGGCCCTAATACTTTTTCTTCTGGCTGTTCTATTTCAGTTTACAGTAGTGACAGGAATCGAAAATGGCACTCTAGAAGGCAAGGTTTACTCTATTTCTCAACGCCCACTTGGAGGTGGTAACAGAAGTGTTCGTAAGATAGACCTAGCTAAGGTGAAACTACAGGACGGAACATTCATTATGGTGAGGTGCGAAAGCTATTGTCAGTTGGACCAAGAAATAAAAATCACAGTTTACAAACCTTTATTTAGCAGCGAACTTAGGTATGTTTATGAACGCACC
>NZ_JAZETO010000011.1:0-145469 GCF_036864485.1 Alteromonas sp. S015 | reverse complement strand
AGCGCACTTAGGTGCGCTTTTTTTATGCCTGTGATTTAGTTCGTGATTGTTGTGCCCTCTGAAACACGCCGTGTACCCATCCATGGGGGCTTCGCAGCTGCATCCATGCAGCTGAGAGTTCTAGATTGAATTAGCGCCACCCCTTTGGCATCTATAAAGCTTGGTGAGAGGGAGCTCGCCGTAAACCCATCCTTGCTTTTAAGTAAGCGCTCCGACATCAACCCACTTTCCTCACCATTAGCCGCTTTCCCCAAGCTGTCTGCCTATAAAGTGCGAATCTCACTTGCCAATGATTTCTTATAGTGTTGTTATACTGTAACAATTAATGGCTATCATGCCCGGTTTTATTGTTTAACGAGATTTTCATGATTACACGACGCCAGTTTTTAGTGGGTTCTTTGGCATTTGGTGGCCTGGCTAGCAGTGCTTTTGGTAAGACGTTGAATTTGGCGTCAATGCCGATTAGCGAAGGCTATGGCGCACTAGTCGCCGACCCCCAAAAGCTTCTCGATTTACCTAAAGGCTTTAGCTACAAGGTTATATCTAGCCTTGGAAATAGCATGTCAGATGGTATGCACGTACCAGACAGAGCAGATGGCATGGGGTGTTTACCGGTAGAAGGTACTAGCGATAAAGTGGCGCTTATACGTAACCACGAACTACATCCTAAACATTTAAGTGTACAGCCTGAGTCTATTCAAAAGCATACTAGCCAGCTAGCCTATGATAACTATCATAATGGCGTAGCTTTACCAGGCGGAACCACAAATATGGTGTATAACCATACCACCAAAAGGGTAGAGCGAGAGTTTATCAGCCTTGTTGGAACGGTAAGAAACTGCTCGGGCGGTATTACGCCGTGGGGCACGTGGCTAACGTGTGAGGAATCGGTAGACCGACCTCATGGCCCGAACGGCGATGTGGTTAACAAAGATCACGGCTACATATTTGAAGTACCCGCAAATGCTGACTCACTCATTGAGGCTAAACCGCTTAAAGCGATGGGGCGATTTAATCACGAAGCGGCCTGTGTTGACCCCACAACCGGCATTGTTTATCTAACCGAAGATAGAGGCGATAGTTTGCTATATCGCTTTGTACCTAATGAATACGGAAACTTGGCAGCTGGCGGCCAATTAGAAGCATTAGTCGTTAAAAATAGCCCTCAGTTCGATACACGTAACTGGCGTTCCAATGCTATGCCCGTAGCAACGTGGTTCGACGTAGAGTGGATAGCGTTAGACAATCCAGAAAGCCCGAACGATGACTTACGTGTGAGAGGATATGAAAAAGGCGCTGCCTTATTCGCTCGCGGGGAAGGTATACATTGGGGAGAAGATGAACTGTATTTTTGCTGTACTAATGGCGGGGAAAAGCAGCTAGGGCAGGTAATGAAACTTGTTCCTTCTGCTGATGGTAAACAAGACAAGCTTCAATTGTTTTTAGAAAGTGAAGACAAGAGCTTGTATAACTTTGGTGATAACCTAACAGTGTGTCCAAATGGGCATCTACTGGTGTGTGAAGACCAATATACCGACATTGTTGATAACCATCTGCGTGGTGTTACACCAAACGGAGAAGTGTACAACTTTGCCAAACTCCATGCGCAAACTGAACTTGCTGGCGCGTGTTTCTCGCCTGACGGTAAAACGCTCTTCGTGAATATTTACTCGCCCACCAAAACTTTAGCTATAACCGGGCCATGGCTTAAAGGTTAGAGATTAGAGGTTCGAATTTATTTAGTTAACTGCGCCGTTTATTCCTATTGTTTTTAAATGGTGCCGTTATCTCTAAACCTGCACTGTGAATTTCTATCTGTCTTTCTTTCGTCACGCATCGTTTACTCGCTTCCATACCTTTTCTCGATTACCTAGCACCTTTATAATTCAATAAATTGATTGTGTGAATCGTTTTAACCCGTTTTAATAGTTTTTACCAATTAACGATAATGCTCTCAACTTAACAAGGAGAGCGAAATGAGCGCACTATTAAAAAAGCTAACAACGGCGAATAGCCAACGTGTTTCCTCCACAACGAATCAATCCACTCGAACGCAATGCAATTACGCTGATAACTACTACGGTGACCAAGTTTGCGTAGAAGTAAAAGCCCCTAAACCTCGTCCCAACCTTCATGTAGGAGTACAGCTGTGAGAAACTCAGTGAAATCAACTTTAGCCAAATTTGTATTAGGCAGCGTGGCTGCCAGCATGCTTACCCTTGGCGTAAGTGCCGATACATTAACGCGTCAGAACGGCGCACCAGTAGGCGATAATCAAAACTCGCAAACAGCGGGGCCATGGGGGCCGGTTTTATTACAAGATTCTCACCTTATTGAAAAGTTAGCGGCATTTGACCGTGAGCGTATCCCAGAGCGTGTCGTTCACGCCCGTGGAACCGGCGTTTATGGGTATTATGAAAATCTTGTTGACCTGTCAGATGAAACATTGGCTGCGCCGTTTCAATCTGCTGGCAAAAAGACCGACGTTTTTGTTCGTTTTTCATCGGTAGTACATGGCCATCTGTCACCTGAGACGCTGCGCGACCCGCGTGGTTTTGCGGTGAAGTTTTACACCGAACAAGGTAATTGGGATCTTGTAGGAAATAACTTCCCGGTTTTCTTTATTCGCGATGCAATCAAGTTCCCAGATATGGTGCATGCATTTAAACCATCGCCGGTAACGAACAAGCAAGAACCTAAGCGCATTTTTGATTTCTTCTCACACGTACCAGAGTCAACGCACACATTAACAATGCTTTTCTCTGACTACGGCACGCCCGCAAGCTATCTAAATATGGATGGTTCAGGTGTTCATGCTTTCAAATTTGTTGATGACGAAGGTAATTACAAGTACGTGAAGTTCACGTGGAAGTCGAACCAGCCAATCAAGAACTTCACCAATGAAGAAGCCATGAAAGTGCAGGGAATGGATATGCAGCCGCATACTACCGACATCTACACGCGAATTGGTGAAAAAGGTGAAACTGCGTCTTGGGATCTTTACTTACAAGAGCTGGAGCCAGAGCGACTGGATAACTTTGAGTTTAACCCTCTAGATACCACTAAAATTTGGCCTGAATCGCTAGTGCCGGCCAAAAAAATTGGTCGTCTAGTACTTAACCGTGTTCCAGATAACTTCTTTGAAGAAACTGAACAAGCGGCATTTGCGCCAAGTAACCTAATTCCGGGGATTGAACCATCTGAAGACAGAATGCTTCAAGGTCGTTTGTTCTCGTATGCTGATACACAGCGCTATCGTTTAGGGGTGAATGCGTACCGCATACCGGTTAACGCACCTAAAAACGCGGTTATTGATAACCACGAACAACATGGCCAGCTTCGTACTACTAGCACTGCGCGTGATGTGAATTACCAGCCAAGCCGTCGCCTTAATCTTAACGAAGACCCAGCATTTCGTTATTCAAGCAAGCCGCTTGCAGGTATGACGCAACAAATTCCGTTCTACAAAGAGCAGAACTTTAAACAAGCGGGTGAGTTTTTCAGAAACTTAACCAAAGAAGGGCAGCAAAACCTGATTAATAACTTAGGTGGAGCACTGGCATCGGTGCCTGAAGAAGAAATCCGCGTCATTATTAGTGCTTATATGTACAACGCAGATAAAGACTACGGCAAAGGCGTAGCTAAATTAGCGAAAGCGCCAATGTCTAAAGTTCGTCAAACGGCGAAAGACTTAATGGAACAGCAGGCTGCGCGTGCTGCTAAAGCGAAACAAGTTGCAGAAAGCCTGACGGCGCTAATGCAATGAACCAGAGCTACTAAAGTCAGAAGTACTAAAAGGTGGACTATTTACCGTTGGTAAAGAGTCCACCCAATGCGTAGCTACCTAATCTCAAATATTACTTTTCCACTTTTTGCGTCGATAAATAAAGAGGGCACAATGTCTATTTTAAAGCACTCACTACTATCAACACTGTTCGTCATTGTCACTCTAGTCAGCTTCGACAGCAGTGCTGTAACACAAGTAACTAGCGCGACGGATAAACCTGCGCAATCAGCTTCGCTATCTATGGAAGCACTGAAAGTGCGGTATTTCGACGCTGCTAGAGAAGGCGACAGCACCTTGTTGCAAGCCTTTTACAACGCCGGGCTAGATGTAAACGTCGCCGATGAAAAAGGCTATACCGCACTTATTCTTACGGCGTACCATGGTCACACTAACACAGTGAATTTTCTTATTGAGCAGGCGAAAGCAGATCCGTGTCAAGAAGACAACCGTGGGAATACTGCACTTATGGGCGCTATATTTAAGGGTCATGTCAGTGTGGCAAAGCAGCTGGTATTTGCTGATTGCGATATTGATAAAGAAAACGTGCAAGGGCAAACGGCACTCATGTTTGCAAGCCTCTTCAACAGGCAAGAGATGGTAAGCAGCCTAATAGAAAAAGGCGCAAACGCCAAGCATGTAGATAAAGCGGGTAACTCAGTGGCAGATATTGCCCTATCGCAAGGGAACTACAATCTAGCGAAAGCACTACGCGAGCATAGCGCTAGATAAAAATGCGCAAGGCTAAAAAAGTAATGAATACAACTTACAGTGAATTTCCGATTATTACTCTTTCGGCGTCATCTTCTTTCATAGGCAAAATTTTAATTACAAACCACATGTGAAAAATTGCTACAAAGGTTTAATAAAAAATGTCACGTTCAGCACCTATATTAACGACGTATGTTAGCGAAATTTAAACATTTATTAGTTTTTGTTTATATCTTGTTCGCTTAGTGTTCTCCCAAGAGGAGTTTGTCATGAAGTTCGATTCAATTAAGTCTCGATTGGTTTTAATGACCCTTATCTGTGTAATTGGAATGGGCATGCTGGTGGTAAGCCAACATTATTTCACACAGCGTTTAATTGGCTTAAATCAGCAGCGAGACGCACTACTGAGAATGGGGCAAGATTTGCTCCAGATGAGACGACACGAAAAGGACTTTTTACTTCGCCACGACACCGATTACTTTGACAAGTTTCTACAGCAGTCGTATTTGTTCAAGGGGCGACTTACTACCCTTGTTCCCATGTTCAATGAATACCGCCTTCCTGTGGCTGATGTCGAAAGCCTGTCTGCCTCAATGGAGGCCTACAGCAGCGCATTTCAACAGGTTGTCTCGCTTCAAGAGCGCATTGGGCTCACGCAAAATGACGGCCTGAGAGGACGTATTTCCGAGCTGGAAAAAGTGCTCAACGAAGGGCCGCTGACTCAAAACCCGCAAACAAGAGAGCTAATAGTCAATATTCAACTCGCCACGCGAAATTTTCAAATAACGCAAGAAGGGTATTATGCAAAGTCGATGAACGAAATGAGTGAGCGTTTAGTTGCTGATTACCGCAATAGTTCGGCGCTGGGTACGTCTTTAGTTCAATACAGAGAGGCACTCTTGCAATTAGTGGATGCGTTCACAACATTTGGTTTAACTCATAATGAAGGCCTTCGCGGAGAGTTCAGACAAAGCGCACACAATGTGGAGACACAGTTAAAGGGTGTCGATTCTGCATTAGAGCCCATGATTGAACAACAAGAAAGCCAGGTACGTATTTATGGTTTAAGTATTGCTGTGCTCACGTCTGTCGTGTTAATTCTGGTATTGATCAAGAGTTTTGCGACATTTCATCGAGCTTTTGTTAACTTTCTTACTTTCTTTTATCGCTGTAAGCGTCAGTATCAAGTGATTGATACGCGAAAGTTAGGGTTTGCAGAGTTAAAGTCACTCGCAGAATTGGCGAATGAAATGGTCGAGTCTAAAAGAGATATTGAGGCGCGGCTTGCGAGTGTTGAAGCCGAGTTGGCCACTAAGAAAACCTCGTGAATAAAGAGGGGAATGTCATTTCTTAAGCGGTCGACTTATTGTTGCATAAACAAGGTATAAGCCAAGGTAGAAGCAAAAATGAAGTTTAACCGCTTAGGAAATAGCGATTTACAAGTGTCGGATGTGTGCTTAGGCACAATGACGTGGGGTATTCAAAACACCCAGCGCGATGCAGACGAGCAAATAGCGTTTGCCCTGGACAAAGGTGTCAACTTTGTCGATACGGCCGAAATGTATCCGGTTCCTCCAAATGTAGATACTTATGGCGATACAGAGCGCATTATCGGTAATTGGATTTCGCGGAATGAATCTAAGCGCTCTGATATTGTTTTAATGACTAAAATTGCTGGCAGCGGTTTAAAGTACATCCGTAACGCTGGACCCATTACAGCTGACGCTATCGCAAACGCTCTCACCTATTCTTTAGAGCGTTTAAAAACCGATTATATCGATGTTTACCAGCTTCATTGGCCGAATAGAGTTACACCACATTTCGGTAAACACTGGCCAGACGGTGCTGATCCTACGAAAACCAACCGAGAGAAAGAGCTGGATGGTATGCGTGATATCCTTGTGGGTATAAAGCGCGCACTAGATGAAGGGAAAATTAGACATTGGGGGCTGTCAGACGACACGCCTTGGGGTATTCATGCCTTTCTTACACTTTGTAAAGAGCTTGATATGCCGCTTCCGGTCTCTATTCAAAATGAGTTCAGTTTACTCCATGCGAAAGATTGGCCGTATTTAATTGAAATGTGTGAATTAGAGAGTATTGCTTACCTTCCATGGTCGCCATTAGCAACGGGTATGTTAAGTGGTAAATACCAGAATGGAGCCAGGCCGGAAGGTAGTCGTTGGACACTGGCACAGCGTATGGGATTATTTAGAGACAAAGCTCCAGCGCAGGCAGCTACAGCGGAATACATAAAAATTGCAGAAAAAGCAGGGATGACGCCCTCACAACTTGCGTTGGCGTGGTGTAAACAAGTGCCTGGTGTTACATCAACAATTATTGGTGCAACCACTTTGCTTCAACTTAAAGAAAATATAGACGCGTTTGATATCTCGCTTTCGAAAGAAACATTAGACGATATTCATGGTGTTCTGAGGCATCACCCTCTAGGCTTTTAATAGCCAGCGCTTTATTTGATGAAAAATGGCGGGTATACCCCGTCATTTTTGTGTCACACGGTCGTAATAGTATGGGTTTTTATATCATAACTCGTAATCGTTACCCTAATGATTGACCCACAAACACTTTCAGCCAGCACTGTAGATAAGAACAACAACTGGCACCGATGGCTGCTTCTCGCACTTCTTGTTTATGTCATGCTGCTTGCGGTGAGCATGATTGGAAGTGGTTTCAAATATGCAGCAGGTGATCACGCTAGAGAGCTTTTTAATTTTGCCTCAAACCCAATAATGGGTCTTATAATTGGCATGGTTTCGACTGCGCTAATACAGTCTTCAAGTACGGTTACTTCAATTATCGTGGGTATGGTTGCGGGAGGGCTACCTATTACCATAGCGGTACCCATGATGATGGGGGCGAATATTGGTACTAGTATTACTAATACCTTGGTTAGCCTGGGACATATCGCGAAAAAAGAAGAGTTTCAGCGCGCTTTTAACGCAGCCACTATCCATGATTTTTTCAATGTTCTTTCCGTACTTATATTTCTTCCGCTGGAAATGGCCTTTGGTATTTTAGAGTACTTGAGTGGCCAAATTGTAACACTTATTCATAGCCCAGAAGCGCTAGGGGTGAGTGGATTCAACCCGATAAAGGCGGCCACACAACCAGTAACTAATTTAGTTTCTCAGTCACTTGAGTTTTTGCCTTCTGTTTATCCTGGTATTGCTAAAATACTGATTGGTATTGCACTTATTATGGTTTCTATTACCTATATGGGAAAAATCATGAAGTCGCTTATGGTAGGTAAAGCGAAGGATTTACTACACAAAAGCATAGGACAGGGGCCGATATCGGGCATTACATCTGGGGCTTTAATGACAGTTTTGGTGCAGTCATCATCAACGACCACATCACTCATGGTACCTTTAGTTGGTGCTGGCGTATTAAAAGCCCGTGAAATCTACCCGTTTACCCTTGGTGCTAATATTGGAACTTGCATTACTGCTCTTATTGCAGCCTTAGGAGTGGCTGGTGTGAACAGCGGCTTTGCTCTACAGATAGCGCTGGTACACCTTATTTATAATGTTCTGGGGGTCACTCTCATTTATGGGATTCCTGTTTTACGTAATATTCCGATCAATTTGTCGTATCAATTATCTGTGCTTGCGGCAGAAAGAAAAATGTACGGCGCCGCGTATGTGGGTGGGTTGTTCTTTGCAGTACCACTGGGAATTATTTTTACGACAATATAAGACAGCCCTAGCTGCTGTAAAACTGCGCAGCAAAGATCAGCTCGGTCTAGTTATACCCAATGGCGTTATGCATATTAGTATGATAATAACGTAGACTTTCAACGCACCTGAAATTGATGCAATAAATAAAACGGCGTTTCTGACTCAGAAACGCCGTTTTAATTTGTAAAGCTTTGTACTTATTAAAACGCGTATTTTGCCGAAACTTGGAAGCGGTTCATGTCACCTTCAAGGCCTGCTTCAATTTCGCGTTTTGCGAAAGCGTATTCAGCACCAACAGTTATTGCTTTAGTTGGTGAATACAAGTAGTTCACCCGTGTACTATACGTGCTTTCTGTAGTGGCTAAACCTGTGAGTGATACGTCATTGTCTGCTTCAAAAGCAGAGAACATAATGCTGCTGCGCGCTTTTTCACTCCACTTGTGACGATACGCAATGCCGTAACCCGTTGAGTCTATGGCTTCAAGGTCGCCGCTTTCAGTAAGAACAGCACCGTTAACCGCGTTAAGCGCAGAGTATCTGCCTAAGCCTTTGCCGGTATTGAAAGTGAAGCGAATATCGTCGCCATTCGATAAGTTGTATTTACCTGTTACCGATACGCCAAAGCTTGTTTCGTCAGCGTCAATGCCGGCGGCGTTGTCATAAGACAACTGTCTCAATAAACCTGCAACTTTTACGTAACCCCAATCATATTTAGAGGTATAAGCGGCAACAAAGTCCGGAATGCTATTGTCGTCGCTTGTAATTCGGCTACCGCCACCAAACGGCGTAATGGTAGATTCCGGGTTTTCAAGCGCTAGCTGCAAACCCCCGTTGGTGTATCTCACCATGACCTGACGACCAAAGGTGATACCGTCAGTGGTACCGATGAAATCAAGTGACTCTGGTAAAGAACCTACATCCATGAACGTTGTCCATGTTTGACCCACTAACCAGTTTTTGTAGGTTAGGTACGCGTGACGAACACGAGGAACATAAGAGTTACTAATACGTTCATCACCGCCGCTCGTTACGACAAAGTCGAGCTCGAATACGCCGTTGATGGTGTCGCCTTCAGCGGTCGGGGTGGATGTGGCGAAGCGGAACCGTGACGTTCTGATATGCGCGTCAAATTGTGGGTCTTCGTCAACGCCACCAACAGGAGTCAGTGAAGGAATATAAAAATCGCGACCTACGCTACCTGACGCAATGGTGCCATCTGAGTAGTCACTAACCATAGCGTCGACTTTGATATAGCCTGTGAATTTCACACTTGTGTCGCCGATTGTTGCTGCTTGTGCTGCACCGGTTGATGCTGCTAGACACAGCGCTACTGCTGTGGCCGTATTTTTTATTTTAGCTTTCATCGTGTCTGTTCCAAAAAATGTGGTTAAATAAATGTAAATTCAACGTTAACATTGCTGATTGTGTACTTATTATCTCAAATTTAAATAAGCCAATGGTCGCATAAGACTATAGTCGTAATACGTTTAGTCTAACTTGTTCATTAGCACCTTGGTTTTACGCTGCTAAGACCAAAGTCTCATTTTGCTTTGCGAGTGAATGGCTAGAGTGTTTCACCATACAACAAGATTTTTACATTATTGATAGTGGAGGCAATCTTTATGACCGCCAGCAAAACTTATCCTGTGCCTGAGAACATTCTTCAGTCTACACATTTAACCGCGTCTCAATATGATGAGATGTACAAGCAATCTGTAGCGCAGCCTGAAGCGTTTTGGGCAGAGCACGGATCTATGCTTGAGTGGTATCAAAAGCCCACCAAAATTAAAAACACAATGTTTGGCGAAAACGATGTGTCTATTAAGTGGTTTGAAGATGGTGAGTTAAATGCCAGCTATAACTGTATTGACCGCCATCTGGCTAATAATGCTACAAAAGTCGCCTTTCACTGGGAAGGTGACTCACCAGAAGATAGTCAAAATATTACGTATCAACAAGTGCATTATGAAGTGTGTAAATTGGCAAATGCGCTTAAAAGTATGGGCGTAGCAAAAGGTGATCGTGTTGCGATTTACATGCCGATGGTTCCTGAGGCAGCTTACGCCATGCTAGCCTGTGCTCGAATTGGCGCGGTGCATTCAGTTATTTTCGGTGGATTTTCCCCCAACGCTATTGCCGATCGCATTAACGACAGCAACGCCAAAGTGGTAATTACAGCGGATGAAGGCCGCCGCGCGGGAAGAAGTATCCCATTAAAAGCAAATGTGGATAAAGCACTGGCCGGTAATGCGTGCCCGTCTATTACGCATGTCTTAGTTCACAAGTTAACGGGGGGCGATGTAGACTGGAATGAAAAACACGATGTGTGGTGGCATGAGGCTGTGGACGGTATGTCGGCGCAGTGTGAGCCAGAAGTAATGAACGCAGAAGATCCGCTTTTCATTCTATATACATCGGGTTCAACCGGTACGCCAAAAGGTGTGGTTCACACCACAGGCGGTTATCTACTCTATTCTGCCATGACCTTTAAATATGCCTTTGACTACAAAGACGATGATATTTATTGGTGTACCGCCGATGTAGGTTGGATCACAGGCCACAGCTATATGGTCTACGGGCCTATGGTGAACGCTGCATCTCAGGTGTTCTTCGAGGGCGTGCCTACATATCCAGACGTTAAACGCATTGCTCAGGTAGTAGAGAAATACAAAGTAAATAGTCTCTATACCGCACCAACTGCAATTCGTGCACTCATGGCACACGGTGACGTTCCAGCAGAAGGGTGTGATGTATCATCCCTTCGTCTACTAGGTACGGTAGGTGAGCCAATCAACCCAGAAGCATGGGAATGGTACCACCGCGTTATTGGCATGAGCCGGTGTCCTATTATCGACACGTGGTGGCAAACGGAAACGGGCGGACACATGATCCTACCTTTACCAGGCGCTACAGAATTAAAGCCGGGTTCAGCTACCCGCCCATTTTTCGGTATCCAGCCAGCGCTGTTTGACGCCGATGGTAATGAACTTGAAGGCGCAGCAGAAGGTAATCTAGTAATCAAAGACAGTTGGCCGAGCCAAGCACGAACAGTTTACGGGGACCATCAGCGCTTTATCAACACTTACTTCAGTGCATACAAAGGAGTGTACTTCACCGGAGATGGTGCACGTCGCGACGAAGATGGCTTTTACTGGATCACGGGTCGTGTAGACGACGTATTAAACGTTTCTGGACACCGATTGGGAACTGCTGAAATTGAAAGCGCACTTGTTGCCCATCCTAAAGTAGCTGAGGCTGCCGTTGTTGGCTTCCCGCATGATATCAAAGGACAGGGGATCTACGTTTACGTAACGCCAAATGAAGGGGTTGAAGCAGATGAGGCCCTTACTAAAGAGCTCAAGGCGTGGGTACGTCAAGAGCTAAGCCCAATTGCCACGCCTGATATGATTCAATGGTCACGCGGGCTACCTAAAACGCGCTCAGGTAAGATTATGCGCCGTATTTTGCGTAAGATTGCGGCCAATGAGCATGAGCAACTAGGTGACACATCTACATTGGCGGATCCATCGGTTGTTGATACACTGATAGAGGAACGTCTAAATAAGTAGAAACTAAGGATATAGACAATGATAACCCTTCTGATCGCAGATGATCATCCGCTGTATCGCGATGCACTAAGAGGCGCGTTGTCGTTGTCACTTCCAGCCCTTACCCTAAAAGAGGCCGGAGATCTAAACACCACGGTCGATATTCTCAATAATGAGGATATAGACCTGTTGCTGCTTGATTTACATATGCCGGGTAGCAATGATTTATTCGGCTTGCTACATATTCGCAAACTCTTTCCCGAGCTTCCTGTGGCAGTCGTTTCTGGTACCGAAGACACCGCACTTATTTCAAAAATTATCAGTGTTGGCGCGCTAGGTTTTATCCCAAAAACAGCCAGTGCACAGGATATCGCCAATGCAGTAGAAGCTATTTTAGATGGTGATGTATGGTTGCCTGATAATTTAAGCGAGGGCGTTGACGATGTGAACGAAGCGTTCTCTGAACTTGCTGATAGAGTTGCGTCGCTAACGCCTTCACAATACAAGGTGCTTTGTTACATGCGGGACGGTTTGCTAAACAAGCAAATTGGTTTCAATTTAGATATCGCAGAAGCCACGGTTAAAGCACATGTTACCGCTATTTTTAAAAAGTTGGGAATAAACAACCGCACACAAGCGGTGCTTATTGCGTCACAGCTTGAGTTGGAGCCACCGGTTCAATAGCGTCGAAGCTAGGCACTGCTTCTGATGTAGCAAATTCAGGCAAGAACTTTTCTAACGCCAATCGGCTTTGCTCACTTAGTAAAGGGTTATCAATTTCAATAACAGTTCGCCCTTCGGTAAGGGCCATTCCTTCTCGAAAGTTCTCATGAGCTAGCAGTAGCGCTTGAAATTTACCCGTTTCGAAAAGTCTTAGCAAACCTTCAGCGATTCGTCCTGCTAATGCCTGATTATCGCTTCCTACAAAGAAAAAGATAGGGCTTGGATACGAAATAATAAGGTGCTCATCGATAGTCAGGCCGCGAGTAAGAGATTTGTCTGAGAGCTCCTCGTTGATTTCCATTACACTTCTTGGAAACATATCGGCGAAGCCTTCCGATACAATGCGAAACGAAGCTCGGTAAGTTGTTTCCAATACTGGGATATCGTTTGCGCGAAAAATCTTTGTGTCGGGCCAGTCGTAGCCTAATACTGCTCTATATGCGCGTAATGCTTCTAATGACCTCACATCGTTGAGGCGTGTATCTCCTTCTCTGACTAACAGCGCACGCTTACCAAAAAGCCCTGCCATAATAGGAATACGAATAGGCAAAAACTGACGTTCCCGCTCTGTAGAGGTAACGCTCCACGTTACATCTAGCATATGGTGTTCAAGGCTGCGTAGTTGGCGTTCTTGCGCTGTTTCTTGATCGCTGACAACCAGCTCAAAAGAGCCATATTGAGGTTCAGTAACAAGAAGTGATTCTGTGAGCAGGCGTTTGGCGTAGGTGTATACCGCGTTGCGCCCAGGATGGACATTGGGTAGACGAAGAACAGTATGAGGCAAGTTAGCACTTACTTCATTTACACTTTTTTGCTGAGCATAACTACTTGATTGTGTCAGTAGAATTACTAGCAAAGCGACTGCATTTAACGCTTTTCTCAAAATGTCCATGTTTATTATTTCATGCACAAAACGCATGACCTACTGTAAGTTGCCACTGGTAGCAAAGCTGAATATCTGTGTTGGCATACTTGTATTGCTAGTCTTTCCCGGTCAGTAAAAAATCGTGCTCGGGGTCTACTATAAATTGACCACTCATTGCTTCTCTCCCGAGTAGCATCAGGTAGGTCATTTCAGAGCGGTCCGTAAGGGTTAACTGAATATCCCACTGGTATCCGTCCATTATTATAGGCGTAATTATGACATAGCGCTTCTCAAGTGTAGCCGTTGAGCTCTTTACGCGTTTTTGCCCTTCCACACGGGCTTCTCTGCGAACAACTCGCTCAACATTGTGAATATCTGGGTGAATATCAAATTTAATCCACAGTTCGCCGTCTTGGTCAAACTCTTCAATGTTGTCCACATGAAGTGAAGACGTTGCCGCCCCTGTGTCAACGCGTACGTTCAAGTCAGATATGGCTAGTTTAGGTAAATCGCAAAGTTCGACCGCACCAACAATTTTTTTATTGTTCATCAGTTTTTCTACCAATTTTATAAAACAGGACCCTGTTCTGGTGGCAATAAATTGTCTTGTAATAATTCTACGTGTTCAGCAACCGTATCAGGCTCTGAAAAGTATGCAATGTGATAAACCGCTTCACCTTCTTGAGTAAGCGGAATATTTTGTTTACCAATCACAACACCTTCTGCAGGGCTTTCAAGGCTGTCTAAGTAATTGCCAAACGGATCAGCAATAATGGCCAGTTTATCACCTTTTTCAACATGGTCACCTAGCTGCGCTAAATGTGTCACGAAGCCACTTTCTGGTGCGCGAACCCATCCACTTTGGCGCGCTATAAAACGCTCGATGCTATGACCTTTGCTGCGGCTTTTGTTCAGCATGCCCAAATGACGCATGGTATTAATAATGCCTCTTACGCCGGCACGAATGGAAAATTCGTCATAACGTAACGCTTGACCTGCTTCATAAAGCAGAATTTTAACGCCGCTCTCACTGGCTGATTCGCGCAATGAACCGTCGCGTAACTCTGCGTTAAGTAGTACAGGTACGCCAAACGCTTTTGCCATTTCCAATACTTCGGGGTCGTCTAAATCAGCGCGAATCTGTGGTAAGTTACTACGGTGTATAGCACCGGTGTGAAGGTCAATGCCTACGTCGCACTTACTTACCACTTCTTTGAAAAATAAGTTGGCTAATCTGCCGGCAAGCGACCCTTTTTTACTCCCTGGAAAACTGCGGTTCAAATCGCGTCTGTCGGGTAAATAACGAGACTGGTTTAGTACGCCATATACATTAACCATAGGCACCGCGATGAGGGTTCCCCTTAAACGCTCGATAGCTTTTGAGCGAATAAGACGACCAACTATTTCAATGCCGTTTAATTCGTCACCATGTATGGCTGCGCTGACGAACATAACCGGGCCTGGTCGCTTTCCTCGCTTAACGTAAACCGGAATGCTCATATTGGTGGCCGTGTACAGCGGCGGCATTTCTAACTCAATCTTTTTTGTCTCGCCAGGAGCAATGTTTTCACCCCCAATTCTTAAAACATCATTTACCACTAACGTTTTCCTATATTTACGTTATTGCATAGCAAAGGTTAAAGGACGCTAGCCTTTTCCACGGGTTTTTGTTTTGTGCGGCTCTGCGCTTTTTTCAATGAACTCAATGATCATACTGGCGACATCTTTGTTGGTCGCTTTTTCAATACCTTCTAAGCCCGGCGAAGAGTTTACTTCCATGACGACGGGGCCATTGTTTGAGCGAAGAATATCTACGCCACAACAGTTCAATCCCATGGTTTTAGCTGCATCTACCGCAGTTTTGCGTTCTGCAGGGCTTAGGCGAACTAAACTTGCTTGACCCCCTCGGTGGAGGTTAGAGCGGAATTCCCCTGGCGCCGCTTGGCGCTTCATCGCCGCCACAACTTTACCACCTACCACGAAGCAACGAATGTCTGCACCGCCAGCTTCTTTAATGAACTCTTGTACCAAGATACTGGCGTTAAGACCCATGAAAGCCTCGATGATCGACTCGGCTGCTTTTTGCGTGTCTGCTAACACCACACCAATACCTTGGGTGCCTTCAAGTAACTTAATCACCACGGGAGCACCGCCAACGGTTTTGATAACGTCGTCTATTTTGTCAGGGTGGTGTGCAAAACCAGTTCTGGGCATGCCGATGCCTTTACGCGATAAAAGCTGTAACGAACGTAACTTATCTCTAGAGCGGCTGATAGCAACCGATTCATTCAAGCTGTATGTGCCCATCATTTCAAATTGGCGAACGACCGATGTGCCATAAAAACTAACCGATGCGCCAATTCGCGGAATTACTGCATCGTAATAAGGCAACCGTTTGCCGTTATAGCGAACTGAAGGTCGCGCACTGGTGATATCCATGTAGCAGTGCATGGTATCGATAACGTCGACCTGATGCCCGCGAGCCTGCCCAGCTTCGACTAAGCGTGAAGTAGAGTAAAGACGAGGATTTCTAGAAAGAATTGCAATGCGCATTTTAAAAAAGCCTGTAGTTTGTGTTTGTTTTGTCGTTTTATCGACCAATCTATTGTCACGTTAGAACGTGATTGTTAAATAGACAAGTCATTTTTGCGCGCATACTAATGTAAGTGTTCGGGGGTGTCTTACGAATAATTCTTGTTGTGTCGATTGCTTTTAATGCATGAACTGATCGATTATTCACGTTAGCATTAGAGCGCGTTGGCCTTTTTAAACGTCAAATCAGAGTTTAAGGTCAGTCTGCTTAACGAAAAAATGTAAGGATCAGGGGTAATGAATGAGTGGTGGCATGGTTTTTTGGCGTGGTTAACTGAGTACCAGTCAAATGTCGTGTGGAGTGGTTTGGTTTTAATCGTTTATTTAGCGATGTCTCGAAAGTTGCTGCCAAAATTAGAAACCAACATCGTAAAGTCAAAACTTAAATCAAATAGTGCTATTAAGGGACTTTTTGCAGCGCGTGTAATTGTCGCTACAGTATCGTTAGCGTTATTGTTACTTGCATGGGGAATCGATTTTTCAGGGCTTTTAGTTCTCTCCACTTCTATCATCACCGTAACTGGTGTCGCACTTTTTGCGAGCTGGTCACTTATTAGTAATATTACGGCGTATTTTATTTTGCTCACAAATGTAGCGTATCGCAGAGGTAATTACGTGCGCATTATTGACGGTGATAATTTCATTGAAGGTGTGATTGCCGACGTAGGGCCATTTAGTACGCGCTTGCTTACCGCTGAGCGTGAGACACTGATGTACCCTAATAACTTAATATTAACCCGCCCAGTGTTGCTCAACCCTAAAGAGAAGTGGGGGGCTATGGGGAAAGTGGTGCCCAAGTCGAACGTTGAAACGCCGGTGGTTAAAATTGAAGAAAGTAAACCACACGACGAATTATTCTAAGCGTTCTTTATAGAACAAATAGCCAAAACCTTGTAGTTAGCTATACGTTTTTCGCTTCTCTGATATAGCGCGTCATACTTTGAAGTAGCGCGCGTAGCTTCGCTGGTTTTAGCGGTTTAGCTAAAAAGTTCACGCCTTGGGCTTTGCATTCTGAGACTAAGTTTTCATCTGGTGTTGCCGTTATGAGCGCCGCTGGTATTACAATGTTAAGTCGATGTCTAATTTCCTCAATCAATGCCAGGCCATTTTTTTGGCTGTCGTGACTAAGTTGATAATCCATTAACAAGATTTGAGGCTGAATGGTCTCACAGATTTTCAAAGCATCATCCCAGTTGTTTGCAAGCATCACGTTAATTCCCCATTTCTGCAATAGGGTCTGCATGGCATCTAAGTTCTCTCGTTGATCGTCCACACAAAGCACATCCATGCCAGTAAATGTTGTACTGCGAGGCTTGGCTGTATCGCTAGCAACGTGCTTGGGCTCAGCTTTAACTAGGCTAAACGCAAAGCAACTTCCTTTGCCTATTTTTGACGTTACGTTAATATCACTGTCTAACTGCTGGCTTAAACGGCGTACGACCCCCAATCCCAGTCCTATTCCGTGCTCCTTACTTTCGTTTGCACGGAAAAAATCACCAAAAATACTGTCTTTTTTATCGTTAGATATGCCGATACCCGTATCGATAACTTTGAAAAAAACGGTGTCTTTTATAGGCTTGACAATAAACAGAACTCGCCCGCTTTCGGTGTACTTAACCGCATTTGATAGCAAGTTTTGGGTTATTCGATATAAATACGTCTTGTCGGCATTTACCCAACATGGGCGTATAATGGCTTTAAAGCCAAGTCCTTTCTCTCTAGCGCGCATCGCCATTTCGTCCACGAGTGGTGACAACAGGGCTTTTACATCAATAGGCTCAATATCAGGTCTCATTTCCCCTTGATCCAAGCGGGCAATATCAAGCAAAGTGCCAATCAGCGTCTCGCTGGAGGTAACACTATGGCTGAGCTTTTGAATAATAGCTAAAGCCGAATCAGTTAACTCTTGCTCTTCCAAAGCACTGACGTAAAGCTTGGCGGCATTGAGTGGCTGTAGTACATCATGGCTAGCGAGGGCCAAGAAACGGGTTTTACTGGCGTTGGCATCCTCGGCTGCTTTTCGTGCTCTTATCAGCTCTTTCTCAGCGTCAGAGCGCCGTTCTATTTCAAGCCGAAGTTCCGCGTTAATGGAGTGCACTTCTTCAGTACGCTTTTTAATACGGGCTTCAAGATCAATGTTCGATTCTTCAAGCGCTTGCTGTATTTCAACGTGTCCGGTAATGTCGTTAAAGCTTGTTACGAATCCACCGCCAGGTAAAGGGTTGCCTACCATCTCAATAACCCGTCCATCCATCCGTTGTCTCGTAAAGCGATGGGGCATACCAGAGCGTAAATGAGCGAGTCTTTTCTCTACTTCAACGTCTACGTTATCGGTACCAAATTCACCCTGTGAAGCGTTATATCTAATTAGCCTTTCTATTGGCGTACCCACTGCCAGCAAATTGTCTGGGTAAGGGTAGAGGTCGGCATAGCGCTTATTCCACGCGACTAAATTTAAGTGCTTGTCGACTACGCTAATGCCTTGGTCCATATTTTCAAGTGACGTTAATAGTGCAGTCATATTAAATTGCATGGCTTGCGTGGTGTCATCAAAGAAATTAATAACTTCGGTAAAGTCCATCTTCTTACCGCGCAATGCGCTGTCTAGCAGTACTTTGGCACTCGATGCGCCAATAACGCCACCCAAGGCGCGTTCGCAAAATGATAAGAACGATTCGTTCGGTGTGTCGTCGTGCTTTAATTGGCAATTGTTGAGTTGCTGATATTGTTCCAATAATTGTTCGCAGCGGCCCGAACCCATAAAAGTCGACAACAGTGTAATGAGATCGGATATGGTTACGTTGGTAGCCTGGGCTTTTACCGTGTTGTTGGTGGAAATTGCCGGAGACACAAACGCTTCCGCTTGCATTCTGTCGATAAGGCGCTGGGGTGCAAAGTGAGAAAAGAGCATGTAAACAAAGCTGTTAGCCGCTAGGCTAATCATAGCGCCTTGGCTAATGAGTTCGTTTTGTTCCATCTGTGAAATTTGTTCGCTCACAATGGGAAGTACAAGCCACAACACCCAAATAACTAACCCCACCATAAGCCCCGCGTAAACCCCGTGGGCGTGAGCACGCTTCCAATAAAGTCCGCCAACAATAGCTGGCATAAGCTGAATAACTAACGAAAAAGCAATGAGCCCAATCGAATGAAGGGAGCGGCTGCTGGTCATTTGCTGGTGATATAAAAAAGCCATGAGCAAGATAAACGCGATGACTATACGGCGAATAAGTCTGATTTTGCTCGATACGTCCTGTTTGTCATCGGTATTACCCGTAAATGCAAGAATGCGTGGCAAGATAACATCGTTGGTGAGCATTGTGCTTAGTGTGAGCGTTGCCACAATGATCATGGCTGTGGCGGCAGAAAGTCCACCTACAAAGACAATCACCTGAAGGAGGACCGACTCTGAAAATACAGCGAGCGACAGCACGTAGGAATCGGGTTCAATATTACCGCCTGCAAAAATGGCTTTACCTGCTATGGCAATAATAGGAATAACCGCTGAAATAATGGTCAGGTAGAGAGGAAATAGCCACCTTGCCGTACGCAGATGTCCCAAGCTTAAGTTATCAATAATGGCAACGTGGAATTGTCTGGGTAAGCAGACAATGGCCGCGGCAGCCATAATTGTTTGAGCAATAAAGGTGAACGAACCAAATTGCGCCAAGGCTATTTCATTGGTAAAGCTTTCGAAGAAAGGGCCAGATTGGGTGCGCTTCCACGCACTATAACCAACAATAGCTACTAGCACTAATGCCAGTAATTTTATGGTCGACTCGAATGCAATAGCCAGCATTAAACCTCGCCTGTACTCCGTAACATCTGTTTGTCGCGTACCAAAGTACATCGCGAAGGCGGCGATAAAGCCTGTGGCGGCAATAATAATGCCGTTGCTGTTTGGCTGCTGAGTGAGAAGCTGGAAAGTCGCACCGACCGCTTTTAATTGAAGTGCGATGTAAGGAATAGTGGCAAGTAGTGCGATAAGCGTAACCACCAAAGCTACGGTTTGGCGCTTTCCATAACGCGATGCGATGAAGTCTGAAATAGTGGTAATGTGTTGCTTCTTGCTAACCAAGGTTAACTTATAAATAAACTTGTAACCCAAGACGTAAACAAGGATGGGCCCAAGCATGATTGGAAGGTATATCCAGGTGTCTCGACTTGCTTGGCCGACCATGCCGAAAAAGGTCCAGGCAGTACAGTAAATGGCAAGAGCCAATGAATAAATAGCAGGGTGTGACGTTAGCGCTCTAGCGGTGGGCGAGTTCTTTTCACCCCAACTTGCCAGTGAAAACAGCAAGAAGAGATACAGTACCGCAAGCGTTACCCAACCAAAAACCATAACCTTCCTTTTAACTTAATTTTAACAATGCTGCCTCTATTATAATCATTTCGACGTTGGTCTACCTACGACCATGGTCTCATTTTGAATTTTTAAAGGCAGGTCTAGAGTAGTAGTCGAGCTCCTAAATGCTTGACTTTGCTGCTTGTGATTGCCTTTGCTTAGTCACTTAAAACGCAGCAATAACGTTAACAAAGCCGGGCGTTAGGAATATGTAAAATCATAACAATCAATTAACCTGACAAGAGGGTGAAACAATGGCATTTAGAAACGAAGAGGACAAAAAAGCGTATTGGAGGGAGAATCTCGCTCTTCTCGCCAAGCTTTTAGTCGTTTGGTTTATCGTATCATTCGGTGCCGGCATTATTTTTGTCGATATCTTAAATGAAATCCAATTTTTTGGCTTTAAATTAGGCTTCTGGTTTGCGCAACAGGGCGCAATTTACGTATTTGTTGCATTGATCTTTGTCTACATGGCTAAGATGAACGCCATGGACAAACGCTACGGCGTAGATGAGGAGTAAATCATGGACGTTCAAACTTTAACGTTTATCATTGTAGGTGCATCATTTGCGCTTTATATCGCTATAGCAATTTGGGCCCGCGCAGGGTCAACCAACGATTTTTACGTAGCCGGTGGTGGAGTACCACCTGTTATGAACGGTATGGCTACCGCAGCAGATTGGATGTCGGCAGCCTCGTTCATTTCAATGGCCGGTCTTATCTCGTTTATGGGGTATGACGGTGCTGTGTATCTAATGGGGTGGACAGGTGGATATGTTTTACTTGCGCTTTGTCTCGCGCCTTACTTACGTAAGTTCGGTAAGTTTACGGTACCTGACTTTATTGGCGATCGTTACTACTCTCAAACCGCACGTACGGTTGCTGTATTTTGTGCAATCTTCGTCTGCTTCACATATGTTGCGGGTCAAATGCGTGGTGTAGGTGTGGTATTCAGCCGGTTCTTAGAGGTTGATATTGTGTCTGGTGTGGTTATCGGCATGGTTATCGTGTTCTTCTACACGGTACTTGGTGGTATGAAAGGTATTACCTATACACAGGTTGCACAGTATTGTGTAATGATTTTCGCCTACATTGTACCGGCTGTATTTATCTCTATGATGGTAACAGGGCATATCCTGCCGCAAACCGGTTTCGGTGCTACTTTAGCTGACGGCTCGGGGGTGCATATGCTGCAGAAACTCGATAACTTATCCGTAGAATTAGGGTTTAACGAATATACCTCAGGGACAAAAAGTACCATTGATGTATTCTTTATCACCTTTGCGTTGATGGTAGGTACCGCAGGTCTTCCACATGTAATTGTTCGCTTCTTCACCGTGCCTAAAGTTCATGATGCGCGTAAATCAGCAGGTTATGCACTGGCATTTATCGCAGTGCTTTATACCACAGCACCGTCACTAGCAGCGTTTGCCCGTGTGAATATGATTGAGACCATTAATGGTCCTGAAATGACGGGAACCAGCTATGAAGAAGCGCCGTCGTGGATTAAAAACTGGGAACAAACGGGTCTTATTTCATATGAAGATAAGAATGGCGATGGCAAGATGTTCTATTCAGGCGATGAGCGTAACGAAATGAAGGTTGACCGCGATATTATGGTTCTGGCGAACCCTGAAATTGCGAACTTACCTGCGTGGGTAATTGCACTGGTGGCCGCGGGGGGGGTAGCAGCAGCCCTGTCTACCTCAGCAGGCCTTCTATTGGTTATATCGACATCGGTTTCCCACGATTTATTAAAACGAAACTTTATGCCGAATATTACCGACAAAGCCGAGCTCATGTATGCGCGATTAGCAGCTGGTGTGGCTATCGTCATAGCAGGCTACTTCGGTATTAATCCGCCGGGCTTTGTTGCACAGGTGGTGGCATTTGCCTTCGGCTTAGCGGCATCGAGTTTCTTCCCGGCAATTATTATGGGTATCTTCAGCAAGCGCATGAACGATAAAGGTGCTATCGCTGGGATGATTTCAGGTATTGCGTTCACTGCGGCTTACATTATTTACTTTAAATTTGTAAACCCAGCAGCCAACACGCCTGACAACTGGTGGTTCGGTATTTCTCCTGAAGGTATTGGTACTTTGGGTATGATGGTGAACTTCATTGTGGCTTACCTTGTGTTCAAAGCAACAGATGAAGCGCCAGAAGAAATCCAAGAGCTGGTTGAAAGCATTCGTTATCCTAAGGGAGCGGGTGAAGCATCAGCGCACTAAACTAACGTTGCCTTATGATAGGCTTTAGCAAAATAAAACCAATCTACTGGCGAAAGTGAGTAGGTTGGTTTTTCATTTTGTGAACCGGACATTTTCTATGACTGCAATGGCAAAGCAAGTTGAAGATTTTCTTAATACATCAGCACCTTTTGATGTGCTGGATAAAGAGCAAAAGCTTGAGCTGGTAAAACAGACTGAATTGATATATTTGACAGCGGATAATGTTAGCGATCTGCAAAAGGACGATGCGTCACTTTACCTCATTCAAAATGGACAGTTTTCTGTTCAAGATTCAGAGGCTCCGTTACGTCATTTAAGTGAAGGCGACTACTTTGGTTACGCTAATATAATGGAGAAACGCAATTTTCCGCTAAGCGTTAGCGTGGATAGCCCCGGTCTTGTTTACTGTTTTAAAGCAGCGGCGGCTGCCCCTTTATTCGACCTGCCTGCAATTCGACATTTTTTCGACGGCTTACACAATAATGCGCTTCAAAATCATGCTATTTCTGATAGTAATTCTATGTGGCTCTATAAAGGGTTAGAAGATGTTATTACCAAGTCTCCGGTGTCGGTGGACGCAGGTACCTCAATAACAACGGCTGCGCAGAGTATGACGGAACGAAAAGTATCGTCGTTACTGGTCACCCGAGAAGATAAACTTATTGGTATTATTACTGATCGTGATTTACGTTCGCGAGTAGTTGCCACCTCTCTCGATATTCATCTTCCTGTCAGTAATATAATGACCCCTAATCCTGCGCAAATAATGGGAAATAGAACGCTTTTCGATGCCTTGGCGCTAATGACCGAAAAAAACATTCATCATTTGCCCGTTATTGACCAACAAACTCTAGTGCCTTTGGGCATGGTGACAGCCAGCGATATCATTCGTCATCAGCGTGGAAACGTTCTTTTTATTATTGGGGAGCTAAGCAAAGCGGAGAACCTGTATGAGCTAACACGGTTGTCTTGGCAATTGCCGCACTATTTTTCTGCTCATGCGAAAAAAGCAGGAGACTACGATATTGCTGGCAAAATTTTATCTCAAGCCACGGATATTATGACGAGAAAACTCATTGGTTTTTACCAACAGGCTAACGGTAAAGCCCCCATGATGTTCGCTTGGCTTGTTTATGGCTCACAAGCAAGAGAAGACCAGACAATGGGCTCGGACCAAGATAATGGATTGTTATTAGCTGAGCGGCCAAGCGAAGCGCAAGCTGAATACTTCGCGAAAATGGCTGATTATGTATGCAAGGGTTTAGCGAAATGTGGCATTAAGCTGTGTGATGGCAATATTATGGCGAGTAACCCGAAGCTTAGACTCTCACTTGATGAAGCCATTGAAGAAGCTAAGCAATGGGTAAAAGCACCAACGAAAGATGCGATTATGCACTTTAATATTTTTCTGGATGTTCGATGTGCGGCTGGGGACATAAGTTTATTTAAGCAGTTACAGCGTCGAAGAGCGCCTTTGATGAAGCAAAATATGTTCTTAGCAGCGCTTACGAGAAACAGCAACGAAATATCGGTTCCGCTTTCCATGTTCCAAAAATTTATTTATGAAAAAGGCCGCAAAGAAAAAGATGTAATCGATCTGAAAACGCGAGCTGTGGCCTTAATCAACAATATCGCCCGCATATATGCGTTAGCTGATGGTATAACGTTACCTAACACGCTTGCCCGTTTAGACGCACTCTCATCAAGTTCTCAACTCTCAAAGAGAGATGCCACCAACCTCCGAGATATCTGGCTTTTCTTAAATCGTTTACGTTGGCGACACCAATTGGAAAACAAAGTCACGGACAATCGAGTGTCTATTTCCAGCTTATCATCGATAGAAAAACACCAGCTAAAGGCCGCTTTCAAGGCTATTGAGAGAACGAATCAGGCAATGGTTATGAAATTCTCAGGCGGTGTAAGTTAAGCCTATGATATCGCGAATAATCGAAGCTTGTTCATCGATACTTTTTGACAAGCACAACTTCAGAAAATCATTGCGTGATAAAAAGTTAGGCAACACACTTTTGACTTCTGTTGACTTAGAACTCACATCGCTAGACCCTGCGACAACCCAAATAACATCTATTGGATATGTAAGTGGTTCTGCCGGAAGAATTACGCTTTCTTCTAGTGGTTATCACGTTATTAATACCTCAGCGGACTTAGGGCAAAGCCCTGTAATTCACGGATTGACGCTGGATATTTTACAGCAAGGCGAGGGTTTAGCAGATGCCATAAGAGTGTTAATACCATTACTGAAGACCCACATTCTGATTTTTCACAACGCACGATTAGATTTGATGGCACTTGATAGTGCATTTAAACGGTGTGGATTACCGCAGGTGGAAGTGCTTTATATTGACACGCTTCAGCTTGCACTGTATCAGTTAAGTAAACAGCATCAGGTGCTACCCAGCACGAGTGCAACGCTAACGGTTTGTAGACAACGGCTAGACTTACCCGCGTTTCCTGAACACAACGCACTAGATGATGCGTTAGCAACAATACAGTTGTTTTACGCGCAGTTAAACGAATTAGGAATTAGGCTGGAGGACTCACTCGATACGCTGGCTCACACGAATGCTGTTGGCCGCTTTAAACTAGGCATACCGCATTAGCAATTTATTGTACTAAAAGCAGTGCAACGTTAATGATGTTTCTTAGGTTTTTATCTTTGAGATATGACTCAACGCATTCATCTTGACGGCGCTTTCCGTTGTCGGTGCCGTTAGTTGATTTCGTCCAGAAGTTTTAGAGACATACAGATTTTTGTCTGCTTCTAACATTACATAGTCAATCGTTTTATTATCATTGGCACTCTTTACGGCTAAACCTGCACTTAATGTAACGCGCTTATGCTCAGATGCAGCGTGAGGAATATTCAGATCGTAAATCGTTTGCAATAAGCGCTCAGTGACAGCCTTCGCGCCGTCAACGTCCGTATTAGGTAGAATAACCAAAAATTCTTCACCGCCAATTCTGACTAGTTTGTCCATCGGCCGAAGTAGGGCGTCACTGATCGTTGTACTGATCTTCCACAAACAACTATCGCCATCTAAGTGGCCATACATATCATTGAACAGTTTAAAGTGATCAACATCAAAAATAACCAAAGAAAGTGGTGTTACATTGCGTAAACCATCTTTTACTAAACGGGGTAAATAGTCATCTAAATAGTGTCGGTTGTAAGCTCCTGTGAGCTTATCAACATAGATAAGTCTTTCCAGTAAATCGTTTCTCAGTTTGTGATTGATATGAGACTTTACACGGTTGCGTAGGGTACAAGCGTTGACTGGTTTCGCAACAAAGTCGACGCAGCCAGACTCCCAACACTTAGATTCTTCCTCTTCATTTGATGAAGACGTGACGAAAATAATAGGAATGTGAGCACACGATGGCTTTTTTCTTAGCAATGCGGTGGTTTGATGCCCATCCATTTCTGGCATAGATACATCCATGAGGATCAAGTCAGGAGTATGATACTTGCAATATTCAATTGCTTCTTTACCCGAGCCGACAGAAGTACACGCTACAGTGTCTTCAAGTAGCGCTTCCAGAACAATTCTGCTGCTGGCTTGGTCGTCGACAATCAGCACTTTGCAATCAGCCAAAGTTCGGTCGCCAACTTGTTCAATATACACACGTACTCCTAAACACTAATGTGAGAGCTATGTCTAAAGCGTACGCCTTATTTTAAAAAATGTGGATTAATCAAAAGTTTAATATTTAACCGCATGGTTTAATTTAATATTTATATCACTGTTTTATATTGTTTTTAAGAAAACAAATTAACCACAGCAAGACCAAAGACACCAAAGGTACACAGCGCTCCTATCATATAAAAATAGCTTCTGGGGCTGGGGTTTTTTTCTGTGGCGATTGCGTAGTAAAGCCCCATATGAATAATTCTACTTAGCGCGTAAGTCCAAACAAGAGCCGCAAGTATACTGGTTGATGCGCCAAGAAAAATGCACAGAAGCGCGGGAAGTGTAAACTGATGAATGTTCTCCAGTGAGTTGTGGAATGTTCTGTGGCTTCTGAACACAAAGCTATCATGACTCAATTCTTCGCTCACTTTTCCTGGAACATAGCGAGACTGCTTTCGGTGCGCGATAGCCGCAACGATATTTTGAACAAAAACTGTGAAGCTTATAAGCAAAAGGCCTGCGAGACTGTAGGTGTATACGGTGAACACGTGAACTCCTTTCTTTTTTCCTTGAATGGATTCAGTTGAATAGTTAACTAACGAAAAAGACCAATTGACGTTTAAGTATGTCAGGCATGCCTGTCTGCCAACCAACTGATCACTGTATACTTCTACGCCGAAGTTTGTTGAAGAGATCGAAACAGACAATAAATAGAAGGATTAACGAAAGCACTATAATTTAGTGCTTTCGTTTGTAACCTTACTTTACAGCGCGGCTTTTACATCATTTGGAAGTAGCACGGTATCAATCACGTGAATAACACCGTTACTTGTCATTACATCTGCTTTTATCACGCTTGCATCATTAATCATGACCTTATTCATGTTAGCAGAGACCATCACCTTGCTCCCTTCTACTGTTGTAGCATCAGACAGCGAAGCCACATCTTTAGCTGTGACTTTGCCCGCTACCACGTGGTAGGTAAGAATTTTAACAAGGGTTTGTTTATTCTCCGGTTTTAACAGCATTTCAATGGTGCCAGGCGGGAGTGCAGCAAACGCTTCATCGGTGGGAGCGAAAACGGTGAACGGTCCATCACCCTTTAATGTATTAACCAAATCTGCAGCTTTAACTGCGGTAACAAGTGTTGAGAATATGTCTTTGCTTGCCGCAGTATCTACAATGTCGTTATGTTCATCCTTTGCGTGGTGCCCCGCAACTGCTGAGACACTAAATACAACGAAGAAAAACACACTAATTAACTTTTTCATATTATTTCCTTTTACCTATTACATTAAGTGAAATTCAACATCCTTCGTATCGCCAACTGCATGACCTACGCCACTGAAAGCTACTGAATTGAGCATTCTTACGGCACATTTGAGAAATTTGATGATTAACTTTGTGTAATGCTATGTCGCAACGCTTGAGACGCCAATAAGCGCGTGGAATAAAAAATTTTGCGATGAACTTGCATCTAGATGGGTTGTAAATAAAATGTAAATTTTCGGGTGGCTGCTATACTTAGCGTATCGAGTAAATAAGAAAGGTGCCTATTATGAATGCTCGACACGCAGCTCTTTTGTTGTTGTGCATAGTGCTTTCTGCTTGCCAATCTACCGATAACCAGTATGTAAAAGCTGAGCCAACTTTGTTGCACGACAGCCTCTTTCCCTCTTATACATTATTTCCAGTGGAGTCATCAGAAGAGATTTTTTACCTAGATGAAGACGCTCAGCTTTTTGCTGAACAAGCAGTCTATGAAAAAAGCCCACTTCAAAAAAACGTAAAAGGTTTGGTGAAGGCCATATTTGACCATTCTGAACAAGGAATGCTTTACAGGAATAGCGCAAACACAACAGCAAATACGACGTTCAATAATCGTGCAGCCAATTGTTTATCCCTTTCTATTATGACCTATGCGTTGGCGGAACACGCAGGGTTACAAGCCACGTTCTACGAAGTAGATATTCCCGAGTACTGGACGCGTCGAGATGGCTACAGTCTATTAAATGGCCACATTAATTTGAGAGTCCAGATGCCAGCAGATCAGAGCGTCGCATCTATTGGTGGAAACTGGGCAGATGTGGATTTCGATCCTCAAACACTCAGAAGTCACTTTCCAAGAGTGCCGGTATCAGAGAAAAAAATCATTGCTATGTTTTATAACAACAAGGGCGCTGATGCGCTTGTTGCTAATAGTTATACCAAAGCGTATAGCTACTTTAGAGCAGCTGCGACCCTGGCACCTGAACTGTCCCAGAGCTGGGTCAATCTTGGTGTACTCTATCGAATGGCAGACGCATATGAGCAAGCTGAAGCGGCTTATCAGCATGCTTTATCATTAAATAATGAAAATCTAACAGCGTGGGAGAATTTATCGATACTTTATCGCTACCAAGATAGATTAGAAGAAGCGAAAACAATAAATCTTATGGTGGATAATAAACGCCAAAGCAACCCTTTTTATCATTATATATTGGGTGAGCAAGCCTACGACAACGAAGAGTATGAAGCGGCGATATCTTACTATTCAAAAGGCTTGAAACTTGATAGTACGCGTCATGAAATTCTGTTCGGATTAGCGAAAACTTATTATGAGAGCGGAGACATTACCAAGGCTGAGCAATACCTATCTCGAGCGATTAAGCATGCGAAAAATGGGCAAGATAAATCTCGCTATCAGTCGAAGTTATCGGTTTTGGCGAACAATTAATAAAGCGCTTTGAGTAAAGCGGAGACGATAGGCTATATACAAAAAAGCCGCAGACTAGCTGCGGCAAAGAATAACACTACAAAAGGAACTTAATTTATATAACGCCCAGCTCACGAAGGCGCTCTTGCAGGTATGACCCTGCAGTATGACGTTCTGAAAGAACAACATCCGGTCTAGGGTGTAAGAATAATGGCAATGAAATACGAGATTTCGTCATGTCAGCGCCATCTGGGTTTACAACCCTATGCGTAGTTGATGGAAAGTATCCGCCCGATGCCTCTTGAAGCATGTCGCCAATATTCACAATCAAGTTCCCGAAATCGCAAGGAACTTCAATCCAACTACCGTCTTTAGCTTGTACTTGCAATCCAGGCTCATTAGCCGCAGGTAAGATAGTAATCAAGTTAATATCTTCGTGAGCTGCTGCGCGAATTGCGTCTACTTCTTCATCACCTTTTAGTGGCGGATAGTGCAGTATACGAAGCAAGGTTTGATCTGAATCTTTGATCATGTCACCAAGCGGTTGACTGTACTTATCACTCACCTCTGAAGGAGAATGCTTTTCTATCCAACCCAGTAGCTCTTTCGCTAATGAATTGGCTTCCTCATAGTACTGAGAAATCTGTGGTTGTAGTGCTTCTGGGCACTGGCCCCATGGATAGAAATGGTAATACTCTTTAATATCTTTTTTCGTAAAGCCTTTGGCTACCTCAGATACGCTCTGAGGGAAAAATCCGTCTTGTTTACCCTTGTTGTACAGGTAATCATTCTTCTCTTCGCTGTCGAAGAAGCCCTGCCAATTGTCGTAAATACCCTGAACTAATGACTGTTGGATAGGGTGATTTTTCAAAACACCGAACCCTGTCTCGCGAAGAGACTTCACGAATTCTTCTTGTGCGTTTTCCGCTTGGTAATCAACAGCAACTAATTGCATAACTTTATCCCGTATATTTTGACTGCGGCATTATAAAGGTAGACGGGCTACAGAAAAAAGTCGCAGAAATTGACATAAATCAACCCCGCGAGGAATTTGCGCGTAATTTACAGAAACCTGACCAGTTAGTCTAGTAAAATCTTGACCAACTGGTCCAAATTAATGAAATTTAACCAAGAGAGAGGTAAAAGCCCGCAAGTGCGGCACTCATTAAGTTTGATAGCGTTGCAGCAATAACAGCTTTTAACCCCAGTCTCGCAATTTCTTTTCTGCGTGTTGGTGCCATAGCACCAATTCCACCCATCAAAATAGCGATAGAAGAGAAGTTTGCAAAACCACAAAGTGCAAAGGTGATAATGGCCTGAGATGCTTCAGACAGTTGTGATTGGTTTTCCAAGAAGTTTAGGTAAGCAACGAATTCGTTGACTACCATTTTCTGACCAATAAAGCTGCCTGCAAGTTGCGCTTCCTCCCATGGTACGCCGATTGCCCATGCGAGAGGTTGAAGTACATAACCCAGGATCCCTTCAAACGTAACGTTTTCATAGCCTAGCAGCCCCGCCGTCCAGCCAACGAGGCCGTTGAACATGGCTATTAATGCTATGAAAGCGAGTAGCATAGCGCCTACGTTCAACGCAAGCTGCATGCCTGACGCTGCGCCGCTGGCGGCAGCATCAAATACATTGGCGTAGCCGGTATCTTCCGCATCTACGTCGTGTAAATCTTCATTTGGCTTACTGGTTTCTGGCAAAATGATCTTCGCCATCAGTAAGCCACCAGGGGCAGCCATAAAGCTCGCCGCTAACAAATACTTAAGATCAACGCCCATTCCCGCATAACCTGCCATAACCGAGCCAGCAATTGATGCCAAACCACCCACCATAATGGCAAACAGTTCAGAGCTTGTCATATGCGGAATAAACGGACGAACAACAAGTGGGGCTTCAGTTTGTCCTACAAAAATGTTGGCAGCCGAAGACATGGATTCAGGGCGGCTGGTTCCCAGTGCTTTCTGTAAAAAACCACCAATAACTTTGATGATCAAGCCCATCACTTTAAGGTGATAAAGAACGGCAATAAGCGCCGAGAAAAACACAATGACAGGGAGTACGTTGAAGGCAAAAATAAATGCAATCGATTTGTCGCCAATAGGGCCAAACAAGAAATTAATGCCTTCTTGGCTATAAGCGATGATGTTGGCAACGAAACGCGTTGCACCTAACAATACTTCTTTACCGGTTTCAGAATACAGGACAAACGCGCCAACGGATGCTTGAATAGCAAATGCGCCACCAACAGTGCGCCAATTTATATTGCGTTTCGCCGATGATAATGCGAAAGCAATGCCCAGAAGGACTGCTATGCCCAGTAAACTTACCATAGTAATGTTCCCTTAAAGAAGCGCTTGCTGAATGTGTGATTTGATCACATCTAATGCAATTTGGTTTTTGCCACCTTGCGTCACTACTACGTCGGCAGTGAAGCGGCTAGGTTCGATAAATTGATGATACATAGGCTTAACAGTTTCTTCGTACTGTTTTGCTACAGACTCTATACTACGACCCCGTTCTTTCAAGTCGCGCATCATTCTACGCATCAAACAAATATCAAGAGGCGTGTCGATGAAGATTTTCACGTCGTACAAAGGAAGTAGATCAGTACGAGCAAGTAACATAATGCCTTCAAGAATAATTACCGGCGCTGGATTGAGACGCTCAGTTTCAGGCAAACGCGTATGCGTTTTATAGCAATAGTGCGGATAATCAATGGGTTGACCATCGCGCAATGCTTGCAAATGTGCCTTCAAGAGCTCATGTTCAAATGCATTTGGATGATCATAGTTATTCTTCTCACGTTGTTCCATGGGAAGATGATCTTGTGCGCGATAGTAGTGATCTTCACGCAGCACCTGAACAGGGCGACCTTGAGCACTGAAGCCGTTAAACAAATTTTTTGTAAAAAGAGACTTCCCAGAGCCAGAAGCTCCAGAAATGGCAATAATAAGTGGCGATTGCATAGTACTATAAAGCTGATTTTGTTGGTGCAAAGATACGCGTTTAGGCCTCGCGAATCAATGTTATATTCACAAGTTATCGTTTCTTGGATCGGTCTTTGCTAGAACTTTATCGTATTTTCAAGGTATTGCAGGGCATTTTGTCACTTTGCAAAAATAACAAAAAATTCTCCAAGTGGTCAGTTTTTAACTGCCAATTTTAGGAACGCACTAGTTTCCAATAATTTCTATATCCTCTTCCTTAATATTTGGCAACGCGTACGAGTGTTGCTTTGAGCGAGAGCCTTCGCCCTGCGCTCTAGGCGGATAATAGGTTTCTTTTTCTACGTTGTAAGCGGAAAACACTTCGTCGAGAGCTGCTCTTATTTCACTTAGGGTTTTATCTAAGTTCGCATTGAAGTCTGGACGTTTACGCTTAGTGTGACCCAACTCGATAAGTCGGCCGAAGCACTTGTTTGCTAATGTCATTAGCTCTTGCGGTACATCTTTATGAGGAGGCAGTGGTTCAAATGGATTATCTATGCAATACCTAACTAGCGCGGTATAGAAACATAGTGGCTTATTCTGAAGTGTCACCGCTTTCTCATCTATACCGTTAGAAATTGTCTTATCTTTCAGATTAATCACGAGCTTGGGAGTGGGGGGGACGATTTCTTCAACAGCGTTCCGCTTTTTTCTCGTTCTGTTTGAAACAAAAAATAGTGGTGATATAAGTAATGAAATAATAAATCCGCCCCAACTAAAGGTTAGAGAGCTTGATGCCGACTTACTACGTAAATTGACATTGATTTCTTGCTCGGCGTTAACAAAATTAACTGGAATTACATTTGGATAAGACTGGAGGTCTTCTGAATCTAAAGTTACTCCCTGAATTCTTTCAACTAAGACTGGGTAACCTTCACGTTTGAGGGTATCGTTTAATCGCCCTAAATATTGGGTAATCGCAAATTGATTTACAGGAGTGTTAAGCGTTTTATTTCCAACATCTAGAAATGCACTATCTAAACTAATTCTTTTTTGTACGTTATCAACGGCTTGATGTAAAGAAGACTGGTGAGACAAAAATTGCGCAATGATTGCTACTATTTGCAGGCTAAATACCAGCGCCAAAGTAATGCATGCAATAACTGTCCGAGATCTGAAATGAATTCTCTTATTACCCATTATTTACACCCTTCTTCTAGCGCAATGGTTTTGTAATAGGGTCTAGGGTGAGAAGTCGCGATTTCGTTAACCACTGATTGCATGGCACAGAATAAGTCAGTATTTTGCGTTTGCATTTTTAAATACCACTGCATTCCACTCACACTCTCTTGCAGTGGCGTAGCATAATTTCGGGAAAACTTTTCCTTATCGTCTTCTGCCCAGTACGAGGAGATAATGTCTATTTCTCCAGCAAGTAAAGCCCGCCTTAATTCTTGGTGAGAACTGTAATACACAATATCTATATTACTGTCGCTCAACCCTAAGTTATGCATAACAGTTTTTGGGATAATATGTCCAGAACGACTACTTGGATAATCGAGTAGACCAATACGCTTACCTAAAAGATATTCTTTAGAAAGCTGTGGCCTCTCACGTATTGCAATTAAGAAGGCTGAATAATCAGGGTGTGAGGCAATTTTTGTAAAACCATAAATCTCATCTGCGCCAAACGCATCTACTACGTTGCTCTTAACCAATATTAAATCGACCACACCGTAGTTTATATATCGAAAAGTATCGTAATCGTTTTGTCCAATAGTAACTTTTACCTTACCGTATTGGCGTTTTATCGTGTAGTTGCTGCATAACTTCTCGCTCGCCATTTTAGCAATTTCCGCGTCAGTAACATAAACAGAAAATACGTCTGTATTACCCACCAACCCCGTTTTGCAGGTCAAATATTGACCAGTCTGAGGGGCGACATCGGCATAATATCCTGAGTTTTGAAAATAGTTTATCGTGCCGCAAGTAATAGCAGCGAGAACAAGTAAAACCCACTTTCCGGAAGCAATAAGTCTGAGATTCGTCAAAAAAACGACCAAATGAATTAACGATTTATCGGGCAATTTCATCAGTTAAGGTTATTTATTGCAATAGATAAATTTATTTGAAACTATTAAAGTTCTGATAAATAAAGTTTTTTTGTGGGTAAACCTGATTTTTATTAAACGCTGTTTATTAGTTTGAGTTGTGCAAAGAATAAAGACGCTTAAGCAATAGGCGCCTAAAAAAATAAAAAAGTTAAATTTACTTGACCACTTGGTCAAGTTTTGCGAATAAATTAGGCCACGAAAAATTGCTAAGTGATTAAAAAATATCACTTATTGTAATAAATCTGACACAGAGCTCATTAACAATCCCTGCCGTCAAATTGGTGATGAACTTTCTAACTGATTTATTACTTGCATTGAGACAAACGCTTTTTAAATAACCCAATAAGTTTTTACAAAAAGGGAAACACACATGAAAACACCCGCTAAGCTTACCCGAGTAGCGTTGGCAGTGGCATTAACGGTAGGCGTTGCTACTACTGCAGTAGCTGCCTCAGGTCAATCTTCTGCAATGCGTGGTTCAATCGTTGGACCTCAAGGTAATCCTGCTGCTGGCTCTACGATCACGATTCTTCACCAACCATCAGGAACAGTTAAAGAGCTACAAGTAAACGAAGAAGGTGCATTCTCTGCATTGGGTCTTCGCGTAGGCGGTCCATACACAATAATTATTGAATCGGAAAAGTTTCAAGACAAAGTTATTGAAGATGTATACCTTACATTGAATGACACATTCAATCTTAAAGCTCAATTAGACTCTTTAGCTGACGTTGAACGTATTACCGTTACTGGTGCACAGCTTTTTAATGATAACCAGGGTTCAAGCTCTACCTTCGGTCAAAAGGCAATTGAAAACACGCCTACGTTTAACCGTGATTTAAAAGATGTTGTTCGTCTTAACCCACTCGCTGTAGTAAGTGCTGATGGCAATGAGCTAAGCGTTGCTGGTGCCAACCCTAAGTTCAATTCACTTACTATTGACGGTGTAGGGGTAAACGATACATTTGGCCTAAATAGCAATGGTTATCCTGCACAACGTCCTCCTATTTCTCTTGATGCAGTAGAACAAATTTCAATTAATGTCGCTCCGTTTACCGCGCGTGCTGGCAAATTCACTGGTGGTAGCTTAGACGTAGTAACCAAATCGGGCACGAACGAGTTCGGTGGAACGGTTTTCTATGAAAAAGTCCCTTTCACAGGTGATGCATATAACGACAAAATCGATGAAGAATTTGACGTAGACAATGAAGAAGTTTCGTTTGGTGCATCACTTGGTGGCGCGCTTATTCAAGATACCTTGTTTTTCTTTGCTTCATATGAAGAATGGGAAGAAGAAGTAGCGTTTAACTACGACATGGATTCTCTTGACGGTCACAACGTTACAAACGAGCAAGTAGATACATTTTTAAATACGCTTAGTAGTGTATACGGCTTAACTGATACAAAAGGCACTGCACCTTCACCAGACAGTGATAAAAAAACGCTTATCAAGCTAGACTGGAACATCAACAGCGATCATCGCGCTGATTTTACGTATAGCTATCAAGATAATAGTTCTGCTCGTAACTATACTGACAGGAATTCTCAACTGAATATGACGTCTAATGGATGGTCGCAAGATTCAGAAACCACCATTTATACCGGTCATGTATATTCATACTGGACAGACGACTTCTCATCTGAAATTAGTATTTCTTATAAAGATTACACGCAAGCGTCAAATACAAATTCAGACTGGGGCGAAATCAACGTTAGAACTGGAACCGGTACGATTGTCGCGGGCCAGGATGAGAACCGTCACGCTAATGTGCTGAAGAATGAAGTATGGACACTAGGTTTCCACGGTGTATATCTTGCTGGCGACGTTGAGTATAAGTTCGGTCTAGAGATGGAAGATACATGGAACTATAACGTTTATGGACGTGACTCAGCGGGCACTTGGTCGTTTGACAGTTTAGAAGACTTCGCAAACCGTGCACCAGACCTGGTTGAATACTCAAATGCGTATACAAACGATATCAATGATATCGCCTACGATGTTGATAGCACACTTTATACAGCATATGGCGAAGCCAACTTTGAGCTATTTGAAGATTTTGAAGTAACAGCAGGTTTACGTGTTGAATATCTGACAGTTGAAGATTCACCATTGTTGAATCAGAACTTTCTTGATACCTACAACTTTGCCAACACAGAAAACCTAGACGGCAACACTATGGTGCTTCCACGTCTTGGGTTTGAGTGGTCAATTAATGAAGATCTTACTTTACGCGGTGGTGTAGGTCGTTTCACTGGTGGTTCTCCACTTGTTTGGATTTCGAACGCCTACACTAAAAACGGTGTAGCGTTGGACCAGTATTCGACAAAAAGTATCGCGCCAGAGAACGTAATGTTTGATCAAGTGCCTCAGGTGCTTAAAGATCAGCTTTCAATCGGCTCAGGTTCTACCAACTCAATTGACCCTGATTTCGATATGCCGTCTGATTGGCGCTATCAAATCGCAGCTGATTATATCTTCGACGTAGAAGGCTTAGGCAACAACTTCTCGTGGACAACGGAATTAACTTACGTTGACAAGAAAGATGCTGCAGCGTGGGTTGAGTTAGCCAGAACGCCTGATGTGACTCTTTCAGATGGCCGTATTATTTACGGTAGTGTTTACGATGGTACAGACAATGCTGGAAACTACGATATACAACTGACGAACGCATCTGACGGTGGCCGAAGCATTCTGTTCACTACTGCGTTAGGTAAACAATGGGACAACGGTATTAGCCTAAATATGTCATATACGCATCAAGACATTACTGAGGGCGCGCCTGGAACAAGTTCTACAGCAGAGTCTAACTTTATTTACAATATTGCAACGAACCGCAATGAGCCAAATGTTGATACTGCGTATTTTGAAGTGCCGCACCGCTTTGTATTAAACCTTGGTTATACGCATCAGTTCTTTGCCGGTTACAATACAGACTTTAACCTGTTCTTTGAAAGACGTTCAGGTCGTCGCTTCTCTCACACATTGGGCCTCTACAACGACCCTGACTTCGGTGATCAATTTGGTATCAATGGCGGTGATTACCAGATTTACATTCCTGAAGGTCCGAATGATCCACTTATGGACTTCGAAGGTGGTTTAAGCTACGAAGAAATCATGGAAGTAGTGACAGCGGCAGGCCTTGAAGGCTATGCGGGTTCTATCATTCCTAAAAATACGGGTTCTCAGCCTTGGATCACGTCAATGGACCTTTATATTTCTCAGGAAGTACCAGGGTTCTATGATGACCACAAAGGAAAGGTTTACCTTTCAATCGAGAACTTCGCAAACTTGTTGAATGACGACTGGGGTAAAGTGTATCAAGTCGAGTATTCAAGTGTTGATTTGTTTGACTTACAGGGTGTTAATGAGAACAATCAGTACCAGTATACCAATGCGTATGATGGAAACGCGGGTCAAAACTGGGATGAGTTCGAAGTGGATGAGTCTACGTGGCGTATTAAAGTGGGTGTTAGATATACGTTCTAATGCCTAGCAGCTAACGTTACAAACGTATTAAAAAGCCAATTGTGTCAAAGCAATTGGCTTTTTTTATATCTCAACGCCCTAAAAACGTAGAAAGAACGGGCAATTCTTTGTTTCATTTTCGCGTTTTGTCACATAGCAGACATAATTCGCCTATACTATTTATTTACTTTTCAAGACAGAATGTTGACAGCCTGTTTTTTGTGTCACAAAACTGTCATAGTTATAATTCATGAATTTTTGATTCATGCTTAAAATATTATCAGGTAAGCGGTGAAGTAGCTCTGCAAACATAACTAAATATAAGGGAAACACACATGAGTTCATCAGCTAAATTCAGTCGCATTGCTGCTGCGGTTGCGCTGTCAATCGGTTTGTCTACAACTGCAATGGCACAAGAAACGTCATCTGCAATGCAAGGGAGAATTCTTACCCCTACAGGTGCTCCAGCAGCTGGTACTACAATTACAGTCATCCACGAGCCGTCAGGTACAACTCGTGAAGTGGTTGTAGGCGATAACGGTACATTTAACTTACGTGGTCTTCGCGTTGGTGGTCCTTACACAATCGTAGTTGACTCAAATGAGTATCAAGATACGACAATTGATAGCGTGTTCTTAGAGTTGGGTAATCCATTCGGTCTCAACCTAACACTAGATGACCAAAGCAACATCGAAGTAATCTCGGTTAGTGGCAGCAGTATTGCGGCAACAGCCTTTGGAACCACAGGCCCGCAAACTGTTTTTGATATTGAGTCTCTTCAAAATGCACCTGCAATCAACCGCAGTATCGGAGACATTGTTCGTGCTGACCCACGTGTATTTCTTAACGAAGCAGGCAATGATGCGATTAGTTGTGGTGGCCAAAGTCCACGTTTTAACAGCTTAACGCTCGACGGTATTCGCTTAAACGATGCGTTTGGTCTAAATAGCAACGGTTTTCCTACTGAACGTCAGCCATTCTCATATGACGCTATTGACCAAGTAGCCGTTGAGCTTGCTCCGTTCGACGTAGAGTATGGTGGCTTTACGGCATGTAACATCAACGCAGTAACCAAGTCTGGTACCAACGAAGTAAAAGGCAGTGCGTTCTATGACTTCACTAGCGATTCATACCGCGGTGAAGAAGTGAATGGGGTAGAGCGTGACAATGGTAACTACACAGAGCGTCGTTATGGTGTTAACGTTGGTTTCCCTTTAATCGAAGACACTTTATTTTTCTTCGGTTCTTATGAAAAGTTAGAGGGAGTACAGCTTTTCGATTACAATGCGTTAGGTGGAACGGTTTCTCAAGACGAGATTGATCAAGTCGCAGAAATTGCACAACGCGTCTATGGCTACGATGTCGGTGGATTACCAGGTTCAGCGCCGGTAGAAGATGAAAAGATCCTAATTAAATTAGACTGGAACATTTCCGACGCGCATCGTGCAAACTTAGTTTACAACTGGAACGATGGTTTCAGTATTAGCCAGTCTGATGGTGGTTCAAGCCGCCTCTCTCTCGGTAATCACTTTTACGAGCGTGGCGCTGAGCTAACTACTATAGTAGGTTCACTTTTCTCTGACTGGACAGACGATTTTTCGACAGAGCTTCGTATTGGCCACACCGACTTAGACAACCGTCAAATTTCTCTAGACGCAGCGTCTGGCTTCGGTGAAGCACAGATTGGCACTGCAGATGGTGGTACTATCTACATTGGTCCAGATGATTCTCGTCAGTCAAACAACCTGGATTACACAGTATTCAACTTTAAGTTGGCGGGTACTTACTATTACGGCGATCACACGATAACTGCTGGTGTAGAATACGAAGAACTTGATGTTTTCAACTTGTTTATGCAGCACACTGTAGGTGAATATCGCTTCCTAAGTATTGCTGATTTTGAAGCAGGCCTAGCTGATCAGATTTACTATAACAACTCTGCAGGTACGAATAATCCAGATGATGCAGCGGCATCTTTTAAGCAAGACATTACTACCTTCTACATTCAGGATGAGTTCTATCTTACTGACGACCTGAAAATTATGGCTGGTCTACGCTATGAAAGATATGGATCTGACGACACGCCGACAGCTAACCAAAACTTCGCAAACCGCTATGGTTTCCCTAACACCATGAATGTTGACGGCCTAGATCTAATTCAACCGCGTGTTGGCTTTAACTACACAGTTAATGACGACCTGGAAATTCGCGGTGGTTTCGGACTATTTTCTGGTGGTAACCCGAACGTTTGGATTTCAAATGCCTACTCTAACGACGGTGTAACTAACGTTGGTACTTCAGTGAACCGTTTCGGCAGCGACATTCCAGGGTTTGTACGTGGTGAAACATCAATTCTAGATATCGATCTTTCTGGCGAAGGCCGCCCCATTTACGACGCGCCACAGGCCATGGTTGATTTAGTAGCAAACACTAGCCTTACTGATGGTGATGCTCAGGTAAATGCGACTGACCCAGACTTTGAAATTCCTTCAGAGTGGAAATACAACTTGGGTGCAACGTGGACAGCGCCGGGCGATTACTTAGTAACGGCTGATATCATCTATACTGACCGTCGCGACGCACCAATTGTTCGCGAAGCTAACATTGAACGTACTAACGAAACTACATTCGATGGCCGCCCTATTTATACTTCAATTGATGGAGGCCGCCGTTTAGGGCAAGACTACATTCTGGGGAACGTAAGTGGCGACAGCGGTAGCACGCTGCTAATCTCTGGTGCCATTTCTAAAGAATGGGATAACGGCATTGACGCTACGCTAGGTTACTCTTACGTGGACGCTGAAGATGCGCACCCAATGACTAGCTCTACAGCAGGTTCGAACTTCGAGAATGTTGCGGTAACTGACGTTAATAATCCTGGGGTGGCAACGTCTGACTATGCCATTAAACATCGTTTCACGTTTAACCTTGGTTATGCGCATGAGTTTTTCGATGGCTACGAAACTAGCTTCAACTTATTCATGACAGCTAACGAAGGCCAGCCGTATTCTTTCGTTTATGGCGATAATGGAGCGTTTGGCTGGGACAGTGCAGATTTCCGACAACTGCTTTATGTACCAACTATTGATGACGCAAACGTAACATTCGTAGATAACGTAGATAGTGATGGTGTGGTACTACAAACCGCTGAAGAGGCGCGTACAGGTTTCAATGAGTTTGTTGAAGCCTACGGCTTAACTCGTGGTGAAGTTGTAGGGCGCAACACAGAAACATCTAAATGGTGGTTCAAAGCAGATATTCGTATTTCCCAAGAGCTTCCTGGTTTCATGGACGGTCACAAAGCTAGTGCGTTCTTTGTTATCAACAACGTAACTAACTTACTGAATGACGATTGGGGGGATTTCCGCCAAGGTTCAACACGTCTAAATGTAGTAGATGTTAATCTGAATGATGCAGGTGTTTATGAATACAGTAATTTTGGTATGCCAGCAGAAAACGTTCAGCGCGACGCGTCTCTATGGGAAATGCGTATAGGTGTTAACTACCGCTTCTAATAGCGATGGTTAATTTCCCCTACAACACGTTGTAGTGTTAGGTGCCACTCTCCTTGACAGGAAGTGGCACTTTTTTATGCCTGCGATTTATCTCACTCATTTGCTACTAATCGATCCTTCTCTTTTTTTATGATCTAAGACCCTCCACCACACGAATCAATTGGCGTTACATTTTTAAATGCTCGCAAGGAGGGCTTATGACAAAACGTATGCTAATGGTAATGACGTCTCACGACATTATGGGTGATACAGGAAAGAAGACCGGCATGTGGTTAGAGGAGTTCGCAGCGCCATATTACGCATTTAAAGACCAAGGCTATACTATCACGCTGGCATCACCGATGGGCGGGCAGGTGCCTATTGATCCCAATAGTCTTGCTGATGATGCGATGACAGATGACGCTATACGTTACACCAACGATGAGATAGCACGAAGTGCGATGGCGTCAACTATTCCCCTTGAAGACGTGCGTGCGGAGGAGTTTGACGCGGTCTTCTATCCCGGCGGACACGGACCTTTATGGGATCTCTCAGATAACGCTCACTCTATCAAGCTAATTGAAGACACTATAGCTGCAAATAAGCCTGTTGGCGCGGTGTGTCATGCACCAATTGTACTGAAAGATGTCAAAACAGCTGATGGTAAATATTTGGTGGAAGGCAAGTCGGTTACCGGCTTCTCGAACAGCGAAGAAGCTGCAATGGAGCTGACTGATGTTGTGCCTTATCTTGTTGAAGATGAGTTGGTGAAGAAAGGCGGTAATTACGAAAGTGTAGATGATTTTGCCGTAAAGGTTTGTACAGACGGGCTATTGGTTACTGGACAAAATCCTCCATCGTCACGGCCTGCGGCTGATGCCCTTATCAAGCTTCTGTCTTGATCGACGCTAAAACCCTATAAATATTGAAACCGCATTACTCATGCGGTTTCTTTGTCTCTAGTAACTAAGATTTCGCTCGAAGCGCTCTTCGAGCAATAGAGCGTTTAATCGTGTCAATAAACAACATCGCTTTGGTTAGACGTTTTCAAACAGGTCTTCGACACGCTGTCTTAATTCTTCAATTTTAGATACATCTGCCGGAGCAATAAAAATAGTGTCATCACCCGCGATGGTACCTAAAACTCCGTCCTTCTTACTTAGTGAGTCGAGCAAACGCGCAATGAGCTGTGCGGCTCCTGGACTTGTTCTGATGATCACCATAACGTTGTTGTGCACAATATCCAGTACAAGCTGTTTCAACGGGCTTTTGGCCGTTGGCATACCCAACTCAGGGGGAAGACAATAAACCATATCACCGCGAGCGTTACGCGTTCTAACTGCGCCGAACTTGCTTAACATTCTAGAAATTTTTGATTGACTGATGTTGTCAAAACCTTGTGCTTTTAAAGCATCAACAATCTCGCCCTGTGAACCGTAACTTTCTGCTTTAAGAATTTCTTTAAAAGCTTTGATGAGTAGCTCTTGTTTTGCGTTTGCCATTAGCGCTCTTTTCTTTTTTTGAGGGTTATCGTTAGGAATTATATTTAGTATGCGCATATTGTGCCGTACAGGTGGACTTTGCGCAATTTCTTTGCATAATCATTCATGATAATGAATATCGACATAAAATCGCCATAAATAACGTTAATAAGACGATCCGGTGATTGAGTTTTCCCCCGCGTTGCATTAGTGTGACGTTCCGTTTAAATACGTGAAGTAATCCCATAGGAGAAATGGTATGAAAGTAGCCGTGTTAGGTGCTGCCGGTGGTATTGGTCAGGCGCTGTCTTTGTTGTTGAAAACACAATTACCAGCAGGTTCAGATTTAGCGCTTTACGACGTAGCGCCAGTTGTTCCTGGTGTTGCCGTTGATTTGAGCCACATCCCCACTGCGGTAAAAGTAACCGGTCACGGTAAAGATGACCTTGCTGATGCACTAACTGGAGCAGACGTAGTTCTCATTCCAGCGGGTATGCCTCGTAAGCCAGGTATGGATCGTTCTGATCTGTTCAACATCAACGCCGGCATTGTTAAAAACCTAATTGAAGGTGTAGCTGATAACTGCCCGAACGCGTGTGTTGGTATCATCACTAACCCAGTTAACACTACTGTTGCTATTGCAGCTGAAACGCTAAAAGCCAAAGGCGTTTACGACAAGAACAAGCTTTTCGGTGTAACGACACTAGACGTTATCCGCGCAGAGACTTTTGTTGCTGAGCTTAAAGGTGTAGACGTATCTTCTGTGCACGTACCGGTAATCGGTGGTCACTCTGGTACAACTATCCTTCCTCTTCTTTCACAAGTTGAAGGTGTTGAGTTTACAGACGAAGAAGTTGCTAGCCTAACTACTCGTATTCAAAACGCGGGTACTGAAGTGGTTGAAGCGAAAGCGGGCGGCGGCTCTGCAACTCTTTCAATGGGTCAAGCAGCAGCACGCTTCTGTTTGTCTCTTGTTGCAGCAATGCAAGGTGAGAACGTAGTTGAGTACACGTATGTACAAACTGACGACAGCGACGACGCAGCATTCTTTGCACACCCAGTACGCCTTGGCGCAAACGGTGTTGAAGAAATCTTGCCATACGGCGAGCTTAGCGCGTTCGAAGAAAAAGCGAAAAACGATATGCTCGAAGGCCTGCGCGGCGACATCAAGCTAGGCGTTGACTTCGTAAACGGCTAATCGGATAACATCATTGGCGGAACTTTGAACGCAGATCCGCCGTGAATACGTCCATGTAGGCTTCGCCACCGCATCCCTGCGGTGGAGAGCCTGCTTATCAAACTTCCCCCAATTCAATACGTCACCCAACAATCTTTGACAAACTCATTAATTGGGAAAAAGTAAGTCTGTTACGACCTTACGTATCCAGCTTTTTTGTTGAGTCCATGTAGGCTTCGCCATGGTAACCTTGGTACGGTTGAGCCAGCTTATCAAATTTCTTAACTCCTATTCCTCATTCATGTCCTTTCAAATAAGTCATAACTTGAGAAAGAAGCTGCGCAGTTAAAATATTATAAAGCTCGCGCTTTGGCATTTAATGCATTGCAAAAAAAAGCCTGCTCAATAGGCAGGCTTCTAATTAAAACGTCAAGCGCTTAACTGGGCATTAGCCCGTGTTACGCATACCGATAGCGATACCCGCGATGGTTACCATCATGGCGCGCTCTAGACTGGTGTTTTGTGCATCGTCACCAGCTTTACGGATGCGATCGAGAAGCTCAATTTGCAAGTAATGAAGGGGCTGAAGGTATCCTGCGCGGATCTCCATCGACTCTTTACCCTGCGGGTCGTTCTTCATGATGTCGTCATCACCTGTGATAGCCAAGAGTGACGAGATGCTTTCTTTAAGCTCGCTGCGCAGCGCCTCACCAAAGTGTTTAAGCTCTTTAGGTACCAAGCGCTCGTCATAGGCTTCGCTAATACGTGGGTCGGCTTTGTGGAACACCATGTCTAGCATTGAAAGACGCGAACGATAGAACGGCCATTCGCTGAACATCTCGTTAACCACTTTTTCATTTTCCGGAGTCTTGACGCTATCAATAGCGCGCATAACACCTAGCCAGCTTGGCAGTACTAAACGGGTTTGAGCCCAAGCGAAGATCCATGGGATAGCACGTAGGCTTTCAATTCCGCCCTGAGGCTTACGCTTCGCGGGGCGGCTGCCTAGAGGTAGTTTACCCAACTCTTGCTCTGGCGTTGCTACACGGAAGTAAGGTACGAACTCTTCATCATGTCTTACCGTTGCGCGGTAGTTATCGCGACCTTGTGCGGCCATTGCGGTAATAAGCTCGCGCCATTCTTCTTTTGGTGCCGGAGGCGGGAACAACATTGCTTCAATTATGGCGCTGGCGTAAATACCTAGGCTGCGTTTAGCCAGCTTAGGCATACCGAATTTATAGCGAATAGTCTCGCCCTGCTCGGTAACGCGGAAGCCACCGTCTAATGAGCCAGGAGGCTGAGAGTAGATAGCTGCATGTGCAGGCAAGCCACCACGACCAATCGTACCACCACGACCGTGGAATAGGGTCAGGCTTACGTCAAATTCATCAGCAATGGCTACAAGCGCTTCTTGCGACTGGTACTGTGCCCAGCCTGCTGCAAGTGCACCAGCGTCTTTTGCTGAATCAGAATAACCAATCATAACGAACTGACGGCCTTTCACGTAACCGCGATACCAGTCGATTGATAGAAGTTTGCGCATTACGTCAGGTGAGTTGTTCAAATCGTCTAGCGTTTCGAACAATGGCGCTACTGGCATTGGCCAATCTACACCACTTTCTTGAAGAAGCAGTTGTACCGCCATGACGTCTGATGGCTCGCTTGCCATAGAAATAATGTAAATTCCAAAGCCATGTTTGCTGTGTTTTGCAATCACCTTACAGGTATCAAGCACTTCTTTTACGTCGTCAGACGCATCCCATTGGGCTGGAAATAGTGGGCGTTTAGAACCAAGCTCACGTAACAGGAACGCTTGCTTGTCGGCTTCGCTCCACTGTGCGTAGTCGCCAAGGCCAAGATAACGAGTTAGCTCGCTAAATACGTCGGCGTGACGCTCAGAGTCCTGGCGTACATCTAGGCGTAGGAGGTGTATGCCGAAAACACGTGCACGGCGAATGGTGTCTAGTAACAGACCGTTTGCTACAACCTGCATACCGCAATCTAACAGTGACTGGTAGCAAAGCATTAGCGGCTCGATTAGCTCATCGTCGTTTTCTATCCAGCTTGAAGTCTCTGGATTTTTACCTGCTAGGTAGTCGCTAATGCCATCGCGGGTGGCAATGAACTTGTCAACCAGCGGACGTAGAAGGGCGCGGTATGGCTCGTTGGCGTCGCCCACTTTTTCGCGCAACGCGTCGTTACAGTCATACATCGACAGCTCAACTTGCAAGCGATCAAGATCTATCGCGAAAAGCTTGGCTGCACGTTTTCTAGCAAGCAATAGTACTTGCTCAGTCACTTTTGACGTTACAAATGGGTTGCCGTCTCTATCGCCGCCCATCCAGGAGCTAAATTGAACAGGTGACGCATCTAGCGGCAGTGAAACCTTATAATCTTCATTTAAACGGCCATCAAGCTCGCGCATGAAGTCAGGCACGGCTTCCCACAATGAATTTTCGATAACAGAGAAGCCCCAGCGTGCTTCGTCAACTGGCGTTGGACGCACGGAACGAATTTCTTCGGTGTGCCAAGCCTGCGCAATTAGATCTGCAATACGGGTTTCAATTTTTTTGCGCTCTACGTCACTGAGCGACGATTGATGAACCGCTTGTAAGCAATCAGCTAATTCTTTATGTTTATGAATAAGTGTGCGTCGCGTAACCTCAGTGGGGTGCGCAGTCAGTACAAGATCGATGTTTAGCTTTGCAACTGCATCCTGTACTTTTTCGGCAGTTAGTTCGGCTTTATCTAGGTGTTTGAATAGTGCATCGATAGACGCATCTACATTCATTGCTGCATTGTATTCTTGCTCAGCAATGTTGCCCAAATTCAAGAATTGTGCGAAAGCACGGCCAACAGTAAGCAAATCGCTGTCAGACATTGTTTTGAAAGTTTCTTTCAGTTCTTCGCTACATGTAGCGTCTCCCTGATAGGAAGCTCGGCCGCCTTTACGAATCTTTTCAATACGGTCTAGCCACTCCTGACCCAATTGATTTTTGATTGTTTCACCCAAGGTTTTACCCAGGTATCGAACGGTATCTTTCAGTTCAGCATCATAGTGTGTTTGCATGCTATCCTCCTAAATATATGGCCTTAACCATACTGTGTCCGTAGCGACTTGTCTAACCACTTTCGGTTATAATTTACAACATTTTGATACTTTTGCACCCCAGTTAACATTGCTCAAAGCAAGATATTTTGTGGTGTGATACACTCTTGCACCGGAAAATGCAGAAACATTCTCGCGCTAAGCGTTTTGTTTGATATTTGTACTGCATTTGTAATTTAATTTCAGGAGTTCTTGTGACTGATACATTCAATACAGTAGAAACCCAAGCAAGTTACGGCATTGGTTTTCAAATGGGTCAACAATTACAATCAAATCCATTTGATGGACTAGCAATTGATGCTGTTGTAGCTGGCCTAAAAGACGCCTTCGCAGGTCAAGCGCCTCAGGTTGATAACGACACACTACGTGACGCGTTCGGCGAAATTCACAAGCGTATGCAAGCGGCTAAAGAAGAGGCGAGCAAAGCGGTTATTGAAGAAGGCACAAAGTACCTTGAAGAAAACGCAAAACGTGACGAAGTAACCGTAACTGAATCTGGTCTTCAGTATGAAGTTATCGCTGAGGGTGACGGTGAAACACCAGTTGCATCTAGCACTGTACGTGTTCACTACCACGGTACACTTATCAACGGCACTACGTTTGACAGCTCTTACGAGCGCGGCCAGCCAGCTGAATTCCCAGTAGGCGGTGTGATTAAAGGTTGGACTGAAGCACTTCAACTTATGAAAGTAGGTGCTAAGTACCGTTTATACGTGCCACATGATCTTGCTTACGGTGAGCAAGGTGCGGGTGCAGCAATCGCTCCATACAGCACGCTTATCTTTGACGTAGAGCTTCTTGACGTTCTAGGTTAATGTTTTGTTCACAGGTGTGCAGCGCTGTGCACCTGTGTCCATGTCTTATTCATAGTTCATAGCGTTTTAAAAATTAGCCCCCACTGCGTTAAATTTAGCGTTATGGTCTGATGTTTTTCCCTTTCTTCTCTCTTTATCTCGTAAATATAAAGCAAACCTAAATTTGGCATGTTGTTTCATTGGTGTCGCCTTGCGTTTGCGATATGCTAGGCTTCCATCTGCTCCGAGTTGTTATCAGTGGCTTCGGCATTACAATAGCCCCACGCTCAAATAAGGAAAATTATTATGGTTATCAAGCCTAAAGTGAGAGGCTTCATTTGTACAAACGCGCACCCGGTAGGCTGTGCTAAAGCGGTTGATGAACAAATTGCTTATGTAGAAGCAAAAGGTGACTTAGGCGAAGGCCCTAAAAATGTACTGGTTATTGGTAGCTCAACAGGCTATGGCTTAGCGTCACGCATTACCTCTGCGTTTGGTTATGGCGCAAAAACATTAGGTGTTTGCTTTGAAAAAGCGCCAACAGAACGTAAAACAGGGACTGCTGGTTGGTACAACACTGCAGCATTCCATGAAAAAGCCAAAGCAAAAGGCTTGTATGCAGATACTATTAATGGCGACGCCTTTTCTGATGAAATCAAAAACGAAGCCATCGAAAAAATCAAAGCTGAAATGGGCAAGGTTGATTTGGTCATTTATAGCCTTGCATCCCCGCGTAGAACTGACCCTGAAACAGGCGTGACGTATAAATCTACGCTTAAGCCAGTAGGGCAGGCGTACACAACAAAAACCTACGATACTGATAAAGACAAAGTACATGAGGTATCGCTAGAGCCAGCCAACGACGAAGAAATCCTTAACACCATCAAAGTGATGGGCGGCGAAGATTGGGAGCGTTGGATGGACTTTTTACGCGAGGCCGATGTGCTTGCAGAGGGCTGTAAAACCACCGCATATACTTATATCGGTAAAGAGCTAACATGGCCTATTTACGGTCAAGCGACGATTGGTAAAGCGAAAGAAGACCTAGATCGCGCTGCTGCAGCTATCATTGGTAAAAACAGTAGCCTATTAGTACAGGCCAACGTGAGTTCGTTAAAAGCACTAGTGACTCAAGCAAGCTCTGCGATCCCCGTTATGCCGCTTTATATTTCGCTTATTTACAAAGTGATGAAAGAAGAAGGGACGCATGAAGGCTGTATTGAACAAATTCTTGGCTTGTTCACACAGTGTCTGTTTGGCAATACTCCAACGTTAGATGAAGCAAATCGCTATCGCATGGACGGCAAAGAAACCAACGACGCTACCCAAGCGAAAATTAAAGCGCTATGGGATCAAGTGACACAAGAGAATTTTCATGACTTAAGTGACTACAAAGGTTACCACCATGAGTTCTTAAAGCTGTTTGGTTTTGATATTGACAGCGTTGATTACGACAGTGAAGTTGACCCATTGGTTAAGTGGTAAAACCTAAACTTACTATTAATTAACCTAATGCTAATATGTGCAAAAGCCGTCTGATTTGACGGCTTTTTTGTACCTAATAATAAACCGATATCGGGTATGGATTCGCAAAATGTAAATGAATAAGACCAAAGGTTTACATTAAATTGTAGAAAAATTTGCCTTTATCTTGAAATAGCGTGGCACAAACGTATGGGTTAATGCTAAAATCCCGAAATTAAGTAGGGGTCTTTTCTGTCTCTACCAAAACAACAGCAGCGAATGCAGCTACACAACAACAAAAATAAGTGTAAATTTCTGCTGGTGGTCTATAAAGAAAGGGCGAGTTAAGCGTCCGCAAAGGAATTGTGCGTTACGGCTTCATAACAGGCTGACCGTAGCAATTGCAGCAAGTTCCATCAATCAAAAACGAAAAGGTGTTCTACACCTGTTAATAGTGCGCTTTTGCATGCTGACAGGCAGGTTTTCTGCGGTCATGCAAAAGGGTATTTCTATTAGAGTAGTGCGATTACATATGATAAAAATCAAGAAAGGTCTCGACCTCCCAATTGAGGGAGCGCCAAAGCAGGAGATTGCTGATGCATCTGCTGCAACGCGCGTTGCCATTCTGGGAGAAGAATATGTGGGTATGCGCCCTACCATGCACGTCCAAGTTGGCGATGTAGTGAAGAAAGGTCAGGTACTTTTTGAAGACAAAAAGAACCCTGGCGTTAAATTCACTGCCCCAGCGGCGGGTGAAGTGGTAGAGGTTAACCGTGGTGCAAAACGTGTTCTTCAGTCTGTAGTTATCAAAGTGAACGGCAGCGATGCTGTAACATTTGATAAAATTGCAGCTGACCAGATCGCGAACGCTTCACGCGAGCAGCTTCAGTCAATCCTTGTAGAGTCTGGCATGTGGACAGCGTTCCGTACGCGTCCATTTAGCAAATCTCCTAAGCTAGACTCTGTTCCAAGTTCAATTTTCGTTACAGCGATGGATACCAATCCACTAGCAGCCGATCCTGCTGTGATTATTGCTGAGCGCCAAGACAATTTCGTAAATGGTCTTAAAGCGTTAACGCAATTGAGCGGCGGCAAGACTTACGTTTGTAAAGCGGCAGGTGCTTCTGTTGCTACTGGCGATGCGGCAGTTGATGTTGAAGAATTTGGCGGTCCTCACCCTGCGGGCCTACCGGGTACTCACATCCACTTCCTTGATTCTGCTGGCATGAACAAAACGGTTTGGCACATCAACTACCAAGACGTAATGGCTATTGGCGCATTGCTAACTACGGGTGAACTAGATAACCGTCGTGTTATTTCACTTGCAGGTCCTGCAGCAACCAACCCTCGCCTAGTGCGCACTGTAATAGGCGCAGACTTGACCGAGCTGACTGCTAACGAACAAGTAGACGGTGAAGTACGTGTTGTTTCTGGTTCTGTGCTTAACGGTACCACTGCAATGGGCGTACACGGTTTCTTAGGTCGTTTCCACACCCAAGTTTCACTATTAAAAGAAGGTCACGAGAAGAAATTGTTCGGTTGGATCCTACCTGGTTCAAACCAACACTCAGTGACACGCGCTTACTTAGGTCACCTAAGTGGTAGCAAGAAATTTGATATGACAACAACTACCAATGGTTCAGAACGTTCTATGGTTCCAATTGGTAATTACGAACGCGTTATGCCCCTAGATATCATTCCTACGCTTCTGCTTAGGGACCTGATTTCTGGTGATACTGACGGTGCTCAGACGTTGGGTTGCTTAGAGTTGGACGAAGAAGATTTGGCATTGTGTACTTATGTATGCCCTGGCAAATACAACTACGCTCCTATCTTACGCGACTGTTTGACCACGATAGAGAAAGAGGGTTAAGTCATGGGTTTAAAAGCGTATTTAGAAAAAATCGAACCAAACTTCGAACCAGGTGGTAAACATGAAAAGTGGTATGCGCTTTACGAAGCTGCGGCGACCATTTTCTACACCCCAGGTAAAGTAAACAAAGCTAACACGCACGTGCGTGACAGCATTGACCTTAAGCGCATCATGATCATGGTATGGATGGCAACATTCCCAGCTATGTTCTTCGGTATGTACAATATAGGTTTCCAGGCGCAAGAAGCTATCGCTACTGGCGCAGGAACCCTGCCTGACATGTGGCAAGCAGGCCTGTTCACTGCCTTGGGTGGTGATCTGACAAACGCAGGTATACTTGGTCTGTTCTTCTACGGTGCATGTTTTTGGCTACCTATTTATGCGGTAACATTCGTAGTAGGTGCATTCTGGGAAGTATTGTTTGCTTCAGTGCGTAAGCATGAAATTAACGAAGGCTTCTTCGTAACGTCAGTATTATTTGCACTAACACTTCCAGCTACTATTCCGCTTTGGCAAGTAGCGCTAGGCATTACTTTTGGTATTGTTATCGCTAAAGAAGTATTCGGTGGTACAGGCCGTAACTTCCTTAACCCAGCACTGTCTGGTCGTGCATTCCTTTATTTTGCGTATCCTGCACAAATCTCAGGCGACCAAGTATGGGTAGCGGCAGATGGTTATTCTGGTGCAACGTCTCTTAGCCAAGCAGCTTGGGGTAACCTAGATTACGCTGATATGACTCAGTGGATGGATAGCTTTATCGGTACCATCGCGGGCTCTGCGGGTGAAGTATCTACGCTTGCTATCATGCTTGGTGGTTTGTTTATTATGTACATGCGTATAGCTAGCTGGCGCATTGTTGCAGGTGTAGCGATTGGTGTAGCGTTCTTCGCAACTTTGCTAAACCTTATTGGCAGCGATACTAACCCTATGTTCGCAATGCCTGCACATTGGCACTTTGTTGTCGGTGGCCTTGCTTTTGGTATGTTCTTTATGGCGACAGACCCAGTTTCTGCGTCGTTCACAAACCAAGGTAAGTGGGCTTACGGTATCTTCATCGGCTTCATGACGGTACTAATCCGCGTCCTAAACCCAGCTTTCCCGGAAGGTGTAATGCTAGCAATTCTTTTTGCTAACTTGTGGGCGCCACTGTTCGACTATTTCGTCGCACAAAGCAATATTAAGCGGAGGGTAGCACGTGTCGGCTAAGAAAGAATCTTTAGGCAAAACTATCGGTGTAGTAGTAGCCGTATGTTTAGTTTGTTCAATTGTTGTTTCTGGCGCGGCTGTTGGCCTTCGCTCTCTACAACAAACAAACGCAGCTCTAGATAAAAAGAGCAACATTCTTAATGCTGCAGGCCTTTATGAAATGGGCATGAGCAATAGCGCAATTGAAAGCACGTATAGCGAGCGAGTAGAACAGCGTTATGTAAATCTTGACGAAGGCACTTTCGTAGAAGCGCCTAAGCCAGATTACGATATGTATAAAGCAGCCAAAGAAACTGAGTACAGCACTAAGGTAACTAACAGCAATGTTGGTTTCCAACGCCGCCCTAACGTGGCAAGTGTTTACTTAGTTCGCGACGACGCAGGTGATGTATCTCGTATCATCCTTCCTGTACACGGCAGCGGCCTTTGGGATCTTATGTACGGTTTCTTAGCGGTAGACGCAGACGGCCAAACGGTTCGCGAGCTTATTTACTATCAGCAAAAAGAAACGCCAGGATTAGGTGGTGAAGTGCAAAACCCTGCTTGGCAGGACAAATGGGACGGCAAAGAGCTTTACGAGAATGGCGAAGTGGCTATTCGCGTAGTGAAAAATGCTAACCCTAGCAATCCTCACACTATCGATGCGCTTTCAGGTGCAACCCTAACCAGCAACGGTGTTGAAAACACTATTCGTTACTGGGTAGGCGAGCAAGGCTTCGGCCAATTCCTGAAGAACCAAGCATGGCGTTCATAAGGGAAGTCTCATGGCAGATACTAAAGAAATGAAAAAGGCCCTCTTTGGGCCAATCCTGGACAACAACCCGATCGCCCTACAGGTATTGGGTATCTGTTCAGCACTGGCAATTACTACTAAGCTGGAAACAGCATTGGTAATGTCGCTAGCGCTTACAAGCGTTGTAGCGTTCTCAAACTTGTTTATTTCACTCATTCGTAACCAGATACCATCTAGCGTTCGAATTATTATTCAGATGACTATTATTGCGTCGTTGGTAATCGTTGTTGACCAAATTCTGAAAGCCTATTCGTATGAAATATCGAAGCAGCTGTCGGTATTCGTAGGTCTTATTATTACTAACTGTATCGTAATGGGTCGTGCTGAAGCTTACGCCATGAAGAGCCCACCTCTGATGAGCTTCCTTGACGGTATTGGTAACGGCTTGGGTTACTCTTTCATTCTAATTGTTATCGGTACAATTAAAGAGCTATTTGGTTTCGGTACTATTTTAGGTTTCGAAATCCTTCCACTGGTTCAAAACGGTGGCTGGTATCAGGGTAACGGTTTGTTAATCCTACCATTCAGCTCATTCTTCTTAATCGGCGGTATGATTTGGTTTATCCGTACTATCCGTCCAGAGCAAGTAGAGCCTAAGGAGTAAGTCATGGAACATTATTTGTCGTTATTTGTTCGCTCAATTTTCGTTGAGAACATGGCGTTATCTCTTTTCTTAGGTATGTGTACATTCCTAGCGGTATCTAAGAAAGTTAAAACTGCTATGGGTCTTGGTGTTGCAGTTATCGTGGTACTAGGTATCTCTGTACCCGTTAACCAAGTTATTTATGTAAACATTCTTGCTCCAGGCGCACTAGCATGGGCAGGTTTCCCAGAAGCTGACCTAAGCTTCCTTAACTTCCTAACGTTTATCGGTGTTATCGCGGCGTTGGTACAGATTCTAGAGATGAGCTTAGACAAGTTCTTCCCTGCGCTTTACAACGCACTAGGTATCTTCCTTCCGCTAATTACCGTTAACTGTGCAATCTTCGGTGGTGTGGCGTTCGCGGTTCAGCGTGAATACAACTTCACTGAAAGCATTGTTTACGGCGTTGGTAGTGGTATGGGCTGGGCACTAGCAATTGTATTGCTAGCGGCAGTACGTGAAAAGCTGAAGTATGCTGATATGCCTGATGGTGTTCGTGGTCTTGGTTCTGTATTCATGATCGCTGGTCTAATGGCACTTGGCTTCCAGTCATTTACTGGTATTCAGCTTTAATAGAGCTCGGGAGCATATAAATGAATAATGTAGAAATATATCTAGGCGTAGGCATGTTTATTGCCATCGTTCTAGCGTTGGTATTTATTATCATGTTTGCCAAGTCTAAGTTGGTGCCAAGTGGTGATGTTACTATCACCATCAACGGCGACCCAGACAAGGCAATCAAAACTGCACCGGGTGGTAAACTTCTTGGTGCACTAGCTGACGCAGGTTACTTCGTATCGTCTGCTTGTGGTGGCGGTGGCTCCTGTGGTCAGTGCCGTGTAGATGTACACTCAGGTGGTGGTGAAATCCTTCCTACTGAACTAGACCACATCACTAAAGGTGAAGCGCGCGAAGGCTGCCGTCTTTCATGTCAGGTTGCTATTAAGCAAGACATGGAAATCGAATTAGAAGAATCGGTATTTGGTGTTAAGAAGTGGGATTGTGAAGTTATCTCTAACGATAACAAAGCCACCTTCATCAAAGAACTTAAGCTTAAAATTCCTAACGGTGAAAGCGTACCTTTCCGTGCAGGTGGTTACATTCAGATTGAAGCGCCAGCTCACCACGTTAAGTACAAAGAGTTCGATATTCCTGAAGAATACCGCGGTGACTGGGAGCGTTTTGGCTTCTTTGACATCGAGTCTAAAGTAGACGAAGAGACCATTCGTGCTTACTCCATGGCGAACTACCCAGAAGAAGAAGGCATTATTATGTTGAACGTGCGTATCGCTACGCCGCCACCTAATAACCTAAGCCTACCTGCGGGTAAAATGTCATCGTACATTTGGAGCCTGAAAGAAGGTGACAAAGCGACTATCTCTGGTCCATTCGGTGAATTCTTCGCGAAAGAAACTGAAAACGAAATGGTATTCGTAGGTGGTGGTGCTGGTATGGCTCCAATGCGTTCACACATCTTCGATCAGCTTCGTCGCTTAAAGTCTAAGCGTAAGATGAGCTTCTGGTACGGTGCACGTTCACTTCGTGAAATGTTCTATACGGAAGACTTCGATGAGCTAGCAGCAGAAAATGATAATTTTGAGTGGCACGTAGCACTTTCTGACCCTCAGCCAGAGGACAACTGGGAAGGTTACACAGGGTTCATTCACCAAGTACTTCTAGAGAACTACTTGAAAGATCACCCTGCACCAGAAGACTGTGAGTTCTACATGTGTGGACCACCTATGATGAACGCGGCCGTAATCAACATGCTTAAAGATCTAGGTGTTGAGGACGAAAACATCATGCTAGATGACTTCGGTGGCTAAGCTACCCGCTTAAAAACTCAAGCATATTAAAAGGGGCGTAAGCCCCTTTTTCGTTGAAGCAACACGCATAATGCACATAATAGCGATTGAGTAATGTGCATATTAGCTAAGGACAACATCGTGATTCGATTTGCTATTCGAATTTTCCTCGCCTTTGTTGCGGTAGGTATTCTACTTCTCGCAAGCTGTAGCGACGAAAAAACGCCTGTAGTGCACCTTCAAGGGCAAACAATGGGCACAACCTACAATATAAAATATCTTGTAGCAGAAGCGCCGGTAGAAGGCTTACAAGCTGAAATAGACGCCCGCCTTGTTGAGGTAAACAAAATGATGTCTACCTACGATCCAACGTCAGAGCTTTCAAGGTTTAACCAATATCGCTATACCGATAATTTTGCCGTGTCGCCTGATACGCTTACCGTGGTAAACGAGGCGTTACGCTTGGCAAACCTTAGTGGCGGTGTGCTTGATGTTACCGTTGGTCCACTGGTTAATCTATGGGGGTTTGGCCCAACTAAGCGGCCTGAAAAAGTACCCAGTCAGGCAGACATCGATGATATTCGCGACTACGTGGGTTATAAGAAGCTGTCAACCACGCCTACAGGTTTAAAGAAAAGCCATCCAATGCTTTATGTCGACTTGTCGACTATTGCTAAAGGTTTTGGCGTTGATGAAGTGGCAGAGATCCTTGAAAAGCACAACATTGAAAACTACCTTGTAGAAATAGGTGGTGAAATGCGCGTGAAAGGTGAACGTGGCGACGGCAGTGAATGGCTGATTGCCATTGAAAAGCCGGTTACCACTGAACGTGCCGTGCAAAAAGTGGTGTCTATTGGTACTAATGCAATTGCTACATCAGGAGATTATCGCAACTATTACGAAGAAGATGGTGTGCGTTATTCGCACCTAATCGACCCGACAACGGGCAAACCTATCTCACATAACCTGGTTTCGGTTACGGTAATTCACCCTTCTTCAATGACGTCAGATGGCTTAGCTACAGCATTTAACGTAATGGGGTGGGAACAAGCGATAGCGGTTGCAGTGCAAGAACAACTTGCTGTATTCCTCATTCGTCGCACAGAAGACGGATTTGAAGAGTATGCGTCGCCAGAATTTGATAAACTGGTCACAGTACATAATTAGGGGGTAGCAATGTCTACATTCATTCTTGCTTTTGGTTTCTTTCTAACCATGGTACTGGCGATGGCCGTAGGTTACCTTTTTCAGAAAAAATCAATCTCTGGTAGCTGTGGAGGCTTAGGTGCACTAGGTATTGAAAAAGCCTGTGACTGTCCAGAACCGTGTGACCGTAAGAAGTCACGTATGGAAAAAGAAGAGGCCCGCCAGAAAAAGTTAAACGAGTGGAAGCAAAATCAAATTTTGTGATTTTGAATCTACTGTAGGCTTAAACTTTAAAAGCGCTGTTTGAGTAAATCGACAGCGCTTTTTTTATCTGTTAGGTGAACATATTCCTAAGAATTTTGATGGCCAATTCGATGTAAAGTTAGGTTAGTTTAGCGGGTCAACGAGCAAAGGGATTGTTATCTACGCGAACGCGCTTGCGACAGCCTTTTAAATTCGAGAACTTTATTTCTCTCAACCCAATTTCGTTGCTCTACATTCGTATTTGGGCTAAATTTAAGCTTCATAAATTACAAACAATAAAACATCAAGGAAGAGCTATGACGCGCAGTGTACGCCTCGGGACTATCGGTATAGTCGCATTAACCTTAGCGGCTTGTGGAGGCGGAGGTTCGAACTCTGCGGGGCCGGTAAACGGAGATTCCTCTTCGGTTTCACCATCATCAATCATCAAGAACGCGAAAGACTACAACCCGTCGCGACTCCACACTGCTGCCAAGACTATTGCAAACGCCCAATATGAAGGCGAAACAACCGATGCAGAAGTAGATCTGGAGCTGGTCCAAGAAGCCTTCAATTTATTATTTAGTGATTCCGTCATAACGTTGCCAGAAATGGCAGAACACGACTTCTCTGATGACGTGAGCGACGGTACGATTAAGAAGACATACGCCTGCGATTACGGCGGTAGTGTTGCTTACGATGGCAAGATATCAGAAACTTCGACAGGCATCATTGCCATGAATTACCAAGATTGTTGGTTGCAAAGCAATGGGGTAGCCATTTCCGGATCAACGGCCATCTCCATTGAAAGCGCATCAGATAGCGCTGTGAAATTCAGTATGTATTTCGATAGCCTTACTTGGACTTACGAAGATAAACCGTACACGTTGTCTGGTGTCGTTTCAATTGACGGAGGCTTCAATGAATCTCACGGAAATTACGAAGAAAAAAACAGCCAGTATGTGACATTTACTATAGGCTCAGAGCAATATAAATTGGAAGGCGATTTCGATATCTCTTCGTATCCTAGCGAAACGGTGAACCATGCTGAATTAGACTTTTATATTGGCGCTAAAGGGAAACTTGCTATTGAAGTTGAGAGTCCAGACGATTTTTCGCCATACATGAATATCGGTGAAGTCGTTGTGGCGGGTGACAAAACCGCGATGTTACTGTTCGATCAAGGTTTAATTAGCTATTTAGAAGACACTGATAATGACGGTAACTACGACATAGGTGCATTTTTAATCGATCTCTATGATTTAATTGGTGGCAACCTCGCAGACAGACAGCTTGTGGCTATTGCTGACATGTCCGTCCCACCAATCGTGTATCCACTTGATTTCTGGGAATCAGTAGATACGACGACTCCTATAACCGTTAGCCCAAGCTATTATTATGATAGCGATACCGCTGAGGGAGACTTATCTGTTAGTTATCGCTGGTATATCAACGGTATACAGGTAGAAGACGTTACAGGAAATACTCTTCCAGCCTACCGTGCTGTATTTAACGATGTGGTAGAAGTGACAATGGTCGTTTCTGATGGTGTTAACATTGTAGAATCAGGTCGAACTCCTATTGTTTTGTCAGATGCCCCAGCACAAGTGGCGTTCGAGAATTTACCTGAGTCAGTGTCTCCAGGAGAATATATCGAATTCAGATCAATTGTGTCTGACCCTGATCTTGGCGACAATCAAGGAGTACCAACATTAGTGTCAGCGCCTTCAGGTGCAACCATAAGTGAAGAAGGATTGATTTCTTGGCAAGCACCGAGCAATCAGTTGTTTAAAACCCAGCTTTACGCATTTGGCTTTTCAACTGGCGAAGAGGGGGCTGAAGTAGTCAAAACTCATGTTTCAGTGACGAGTAATGAGGTTCATGAGTTAGCTCGCTCGGGTATTGAAGTGCCTAAAATGAACAATTCAATGGTAGTGGGTGATTTCGACCACGACGGCGACAATGAAGTGCTCTCCACCGATTCACAAAACCGCGTGTTCTTGCTGTCTTATCAAAACGGCAGCTATAACCAAAGCTGGATGTATCCTTATATAATCAAGCAAGGTGAAAAGTTAAAGCAAGTTCTCAGCACAGATTTTGATAACGATGATTACCCCGATATTCTAGTGATATCTGAGCATAGCGTATCTGTGCTTACCAATATCAACGATACAGCAACAACGCTTATTACGACTGACAATTTCATACATAGCGCCGTTCTTGGTGACATAGATAATGATGGTGACGACGAATTGGCTTATCTACATTCGTCACGTGACTATGGTGAAGCCAGTGATATTGTGGTGGTAGATCTTGGTTCGCCCGAAATACCTTTATTTACGTTTACCGCTGAAGATACCTATGAAATTGCTCTGGGTAATGTAGATTCCGACACTCAGTTAGAACTGGTTACAAACTCTGGTTTGGTCTATGACCTTGGATCTGGTGAAAACCAGTGGTTCTTGGGTTCAGGGTTTGGTAGTCATCACATTGCCGTTGCTGATATAAATGGCGACGGTATTGATGAGATTGTTGGTGCGGATAGTTGGTCTTATATCTATGTGTACTCTGCACAAAATAAATCTCAGATTACGAGTATTGAGAATTTTAATACTTGCGACATTAGCGCAGGAAAACTGACTGACGATAGTGATCCCGTATTGCTTGTAGGGGACTGCCAATGGGGCAATGTCCGCGCCATGAAGCTGTCTAATAACACGCTCACTTCATTATTTAGCGCTGATATGGTTGATCATGGTTCGACCTCACTGACCCTTGGCGATGCCGACAATGATGGCCTTAACGAACTGTTATGGGGCACTGGCACTACTTCTTCTGGTGAAGATTTACTTGTAACGGCAGATGTCACAGCCACTTCTGCAACAATAAAAACTGCAGCAACTACCCATCAGCTAGATAGCTTTAATGCGGCTGGGTGGGCAGATTTATATCCTGGTGACGAACGCGCCGTTTTCTTCGTACCGAGCACGGCGAGCGGCTATGACGGCTCTAAAGTTTTACTAATGGAGAACACGGGAAATTACATCACGAGTGAAGAGATTTCTTCTAACTGGGATGGCTCGCGTATTGCGGTAACTACTGATTACAACAATGACGGTGCCGGTGATTTATTTCTACCTAGTGCGCAAACCTATGATGGCGCATTCGCTGCAATGCAGTTGAATGATTTCTCTATTCAATATGAGATTACAGGGAGTTATTCGAACGATGTCTCAGTTATTAAATCATTCGACTTTAATAACGACGGTTTCGATGATGCAGTGTATGTTGATGGTCGAACGTTAAAAGCGGTCGACGTGAACAATCAAGTTATGTTGGCTACGTACACTATGCCTGAATACTTTCATGATTTTGATATTGTCGCGATGAATGGCAATGTGTATGTGGCGCTTTCTCAAGGTAATGACATCACTCAATTGCTTAAGCCAACAACATCAGGGTTTTCAATTTTGGCAAGCACTGATATTGCTTGCGCACGTCTTACCTTTGTAAATGCTGATAATGACGCTGCCGCAGAGCTAGCCTGTTACAACAATCAGAATCAATCCCTAATTATGTTTGAGGTTACTGACACTAGTTTGACCAAAATATCAGACGCTACGATAAATATGGCTATTGTGGATATGGTTGCAAATCCAGTGACGGCTACTGAGCAGACACTTCTTGTAACTTCCGCGAATGATGAAGATTACTGGGCAAATTACGGTACTTCACAACTGAGTGAAATGACGGTCGAAGGCATCCCGATCTGGAAAAGCCCATCGTTGATTGGTTCGGCTCGCAGTCACTCTCTACACGCGAGAAAATCTGCTGAAGGAAGTCTTGAAGTGATGATGGCGACGGCACGGGCAATGTATTGGTTAGGTCGGGTTGATTAAGCAACACAGCTCAGGTTAGTTTTCACATTTCTCTAGTGCGTTTTCATGATTGAGCGGTGACACACCTCTGTCGGTGGAACCGCTCTCTGTCGACAACTTTAGTAGCAGTAACGTTCTGAGGGAAAGTGACCTGCCGAAAGATGCTTCTGTTAAAATTTGCACTATGTAGAGAAAGGGAACAAGGAAGCAATCTTGTTAATAATCCCAAACAAGATAGTGTAATTAAACGCTATTGATAATATACTGTCTTTTTGTACAGTTTCGTGTGAGCACGTTAAGAACAAAGGCAGGTAATGCGAAAAATTATCCACGTCGACATGGATTGTTTTTACGCCGCAGTTGAAATGCGCGACAACCCAGCCTTGCGCGATATTCCCATTGCCATTGGCGGCAGTGCCGACCGTCGTGGCGTGATTTCTACCTGTAACTATCCCGCCCGTAAATTTGGTGTGCGCTCAGCGATGGCAACAGCCTATGCCTTAAAGCTATGTCCAAATCTTACGCTAGTGAAAGGACGCATGGATGTGTACGCCGGCGAGTCCCAAAAAATACGAAAGATTTTTGCAGATTATACCGACCTTATCGAGCCTTTATCATTAGATGAAGCCTACCTAGATGTGACCAACAGTGAGTTTTGTGGCGGCAGCGCGACCTTAATTGCCGAAGAAATACGCGAGCGTATTAAAAATGAACTCGGCCTGACCGCCTCAGCAGGGGTGGCGCCTTGTAAGTTTGTGGCAAAAGTAGCAAGCGATGAAAACAAGCCTGACGGTATTTGTGTTATCACTCCTGACAAGCTCGATGCGTTTGTGCGAGATATGCCGCTAAAGAAAATACCGGGTGTAGGCAAAGTTACCATGCAAAAGCTTCAGCGCATGGGGCTAAATACATGTAACGATGTTCGCCAGTATCCTTTTGAGCGTATTCAAAAAGAGCTGGGCAAATTTGGTAGTGTACTGTGGGAACGGGCTCATGGCATCGATGAGCGTGAACTATCGGTATCTCGTGAACGCAAGTCCATCGGCGTAGAGCGTACGTTGAGCGAAGACATCCACACCTTTGAGCAGTGCATTAACTTCTTGCCACATTTATTTGAAAAGCTTCAAGAGCGAATGGAAAATCACAAGAAGCGAACGGGTAAACCAGTGCGTATTCGCACGCAGGGCGTAAAGCTTAAGTTTAATGATTTTCAGCTGACTACCGTCGAGCATCGCAGCGCCACGCTTGATGAAGCGTATTTTCGGACACTAATGCAGGAAGCTTTCGAGCGAGCAACAGGGCGTGGCATTCGTCTTGTAGGTGTGCACATAGGGCTCGCCGCCGATCAATCTACACAACAGCTGGTTTTACCTTTTGAAGGCTACTAATCGCCAGCATTTTTTATAATGTAAGTAGTGCGTCGTATGCGCATTATGTATTCTCGAATGTTGTGATTAGACAACTTTTAGATTTTAGTGTTCTAATATGGTTTTTAGGGTGCAAAGGTTACAGCGAGAAACAGGGACGGAAAATGCAGATTAGAAAAATTTCTTTTTGGGGCGATATTACCTTTACTATTATAGCAAGCGTTGTAGTGATTGCTTGTTTCTTCAACCCTCAATTATTTGTTGAAAATGAGGCTTTGAGGATAATTGTGTTTGTAGGTGGCGGGCTACTGCCTTTGAAGTATGCTCTGAAATTAGCGAGGCATTCTAAAGAGCTAAAGTAAGTCGCTAACATACGAAGTCTACATTACACGGTCGACACAAAGTATAATGGGCACACGAAGGTTAACAATAGTCAACTCTGAGGCATCATGAAAGATACAAACCTTAAAACCCCTGGTCGATACAAGCACTACAAAGGTAATTTGTACGATGTCTACGAAATAGCCACCCATTCAGAAGATGAAAGCAAGCTAGTCGTATACCGCCCGTGTTACGGTGAAAAGGCGTTATGGGTGCGCCCTCTTGATATGTTCGTCGAGTCAGTGGAAAAAGAGGGTGAAACACTCCCTCGTTTTGCTTATGTGGGTGATATCCCTAATGACGAAAAAATGATCTAATTGTGAAATTAGGTCATAGTGTAAGAGGTCTTATTTAAACAGGCTTCTTACAAGGAAATAATAATGAAAACTGCACCTCGTTTTAGCGCCCACATTATGGCTGCGTTCATCGCTTTGAGCCCGCTGGCATATTCAACGTTAAACACTGCTAGCGCACAAGATAGATTTGCCGATGTCGAAGTTAAGGCGACCGCGATAAAAGGCTCTGTGCACATGCTAACGGGGGCTGGTGGAAACATCGGCGTTTCGGCAGGCGAAGACGGCGTACTGATCATCGACGATCAATTTGCTCCCCTCGCGGAAAAAATAGCGGCACAGCTTGGTGAGTTAGGCAGTGACAAGCCGAAATACGTGATAAACACGCATTATCACGGCGATCACACAGGCTCTAATGCATTTTTCCATAGTCACAAAGGCGCGACCATTCTTGCCCATGAGAATGTGCGTGTACGCCTTGCTAATGATGAAAAGATAAAACCGGAAGCGCTGCCAACCATTACCTATGAAGATGGTATTAAAATTTACTTTAATGGCGAAACCCTTCATGTCATGCATTTAGCCGTAGGTCACACTGATGGCGATAGCGTAGTGTGGTTTGAGCAACCCAACGTCATGCACACTGGCGACCTGTTCTTTAACGGACGCTTTCCCTATATTGACCAAGGAGCAGGCGGAAACGTAGAAGGTTATATGGATTCAGTTAAACAACTGTTAGCCAAAATTAATGATGATACCGTCATTATTCCTGGTCACGGCGACATAAGTAATAAGCAGGAATACACCGCGTTTTTAGCTATGATCTCTGAAACTTTTGACTACGTTAAGGCACTTAAGCAAGACGGTAAAACCCTTGATGAAGTGAAGGCGGCGGGCTTAGATGAAAAGTGGGCCGACTGGAGCTGGAATTTCATCAATGAAGAGAAGTGGATAACTACACTCTACAACGACGCTTAGATAACAACATCAGTGGGGTCAGAGTAACGACTCTGACCCCAAGCTACAAAGAATGGGGTCAGTGTAAAACGCTACACTATTCTAATTATCAAACGTTTGAACATAGAGCTGCTCTACTTTGTCTCGTGCCCACTGGGTCTTTCTAAGAAACTTAAGAGACGACTTAATTGAAGGGTCGTTGTTAAAGCAATTCACTTTTATGCGGTAATACAATCCGTCCCAGCCGTAGCGCTCGTGAAGTTGTGTCACAATTTTTTCAAGCGTTAAGCCGTGTAGGGGATTGTTGGGTTGTTGGTCCATAATGTGCCGCTGGTTTGCATTTACTCTACGTATAAGCTTACCACAAACAATGGGGTCAGAGTCATTACTCTGACCCCATTCCTCTTTAAGGCTTTAGCCCATCTAAAATAATGTGCTGAATGTTACTTAGCGTGCTATCGAAGAAGTCGGGATCGCTTAAATCTTTGCCGGTGACAGCTTTAATTTGCACACTGAAATCGGCGTAGTGCTGCGTAATGGCCCAAATGCTGAATATCAGATGTATGGGGTCGACAGGTTTTAACTTACCCGCTTTTATCCATTCTTTAATAACGGCGCTTTTCGCATCCAGCAATGTTTTAAGCGGCGTTTCTAATTCCTTTATTAAAAGAGGGGCACCCTGCACCACTTCCATACAAAAAAGCTTAGATTCGGCAGGGTTGTCTCTCGACATTTCAAGTTTTACTTTAATGTAGTCGCTCAGGGTATCTATAGGGGCTTGTTCTGCTGAAAAGCTCTGAAGGGGCGTTAACCATACATCTAAAAGGTGGGTGATAACCGATAAGTACAAACCCTCTTTACTTTTAAAGTAATAAAGTAAATTACTTTTAGAGACATTCGCTAATTCCGATACTTGTTCTACTGTTGTACCGCTCACGCCGTTCTTTGAGAACAAGGAAAGAGCGGCATCCATAATACGGGTGCGCTTTTCTAATAACGCTTTTTCTCTTCGCTTTTGCGTGGTCGGGCTAAATGCTCTCGCTGATTTCGTAATTATGTGACCTTCAGGTTTACTCACTACTCGTCTCTTCTTTACCGGATTTTCCGTGATCAGGTACTTAGTTTACGTGTAGTTTTCGTCGCTATAAACCCATTTGCACAAATATGCACCAATTAAGTTCAATTGCACTGGACTTGGTGTTCCAAATTAAACCATTAGGTCCAATTTGGATTGCTAAATTTTTTAAATAATTGAATTTTATGAATTTAATAAATTGGCCTGCTTTATGCTGCTCACTATGTATACCGCCGCTTCAATCTTTTGAATTCGGCAACCTTAAAAAAAGCGGGGCAAACCGCTTAAAACGCATACAAGCAGAGGGTACAACATGGATATAGGTGTATTTATTCCGATTGGTAACAATGGCTGGCTAATTTCGAAAAATTCGCCTCAGTTCAAACCTTCCTTCGATCTCAACAAAGAGATTGTAATGAAGGCTGAAAAGTACGATATGGATTTTGCGCTCTCTATGATCAAACTGCGCGGTTTTGGCGGTGAAACCGAATTTTGGGACTACAACTTAGAGTCGTTTACGTTAATGGCTGGTCTTGCTGCCGTTACCTCAAAAATTCAGCTATATGCCACGGCTGCCACACTAGTCTTGCCGCCCGCCATTATGGCGCGCATGGCGACTACTATCGATTCTATTTCCAACGGCCGTTTTGGGGTCAACCTTGTTACCGGGTGGCAGCGCCCTGAGTATTCGCAAATGGGCATGTGGCCGGGCGATGAATTCTTCGGTAACCGCTATGAATACTTGGATGAATACATTCAGGTAGTCAAAGAGTTATGGGAAACCGGAAAAAGCGATTTTAAAGGTGAGCATTTCCAAATGGAGGACTGCCGCATGCTGCCTAAACCCCAACGCAAAATTCCACTTATCTGCGCAGGACAAAGTGCCGCGGGCATGGATTTCTCGGCCCGCCACGCTGACTATAACTTCTGTTTTGGTAAAGGCGTAAATACACCTACCGCTTTTGCACCAACCGCAGCGCGCTTGACCGAGGCTGCTGAAAAACACGGTCGCAGCGTAGGTTCAGCGGTACTTATCATGGTTATTGCCGATGAGACGGATGAAGCCGCCATGGCTAAATGGGAGAGCTACAAAGACGGTAAAGATCAGTCAGCGTTAGATTGGATGGCAACACAAGGGGCCGCTGATAAGACATCGGGTAAAGACACCAATATCCGCGATATGACCAACCCAACCTCAGCAGTAAACCTGAATATGGGGACGCTGGTGGGCTCTTACGAGTCGGTGGCCTCTATGCTAGATGAAATCGCAACGGTTCCGGGGTGCAAAGGTGTATTGCTAACCTTTGATGATTTTCTCAAAGGCATGGACGATTTCGGCACTAAAATTCAGCCGTTAATGAAATCCCGTCAGCACTTGCTTAGCACATCGGGAGCCGCCTAATGTCAGCCGGTGAAGTCTTTGAAGTGTCGGGGTGCTTTCAAGCGCGCCAGACAGAGCAGCCCGTGCTGCCTGCTAAGCCTGAACCCTTGACGCTAAACCCTGCGGAAACCGCCGTTATTGTGGTGGATTTGCAAAACGCTTATGCCAGTAAAAACGGCTACTTAGATAAAGCGGGTTTCGACGTGTCCACCACGGCGCCAGTCATTGAAAATACCATTAAAGTGCTTGAAACCGCGCGGGCTGCAGGCATGCCTGTGGTGTTCTTACAAAATGGATGGGATGCTGACTACAAAGAGGCCGGCGGCCCAGGTTCGCCGAACTGGTATAAGTCTAATGCCCTTAAAACCATGCGCAAACAACCAGAGCTTAAGGGCAGTTTGCTCGCCAAGGGTACTTGGGATTACGCGCTTGTAGATGCGCTAAAGCCTCAAGATGGCGACATCGTTATTCCTAAAACCCGTTACAGCGGTTTTTACAATACTAATTTAGACAGCATGCTGCGCGCTCGCGGCATTCGCAACTTAGTGTTTACAGGCATTGCAACCAATGTGTGTGTGGAATCTACGCTGCGCGATGGCTTTCACTTGGAATATTTTGGTGTGGTGTTGGCCGATGCTGCATATCAAGCTGGTCCGCCGGATATTCACGAGGCGTCACTTTTCAACATTCAGACGTTCTTCGGGTGGGTGTCTACCACCGCGCAGTTCTGTGAAGTGTTTGAAAGAGCGAGTTAGGCGTTTCCTTCTTAGCTTCAATTAGCTACACATACAACAACGCGATAAATCAGTTTGCACGATTTGAAATAAACCATTTATAGGCGCTAGCCAACAAAGCATTCATAGCGCAATGAAAAGGATAAGAACATGCCAAAGAAAGCCATTATACCAGCAGGTACATCTACGCCAATAGCCCCTTTTGTTCCAGGCTCTATGGCTGACAATATTTTGTATGTGTCAGGTACCTTACCGTTTGACGAAAACAATGACGTAGTCCACGTTGGCGACGCCGAAGCACAAACTCGCCACGTTTTAGAAACCATTAAAAGTGTTATTGAAGAAGCGGGTGGCACTATGGATGACGTCACCTTTAACTCAATTTTCATTACCGATTGGGACGACTACGCCGCGGTAAACAAGGTATACGCCGAGTACTTTCCAGGTGAAAAGCCGGCGCGTTACTGTATTAAGGTGGGGCTGGTAAAGCCAGAAGCCTTAATTGAAATTGCGTCTGTAGCGCATATTGGGTAGACGGTTATGTTTGGACTACCCGCGAACTGCGCCCACTGGTTTTATATAGGTGAGCTTTATGCATTCTGATACGAAGTCAAGCTACGTGGATATGAACCGTGAAGTGCGCAACAAAATACATTACGAGATTCACGGTCTTACGTCGCCTGACGCACCTACGATTGTGTTTAGTTCAGGACTGGGAGGGGCAGCAAAATTTTGGCAGCCTCAACTGGCTGACTTTATCCAAGACTACAGAGTGATTACTTACGATCACTATGGCACGAATAAAAGCGTGGGTGATTTGCCAGAGAATTACCGTATTTCACATATGGCGGATGAGCTCGCCGAACTACTTAAACAACTCGAAGTGCAAGCGTGCCACTTTGTTGGTCACGCGTTGGGCGGTTTGGTAGGGCTTCAGCTTGCTTTGTCTAAACCTGAGCTCTTACAAAGTTTAGTACTGGTAAATGCGTGGAGCAGTGCAAATCCGCACACATTACGCTGCTTTAGCATACGCAAAGCATTATTGGCCGCAGGCAGAAAAGACACGTATCTGCAACTTCAGGCGCTGCTGCTGTTTCCGCCTGATTGGATAGCCGCAAATACTGACCACTTGAAAGAGGAAGAGGCCCATGCACTCAACCATTTCCCTAACGAAGAAAATCTGCTTGCCCGCATTGGTGCCCTCAGTACGTTCAATATTGATGAGAGTTTGCACGCTATCACCACACCAACGTTAGCGCTTGCCAACAAAGACGACACCTTGGTGCCGTGGCAGCGTTCACAGATGTTGGCTGAAGCTATGCCCAATGCAGAATTGTCGGTCATGCAATACGGCGGGCATGCATCAAGCATTACAAACCCAATTGCGTTTAATGAACTGCTGCGCAGCTATTTAAGGCAAGTGGCCTAACGTGAACATGACATAGCATCAGGCTATGGGTATTTCTTAGCTGAGAGAGCTTTGTGAGCAAGCTACAAGTATAGCGTCAACGCTAAAGCACCTAAAGATGGGCTAAGCGCAAAAATAGAGAACATAGCGCAGTGCTTAAAAGATTTGATAAAACTGGAATGAATTTACAATGACTGAAACACAAAACACTGAGTTGAAAGTAACTAGCCCACTTGATGAAGCTGGACTATCTCAACTTTTTACCGATGCGCATACCCACACCAAATGGCACGACAAACCTATTTCAGAAGCAGTTTTGAAACAGCTATACGATTTAGTGAAAGTAGGCTCGACATCTGCAAATTGCAGCCCGGCGAGATTTGTTTTTATTACCTCAGATGAAGGGAGAGAAAAGCTCAAACCTTGCCTTTCAACCGGTAATGTTGAGCAAACCATGACCGCACCCTGTACGGTTATCGTGGCCTACGACGAAGAGTTTTACGAAGAGCTTCCTACGTTATTCCCTTATGCAGATGCGAAAAGCTGGTTTACTTCAAGCCCAGAAGCGGCCTATGAGACTGCCATGCGCAATAGCTCTATGCAGGGGGCTTACTTAATAAGCGCCGTTCGCGCCCTAGGTCTTGACGCTGGCGCCATGTCTGGTTTCAACCCCACATTACTCAACGAGACTTTCTTTTCAGATAGCACGTGGAAGGTGAATTTCTTACTGAACATTGGCTACGGCGATAAAGAGAAAGTACATAAACGCTTACCTCGCTTAAGTTTCGAGCAAGCCTGCCAAATCGTGTAACGCCAACTTGAAGGATATTTGTATGACTATTACAGCAATAAAAAACGCAGAAACAGAAGTGCTACCCCCGGTAACTCCTGAAGCTTATCGAGAAGGTATGTCGAGTTTAGCGGCGGCGGTAAATGTCGTTACAACCACTGGCCCAGACGGGCGTGCAGGCTTTACGGCGACCGCCGTATGTAGCGTAAGTGATAACCCTGCAACCTTATTGGTTTGTTTAAATCGCGGGGCATCTGTACATCAGGTATTTAAAAACAGCACGCATTTAGTTATCAACACCCTTACCTCACAGCATCAGTTAATTTCAAACACGTTTGGTGGCAAAGCACCCATGAACGAACGCTTTGAAATTGGTGACTGGGTGGAATCGACGACCGGTTGCCCAAGGCTAGTCGATGCTGCAGTGAGCTTCGATTGCATTATTACAGACGTTAAAAGTGTGGCCACTCACGACGTTATTTTTTGCCAGGTGGTAGATATTAAGCAAGACCCAGAAGCCGACGCGCTTTTATATTATCAGCGCGGCTATCACAGCGCTTGCAAAGACGCATAATTAAAGGATTAGACAAATAATGAAAGTAGTAGGCCATTTTATTAACGGTGAAACCTGTACTCCAAAGGGGCGCTTGCAAGATGTTTATAACCCGGCGACGGGCGAGGCAGAAAAACTGGTTTTACTGGCGTCAAAAGCGACGGTAAACGACGCTATCGTTAGCGCGCAAAATGCGTTTGCTGAGTGGCGTAATACGCCAGTGAGTAAGCGCGCTCGCGTTATGTTCAAATTTAAAAGCTTACTTGAAGAACATGCCGATGAAATTATTGCGTTAATTGGTGCGGAGCACGGCAAGATTAGCCACGACGCGGCAGGCGAATTACAGCGCGGTATCGAAAATGTTGAGTTTGCCTGCGGCGCACCTCAGTTGTTAAAGGGCGAGCACAGTAAAAACGTTGGGCCAAGCATAGACTCTTGGTGCGAGTTTCAGCCTCTTGGTGTGGTGGCGGGAATTACACCATTTAACTTTCCGGCCATGGTGCCCCTTTGGATGTTTCCGCTCGCCATTGTGTGTGGTAACACCTTTGTTTTAAAACCCTCTGAGCGAGATCCAAGCTGCGCCATTTTTCTAGCTAAGCTACTTAAAGAAGCAGGGCTACCCGACGGTGTTTTTAACGTCATTAACGGCGACAGAGAAGCGGTTGATAAAATTCTCGATGACGAGCGCATTAAAGCAGTGAGTTTTGTGGGTTCAACGCCCATCGCCGAATACATCTACTCAAAAGCCAATGCTAATGGCAAGCGCTGCCAAGCATTAGGTGGCGCTAAGAACCACGCTATTGTGATGCCCGATGCCGACATCGATAACGCAGTGAATCAGCTTTTAGGTGCTGCTTTTGGCTCGTCAGGCGAGCGCTGCATGGCGTTATCTGTCGTGGTTGCCGTAGGCGACAAAGTGGCAGATGAAATTGTAGATAAAATGCAATCAGCCATGAAAAGCTTAAAAGTAGGAGCATTTGACGATGCGACTAACGATTTCGGCCCACTGATTACACTTCAGCACAAAGAGAAAGTAGAAGGCTACATAACCAGTGCGGCTGAGCAAGGGGCTGATGTGGTCGTTGATGGCAGAAACCCTAGCGTAGAAGGCTACGAGACGGGGTTCTTCTTAGGTGCAACGCTTATCGACAAGGTTACGCCTGAAATGGCCAGCTACACAGCTGAAATTTTTGGCCCTGTACTACAAGTTATGCGCGTTAAAAGCATGGAACAAGCCATGCAGCTCATTGACAGCCATGAATACGGCAATGGTACGTGTATTTTCACCCGTGATGGCGAGGCTGCCCGTTATTTCTCCGACAATATTCAGGTGGGCATGGTAGGCATTAATGTTCCCTTGCCTGTACCTGTTTCTTATCACAGCTTTGGTGGTTGGAAGCGGTCACTCTTTGGCGACCTTCACGCATACGGACCTGACGGCGTGCGTTTTTATACTAAGCGCAAAACCATTACCCAACGTTGGCCTTCAAGTGGCGTTCGAGAAGGAGTCAGCTTTTCGTTTCCAAGTTAATACCTTGGTGTATTGGTCTTAACTGCCCATAAGAACTTTTCCTCGTGAAATAGCTAAGCAGCCTTTATGGCAAATAGATATTTGCAGCAGGTAAAAGAATAGAGAGTTAGGCTCAGCCGTGAGCCACCAATAATAACAATGTAAAACCGCAAGCCTTTGGCAGTTCCTCTCCAGTTCTGCCTTAGGTTTGCACCCCAGTGGCAATCGATATGCAGTTCACGTCGACCGTTACTCTTATAAAAATATCGGGACAACACCGCCGCAAGGCTTGTTAAAAAAGAACTATAAACGAGAGTAAAACATGCATACGTTAAACACACACAAGCGTCTGCTGGCGTTAACCGTTGGAATGGCGTTAAGTGCGCCAGCGGCCTTTGCTGCAGAGAATGTTTGGGAAAGTATTGAAGTTACCGCGCAAAAGCGCAACGAGAATATTAGCGATGTGGGGATCGCCATTACCGCGTTTTCTGGTGAACAACTAGAAGCCCTTGGCCTTGAAAGCAGTACTGAGCTTATCGCGTTTACCCCTGGCGTATCGTTGGCCGGTGATATCGGTGGTCAGCGTGCTATTTTCAATATTCGAGGCGTGGTGCAAAACGATTACGCTGACTTGGCGGAAGCCCCTGTTGCCGTATACGTGGATGGAGGCTATTTAGCTAGTACTCAAGCACAAACCTTTGGCTTATTCGATTTAGCTCGCATCGAAATTCTTAAAGGCCCACAGGGAACATTATTCGGAAGAAATGCCACAGGCGGACTGGTTAATACAATCACCGCCAAGCCCACTGGTGATACAGAAGGCTACGCGGAATTTACTGCCGCACGTTTCGAGCAATACCGCTTTGAAGGGGCGATATCAGGCGAACTAGCAGACGGCATTTATGGTCGTTTTTCTGGGTTCACCAACCAGCAAGGTGAGATCCTAGAGAATATTTATGAAGACGGTGCCGCACCCGATACCCGTTTAGGATCTGTGGGAGGCGGTGAAGATGGATACAACGATGATACTAAAGCGTTTCGTGCTCAGCTGCTGTTTGATATTGGTGAGGAAGGCGCGCTGCTACTAAGCGGTAACTGGTCTGATACCACCAAAAGCGAAGGCCCGTATCAGGTGGTCAATACCACAGAAGTAAAAGATGCCGACGGCAATGTGATTGACGTTATTTACGCTGCTGACGACCCGCTTGGCTGTGACACTATCCAAGCGGGCGTGTGCGTAGACGGTAATTTCAATGGAGATCCTTTCCGTCCTGTGCAAGGCGGCGACTTCAACGGTAACTTCGACCCTGATGGAGCGGGTAATAAGGTAAACAAAGACTTTGCCTTTGACGATCAAAACAAGATTAAATCAAAAGGCCTCGCGGCAACGTTAGACTATGCATTTGAAAGCTTCGATTTCTTCGCCATGTCTGATTACAAAGAGTTTAAACGTACCGTTGGCCTCGACTCCGATCAAACCGCGTCACCTGAACTTATTTTCCAATCTAACAGCACCATAGAGCAGTTTAGCCAAGAGTTTCGCTTTTCTGGTGAAACTGCTGACTTGAAATGGGTTGGGGGGCTTTATTATCTTTCCATCGATACGGACTATAGCCAAGGCTTGGCGGGTTCACCCACCACCTTTTTCTTAGGCGGTGAAGAAAACAACACCTTGGTGTCTTTTGAAACCGAATCTTACTCTGTCTTTGGGCAGATAGACTATAGCTTGACCGACGACCTTGTTTTGGTTGGAGGCTTACGTTATACCCATGAAGACAAAGACTTTGTGGGTAATGTGTACCAAAACGAGAATACTAACGACCGCGTTATCGAAATTGATACCACTGCGACGTCTTTAGAAACTTTGGTTGATTCTACCGATCAAAACCTGTGGTCGGCCAAGCTTCAGTTGGAATACAGCGTGGGGAATAGTTTGTACTATGCAGGAGTCAACCGAGGTGTTAAAGCGGGAAGCTTTAATGCGCCTTTATTTGGCGGCTTTAGCTTTTATGAACCTGAAGAGCTCACTTCTTATGAAGCTGGCTTAAAGCACAGTTTTATGCAAGGGAGCGGCGTATTTAATGCTAATGTATTTTACTATGATTACAGCGATTATCAGTCGTTTTCATGGGTGAATAACGCGGGCGTGGTGACTAATGAAGAGGCTTCGTTTAGTGGGGTGGAGCTAGAAGTGTTCTTAACCCCCACAGACAGTTTAGATGTAATGGTTAACTTCTCTTATACCGATGCCGTGGTTGAAGACCTAGAAGTGGCCTCTGGGTACTTTGCTGATACAACGCCGCCATTTACCCCAGAGTATCAAGCCTCTGCCATGGTTCGCTACAACTGGGATGCCTTTGAGGGCAATATGGCAGCTCAACTGTCGGCAAACTATCAGTCGGAAACTTTTCACAATGCGCGTAATTTTACCGCTCATGAAATTGACAGCTATGCTACGGCAGATGCACGCTTAACGTGGGTTGATGGGCAAGACAAATGGAGCCTAGCCGCTTACGTAGATAACCTGTTTGACTCAGACCATGAACTGATTGGCTTTGATGTAACAGGTTTTTACGGAACTAGCCAGATTTCCTATGCAAAACCTAGGACGTATGGCGTAACGGTAAGACGTAATTTTTAAGTAGAATAGTGGCGCTTTATTCGTATTGAATAAAGCGCCAAATCTAGCTCCAAAAAATACACGTGGCCAACCGAGATACCCAAAAGTACAAAACGGTATGTAGGTATAGCTTTATCAAAGCGTGCGAAACGGCAGTGTTTTTGCTTTTCTTTTAGTTTTACAGGCAAAGACGCAGCATTTAATAAGCTAAACGTGAGTGAGATACTTTACGAAGAGCGACTTTTATCAAGAAGCAACGTTTATTAAATGTCGCTATGAGCACTACAAACTCAACAAGGAAATAGATCGTGGATAACACCAACAATCAAACCATGACAAAGCCTTCCCATTACGATGGCGATTTATGGAATGAAGATTTAGCGCCAACCAACCCTCAAACCAGAACGTGGGTATGGAAAGACTATGCGGCATTGTGGGTTGCCATGGTGGTGTGTGTACCCACCTATCTTTTGTCAGCAGGTTTGGTATCTGAAGGTATGAACTGGTATCAAGCAGTTATCACCGTGTTGTTGGGCAACATTATCGTGCTTGTACCTATGATGTTAATAGGCCATGCGGGCGCCAAATACGGCTTACCTTTTCCTGTTTTGTTACGTAGCGCATTTGGCACCAAAGGCGCGAAGATTCCTGCTCTGGCCCGTGGGCTTGTTGCATGTGGGTGGTTTGGAATTAACACATGGGTAGGCGGCAGTGCTATTTACGTTATTTTAAATAGCGTGAGCGGCGACGCATTTGTGGGGCAGGCACTACCATTTTTAGGTATCGATATCACACAAACTCTGTGCTTCTTCGCTTTCTGGGCGATGCACTTGGTTTTTATAAAACACGGCACCGAATCTATTCGTTGGCTTGAAACTTTTGCTGCACCATTTTTGATCTTAATGGGCTTAGCGCTTCTTGGATGGGCATACGTTAATGCCGGTGGGTTTGGCGAAATGTTGTCAACGCCGTCTCAGTTTGTTGAAGGTGGAGCCAAAGAAGGGCAGTTTTGGACAGCCTTCTTTGCGGGCCTAACCTCCATGGTGGGCTTCTGGGCGACCATGGCGTTGAACATTCCCGATTTCACTCGCTTTGCTAAATCTCAGAAAGACCAAATGTTAGGCCAAGCTATTGGTTTGCCATTACCCATGGCGCTATTTGCCTTTATTGGTGTAGCGGTAACGTCGGCAACGGTCACTATTTATGGCGAGGCCATTTGGGACCCGGTTGCCCTCGCTGGCCGGATGGGAGGCATGGGGGTAGTGTTGGCGCTTGCTGCCTTAGCACTTGCTACGTTAACCACAAACTTAGCCGCTAACATGGTAGCTCCAGCCTATGGCTTTTCGAATATGGCGCCATCGAAAATAAGCTTCAAAATGGGGGGCTATATAACGGCGGGTATCGGCGTGGCTATCTTCCCTTGGAAGCTGCTTGAAACCGCGGGTGGCTATTTATTTACTTGGCTCACCGGGTATTCTGCGCTGCTTGGCCCTATTGCAGGTATTTTAATCGCCGACTATTTTATCTTAAGAAAATCGACGTTGAATATCGATGCACTGTTTCAACACTCTGGCGAATATGGTGCGAACAACGGTTGGAACATGGCGGGGGTGACAGCGCTTGTTATTGGTATTTTTCCAAATATCCCTGGTTTTCTACACGCAGCTGGTTTTGTAGAAAGCGTGCCAGCTGTTTTCGACACGCTTTACGCCTACGCATGGTTTGTAGGATTAATCATTGCCAGCATGATCTATCTACTACTCTCCAACAGAGTGCCCGTTACCATGCAGGCAAAAAGCGCCTCCTAATAATGGGGTCAGAGTACATTTCTGAGTAGCAAACTAATGGGGGGCAGAGCACATTTCCCCAAAAAGTACTCTGACCCCATTATTTTACACTGCTAATCGGTTTTGGCTTGCCATTCAGCTAATTGCTTGGCGATTTGTGTTGAAACACGTTCGTCAACTATTTCGGCGCGTCGATTCATCTCGTGGTGCCACTGGCTGTTTTGTTTAATATGTGAAGGCACTGGCGCATGTCGGTTTAACGGCCCCGGGTAATAGTATGCGTCGGCAACGTCTGAAAGCTTTTGATTTGTGCCGTCTGCAAATCGTGCTGAAACACTGGACAAGGGGGAATTTAATTCGCGCTTTTCGTTAAGCAAAACAAGCGTAGGAGAAGGAATGTCAGGTATTGTCGATGCGGCAAAGTGAGTCCATATTGTCGCAATATTTAGGTCGTTAAGCTTAGAAATAAAGGGCACAAACTCATTGAGTGCTTCACCCCGCTTTAACGATACAGGCTGCTTTAAGGTATGCATTGCGCCAAACAGAAGAATCGCTTTATCGTTTTGTTCAGCTACCTGCTTCACAGTTCTTTCATAGTTCACAATACGTGTTTTGGTGAGAGAGTGCCATTGCTCCTTGCTTAATCCTTCCCATTTAAACTGCGGCTCAGCAAGAGCTATGCACACTTTATGGTTTGATGATGCATTTAGTCGCCTTAGTGTCTGTACGAAATGTCGGTAATGCTCATATTGCCACGCCATAAAATAAATACTGTCCTGCCACAAAGGCTCTAATTCTTGCAGTGAAACCTTTGTATTGGGGTTAAGCAGGAAATCATCCAACTCAGCTTGGTAATGGCTATTACCAAACTCCGTCACAATAACATCGACACTCTCAAAGATATCACGATCAGACAGAGCGTTGATTAAGAGCTCTGTCGGTGCCGCGGAGCCATGAATATCACCAATTGCCACTATTTGGTGCTTGCTTAATAGATGCTTAAAGGTCTGATTTACCTCGTTTTTCCCAGAATTCGTGATATGAGTTGAAGACGACTTCTGCTTAGCGAGCGAAGTATAAGGCAACATCACCGAACACATAACGATGATGAAGAAGGAGTAATTAAAGAAAGAGTGGTAGCGCATTATAAATATGAAAAAGTGGTTAATTTGTAATTGATTATCATTATTATTTGATGCAAATGAAAGGGGTGGTAAACATAAAACGGACGTTTTTACGCAATTCAATTAAAATAAAGTGGCATGAAGGTCATTGGCTTTAAAAAGGTGAATGGGTTGTAAGGTCTGCTGCTTTCCCTTTATTACCGGACCAATGTCGAATTGATTCGGCTCGAGTGCATGCGTATTCTAGAAGTATTTAATGAAATAATTGCTATAGGTAATAAATGTTGTGTGTGAACTTTTAGGCATGAGTGCGAACACTCCCACTGACCTATGTTTTAGTTTTACCGGGCTGACTCGCCGCGGAGGCGAAACAGGGCCGCATAAAGACGGCTGGGGCGTTGCTTTTTACGAAGGGAAAGGCGTTCGTATGTTTCACGATCCCGAGCCTTGCGCCACGTCACCCATAGCCGACTTTGTTTCGAAGCTGCCTATAAAAAGCAAGAATGCGATTTGCCATATTCGTCAAGCCAATGTAGGCAACATCAACTTAGCCAACACGCACCCCTTCACCCGCGAACTGTGGGGGCGATATTGGGTGTTTGCGCACAATGGGCAACTCCCTAACTTCTCACGCCGAACAGGTATTTACGAAGCAGTTGGGGATACCGATAGCGAAGAGCTTTTCTGCGATATTATGAATAATGTTAGGCAAAACCTCCCCCGAGACGTTATGCCTGAGCAATTAGCCAAAACGCTAGTTTCACTAGCAAAGGAGTATGCTCAGCAAGGTGTGTTTAATTGCTTGCTAAGTAACGGCGACTGGTTATTTACCTTCTGTAGTACAAAGTTAGCAAGCATTACCCGTAGAGCACCTTTTGGCCCCGCTTGTTTAAGTGATGTAGAGGTGGAAATTGATTTTGCCGCTGAAACCACGCCAAAAGACGTAGTGAGTATTATTGCTACCGAACCGCTAACCAACGATGAACAGTGGGATATCTACGAACGGGGCGAGTGGAAGCTATGGCAGGAGGGCGAAGTCATTGCCTCGGGTAAAGTAGATGTACCTGAACACAAAAAAGAAGCCGAAATGGTAGCACCAGACCCGTCGCTTCACGACTAATCACGAATTGTGGGGTTGGAACTATGGGGTCAGAGTAACTTAAATGCCCCACTCTCAAAAAGCTCGGCGCTTAGTTGTTAAACCAGCCTAATAATGTACTCTGACCCCAATATTCAGGTTGGCTAGCTTAATAATGTACTCTGACCCCATTTTTAACCCAATACTTGGGTGATGGCTTGTTTCACTATTTGGTAGCGGGCGGGTAGGGCGCTGTGGGGTGTTTGAACACTGTATAGGGGCTCGGTTACTTCATTTTTGGCTTTGTAGACGGTAAGTTTGTCTGCAAAAGACACAAAGTCTAGCGTGCTGGTGGGCAGCACGGTGTAACCCAATCCTTCGCTTACGGGTAGCAGAATTTGCGAAAGCTGGTTGATGTAGCCAGCGTGTGGCAGCTTATTCGGATTAACGTTAGCTAACTCAGCTTCTCCACAGTCGTTAAAATAGCGCTGTAAGTAGTGCATAGCATCAGGGTGATTAATAAGCCCTAAATGGTTAATGACGGCTTTTAATGGTCTAGCACCATCAGGTTTACTCTTTGCTTTTTCAGATATGCTTGCTACTTTTGCTCCCGAACCCGAACCCGAACCCGAACCCGAACCCGAACCCGAACCCGAACCCGAACCCAGCGCATCTTCAGATAACCCAGAGAGCTGCTTAGCAAGCGCATCAGGTAGGCGACGCGGTAGAATAAGCCCCAACGCTTCTTCGCCTAAGTACTCGCTATGAATATCTTTACTCTCTGGTTGGTTTGTCACAATGCCAAGCTCAAGCGTATTGTTCGCAATGCCTGACAAAATTGTGCGTCGAGGCGCGACCTCCACGTGAATACTAAGTGCGCGATACTGTTTTTGCAGCGCCAGTAAGGCTGAATAAATACGCTGAGCAATCGCACCTGAGCAGGCCACTACGCACTTACCCTCAAAAGGGGCGTCAAACTTTAAACTGGCAATAAAATCTTGCTCTTTTTCCTGCTGATCCTTGGCATAGTGGTACACTCGCTGGCCCTGTTCAGTGAGCTGAATCCCTTTGCCTAAGCGGACGACTAGTTCACACTGACATGCCTCTTCCAGTTTCTTAAGGTGCTGACTCACGCCCGGCTGCGTCATAAACCGTTGCTCTGCGGTGCGCGTAAAGTTCCCTGTTTCTATTAAAGTGATGAAGGTGTCTAGCCAAATAGGGTTAATCATCGATGTATAATTTAAAATTATCAAATTTAGAAAATATCATAATTTCATGTTTGATATTTGTCTAGCTACTATGTATGCATGTTCACTTAAGCGGTGTTCGAGTTTGCCTTCTTGTGAGGGGCTTTGTAATTACTTTTAAATCAAACGTGTTCTTGAGCCTGTATTGGACCTGCGTTGATCTTGAATTGGGTTTGCATTGATCTGGGCACCGACACAGCCTACAAGGCGACCGCTTAAGCCATTTTGACAACTTGCGCTACATAGGAGTAAGTGATGACTGAAGCAGTAAAAACACCGTATCCACGTACGTTTTCTCACATTGGTATTTCTGTACCTGACTTAGAAGCCGCCGTGAAATTTTATACCGAAGTACTTGGCTGGTATCTCATCATGAAGCCAACCGAGATAGTTGAAGATGACTCGGCGATTGGTGAAATGTGTACCGATGTATTTGGTCCAGGTTGGGGGAAATTCCGCATTGCTCACCTTTCAACAGGTGATCGTGTAGGCGTTGAAATTTTCGAGTTCAGCAACCAAGAGAACCCAGAAAACAACTTTGAATATTGGAAAACCGGTATCTTCCATTTCTGTGTTCAAGACCCCGATGTTGAAGGCTTGGCTGAAAAGATTGTCGCTGCTGGTGGTAAAAAGCGAATGAAGGCGCCGCGTTATTACTATCCGGGTGAAAAGCCTTACCGCATGATTTACATGGAAGACCCGTTTGGCAACATCCTTGAAATTTATAGCCACAGCTATGAATTGCATTATGCTAGCGGTGCATACGAATAAGCATCAGTTGGTGAGGTTTGCTGCATATCGCTACAAGCTTGTATGTCGCAGGCGTTAAAAAGCTAAAAGGCGAGGGCGTTAATAGCAATTAAACGTACCTTGCCTTTTTATTTGCTATTAGGCTAACCAAACCTGCCAGACACATAAGGATTCGTGGCCTTTTCGGTCGCAACCGTTGTGGTTGGCCCGTGACCCGGGTAAATCGTCATATCATCCGGCAGCACCATAATTTTCTGTTTAATCGAGTCGATTAATTGCTGATGATTACCTTGTGGGAAATCAGTTCTGCCAATAGAGCCTGCGAAAATGACATCCCCCACAATAACGCGATTGCTTGAGCGTTCTACCAACACCACATGACCAGGTGTATGACCCGGGCAATGCAGCACTTCTAGCGTTAAGTTGCCCACGGAAATGGTGTCGTTGTCGTTTAACCACTCATTGGGAGCAAAAGGCTGGGCGGGTGGAAAGCCAAACATCTGGCTTTGCTGCATAAGTGCATCTAACCAGAATTTATCGCCAATATGAGGCCCAACAATAGGGACACCGTAATGTTCTGCGATGGCGACAGTGCCACCCACATGATCTAAGTGCCCATGAGTGAGAATAATTTTTTCTATACTCACGCCTTTATTCGATGCAGCTTCAATCAACTTTTCAATGTCGCCGCCAGGGTCTACAAACGCGCCTTTGTTAGTGGATGAGTCCCAAATTAATGAACAGTTTTGGGCAAAGGGCGTAACGGGTATAACTTGAATTTCCACGGTTTAACCTTTTAATGCTTTGTTGCTTGGAGCGAAATAAAAAAATAAAGCAGTGCGCCAACCACTAATTCACCCAGTAAAAATAGCCACGCGTTGGTTGACGACTGCGCAATAGACCATGCGCAAACCGCTAGTGCGACAAAGGGTATCAGACGTCGAAACAGGTTTACAGGGCTGGCGAGTGCTCCTGCAGAACCTTTAAAATAAGCGTCTTTCTCAGAAGTTTCTTGCTGCATGCTGCTTTGTGAAGAAGCGCTCTGCGAGGAAGCCGTCTTGAAAGACCCCCCCTGCGCTTTTATCAACACCACTACACACACGGCATACACCACAAGCCGGGCAAGCACGCTTGAAATAGCCAGCCACACAAAACTACCGCTAAGCGCCATAGTTCCTGCAAATAATCCCAGTATTGATATGGAAACTGCTGGGGTAGCAAAGGACGCATGAATCTCGCCTAACTTCTGTCCAAGTTTACCTGGAATGAGTGATTGCTGCGCCATAGAGAACGTCAGTCGAGACGTAGATATCATATTCGCCAATAAGTTACCGGCAACCGACACCACGGCGGTTAGCGTCATTACCAACGCCCCGGCTTCACCAAATATCATATTGGCGAGCGCAATAAGCGGTGCGCTATCTGGCTTTGCAGGCCCTACGGTGTGCCAATAAAGCCACTGCACGCAAAAGTAAAATATGGCAATACCTGAAACCGTCAGCATTAATGCACGAGGTATGGTCTTTTTAGGCGAGCTGGTCTCGCCACTCGTTACCACTACCGTTTCAAAACCAATAAAGGCATAAAGCGTAAGTAGGGCACCGGCAGAAATGGTGTCAAATGCAGGCACAACGGCTGCCGAAGAACTTGTTAGCGTATTAGAAAAGTCGAGCTGCCAGTAGCCAACTGCAATAAGCGTCACAAAGGGCAGCAGTTTTAGCACCGAGATAGTATCAAGTGAACGCATGGCGGCCCTAAGGCCAACAATATTTACTACAATTAATGCAGTGGTAAGCGCGATAATAGCGAATGACTTTCCTATTCCTTCATTAAGTTCAGGCCAAACATAACCAGCGTATAGCAATAAAACGTGCATGTTAGCAGCAATCGCGGTTGCGCGAGCCAGGTAGTAAATAAAGCCAGTTTGATACGCCGCTGCGTCGCCAAATCCTTTTTGGGCGTACACCACGGGCCCACCGGTTTCTTGGTGCAGCGCCGCTAGCTGCCCAAAACACCACACAATGGCCAACATGAGTGCGCCAAAAATCAAAAAGATGTAAGGGCTGAAAGCGCCGAGCTCAGCGGCCATTTTAGCGGGCAGAGCAAAAATGCCCGCTCCAATAAGGCCATTTAACACCAAAAGGGCAGCGCCAATGCCGCCAATCCCTTTGGTTAACAGGCTTTTGTTTTCGCTACTCATTTAGAAAAAACTTCTTCTCCCGCCACATAAGTTGCGTGTACTTCGGTTTTCCAAATGTCTTTGGCATCAATGGTAAAAATATCTTGGTCGACCAAGATAAAGTCTGCCCATTTTCCTGGCGTTAGTGTGCCCAAGGTATCTTCCATGTGCCCTGCGTAGGCTGCATCAAACGTAAACCCTTTAAAAGCTTGTTCTATGGTTAACGCTTCGTGTGCATACCAGCCTTTCACGGGCTGATTGTTTCTGTCTTGTCGTGTAACAGCAGCGTGAAGACCGTAAAATGGGTTAGCAAGCTCAACAGGGAAATCAGAGCCTAAAGGCAGCGCAATGCCTGAATTAAGTAGCGTTTTCCATGCGTAAGCGCCTTTCATACGATCTTTGCCTAGGCGATCTTCCGCCATGTTTTTATCGCTGGTGGCATGAGTTGGCTGCATGGAAGGTAACACCTTTAGCGAAGCAAAACGAGCTAGGTCATGAGGCGCAATGACCTGTGCATGCTCAATGCGGTTGCGCAGTTCGCTGCCACCAATACTTTTAAACGTGGTTTCAAACTCGTTCAGTGCAACATGGTTAGCTTTATCACCAATGGCATGGTAGTTAAGCTGGAAGCCCGCACCAATTACCGTAGTAAACAGTTGGGTCATATCTTCTGGTTGCGTTAGCAGCAAGCCATGTTGATGCGGCGCATCTGAATAAGGTTCAAGCAGTGCAGCGCCTCGGCTACCTAGTGCGCCATCGCCATAGGCTTTTACTGAACGAATATATAAAAAGTCGTCTTTATCGCGAATAGTGCCATTGCCTAGCATGGTGCTGAGGTCAGGATCAGTCGCACTCACCATGGCATAAATACGCACAGGCAAGTCACCTTCTACCGCTTCTTTTAAATAGAAATCATAAACGTCTCTGTCTATGCCTGCATCGTGCATCGATGTAACGCCATTTGCTAGTAAGTGCTCACCCGCGGCATGTAATTGTTGTTCGTAGATAGCGCTACTTGCTTTGGGAAAATACGCTTCTATTAATTGCGATGCATTATCAATGAAAACACCAGTAGGATTACCGTTTGCGTCTTTAATGATTTCCCCCCCTTTAGGTGATGGTGTGTCTTTAGTTATACCCGCAATTTCCATCGCTTTACTGTTCACCCAGGTAGCGTGGCTGTCTACGCGTGCCAATGCAACAGGTCGGTCAGAAATTACTTTATCTAGGTCAGCCGCTGTTGGAAAGGCCCTGTCAGACCACAATTCCTGGTTCCAACCGCGCCCGGTAATCCATGCTTGTTGTCCATTTGCAAAGGCGTATTCAGCAACTGTCTTGGCCGCGTCTTGCGCACTGCTACTTTCTCGTAAATCGACTTCTAGCAAGTTTGCGCCTAAGCCAAGCAAATGCCCGTGGGCGTCGATAAGTCCGGGTAGCATAACTTTGCCTTTGCCATTAATAGTGCTATCGACAGGCGTGTTGACCTTGTCGATATCTAGTGCAACCACTTTGCCTTCATCAATGACAAGGTTTTTAAACGTAATGAGTTTGCCACTTTCGTTTAACGTATAGCCCTTTACGTTCTCGACAAGCGTTGCAGCATCTACCGTAAGCGCGATGGTCATAGCACCTAACGTTGCCGCCTTTATAAACGTTGCGGTTAGCAATTTTGAAAGTGAGTGCTTTTTAAAAGTCAGTGCCGACAATGTAGAATTCATAGTGAGTTTCTGCCTTTTTTATTTCTGTTTTATTGTTTGTTTTTGAGTCTTTTACACTGAGTTGTCCGAACTGCTCGAGTTTCCATAGCTATGCGCTACCACAACGCTATGCCTCAACACTTTCGATATCTTTTAAATCGTCTTCGCTATCAAACTCGAGGACGGGGGGCTGTAACAAAAAGTCTCTTTCCCAAATCTTAACCATACTCGACTGGCTGATATTGCCACCACTCAATATAACAAGAGCGGTTTGCCCTGGTGGGGTGTTGGCAGCCCAAGCCGCTACTGCAGCCATGGTCATCGCACACGTTGGCTCAATGTGAAGCTTTAATAAATGATGGAGCCATTGCGTCCAATAAGCAATTTGCAGCTCGTCCACTTCGTAGAAATCGTCTATTTCTTGCAGTATAGGAAACGTTAAATCGCCAACAGAAGGCGTGGCAGCACCGTCTGCTAAAGTATTTGGCGTGTGCGCTAAAGCGATAATTTCCCCAGCTTGCAGCGACATAGACGCATCATTCGCTTCGGCAGGTTCAGCGCCAATCACCAGTGCGTTTGGCTGTAGTGCGCGAGTTGCCAGCAATGCGCCCGACAATAGACCACCACCACCGCATGGTGCGAAGACAGCATCTACTTCACCAATTTCGTTAAGCGCCTCTAGCGTTGCAGTGCCTTGTCCAGCCACAATATCTTTGTGGTTAAACGGCGGTATCCAAACCGTATCTGGCGCTTTTGATGCTTGTTCGACTGCGGCGTCTGCTTCTGGACGAGTAGGGAACAGTTTTAATTCAGCGCCATAGCTTTGCGTAGCGGCAGCTTTAATTGGCGAAATGGTTTCGCTTGCGAATATAGTGGCTTTAATACCAAAATGAGCCGCTGCATAGGCTACCGCCTGAGCATGATTTCCTGAGCTATTGGCAACCACATGTTTCGGTAAACGACCTTCCTCTTGCAAGCGGGCCAAAAAATTCATAGCGCCGCGAATTTTGAATGCCCCAATGGTCTGAAAGCATTCTGCTTTAAACAAAATACGGTTGCCCATCCATTTGTTAAGTAATGAAGATTCTACAATTGGCGTTGTTTTTACAACGCCTTTTATACGTTCATAGGCTTGTTTTATATCTACGATATTTGGGGAAATACTCATTAAGGAACGCTCTTTAAATTTTGGTTTTTTAATGGGTTAGCGCCGACAAGGGCTTTTACGCACTAAAAGGAAATCGGAAGCCTTACAGTGCCAGATACTATTCGATTACACCAGAGCCTATACCACCAAGTGCATAAGACAATTCATATTTGTTTAATAATTCTACTTTAGTATACAGGCGCTGGTTACCGGAGACAGGCACATGTTAAGCAAATTCAATCATCGTATTTACGCCTTACCTACGGTATTGTTTCTTTTTCTCACCTTTTTATTTGTTTCTGCTGGTGTTTTTATTCAAAACGATGAACGCGCAGCACGTATTTCTAAAGCTCAATCGGTTGCCGAGCAGGTAAAAATTAGTTTAGAAGTCTTTTCAAGCGAACGCATTCAGGCACTACACAATCTTATGCAAAATTGGCCCACCTTTGAGCCAAACCAAGTAGACTGGTTTAATGCGCAAGCTTTGTCGTTAATGGGGATGCAGCGAGGTTTTTCATCGCTGGTGTTTGTTGACGCTAACGGTGAAATAGCGTGGGTGGCAACGCCATCTTCCGGTATAAAAACCCGCATAAATAACAGTCTGATTGGCAAACCAATGGAAGCACTGGGTTTAAATATATCGCGTTTATCCGAGGATTTGGAAAGTACGCTATTGTATTCCGATGCCGCTCAACACCACTTTATTGTTGTGGGTAGGGCCATAAGCCCTCAAGAACCTGAGCATGGATTCTTGGTGGCTGGATTCGATGTACATACTATCCTAACTGTGATGTTGGGCGAGTTAGTAGGCCCGCAGTTTAATTTTAAGCTTAAAGCCGACAGTCAAACGCTTTTTCAAAGTGGTGAGTTAATCAATGACGGCACCATTGTATCGCTTGTGCCGTTTACCTTTCTAGAACGGGGTTTCCTCTTATCCATGCAGTCTCGACAAAGTCCGTATAATGCAGGCTTGTTGATCACCGTAATTGGGTTGTTGATGTCTGCTCTCGTGAGCTATGTGTTGCATAAGCAGCTTAAAGGGGCGCTTAATTTATCAGTAAGTCAGCAGCGTTACCTTACGGCTAGCGAAGCATCGCTTGATGCGCTGCTTATTTATCAGCCAACAGGCGATGATTTCTCGCTGGTGGAAGCAAATTCATACAGCCGCTATTTGTTTCGCGGGGCATGTGATGTTTTGCGGTCTATGAGCTTAGCCGAGCAAACACGTTATTTAGAATTAACCAGTGAATTTGAAAATGCCAAAAACGTAGCTGAACTTGGAGTGCCTTATGAAGCCCATCTTGCCGTTCATAGCGACAAGATTGCGCCACAATGGTTAAAAGTTCAGGTGGTAAAAGCTGGCGATAACATTGCGGTAACCGTAAGAGACGTTACAGAACGTTTTCGTGCTCAACACGATCTAAAGCGTAGTGAAGAAAAGTACCGTCGGTTAGTTGACGGTATGCACCGTCATTTTGTTTACGCCAAGACCGTTGAACACAGCTTTATGTATGTGAGCGCCGGTATTGAAAAAATCTTGGGGTTTACTGCTGAAGACTTTTGTGCGAACGAGTCCAAATATGTTCGCCAAGTACCCGACGAAACCTTTGAAATACGTCAAACTATTGCCCGTGGTGAAAAACCTGAGCCATATATCGTGCATTATCAAGGCAAAATAGGCGAGCCGATTGCGATTGAATTCTCGGACACTCCAATAATTGATGAGGAAGGGTTACTGATTGCCGTTGAAGGGATTGCGCGTGATGTAACGAAAGAGCTTGCACTGCAAGAAGAAGTTTACTTTCAAGCCAACCACGATCAGCTAACAGGGCTGTTCAATCGTTATGCGTTTAACGAAAAGCTGCGAGAGATTCTTGATGACATGCGCAAAGAGGTCAATCAGCGCGACGAAGACGACGGGGTAAACCAAGTCGGATTTGGAAACGTGGCGAATATTAATTTGTCCCGAGCTTGTTACAGGCAAAGTGTGATGTGCTTTATTGATATGGATCGCTTCAAATTAGTCAACGATAGCTGTGGTCATCCAGCTGGAGATAAGCTGCTTAAAGAAATCTCCACCATATTTAGGCAATACGTAAATGGACAAGACTTGCTCGCCCGGATAGGGGGAGACGAGTTCTGCATTATATTTCGCCATCAAAGTTTGGATGATGTGACAAGGCGCCTAGACAAACTATTATTGGCCATTTCAAATTACCGTTTCGTCTATGACGACAAGTTGTTCTTTGTGGGCGCAAGCATTGGCGTTATCGAAATTAACGAGAATACACAAAGTGCAGAAGCATTGATCAAAGCTGCTGACAATGCGTGTTACAAGGCCAAACATCTTGGCAGAAACCGTTATTTTGTGTTTCGTGATAACGACTCGCAAATGGCCATTGAGGACAGTGAAAACCAAGTATTACATGCCTTGCATCATGCATTACAAAACGACGGTTTTGAATTGTATAGCCAAGCTATCATGCCGCTTAACGCTTCTGGCGGCCAGAAGACGTTTCAGTTACAGCACTACGAGATTCTCCTGCGCCTTAGCGCAAAAGAAAGCGGCCTTATAAGCCCAGGACTCTTTATTCCGCTGGCAGAACGTCACGGTTTAATGAATAAAGTCGATATGTGGGTGGTGGAAAACACCCTTAAAACCCTCGAAAGTCACCCCGGTCATATCGATAACGTAGGTAAAGTCGCTATTAACTTATCAGGTATAACATTGGGTGATGAAATGGCGCTGCACAATATTACAAAGCGTATGCAAAGTACCTCGATACCAGCTGAGAAAATTTGTTTTGAGATTACAGAAACGACAGCCGTGACTAACTTAAGCGCCGCGAAGCACTTTATTTCTACCCTGCGTGATTTAGGCTGCAGTTTTGCTTTAGATGACTTTGGGGCAGGTATGTCTTCGTTCACCTACCTCAAACACCTTGATGTTGATTACGTTAAGATCGACGGCTCTTTTGTGCGAAATATCGTTCACGATCCTATTGATCATGCTACAGTAACAGCGATAAATAATATTGCGCACAGCATGGGTAAACAGACCGTAGCCGAGTTTGTTGTCGACAACGCGACCGCTGAAGTTTTAAAAGAACTTAACGTTGATTTCGGTCAAGGCTTTGCTTTAGATAAACCCAAGCCGCTGGCGCATAGAGTTCAATGGCGAGCCAAACTTGCCTCTGCCTAAAAGGAAATGTAATGGGTTTATTCGATACCATCATGGGAAATGCTAGCGAGACGAGCGCTTCAGACGTACAAGAAGAGCTTATGCCTATACTCGCTGCTAATGAGAGCGTTACCGCTGCGTTTAAATTAGTGCGCGATTTAAGTGTATTTACCAACAAGCGCTTGATCCTCATCGATAAGCAAGGCCTCACTGGGCGCAAAGTGAACTATCACTCTATCCCTTACAAATCGATCACGCAGTTCATCGTAGAGACCGCAGGGCATTTTGATACTGATGCCGAGCTTAAAATTTGGTTGTCGGGTAAGGCCGATCCTATCGAGATTGAACTAAGTGCGTCGTCTGCTCAGTTAGTACAGCAAAACCTAGCAACCCAGATGTTTAATTAATTTCAGCATTTGTAAAATTTGATTAATGCTTTGGAGTAGTACGAGAAAAAAGTCGAACCACTCACAAGTGTAAAAAGCAAAAAAGCGATGCCTTCATAAGCATCGCTTTTTGCCTTTTACTACTTTCAAGGGCTTGTTGAGCCTAGAGTTACAGAAGAGAACAACAGCCCCCGGGCCCTAACCGTATTAGTCTTTCAAGTTACGGTTAAAGAAGTTAGTAATAGTTTTGTATAAATGAATGCCCGTTTGTTTGCCACGGATACTGTGCTTCTTGCCAGGGTAGTCCATGGTTTCAAACGGAATTGCCAAGTCTTGGAGGTGCTTGTAGAGCATAGTCGAGTGAGTAAACAAAACGTTGTCATCCGCCATGCCGTGGTAAATCAAAAGATCGCCTTTTAAGTCTTTTGCATATGGGAATACTGAAGACGCAGTATAAGCATCGTCATCCGTATTTGGGTTGCCCATGTAGCGTTCAGTGTAGTGGGTATCGTATAAGCGCCAGTCAGTTACCGGCGCACCTGATACACCCGCTGCGAAGTAATCGCCCGCTTTGAACATGGTCATTAGGGTCATGTAGCCGCCATAGCTGTGGCCATGAACACCAATACGCTCAGCATCAACGTAGTCAAGCGTGCGCAAGAACTCCACACCTGCTACCTGGTCGTCCACTTCGATAAATCCCATTTTTTTATAAATAGGATCTTCAAAGCCCTTTCCGCGATAGTTAGAGCCGCGGTTATCTAACGTAAATACCACATAACCTTGGTCAACCCAGTGTTGGAACAGCAAACCACGGTTACCCGCCCAGCTGTTTGTTACTACTTGTGCGTGCGGACCGCCGTAAAGATAAACAATAACAGGGTGCTTCTGCTTAGGACTTTGCTTGGCACTGTCAGGCGTGTAAATTCGATACTTAAGGGTTGCGCCGTCCTTTGTGGTGATGTCACCAAACTCAGGTGCTGTCCAGCTCTCCATGTAAGCGTGCAGAGGGTGGCCTTGTTTAACTTTGTTTTCTTCAAGCCAAGTAATTCGCTCGCCGGTGGCACTATTTAGACTCACTTGGGCGGGTGAATTGATGGTTGAGAAACGGTCGATAAAGATCGAGGCATCTTTGCTAAATGCTGCGTTGTGATACGCGCCTAATTCAGTGATACGCGAAATCTCGCCGCCATCTAAAGGCACGCTGTACACATGGCTTTCCAGTGGGGTGTCTTTGCGTCCTGAGAAATACAAACGGTTGTTCGCGGTATCAATGGCTTCAACACTGTCGACTACCCAATCACCTTTGGTTAACTGCTTAACCAACTTGCCGTTATTGTCGAAAAGGTAAAGGTGCTTAAAACCGTCGCGTTCAGATGCCCAAATAAACTGGCCCTTGTCTTTTAAGAAATAAAGGTCGTTATGCAGGTTTACCCACGTATTACTTGTTTCTGTAAGCAATACGTTTTCTTTTTTACTGTTAAGGTCGAACGCGCGAAGCTCAAGTGTTTGCTGGTCCCGTGTCTGCCATTGGTAGGTAAAGGTAGTGCTGTTTGGCATCCATTTACCGCGAGCAAAATAGATGTCTTTATCTTCACCTAAATCCACCCAAGTGCGATCGCCAGTGTTGATGTTCTGTATAGCAAGCTCTACCAATACGTTTGGGGTACCCGCTTTCGGGTATTTCTGTTCGATAAGTTTGATATCGTCAGCATAGATTTCAGAACGCGTGATCACGTCTACTGGGCTTTCATCAACCTTGGTAAAAGCAATTTTAGTCTCATCCGGCGACCACCAATACCCAGTCATGCGGCCCATTTCTTCTTGCGCCACAAATTCTGCCATACCAAATTTTATGTTGTCGCCACCTTCTTTGGTAATCGCGGTTTCCTTACCTGACTCGATATGTTTTACATAAAGGTTCTGATCGCGAATAAAGGAGATGTAGTTACCTTTTGGTGATAGTTTGATATCTGTCTCAAAAGCGTCAGTATCTAAAAGTTGCTTTGCCCCTTTTTCGCCCAGCTTGTGATAAAACACGTCGCCACCTAACGGGAAAAGCAATGCTTTGCCATCGTCTGACCACTGGTAGCTAACAATACCGCTGCCAGATAAGCGCATACGCTCTCGTCGCGCTTTTTCTTCATCAGAAAGTACTTCTTCGCCGCTTTGCAGGTCGTTTGAGTCGAACAGCATACGGGTTTGACCACTTTCAATATGGTATTCCCATAAATCTAGTCGCTCGTAGTCAGTTTGTTTACCTTTAAGAAATGTAACGCGTTGACCGTCAGGTGATACTTTTAACGAACGGGGTGCGTTGCCATCTAGTGAGGGAGAAGAGAAAATACGCTCAATTGTGAGCGTTTCAGCGTTTAAAGCAGTAGAGAGCATAGCGGCTCCAATTAAAAGGGCTTTTTTCATTTTTATCTGCATATTTGACTGTCGAAGGTTTGATTGTAGTTATACCAATTTATGATACAAGGTGCGACATATGAAATCCGCAATGGTGCTAGGAGCGACAGGTCTAGTGGGACGAACGCTTGTAAATATGCTGTTACAGGATAGGCGGTACAATGAGGTAATCTGCTTAGTCAGAAAGCCGCTTGCCTCCAGTATGTTTAACGACCCTCACAATCGTCTAATGCCCGTGGTTATCGACTTCGACAATCTACAGGACTATCAAGGCTACTTTAGTGTAAACCATGTTTATTGCTGCCTGGGCACAACGCTCAAAAAAGCAGGCACTAAACAAGCGTTTCGCCGTGTTGATTTCGAGTATGTTCATGTTGCCGCGCAGCTAACCCGTGCTCAACGTGCAGACAGCTTTGTATGGATATCATCGGTAGGCGCTGATGCTAAAAGCAGTAACTTTTATTTACGAGTAAAAGGTGAGCTAGAAAACGCGATTATGCGAATGCCTCAGTTGCCCCATGCCTCTGCCGTACGCCCTTCGTTATTGTTAGGCAGTCGCGACGAGTCGCGGACGCTAGAAGATATAGCGCAGAAAACCGCGCCTATTTGGCAAAGCATAATGAAAGGTCCGTTAAAGAAATACCGACCGGTTCATGCCGTTGATGTGGCCAGAAACATGATGTCGCTGCAGCGTTGGTAATTGGCGCTGGTAGTAAATGTCACAACCTTAACGTGAAGCACAACTCGACTTGATATAATATGCGTGGCTTTTAACGCAATGGGTATAACGACTTTCTTATGTTCCGCTGTAAACAATTCACTGTCGCGCAAGATCAATGTGCAATGAAAGTGAACACCGACAGCCTTATTTTGGGAAGTTGGGCGCAGCTTCGCGCAGATTTGGGAGGTGCTCCGCGGATATTGGATATCGGAACCGGCAGTGGCATTTTAGCGTTAATGATGGCGCAAAAAACCGAGAGCTGTTACTCGCAAAGCGTTAATAACAGCGATAACGAAGCGCGAATCGACGCTATCGAAATCGATGAGAAAGCGGCTGGGCAGGCGGCATCAAACTTCAAGAATTCAAAGTGGGCAGAGCTGCTATATGTTCACAACTGCAATGTTACTGATTTCACCTCTCCGTACTTTTACGACTTAATAATTTCAAATCCGCCGTACTTTAACTCGCCAGCGAAGCTTTCCAATGCCTACAGCAAACAAAGCCAATCTCGCTCAATGGCAAGGCAAATGTATGAACTGGATCCAAATGCGCTTTTCCGGGCAAGCAGCAAGTTGTTAGCAGAATCTGGGCAAATGTACTGCGTGTACCCAGCGTCAATGGAGGTCGCCATTGTCGAAACGGCCGCGGTCTACGGTTTACTGCCAGAGCAAATACTTTATATAAAGCATACTGCTGAAAAAGAGCCATATTTGTGCGCGTTTCATTTCAAAAAGGCCGTAAAGAGTGCCGATGGCGAGCCAGCAGGCCTTACTGAGTATGCGGTCTATCAGTGTTCAACTACAAAAAATACGCTAACCATTAGGAAGCAAGAGGGTGATTATACAAATGAATACAAAGCCCTTTGTGAACCTTTTTATCTTAAATTCTGATGAGCTTGTATAAATGAACATAGTTGCCGAGGGCTTTGGCGCAATAGCTGTTGTATTAAATTTTATTGGGTATCGCCAAACCAATGTAGATAAATATTTGCTCATTTCTGCGTTTGCATTAAGCGCATTAAGCGTACACTTTTTTATGTTAGATGCTATGGCCGCCGGCATTGGTACACTGCTGGCCAGTGTTCGAAACTTCATAGCTATCAAACACAGAAGCAACGCCATTTTATTTTTCTTCGTTGCGGTGAATGTAGGCTTTCTCGCTTATGAATGGTTTGTACTTGAACACAGCTGGATAATTTTTATTGCCTATGCGTCGTCACTTATTTTTACAGTGGGCTCACTGGTAATTCGAGACACGCACACTATAAGAAAAGTCTTCTTACTTGCTGAAACTTTGGGGCTGCTGTATGCCATTTCTGTGGGAAGTATTTTTGGTACAGTATTCAATATTAGTAACTTGATCAGCATTGTAAGCAAGCTGCGCATGCACTAAGCCCTGTAGAAGGTTTGCAGGCCTGTATAGCGATTAAACGTCTCCAATTTAGGCCAGCAAGTTGTACCTCAAAGACCAAAAGACCCTCATGTTTTCGCAAGAAAACTTACCCTATCAATTAGCTAGTTTTCGCCACTTTAATTGCATGCAGAAGGGCTGTTTTTACGTTGCTTACGCTACCTGCTACTCTGTGTTCCTCATAACCTAAACTTCCTTGCAGGCCTTGTCCTACATGACCTATACCAAAGTTCAATGAGCTAAAGTTCAATACAAATTTGCGTAGGCAAGCGTATTATTCAATTAGTAACTATGGTTTCAGCAATATTTCCTCTGGGACGTACGGAAGTAGACTCAGTGTGTAGTAATGAGGGGGGAGCGCAGTGAAATTAGTAGACAACTCACATCAATCTGACCAATCACCAACGCTTGGGCAACCGTTGCAGTTCGCTAAAAATAACGGTGCGGCAGTAAACGTGTTTAAGTTTGCCCAATCGGCAAGTAACACCAACCTGGCTATTAAAAAACCTAAACTGGTCAAAGAGTGTACCATTCTAGAGACCGAGCGACTTTGGAAAAAACGCCTGTCGATGCTGCTGGACGCAGAAAATAACCTTATGAAAGTTTTACGTTTTCGTAAAATTACGGGTATATCTACTGTTGCAAGTATGGCTATGTTTTTATTTTCCCTGTATGTAGCGCCAACCATGTCGCCAGCGTTGTTTTACTGCCTTATTGCTGTGGCTTCGTTTGGAATGGCAACGTATCCGGTGTGGCTGCTAGCGTCAAAAACCAACAAAAAACAGAGAGATGACATTTCTCGCCTGTTTTATAAAAGTAACCACGAAGTCGACATGTCGGAGGGTAAAATTACGTTAATCAACAGGGCAAACTATGCAAATGTAACGCAAATACGTGTATTGGATCGCGAACTTGGACTATTCGCAAACTCGTAGGCAACACTACACCTCACAGTTCATTATTGTTCTGTTCGTCGCTTCCTTTATTCTTGGGGGGCTGCTGCTAGCACCCATGGATGCATTAGGTCAGCTTCTCTCTTCGGTCGTCATTCTCATCGCAATATCTTTGTGCAGCAACGAGGCGCAGCACACCCAAAAATACCAGCACTTATTTCGCATTTTTGCACTGGTACTAGCCATCGCGCTTAGCGTTAGGTATTTACTGTGGCGGGGGATATATACGCTCACTTACTCAGATTTCCTTTCAATGCTTGCCGTCTGGCTACTATTTGGCGCTGAAATTTATGCGGGTATCACGTCAGTATTAGGCGCAATCGTTAATGCGTTCCCACTAAACCGGCCACTATTATCTTTAGAAGGGGTAGATCATTCCACGTTGCCTAGCGTGGACATTATGATTCCCAGCTATAACGAAGACGAAGGAATATTAGAAGTTACCATCCGTGCAGCTAAGATGCTTGATTACCCTAAGGAAAAACTTAATATTCATTTGCTGGACGATGGCGGTACCGACCAGAAAATTAATGCAGAGAACCCTGTGTCTGCGGCGGCTGCAAAACAGCGGCGACAAGATTTGCAAGCGTTATGCAAACGTTTGGGTATTACCTATCACACCCGAGCAAAAAACGAGTTTGCCAAGGCGGGTAACGTCAACAGTGCAATACAAAATACCACAGGTGATTTGATTGTTATCTTGGATGCTGATCATGTTCCTACATCAGATTTTCTTGATAGAACCGTGCCGTGGATGCTTAAAAACGAAAAGGTCTTTCTAGTTCAAACCCCTCATTTTATGGCTAACCCAGATCCGGTTGAGCGCAACTATTTCTCTGCGTTCACTCGTATGCCTTCAGAAAACGACATGTTCTACGGCACCATACAGAAAGGCTTAGACTACTGGGGGAGTTCCTTCTTCTGTGGATCAGCTGCATTGATGAGAAGAAAGCACCTTGATTTAGTGGGCGGCATTTCTGGCGACTCTATCACTGAAGACGCAGAAACCGCGTTAGATCTTCATAAAATGGGCTATGAGTCTGTGTATGTTGACAGACCCATGGTAAGCGGCCTCGCGCCAGAAACCTTCGACGCGTTTATTCAGCAACGTATGCGCTGGGCGCAAGGCATGACACAGATATTACTACTTAAGAAGCCATTTAAAGCACAAGGCCTTAAGTGGTATCAGCGAGTGGGCTACATGAGTTCAATTATGTTTTGGCTGTTCCCGTTTGCTCGCACTATTTTCTTGCTTATGCCTTTGGCGTATTTGGTGTTTGGCCTTCAGGTTTACCATGCATCAATACTGGAGATATTTGCCTTCACCCTGCCTCATGTTATTGCCACGTACATGATATCCACGATGCTGTTTGGGCGAACGCGATGGCCCTTAGTCTCGGAATTGTACGAAATACTGCAATGTGCGTTTACATTAAACGCACTCATAAAAGTTTTCTTAAAACCGAGGGCGCCTTCGTTTGTTGTCACGCCAAAAGGAGAGAGCCTGGACAGAACTTTTGTATCGCCATTATCGAGCGTGTTTTACTGGTTAATATTAATAATCACGTTCGCTTTAGGGAGCGGCGTCTACAAATTTATAACCGAGCCTCTCACACGGGAACTTACGGTAGTGGTTATGTTGTGGAATCTATTTAATTTGATCCTATTGCTGTCTGTTCTGAGTGTGTTGCTAGAACGGAAACAGGTGCGAAGTCAGGCACGTTTGCCTGCTACCAATAGTGTCGTTATTAAAACTACAAGCGATGAAGCGTGGGTTGGCGAGTTGGTCGACTTATCCTTAGGGGGCGCTCGGTTGCGCTTGAAAGGTGAGGGGGCGTTAGTGCCAGAAAATGCCACGCTTACTTCGTGGAGTCATGCACTGAATAAAAACGTTCATTTGCCAATTAGCGTACTGCACTACGACAGCAAGACAAAGATACTGCGAGTACGCTTTATGCCTCAAACCGAAGAACAAGAAAACGAAATAGTCGCCTATTCGCTGTGTGATAGTCTGCGCTGGATGTCGTTTCAACGAAGAAGAACAAGAGCAATTTCATACTGGTTCGGCGCCAAACATGTGCTAAAAGTTGGGCTAAAGCCTGTTTTATTGCATATGCTTGTATTAATGGGGAAATTCGCCGGGAAATTAGATTTACTTGCTAAACCGGCAAAGGAAAATCAATGACAAAAAAATACCTTATGTTCATCGTATGTTTGTGCATGCATTTTACCCTATTAGCGCAAACCGACACCTATCGATTAACCGACTTTTTTAGCGGTGAAAGTACCGTGCGCTTGCAGGGAAAATCTGCCTCTATTGATATTCCAATCCCCCTTAGTTCAGTAACTGATGTGGACAGCGCGCTTCTTACTTTAGAAGTGGTCAGCTCACAGGCATTAATTAAAAAGCGTTCTCAGCTGTATGTAAGATTTAATAATGCGACCATTGGACAGATTGCGTTCGACCCAGACAGACCTTCTCTTGTAACTGAAATTGCGATCCCTACTTCATTGTGGCGAGCCGGGTTTAACTCTCTGACACTAGCGGTAAGTCAGCACTACGCCGAGCAGTGTGTTGACGGCAGTGCGCCTGAGTTGTGGAGCGAAATTAATGCATACAACTCAACGCTAAAAATTGCGACGTCGGCGAATGAAAAGCGCTTTACGTTAGATGAGCTAAGCGGATTCTTTAATCCAGGAATTGGCGGACAGCGAAACGTTCAGCTTTACACGGCGCGAGAAGCTGGTGATCAAATTAAATATCAGACACTTCCCATTGTTGCGCAAGCACTGTCTCTTAGGAATCAATATCAGCCGCTTATTATCGAGCATGATAGCTTTGATGATGGTTACGTTTTGCCCCAGCTAGAAGACACAGGAAATAGTTTTTGGAACGACCAAAATGTTGCTCGTTACGAGCGTGCTGCATGGTATCTCAAAGCCAAACAAAAGCAGCCTGTTCATATTCTAGTTGGTACAGTCGACGCGTTATCACCTGTATTATCTGACGAAGTGATTAACGACATTGATGGCGCGTTTCTAAAAGCGCAGCGCACACCAGCGTTTGTTAAGGACAGCAACGTGATTGTACCGGCTAGCTACCGTCTTATTGTTAGCGGTACTACGCAAGATGAAGTACTTGAGGCAGCGAAAGCCTTGGCGGTAATGGACGATGCGATTAACCCTATTTCACAAGTCACCGTACTTTCACAGTCACAAATGCAAGCGGAAACGCTGCAGCGTCATCGCATTCTGAACCCTGACAATCACTACACATTCCAAGACTTTGGAGTGGCGACCACTCAGTTTAAGAATGAAGGGTATTTCACTAAGCGGGTGTCATTCAGATTACCTGCAGATTTTTATGTACCTGAGAACGCGAGCGTAAGTTTACTTTTAGATTTTGGGTATGGCGCAGGTTTTGGGCCAGGTTCGGTTATGAATGTAAACGTGAATGATGAACTTGTTCACGGTTTGTCCCTTAATAATATTAACGGGCAGTCATACCGAGATTATCAGCTTAAAGTACCTGCACGCTACTTTAAGGGTGGAACGAATAATTTAGATTTTGCTGTTACCATGAGAGCGCCATTGGCAGGTGTGCCTTGTGATGATATTCCGGGGTCGCACCTTGTGTTCCAACTTGATGATTCTTCGGCTATAAAGCTCCCTGATGCAGGAAGCGTGGCAGTTCAACCTAATCTGGGGTTGCTTTCGGAAACGGCTTACCCGTTTGCGCGTTTTAAGTCAGCACCGGAATCAACGATTGCTATCCCGTCAGATGATTACTTAGACACAGCATTAACCCTTTCTGCGAAATTAGCGCAAGTAGCCCAAGTGCCGTTGTTAAATGTAAAAATAGCGACTGGAAATGACATCACACCCGAAGGCTCTGTGATTGTTCTAGGCACCCCTGAAAGCCTAACGAAAATTGAGCAGTCTGAATTTAATACGGCCATTGAGGCAACGAAACGCTGGTCTTATCGGTTACAGAACAACCTGTACAATCGCGTTAGAAACTTAACCGATGATCAGTCTTTTAAGGAAATGCGCGTAGACGGTCATACCGTTCAAGCAAGTGACTTAGGTGAGCAAGCGGTACTTACTGCACAGGCACATCCTATTTCATCAGAAACCGATACCTTGTTTATTGTTGCAGCGCAAACCCCAGAGCTACTTCAAGCAAGAGTAGAAGACTTGGTCAGTCTGTCGATGTGGGGGCAGATGGCAGGGGATTTCTTCGCGTGGAAAGATGGGCTCTCGCCATCGCTTATCATGCAGGTTAGTGATAAATATGAAATGGGTGAAGCCGACGATAGCTGGCTGCATTTGCGACTGTGGTTGTCTAATAACCCTTGGTATTGGCTAGTTGGCTTTATATTGGTGGTATTTGTTGTAAGCCTGCTTATTTACCTGTTGCTTAAACGCAGAAACAAACAAGTGCAAGACTCATGGTAAATCTGCATAACGCAAAGAAAGCGACACTAGTAATAGGTTTCTTATTTCTGCTAGCGTCGTGCTATACCAAGGAAGATATCGAATTTAAATCTCAGTACATTGCGTACAAGGCATTGTTTATTGACGATGGGCGTGTGATAGACACGGGAAATGATGATGTGTCTCACAGCGAAGGGCAAGGGTACGGTATGCTCTTTGCCGTCGCCGCCAACGATAAAGACACCTTTGATGCATTGTGGCACTGGACCCAGCGTACGCTCAAGCGCGAAGACGGGCTTTTTAGCTGGCGCTACCGTCCTTGTGTCGATAACTCATCTTCTTGTATCGACGACCCGAATAATGCCTCTGATGGTGAGATTCTTATTGCGTGGGCATTATTGCGTGCAAGTGAAAAATGGGGCGTTGGTACGTATGAGGAGGACGCCAGAAATATTGTACGTGCTGTAGAGCAGAAACTATTGGTGGTGAATAGCAACAGTGTAGTGCTTTTGCCAGGGGAATACGGATTTGCATCTGACCAAAAAGGAAATACCAGCCTTCAGCTAAATCTGTCCTATTGGGTTTTTCCCGCCATAACTGACCTGTCTTCGCTGTCGGATACTCCGTCACGTTGGGAAACCCTGTTCGAATCGGGGTTAACTTTGCTATCTAATATGCAGTTTTCTACCTATCAGTTGCCCAGCGATTGGGTGCGCTTTACCCCGAATAGCGCTGAGTCCGATAACAGTAAGATTGGGGCGTTAAGTTTGGATAATGTGATATCGCCTGAGTTTGGTTTTAATGCGATCCGTATACCGCTTCAGCTTGCATGGTCCCCACGATTTCGCCAAAACGCTAGGTTAACTGAGAAGCTACTTTCTCCCTACTATGCATGGTGGGCGATAACGCCTACGCCAGCTACCGTTAACCTGTTAAACGAGGAAACAGCTGAGTACGAAATGTCTAAGGGGATGCGCTCGGTACAGATGGCCGTAAACAGCTTGATGAAATCAGAAGAACGGCAAAGGCCAGAGTGGCCTGAGATCAATCGAAACATGGATTATTACTCGGCAAGTTTAACGCTGCTTTCTATGCTAGCGGTTTTGGATAACGCATCGTGAAAACGCGGTTCACTCGCACGTCTTTGTATCTGGCTCTAGGCGCTTTGGCCACGTCACTTGTGTCGGTGCAGGCATTCGGACAAGCTAAAACAACGTACAAAGATAAAGATTTGGGTATATTACCTGCACAACAAGACAAGCCAGATTTAACAGGGCTTTGGTACCATATTAATGAGCGACAGGTTCAGCGAGCCAATGAGGAGTTTGCGCGCTTAAAAGCTCAGTATCCTGCATGGCAGGTACCACAAGAAGTTGAAACCGAACTAAACAGAATAAACGGCCGCTTAAAAGGTACTATCAAGCCTGTAGTTTCAGAGCCAAGAGAATCGCTCCTGGCTTTAAAAAAGCAGCCAGATAAGCCCGCTTCTAAAGCGCTCCCGCTCGAAAAATTTGCTCAGTTAACGCCGAAAGCCAGAGCAAATACGCCGAAGCAAAAAGTAGAAACGCTTATTGCATTGAGCAATCAAATTAAGCGTACAGAGTTTTACTTGCTTATGGGGTGGACCGCCATTGATAAAGGCATGTTAGAGATGGCAACGCAGCAGTTCTCTCACGCCCTACAATCGGCAGTGCGCGATATTGATAAACAATCTGCTCAACAAGGCCTTAACAGTGTTACAGGTATTAAACTGCAGCAAGCACTGTCGCTGGATGATACCAAAATGCTGGAAGAGTATCTTAAGGCGGACAACAGTGGCTACGTGAAAGAAGTGCTACAAGGCGCAGCGTGGCAACAATATGACTCGAAAAATTACGACTTTGCCGACGCGCTATTTAGTTTGGTGAACCATAACGAAGGCAGATATTTATCACTTAGCGCGCAAAGTAGCGACACGGCCAAGCAAAGCGCGTTCGACCTAGCATGTAGTATCAATACCGAAATTTTCATTCGACGCTGTGCTGATGGTCTGGCTAGCCGACAGGCTCAGTTTTACGATACACGGCGCTACAAGCAAAGTATTGAGTCAGGCGAAGCACTCGCCCGTTTGAGACCGTTAAGTGTAGATGAGCAAGCACTAATTGGGTGGGCTGCTAAAGAGATACAAGACACCACAACCGCCACCGCAGCGTTCGAGCGAGTCCTCGCGAAGACGCCAACCGATACGGTAATTGCCAATGAGTTGGTTACCATTAATCAAGACGACGAAGCCACACTGAACCGATTGGCGCTGAGATACAGTGCGGTAAAAAGCATATTGCAAGAACGCACCACACGTAATGCCTGGCCCAGAAAACAGTTTTGGCTAGTCTATCAAAATCGCGATGCGCGGGGAGTTACAGTACAAACTAAAGATGGCCTAAGTGCAGTCTACGGTATTAATACTCGCAGTAGAAGCGGGAGCGAGGGACTCGGTAATTTCGATGTTCTGTCGCAATATGTCGGCATTGGCAGCGGTTATGAAAACTGGCTGTGGCAAGTATCGCTCGACTATAGGCAATTCTACAGCGGTCGCCCTCAGATAGATGAATGGTTTGGTAATAACCAATTGAGTGGATCATTTTTGGGAATTAGCGGCTTCGAAGATAAGGGGGGTCGCGCCGAAGCGCATTATCAAGCGCCCAATTTTAGTTTTTACGCCAACCTAGAATATGCCATGTTCGACCAGCCTGTTAGCGCAAAAGTAACGGGGCAAATATCAGCAACCAAATTTCTTACCCGCACAACGGTAGCTGCTACCCTGTTTAGAAAAGCCAAAGAAGACAGCTTGTTAAGCCAAACCGGAACCTTCAATGCCGACCACGCTCAGCCTTGGGGCCACGTGATAGAAAGTGGCGTAAGAGGCTTGGTTGCTCATGCAGTGGCCGACAAGTGGTCTGTTGCAGGCACCGCGCAATTAAGTCGCTTGGAAGGCGAGCTCGTTGCCGATAATAGCGCACTATCGCTTCGTGCTGATGTGAACTATGACATTGCAACAATGATATCCCCTAAACTCGATTATTGGCGTATCGGGCCGTTCTTAAGCTATACAAGTTATGATAAAAACCTAAGCGGCTTCACGGTTGGCAACGGTGGCTACTTTAGCCCAAGTCAATTTGTCAGCATCGGGGGATATTCTGAATTACTCACCCTTGAAGCACTCAACTGGCAAGTTAAACTTCGAAGCTCACTTGCGCTTTCACGTGTTGAGCAAGACGATGGCCCCCGCTTTCCTATTGGAGGCACTCTTCCAACGGTAGATGAGGACGCTAAACTTGCTAAAAGTTCAGACACGGGCTTAAGCGGTAACTTTGTGGCTGAAGGCCAGTATCGTATAAACAATACTTGGATTGTGGCTGGATATATTGGAAAAGCGTTTGCAGTGGAGTATCAAGCGTTTGAAGCGGGCATTCAGATAAGGTGGCGAGAAGGGCAAGGCACGGGGGTTACAAGCGATGAACTGTTGCTCTCTTCACCAAGGTTAAGCGGTTTTGCACTGTAAACGCCACGCTCACTGAAGACATCCGTCTTTTCTTAAGCGTCAGTTTGCTTTTCTACGTCTGACTAGCATGAAACAACCTGCGCCGAATAAAAGCGCGATTGAAGCAGGTTCGCTGACGTTGATAGCGCCAAAGCGATAGTTATTTATTTGGCCCGTTGGTGCATTGTAGTATTGACCCTGGTCGTTAACCAATTGCCGTAATGGGGTCGTTAGACGGTTAGCAATAACATTGCCGTCTATATGACCATTATAAAAGCTCAGCTCTGCATAGGGGGCCAGTACGCTTCCTTTCACCCCTACACTATGTAGCGTAAGAAAATCAGCATCTACAAAGTTGTACAAGATGTTGTTGGTATAAAGGCCATCGTGACGCTGATCCAGATTGTTATCGTTATCTCTGTACTGACCATTTTCTCGAAAGTACTCATTTTCTTGCGTAAAGGCAGTATTAAAGAAGCCAGTATTAAATAACTCAACGGATTCGCCGTACACGTTGATAATGTTATAGCTGGTGGTAGAGAAATCGTAAACAATACCTTTATTGGCTGCACTGAACCAACTAGCGTCTATATTGTAAATGTTAATATCGTCGGACCCAGCGAAGGTAATGGTATTGAGCACTGCTGTGCTAGGGTCGGTACAAGTAACAGCTTGGTCAGAATCGTTAGCGTCAGTGCACGACAATGTTGTTGTGCCATTGACCGACATTGACGCAAACTCCTGAGACTGCGCTGTAACTTCGGCTGCAATCGCATTAAAGTCAATATTGTCAACGGCAACCTTACTCACGCTACCTTGTTCAACAGAGGTTGCTGTCGAACCGTTGATGGCGGTGTAATTGTTAACGTTGTTAAGCGTTACAACGCCGTTGACTTCACTGCTATCAAGCTCCACGTTAGATTCAGCAAATATATTGCCGTTTTCTACTTTAGAGCCAAACATGCTGGGATTGCTTACGCTATCGTATACACTGTTTGGCCCACCAAGCTCCGCGGTGTTGGCGTGCACATCGCCTGCTACAATGTTTGCGTTACCTAGTTTGACATCACCTTGCGATGAGATGCCGCCTGATTTCACAGTCGAATTGATTAAATTAACAGTCTGTTTAGCCTCAACAGCTTTATCGAATGTGAGTTCAGAACCAAACACCATACCTGACACCGTAGTGGAGCCACCATGAACGTCACCACGAGTGAAATGAAGGTTGCCGCCTACGGCAAGAGCAGAGTCAGTCATATCTGGTGATAACAGTAAGCCAACGTTGAAATCGGTTACGTTCATTTCGCCACCTACTGCAAGTCTTCCTTCAACATCAGAAGATTGACCAGTAAAACTGTCGAAGATAAACGCGTTATATTCAAACGCTTCGCTTAATTCAATTTTGGCTGCAGACGCCTGTGGTGCTGACATAACCGAAGTAGCGACAGCGATGTAGAATATGTTTTTGTGCATAATAGCTCCAGTGGCATCTGAGTCTGGAACCTAGCTTCAACATGAATTTTCCAGACACACCGAATATCAGGATCTGAACAAAATTCATGCGAAAGTACAAGAGAGACTTTCGTATAACGCCTTATACGAAAAAAGCCACCCGAAGGTGGCTTTTCAACAAATTTGCTCAGTTAATAAAGCGTTTAGCTGCTCTTTTTAACTAAAACAGAAACCTTATCAATACCTGCAATTTTGACCTGGTTCATAACTTCTACTACGGTACCGTGCTCACTATCTTCATGAGCTTGGATAGCAGCTGAATCCGTGTTGTTTTCTGCTAGGTAAGTTTGTGTGTTTGCTACCACACGGCGAATATCAACTTCACGGCCGCCCATCATAATTGTGCCATCAGCATCAATTCGAATAGATAGCGCTTTAGAAGGCTTATCGTTTTTAGCTTGATTATCTTCTGGACGGTTTACGTCTAAACCTTTCTCTTTCACGAACGAGGTCGTTACGATGAAGAAAATCAACATGATGAACACGATGTCCAACATGGGGGTCATATCAATCTGAGCCTCGTCTTCAGCCGAGGTATGCTTCTTTCTTTTCATCTCGTCTTCTTTCTTCTGTTACGTTCGAGCGCTTTAGTATACTGCTTGTTACAAAAATATACAGGGTTTTGTACAAAAACAGTGTGCTCATTAACACTTGTTGTTGAAAAAATACTCAGTTTCACAGTAATAAAACAACAAACTAGGTTTGTTTATGTGAAATAGCGACACCTAATTGGTAAAAATACAACATCAATGCCTGATTGAGTGATGTACGCAAGTTACCATGAGGATAAATGCCAAGTCTAGCTTCCGTTGATTTTTTTGTCCCTTGCACCAAGAACGCATTTTTGATCTCGTGATCTTGTATGCAGGCTTCAAATGCCCGGGCAGCCATCTCCTGAGGCATAGCATAATAATACATTTTTAGCGCGCGATCAGCTTCTACGGATCGCACAAAGTAGTCATTTGGCCTTTTTTGATCATTTAAGAACAATAACGAGAAACAATCGCTCAATTTTTGATTCAATGGATGGGGATTCATCGGTGCATTGTCGAGCCACGCCTGCGTGGCAAAGCTACCGGCGACAATACCCTCGAACATGCGCGGCGCAATATAATGGTCGAACGCGTGAAACCACTCGTGGGCTAGCGCCCCGGCCCCAGCGTGCTTTGCCAGCGCAAGCTGCCTTTTCGCACTGTTGTAGTGGGCACTACTGTGTTTTTGGCCGCCGCTGCCAAAAGCAAGTGATAGCGATCCGTTTAATGACAACACCTGTTCATTGATATTTAAGATCGCGACCAAATCATAAAGCGCATCGAAAAACAAATTGGCTGCGATCTGTTGTTCTTCCGCTGTTACCCATCTACCCACAGTGATCGTGGCGAAATTAAACAGTTTGCGAATATCCTGAAAGGATACATCAGCGCCGTCCCTGTGGCTTGGGCCGTTACGATAAAACTGTTGATGAAGTCGGCCTTTGCTTTCCAACGCTTACATCCAAATGTAATAGAGGTTAAGCCATCGATACCAATAGCTGCTCGCACCATGTTTCGATGCGGGCGTCTGATTTGTCGTATTGGTTTTCATCGTCAAGAGACAGGCCAACAAACTGAGTTTTGTCTTCGGTTAAGGCTTTTGATGCAGTAAACTCGTAGCCTTCGTTTGGCCAATAACCCACGATGTTGCAGCCTGATGGCAATATCGCATCGTGAAGCATGCCTAGTGCATCTTGAAACCATTCTCCATAACCTAACTGGTCGCCAAGTCCGAATAGGGCGATGGTTTTTCCCGCTAAATCTAAACCGTGTACCTCTTCCCAATGAGACTCCCAATCTTCTTGGAGCTCGCCAAAGTCCCATGTTGAAATACCAAAAATGATAATGTCGTATTCGGCCGTGCGCGTTAGATTCACGTCTTTGATGTTATGAAGGTCAACAATGTCTTCGTCAAAAAGGCTATTGAGCTGCGCTTGGATTTTTTCTGCCGCCATTTCGGTATAGCAGGTTGTTGAGCCGTAAAATAATCCGATGGACAGTGCGCTATCACTCATTAAATACCTCTTTTGAACTGATCGTCTTTAGAAGCTGGGAATTCTACCTCTTTACCGTTGCTCAACAAAGCTTTGCACTGAACATCTGTGTTTTCCTGTGAAATTTTTAATACACCAATGGCGCAACCGTTGAATAATTCGCCATAACCCAAACTTGGTTCTCTCGCTTTCACCGACATATTTCGGCGTCTGGTGAAAAGGTTCAGAGGCGATTTGGAGCGATAGAGCACGCGGTTTAATCTATCGAGCCATTTGATTAATCCATCCGGAAAGGCGTTTTTTAACCCGCTGCAGGTAAACTGGGTAATGTGAGGACTGTTGCGCCTAAAGCGCAAACGCACATCATAAACGAAGGAGTAATGAACATCGCCCGATAAAATAATGAACTCAGGCGGCGTTTTATAATGCCTGAATATGTTTAATATTACGTTGGCAGTCCCCTTATGGGCCATCCAGTTCTCAGCATCAACAGTAAGCGCCTTGCCAAAAAACGTAAACACTTTCTGAATGGCTTCGATAACCTTTACACCATAAATGGGAGCGGCAGACACAACGATGACAGATTCTTTGCCGATTATTGAATGCTGAAAATCACACAGTGCTTCCCAGTCCATCAAGCCCGACGGTTTGTTCATGTTTGATTCAGAGCGCCAGCGCTGCGTGCGGGTGTCTAAAACCTCAATAGGTGGCGTAGTATCTAAACGGTAATGCCACTGGTCAAAGTCCAGAAGAGCATCAATAATTTCATCGTGGGAGTTTAGGCCATTTTTGCCCATCGATTCTTGTATTTTAGTGACCAGCGGCGCTACTTTTTTAGGTGCATTCCCCCAACCTTGGCAAAGCAAGTAGCCAATAAGTGCATTGCCAATCATGCGTTTCGATAAAGGGTTACCATAGACTTCTTGTTCCCAACCACGGGTTAAGTTCCAGTCGTCGGTAACGTCGTGATCGTCAAAGATCATATAAGTTGGAATGTGTGCCAGAGCCCTACGTACTTGCGGTAGCTGTTTTACAAAGCCGTTAAGCGCCTCTTGTTCTTTGTCGAAAATAGCGAGGTATTTTTGAGGGACCCCATTTTTATCTATATTGATATCAGTCCATAGCGTGTCGGACCATACCAGTAAGTACATGGCGATGATCTCGGCACTGCCAATTAAATGGTTTTGTGCATTTACCGAGGTAAATACCGGTTTTCTCTTAGCACCAAAGAAAATTGAAGACAGTACCGTATTAGTCGCAATTTGTGGAAGAAGCTGCTCTCGTTCGTAATACCCATGCGCATGTGTGGCAAGTTCATTCGTGTTGGTTACTACCGCCCCTTCCAGTGTTTCATGATAAAGACCTAAACGGTCAATTACACTGTGTATAGCTTTAAGCATGGGGCCTGCCACATCATCAGCGTAAATTTGATCGCCCGTCATTAAAAGAAGATCGGGAAAGTCGTGACGTGTTTTAAACGCATTTTTATGAAGCTCATCTACTTGTGCTAAGGCATCATCGCTATGAAAGTGAGGCTTACGGCATGAGCCGTGCAATATCGTCTCGGGAGTCTCGGTGTAGTGGAAACTTAAGGAAGACTGCCCATCGTAAAGAAGCGCACGTTGTTCATCTTCCCATATAGCCTGCTGAGCGTCGTCGAGAAAAGATAGCGCGTAACCTATCCGCGCAGTATCTTCGAAGGGTTCTGAAGCAGTGAAAGAGAGCAGGTGTATAAATGCGTACTTACCTACGCGTACGGTTTCGCGCTGACTATTGCCGCTGACGACGACTTCATTTGCAGATAACTTTAGCGCAGGTGAATCGGCGTTACTGGTTACTACCCAAATATGACATTCTGTAGATGTCACCTTTCTTACTATTGGACCTGCAATAACTTGGGGCAAGTGCTGCGTAGAAATGACGCTCTCCTTTAATTTTCGTCAATATTAATACACACAAGCGTGTTAACTCATCAATGGTACAAATATGCTGCACGTTCATTGAAACCATGATGACAGCAAGACTACTTAACGTTGCCAAATCATATATGTAATCAGCAAACCGGATGTCTATCGTATAACCTTACTCTTTTTTGTGAATAAACGGTATGCTCGATATACTCCCTTACAATTTTTTCAGTTTTACCTTTTGCTCTCGTCTTAATGAACGGAGAGAGGACTTCACACCATGCTAAAACATGTAACCTGTGCTGTGTTAACCTGTTTACTCATAAGCGCCTGCAGTGAGCCCAAAGGCGTTGTCATTACTCCTGAACCTCAAGACTTAACAGAAGTCACCGTGGGTAAATGGATCCTTGATGAAAAAGGCAACGTGATGTTTGACCCTCAAACCTCAGGGTTGGTGGTGCTAGACGGTCAGCTTGTTACTATCGCAGATGCTAGCGCAGATACCACTCAGCAGTTGAAACTTCATAGCATTTCACCAGAAACCGCAACACTGAACGCATCGAGCGAACGCTTCTCGTTTTCCAATACTGTACGCCGAAGCTGCTTTTATAACTATTTAAGTGAGCAACCTGATTTAGAAGCGTTAGCCGTTGACCCCAGAGACAGCAATGTAATTTACACAGTTACCGAAGATGCCACCCGCACAGGTGCGCTAAGCCCTCGCTGTGAAACCAAATACGAGGAAACAGGATCAACAGATTACCCCACCTTGTTGGTAAAATTGACGCGAAAAGATAATGGTTCGGTTGAAATGTCGGATGTACGCCCTCTTCAGTTTCCGCAAGAGTTCGAAGTAGGTAATTTCCCTAACGATGGCATAGAAGGGTTGACGATGGCTGAAGACGGCACGTTATATCTGGCGCTAGAGAAAGATAAGGCAGGACAGCCGCGAATTTTTACATTGTCTGTTGATGAAGGCTTTTTCTCATCAAGCAACTTTGCCACAGTGAGCGAGCCTAACCTTCGACTTCCTGCGTTTACTTCTGGTAGTCACCCTATTAATGGGCTGGCGATATATACTCATTCAACGGGCGCATCCTATTTGTTTGGTGCGGCAAGAAACGACAATGAACTGTGGGTCATTGATGTGAGTGGCAGTAAGCCAACAAAGCGTATCCCAATTACATTCGACGTTTCCAGCGACCAGAATTGTGAACAGTACACAATGGATAATTCGTCGATGGAAGGATTAGTGACCATTGAAAACACCTTGTGGATCATCAACGATCCTTGGGAGAAAAACTACCTTAAAAACGCGACGTGTGAAGCGCATAAGAAGCGTTATGAAGACTTAGCGCCTTTATTATTTCCACTAGAAATTAACAGCGTTTGGTTTGAATAATAAATTAGATTGAAAAACAGAAGGGTTGCTTTTAAGCAACCCTTTTTATTGTTGGCTAACACTATTGATAGCGCGCTTAATATCGCTGTTTTATTTATGCGTCGCTGCGAAGTCGAGAAGCGAAGGTTTTTTTGAACTTCGCAAGCTTAGGCGCCACGACCATAGAGCAATACTGGTTCTGTGGATTATTTTTGAAGTAATCTTGGTGGTAGTCTTCGGCGTCGTAGTAGTTATTTACTGCTACTATTTCAGTCACTACGGGATCGGGCCAAATCTCTTCTTCTGTGATTTCTGCGATAATTTTTTCTGCTTCAGCTTTTTGTACTTCGTTGTGATAGAAGACCGCGCTGCGATACTGTGTGCCCACGTCGTTGCCCTGCCTGTTAAGCTGCGTAGGATTATGTAGCGCAAAGAAAATTTCTAATATCTCGCGGTAGCTAATGCTATCGGCATCAAACGTTACCTGTACCACCTCAGCATGGCCAGTATTGCCCGTGCACACCTCTTCATAGGTTGGGTCGGCTTTTTCACCCCCAGCATAGCCAGAAATTGCTTTTTCCACGCCCTCAACGCTGTTAAACGCAGATTCGATACACCAAAAGCATCCGCCTGCTAAGGTGGCGACTTGTAAATTTGCCATAGTAAAACCTCTCTTAATCTTTGACAGTAGTGTGGGTGCGTGTAGGCAACAACACAAGTCATCCAAGCGTGTTTTTTTATCGTATAAACGAATATTAAATAAGAATAACGTGCGAGTTAGGTAAAAGGATTTAACCTAAGTTATTAATAGTTTCTCTTGACGCATTTCGCTATATACACCAATGCGTTTCAGTGCGTTCAAGATTTGGCAGAGGTATTCAGTCGTGATTATTTTTTATGACGGTTATTGTCCGTTATGTATTGCTGAAATGCGTCATTTAAGAAAAAGAGATAAGCATAACAAATTGACCTTGGTAGATATTCAGAGCCATGATTTTTCAAGCCGATATCCAACCATGAACTGGCACGCGCTTAACGCGAGAATCCATGGACTTCGTGAAGACGGAACGCTAATAACCGGCCTTGATGTCACCCATGAAGCATGGAAAGCTGTTGGCATGGGTTGGCTATATGCACCGCTTCGCTGGCCTGTTATTCGTCACGTGGCCGATGCTTTCTACAATGTATTCGCAAAGCATAGGTACACCATTTCATATCTGTTAACAGGTAAAAAACGCCAGTGCGATCGCTGCATACCAGGAGAAGTCAATGACAAATAACGTCCTTATAGTAGGCGCGTCGGGCGGTATTGCGTCTGCGCTTGTTGAGCAATATAGCAGTGAAGGTGCTAGGGTGTTCGCAGTTAGTCGCGCCCCTGTATCTGACACCAGTCATTCTGGGAATGTTACCTATCATCAGCTGGCCGAACAGGACGACAGGCACATAAGCGAATTTGTTGAGCAGCTGTCTGAACAGCAGGTTATGTTAACCACAGTAGTGATCACAACAGGCTTTTTACACCGCGAAAGTGAGGGCATTCATCCTGAGAAACGTTTAGAAGATGTCAGCGAGCAAGCCTTAGCCGCTTATTTTTCGACAAACAGTATCATTCCCGCACTGTGGCTTAAGCACTTGGTGAATATTATGAGTAAAGAAGGCTCAACCCTTGTTTGCTTAAGTGCGAAAGTAGGCAGTATTTCAGATAATGGACTTGGCGGTTGGTACGGCTACCGTGCGTCGAAAGCGGCGCTCAATATGTTTGTTAAAACGGCGTCGGTAGAATACAAGCGCAGATTGAAAGACGTAATGCTTGTTTGTTATCACCCCGGGACGGTTGATACGGGGCTTTCTAAGCCTTTTCAAAAGAACGTCGCCGCCAAGAAACTGTTCACGTCTGAGTTTACCGCTAAACAGCTTATTCACCACCTTTCGGCGCTTAATCGAGACCAAGCTTGTCATTTTATCGACTGGAATGGCGAAGTGGTAACTTGGTGATACGGTCTAACATCATTTCAGCAAGTTCAACATCAAGACTTTTTATTTCACTGCTGTTACCATGCTACTTTTGGGAATGGTGCAGCGTATTGATAAGCCCATAGAGGTAGCAATACAACGCGTTGACGCCACACGTGAGTCATAACAACAAACGCCATCCTGATAATAAATAATACCAGTTCGCTCGGCTCGGTTCTTAAGAGCAGTAAGTACTGACAACAAGTGTAAATTGTGGGTATACGACGTGCTTGTGCATCACAAGGTGATACACCGAACTGCTATAACAATAACTCAACAAGAGGAAGGGATATGAGCGGGGCCAGAGAACAATTCGGATCGCGCATAGGTTTTATTTTGGCTGCTGCAGGTTCTGCGGTAGGCATAGGTAATTTGGTAGGTTTCCCTGTCGGTGCAGCTAAAAACGGCGGTGGTGCATTTCTTTTAATGTACGCTATTTTTGTTTTTGCCATTTGTTTACCGGTCATGCTGGCGGAAATGTCAGTAGGTCGCCATGCTAAAAAAGACCCGCTAGGCGCATATAGCGAGATTAGTGGGAATGAAAAGAAATGGAAGATCGCGGGGTGGCTGGCTATTGCCACGCCGTTCATGATAGCCGTTTTTTACATGGTTATTACCGTTTGGCTTTTCGGCTATTTGTTCGAAGCAGTAAGCGGAAATCTAGACAAGCTAGCGAATCCAGAAACCTTTGGGCTGTTTATTAATTCAGAAGCCATCTTTGTTTATATGGCTGCCGTTGTTGGTGTGGTTTACCTCATCCTTCAAGGCGGCGTAAAAGAAGGGATAGAAAAAGCGGCTAAGCTGCTAATGCCTGCGCTTTTTGTGATGCTCATTGGTCTCGTTATCTTTGTACTAACCCGCGAAAACGCGATGGCTGGTGTTGAGTTCTATATCGTTCCCGATTTTTCAAAAATCACTGCCGAAGTGGTGAACGGTGCGTTATCTCAAGCCTTTTTCTCTCTATCGTTGGGTATGGGTATTCTTATTACCTACGGTAGCTACATTGATAAGCGCGCAGATGTACCGAGTGCTGCCAAGCTAGTGGCATTAACAGACACGGCCGTGGCGTTCACCGCAGGTTTAATGATTCTTCCTGCTATCTTCTCTTTTAACCCAGACATTAATCCTGATGAGCTAAGCGAATCATCTGTAGGTATGATTTTTACTTATCTGCCTAGTATCTTCTTAGCGTTACAAGATTCTATTGGATATATGGGCGCATCGGTTGTTGCAAGTTTGTTCTTCTTGCTTGTTTTCTTTGCGGCAATTACCTCGTTAGTGTCTATTTTTGAAGTACCTGTTGCGGCACTTATGGATGAAAAAGGCGTAAGCCGTAAATGGGCGCTTGGGTCGTTAGGTAGCATTATGATTGTGCTGGCCATCTTAAGTGCGTTGTCGTTTGGTAAAGTTGATATATTAACGTCGTTTATGCACTACGCCGGCGCAGATAAATCGCTTTTTGATGTGATTTACGATGTGTTCTACGACACGATTTTGCCGCTAAACGGTTTGCTAATTTGTCTGTTTGTTATTTACCGTTGGAAGAGTGCGAACTTTAACGCGTCTTTGGAAGAGGGCAGCAGTGGTTATAAAGGCAGCTGGTTCGAAAAGTATGTGGATATATCGTTGAAAACCTTTATACCGCTTATTTTACTCGTGATCTTTGTTAACACCGTTGCGGTGAAATACTTTGGGTTGAGCCTTTTCGGTTAATTAGGCGTTCCTCAGCACTCCTCTAATAGAGTTAGCTAGCAACGACATTGCAACAAACTCTATAAAAAAACGGCAAGCATGAAGCTTGCCGTTTTTTTATCAAAGCGCTTCTTTCGTCACGAACGGTTCCGAAGTCGTTAGCCGCTTAATAAATCTGGCTAAATCCGCCATGCGAATCAGATCACTGCACTCACAGGCCCTGAGGAATAATTCGTTGTCAAACTTAAAACATGCGGTAGGGGTCACCGTATGCTGGCGATATGTTAAGCCTTTCCCAGCTTTTCGTAGCGTCAATTACCTTGCCCGCAGGTGGCGCGTCAGTGTCAGAGAAGAGTGGGGCATCAATGTCCATCGCCTTTGCAGCATCCACATAGTAAATGCCGCGTTTTGGATGAGATAAGCTGCATAGGTGTATAACGTCATTAAGGGGCCTGTCGCAAATGATGGTCGTCAGAGCCCTTACGATGTCATGTACATGTACTAGGTTTATTCGTTTATTTCCTGCATCCAACTGTCTTCCACTTAACGAGCGCGCGGGATGACGGTCTGGGCCCACTAAACCGGCTAGGCGAACAACGCTGATATCAACCAGGTCTCGTTTAGACAATAAATAGTCTTCAATTGTTACGTGGGCTTTAGCAGAAGCTGTTTGTGGCTGTGTAGTGCTTTCTTCGGTAAGCACCTCGTCAGTGGCATCGCCGTAAACCGAGGTGGTGCTGATAAACACAATATGCGCAACGTTTTCGCTGATGGCTTCATCTATCAACTGCAGCATATAATCGGTAAATGATGTGAGATCGGTGTTCCTTCTGCCTGGAGGAATATTCAGCAACAGAGTAGCGTTTGGTAAATGCTTGCACAGCACTGATGCATCATCGCCCAGCGCGTATTTAACCGCGGTAATGCCCTGTTGCTGTAAAGCGAGACACTTCTGTGGGCTTCGAGTGGTGCCAACAATATTGACCTTACCTGAAAGCGCGTTGCCTACATAGCCGGCTAACCAGCCGTAGCCACTAATTACTACATTTTGAGTCATCGATTGAACTCCCCTTCGTTGAGAGCTTAAGAGTACATTAATTGGAGGGCGGTTGTCGTTAATACCTACCATGAACTGTAAAATCAGAAATCTGAATGAGGTGAAATAACAAGAAGTTAGATAGAGACCGGTATGAAAGCAAAAACCGACTGGGTTACAGTCGGTTTCGAAGTTAAGTAATTTGAATTGGAACGTTGTTTCGCTTTGCGATTTAATTCCCTACATTGCCAAACTACATTTTCATTTCGTTGTCGTGGCCGTCTTGGTCATGGTGATCAAGGTCTAGCAAGTTTAAGTCATCTAACCCTGATATGGATGCCTGCATTTTGCCTTCGGCATAATCCGCTTTCTTCAGTACCTTACATAACGCATCGCCTTTGTCTTCTAGCGCAGCTGCTTGGCTTTCTAAGCGATATTCTAAATCTTCACCCCAGCGCTCCATTTTTTGTTCAAACTCTGCCATATCACCGCCCTCCCACAGCATTTGTGTCCCTACGGCAATAAGAATTCTACCCAAAGACTCGCTGATCAAAGATTCAATTTGCGCTTCGAATTCTTGCTCCCAGCTTTCGTCAAACCAACCTGGTTCGTCGAACTTTGTGGAATCAACGCGAATATTGCCCGCGTCATCATAGAATGAGGTGTTAAGCTTGGTTTCAAGCGAGTCAAACAGCTCACGAAAATTGTCGTCCATTTGAGCATCACCCAGTAGTTCGGTGAACACCTCACTTACAGCCACATTGGCAATTTGTAGTCCTTCACTGGCAATATTCAACGTCATAGGAATGGCGATATCAATGTTGTTGTAATATTCACTTACCCAGCGCTGTTGTTCGCTGTCAAGCGATATTGATTCGCCGTTAATGGTCATATTGTGATGGGAGTCAATCGTCATCACTGAGCCGTTATCCATTTGAACCGTTAGATCACCTTGGTAATATTGAATATGACCATCAAGCTCTATGTCACAACTGTTGTTTTGAAAGCTGCTGTCATGCGCAAATGCGTGGCCACTCATTAAAGCACTGGTAAGGGCAACTGAAAGTAATAGTTTCTTAGACATTGTTCATTCCTTAATTTACGTGTGACGCGTTAACGAAAGTGCGCGAAGCAAACTGCAATGCGTTGTAGTGTCACTGTCAGATAGACGCTAGCGATACTCGCTGTTATACCTAAGATAGAGCAATGGCCTTGCCAATATTTAAAGTTTTTATATTTCAAGTAGTTAGTGGTATTTGATGGTTTCTTTATGCTCAGCTAAATACAATATTTAGTGAAATTACTAACTAATTAGTAGTTTTGACTAAGATCAATTAATACCAATAGCGGTACATTTAAGCCAATCCAAGCATGGTGAAATCTTATTTATTGGTGCATAATACCGCCAATATTTTTAAGGGGTTATCACAATGGCTGATTGGATTAATGCAATTATGTTTGGTGTTGCGCTAATTGCCTTTACGCTAGGGCTAAGCAGCATCGTTATGGGCTTTATGACTGCTAAAGCAGGTGCTGAAGGTATGCAGGAAAAAATCGAGTACGGTTTTTTTGGCGTGACTGGTTTAGTACTTTGCTTACTGATGGCCTACGCATTGGCTTAAGCGATAAGCATAAAAAAACCGGCTATCTCAGCCGGTTTTTTTTCGCCTTGAACAATGTCGAGTTCGGTTTATTCGTGGTTACTCTGTTGTTTAGACTCGCGCTTCTACTGAGCATCTTTAGCCGTATTATCGCTTTCTGAACTGTTTCTATAAGCGCTATGTTCTCGGTGGGCAAGCAGCGACAAATGTCCATCACGTTGATAAGCGCGTAAATCGAACAAATCCAGCATAGCCATAACGTGGTCGAAAATATCCGCCTGCACTTTTTCGTACCTCACCCATTCCTTTTGTGCACTGAAGCAGTATATTTCCAAAGGTAACCCAAGTTCATTAGGCGGTAGCTGCCTAACCATGAGGGTCAGTTCTTGGTTTATATCCGGGTGCTTGCGCAAGTACGCTTCTAAATAAGCTCTAAAAGTGCCGATGTTCGTAAGGCGGCGGCTGTTTAGCAGATCAGACTCATCAATGGAGTAATCTCGGTGATAAGCACGGAGTTCATTTTTCTTCTTGTCGATATATTCGTTGATATAGCGAACTTTCGAAAAGCGCTCTAGCATATCGTTGTCACAGAGCTTTATAGAGTGCACATCAATATAAATTGCGCGCTTAATTCTGCGTCCACCAGACTCTTGCATACCGCGCCAGTTCTTTACTGCTTCTGTGGTAAGGCTATAAGTCGGCAGCGTCGAAATAGTTTTATCCCAGTTTTGTACCTTAACGTTAGTAAGGCCTATTTCGAGTATCTCGCCATCTACCTCATATTTAGGCATAGCAATCCAATCGCCCGTATTAAACATGCGGTTGGCAGCAATTTGAATGCCGGCAACAAAGCCTAGGATGGTGTCTCTGAATATTAATAATAAAACAGCAGCAATGGCGGTCAAGCCAGACACTATGAGCAGCGGGCTTCTGTCTACAATTAAAGAAATACTCAATAGTATAGTAATAATTGCAAAGGCGAGTTTGGTGACCTGAATGAAGCCTGTAATAGGAGCGCGTCGAGAAAGCGCTGATGCATTGTACACATCTTCTATTGTACTTAGCATGGCGTAAAGCGCTAACAATCCACTATATAGCATGTAAAGTTGCGCACTTTTAATAACTAAACCATGCATTATCGCTTCATTATCGATAAGTACTGGTGTGGCAATGTAAATAAAGAGGGCAGGGAAGAGGTGCATTAAACGTCTAAAGAAGCCGTGTTCTTGTAATGCGTTGTCCCATTTATTATTCGATTTATACACCCAATTTGCAATTTGAGGGCGTACTAGCAGGCGGGCAACAATATAAATAAGCGCGGCAATAAATAAAACTGACCCTAGTGCAAGTACGCTAAAAAGGGGATCGTCAACGGTTAAATTTGGAAAAATATCTTTTACCAAATGTATGAAGCTATCGCGTATTGAAGCACTGACTTCCATTAATTACGACTCCAACATTTTCTTTATACGGTTGTCTTTATTTTCCCATAGGCCGTTCAACCAGTTCTGGAAATAAAGACGAAACTCAGACTCAGTGCGTTCTGACTTCTGTTGTAATTCAGGTACTGGCGTAACGTTCACATCGATCACGATTTTTGTCATTTGACCGCTTAGCATGGCCATCATAGGGTGGCGTTTATTTTCTGGGTAAAGCAGCGAGATATCTAACACGTTGGTAAACAATTCGCCCATAGCTGATAGAGTAAAGGATACGCCGCCAGCTTTTGGTGGCAGTAGGTTTTCATAGGGACTTTGCTTTGACAGATGCTTCAGTGAAGTGAATCGCGTCCCTTCTACAAAGTTAATTACTGTAGTGGGTACCGTTCTAAATTTTTCGCAATACGCCTTGGTAGTTTCGAGATCCTTTCCTTTTTTCTCTGGGTGCTTTTCTAAATACGCACGGGTATATCTGTGCATGAACGGCATATCAAGTGCCCAAGCGCCTAGTCCGACAAATGGCAGCCAAATAAGCTCTTTCTTTAGAAAAAATTTCGGTGCAGGAATGCGATTTGTCGCGAATTCAATAAGCAGAATAATGTCGAGGTAGCTTAAATGATTGGCAATAATCAGGTACCAACGGTCTTTTGACAATTCACCGTGTACCGAACACTCAATATCGACGCGATTGAACAAGCGTATCATGAGAACGCTGACCCGTCCGAAACTAAACATTAGTCCGTGCATCACTTTATTCCAGAGCGTTCTTACCTTTCCGTTGGGCATAATAAGTTTTACCAAACCCAATAAGATAATTAAGCCTCCCCACAACGCGAGGTTGAGGATTTGCAGCGAAGTATGTAATACGAAAATAAAAGGAGCGAGTACGGCACGGATCATAATGGTTTCTGTGTTGCGTTTATTGAATCTAAAAGTTGATCTTTGGCATGCCAGCGTTCATTTAACCACGTCTGAAAACGAACTCGAACTTGCGGATCATCAAAATAATTGTCGTTGAAAATACCGTTTTCCATAATATCTTTGATAGGCATTACGTTGATATTCACACGAATATTGCGAACTTTACCGCTAACAAAATCCCAAAAAGACGGTACGCCGTTTGGATAATCAATAGTAACATCGATAAGCTTGTGTAAATGATCACCCATGGCAGATAAAACGAATGCAATGCCCCCAGCCTTAGGCTTAAGTAAATGAGTGAAAGGCGAGGCTTGCTTGTCGTGTTTGGCTTGTGTAAAGCGCGTGCCTTCAACAAAATTCATAATACTTACAGGCTTATTTCTAAATTTTTCACATGCTTGGCGCGTGGTTTCCATATCTTTCCCTTTCAAATGTGGGTTTTTGGCCAAATAAGATTTGGAGTACCGGCGCATGAATGGAAAATCGAGTGCCCACCAAGCCAGTCCCAAAATGGGGACATAAATAAGCTCTTTTTTGAGGAAAAACTTCAAAAACGGAATTCTTCGGTTAAACACACGTTGAAGAACTAAGATGTCGACCCAAGATTGATGGTTAGCAACAACGAGATACCAATCATCTCGTGTGAGTTTTTCTAGTCCGTTTACTTGCCATTTGGTGCGTCCGCTGATGCGTTGATTCAGGTTATTAACGCCAATCCACGCAGTGGCGCATGCGTCGAGCAAATAAGAAATGAATCGTCGCCACGGCGCAATAGGTATAAGTTTAAAAATAGCCAATATAAAAATAGGCGTTGACCACACTACCGTATTGACGAAATAACAGATGACCGAAATAGTGCCAACAATATGATGCAACAGTGCTTTTACCATTGTACTTACCTCAAAAATTAGGCGCTTAGTGTAAACGAACTTGATCTAAAATCCGATAGAGCCTTTACTGATTCCACAATAAAGGTGCAAATTTACGTATTTAAGGAGCTGAAATGGAGCTTATTGGCGAAAACAGAGCATTCGGGGGACGGCATTTACGCTATACCCATAAAGCTGAAACGACACAATGCGATATGACCTTCGCAATTTTTCTACCCCCTTTCGCCTCTAAAGAAAAGCCTGTACCCGTGCTTTACTGGTTGTCAGGGCTAACGTGTACTGACCAGAACTTTATGCAAAAAGCCGGTGCAATGAAGCTGGCGGCGGAGTTAGGTATGGCTATTGTAGCGCCTGATACTTCTCCCCGTGGCGAGAACGTTCCAGACGACGAAGAAGGATCTTATGATTTCGGCCTTGGGGCAGGCTTCTACGTTGACGCGACGCAGGCGCCGTGGGATAAGCATTACAAGATGTATAGCTATATTGTGAACGAGCTACCTGCACTAATTGAAAGCGAGTTCCCTGTAACCAAAGAGCGCGCTATTAGTGGTCACTCTATGGGTGGACACGGTGCTTTAGTTATTGGCATGCGTAACCCTAATAAGTTCGTATCGGTATCGGCCTTTAGCCCTATCTCAAATCCTTCAGATTGTCAGTGGGGCGAGAAAGCGTTAGGTCGATACTTAGGCGATGACAAGACAGCATGGCAGGATTACGACGCCTCGTTGCTATTAGCAAGCAAAACACACAGTGTTCCTCTGCTAGTAGAGCAAGGCACAAAAGATGAATTCTTGCACGAGCAGCTGAAACCTCAGTCTTTGGTTCATGCTGCGCAACAGTCAGATACGCAACTTACGCTCAATATGCATGAAGGTTACGATCACAGTTACTTCTTCATCGCATCATTTATCGAAGAGCATTTAGAATTCCATGCTGGGCACATGGGGCTAATTTAAGCGTAAAATATAAGTTGTAAAAAAGCCGGATTATAATCCGGCTTTTTTCTTTATGGCTGTTGAGGCTGTGCTTAAGTTTACTTTAGTTTTTGCGCTAAGCTTATAAATTCAGGTATGGCGACGGGACGCTGATATAAGTAACCTTGACCATAAGCACACCGGTGATTTTGCAAAAACTGTTGTTGCTGTTGGGTTTCAATACCTTCTGCAATAATCTTGATGTTTAAGTTGCTCGCCAGTCCAAGAATAGCTTGAACAATAGCTTGGTCGTCGGTATTTTTCTCAAGTTCACTGACAAAGGAGCGGTCAATTTTAAGCTCATCAATAGGCAGTTTCTTAAGATACACTAGTGAACTAAAACCCGTACCGAAATCGTCAATCGACACGGTGATCCCCATTGCTCGAAGTTCGTTGAGTAACACTGAAACCTTATCCAAGCTCTCAATAAACACGCTTTCGGTTAACTCGATTGATAAGTTGGAGCCGGGAAGCTGGTGATCTTCCAATGCGTTTTTAATTTGGTTTAGTAGTGCTAAATCTGACACTTGGCGGCCGGAGATATTAATAGCCAGTCTAATATCTAAATTGGATGCCTTTAACGCCTCTATGGCGTTACAGGCTTCATTAATAAGCCACTCGCCAAAGGGAAAAATGAGTTCGCTTTTTTCAGCAAGAGGAATGAACACTTCGGGTGAAATAAACTTACCTTCCGGCGTTATCCATCTCGCCAGAGCTTCGCATTTAACAATTTTGCCGGTCTTTAAATCCACAATAGGCTGTAAAAAAAGTTTGAGTTCATTGTTTTCAATGGCAGAGCGAAGCTGATTTTCAAGCTCGTTAATGGCATGATGCTGTCTGTGCAGATCTTCACAGTAGGTAAGTGCCACGTTTCGACCTTGATATTTAGCAGCTTGCAAAGCGATGTCAGCACATTGAAGGAGTGATTCGGTTGACAGACAGTGTTGAGGGAAGTTTGCTTCGCCAATATTTACACCTAAATTCGGCTCACTGCCATTGAGAACGGTATAGGTTCGAGTGAGCTTTTCGATTAACTGTTTTATATACTCGGCACCGATAAGTTCATTAAAGGTATCTTCACGTTTCACCAATGCAAACTCGTTACTGCCTATTCTCGCTATAAACCCACTGTTACCGAAGGCTTGCAGTCGCAATGCGAACGACTTCAGGATCTCGTCACCCGACTGATAGCTAAGTGATTCATTTATTTTCTTAAAGTCGCATATATCTATAATGTATAATTTAAATGCGATTTCTTCTTGAACCAGTCTTCTTACCGTATCGGTAAACAAGTTTCGGTTGGCAACCTTTGTCAACGAGTCCATTCCACTAGCAGTTAATACGCTTTCTTCTTTATTGTGGATATGGGTAATATCGGTAAGCAGATAAATCCAATGGGTTAACTCGTCGCCTTGCAACACAGGGTGAATGGTGACTTGAAGCCACACGCCGTAATCGTCAATGGGTTGCCAATAAAGCTCGCCTTGCCAAGGCGCTTTTCGCTGCACGAGCGCGGGAAGAAACGTTGCCGGCGCATCGATATCAGCAAGAAGCTCGTTTATGCGAATAGAGCTTGGCGTTGTGCTGTTACAAAGTAGCAGTCTATGAGACGCTTTATTATCTAATATCAAACCGCCTCTATTGTCTAAAATAACAACGCCGGTTTCTAGATTGTGAATAGCTTGCTGAATTGGCGGAACGAGCTTTTGAAGTCTGATATTCTTGCGTAAAACACCGTTTAATTTATGTCTGATGTACTCATGCTGACCAACAATTTCGTGGTGGCTTAGTAATAGCTCTCGTGCAGCTTGCAGCGTTTTATGTTTTTCTTCAAATTGTTGCTCTACATTTTTAACGACCAGATAGCGAGAACCCGATTCGCTGCTAATTGCCAATGCTTCTAAGCGAAGTACTTGGCTATCGTTGTGCTCCGTCCAATAGCCTGAAGAAAGCGTAAACGACGTTTCGCTTTTCCATACTTCGTCGGCATCTAGAAAAAAGTCGTCTAAAAAAATAGAGGGGATATGTTTCTTTTGCAGTTTGTTGTTTTCGTCAAGCGTAACAACATTCGCAAGCCATGGAAGTTCTGGCGTCAAACATTCGATGTCGCTTTCGGAGTTACATCTAAATAGCGCGCAGTTAGTGATGCCTAATGCGTTTAATAAATGAATATCCATGGCAATCTCCTACCAAAACGCAATTTTACTGAATAAGTGCTCTACATTTTCGCCGGTTTTTGCGCTGGTCTTCGTTAGAGAAGTGAATTTTTGAGCGTAAGAATCGAGTTCTTCTTCACTCCAATGCCAGCTTGTAGGGAGGTCGGTTTTATTTACAACAAAAAATGCGGGGATATCGGGGTAGTGCTCGCGTGCGAGTGCTAGAATTTCCATGCCTTCAAGCAAGGATTGAGAACGGGTCTGGTCAACCACAATTATGTAAGCGCTAGCGCCACGAAGGTAGCGAGGGTTGAAGCCACAGTATCTGTCTATACCTTCCAAATCCCAAAGTAGAAGCTGAACGCCGCGACCATCCTTATTGACTTGTTTTTTATCTATTTTTACGCCAATCGTTGTTTTGTACTTTTCAGAAAAAATACCTTCAACGAATTGTTTTATCAGGCTCGTCTTGCCAACACCAGTGGGCCCTAAAATACATACTTTTTTCTGTATCACCGCAAAGCTTCCTTACTATTGCTCACTGGATATTAAAACGTTTAACATGACTGAACGCCCCATCGATGCCTTTTGCAACGGCAGCTCTCCTAAACTTACGGGTATTAGAATATCACCTTCAATGCCAAGTGAAATTAATGAATTCACAACATTCTCTGCTCGTTTTTGACTTAAGGCGCGGTTTCGCGCCCTTGAGCCCGAATTATCGCTGGCACCCAGCACAACAATGCTGACCGTAGTTCCTGTTTTGTGAGCAAGTGTTACTAGTTGCTTTATATCGATTGCGAGTAGTTCTAATTTAGCTAACTGTACTTCAGAAAGCGCTTCTTGGTTAGTAGAAAAAAGTACATTTTGTGAAGAAATCTTATTAACGAGCTGATTCAATGCGGCCTGTTGGAATATGGCATTATCAATTTGATGCACCATTTTTACGTTGAGCGAGGTGGTATCAACATTAATCGTTGAAATACCTGGGATAGCATTTATTTGTTGAATAAAGCTAGTGGCGGTTGAGGTAAACACGGTTCCTGTAATCTTGAAGCTACGGTCACCATCTCTTTCAATTGACAGGCTTTCTGATTCGCTAAGTGAATAGTCGTTGACGAGCTTTTCAAGTTTGCGTTCGACCATGCTTGGCTTTAAAGAAACAAAGGGTTCTTCAATAACGGTGACTCTTTCTGCGTCGATGTCATTAGTGCTAAACCATTGTTCGATGCTGGTGGCTACAGGATCGCGAAGCACTTTTGCATGCACACTTCCATTAGAAACATAAGTATCTGTTACTATGATGCCAGGTGGAGGGGGAAGCTCGTGCAAATCGCTTTTTAAGACGCTCAATGACAAACGCATAAAAGACAGTACTGCGAGTGTGAAAAAAATCACCAGAAGCACTAGTGCACCGATTAATCGGTTTGATTTTTTTCCTTCACCTTCTTTTCTTTCACTTATTAAGCAGTCTGAAAGAATGGTTTCACATCCGTCGAAGGGCGCATTGTCACCATCATAATTAAGCAGAGGTTGCTGATAGAACTGATGAAATTCCTCCAACGCCTGTTGAAGTTTTCCGCGTACCTCAGGAGGAATACTGCCAGTAACCGCCGCTACAAGCAGTGCTTGTGGCCCAATTTTTATCAGCAGCGTAAAGTCTTCCGTTTTTATTTCACCAAGCTCGTTTTCAGACTCTGTACTGGTTACACCAAAAGCATCTGCCACAAAGTCATTAATGGCCACTAACATTGAAGATATTAAGTCAGCGTCTTTTTCTTTTTCAGGATCTGAAGAGATACTGTGAAGTAGCGTACCTGTCTCTCGATGGATGACCAGCAGCTGTTGAACTTGGTATTGGTAAATTTGTGAAGCGACGAACTCAGAATACCTTACTCCTGATTGCCACGCTTTGAATCGCCAAGAAAGGCTTTTGGGGCTTAGGCTGTTTTCTATAAGGGCGTTAGTACGCTCAACAAATTCTACAAGAAACGAAGATACCGCCTTTCTTACAAGTGCACCAACCAACGGATAAAGCGTACCAACAATCTTGTCACTATTGGCTTCTATAGAGCGGTGAAGCGACTTCTCAACAAGAGGGACAAGCACTTTGTTAACAGAGCCGTCTTTTGTTTCGCGCTCGATTAGCGCTTCAGAAACAACACTAGACACAATGCCTTTCGCATCGCGATTCAACTTTTCTTGAACGAACTTGTCGTCCCTTCCAATTAGTAACTCTCTGACGTTGTCTAAAGAGTTGTCCGACAGCGCTGACGGCGGCACTTTTTCAGTCATTAATTAATGATCTGTGGCGAGGTTGGTGGCCATAGTCGAAAGTAAGTTTGCCAGCGTTTTTCTGTCGGTTTTACTTTCTGATAGCTCACTTGTAACCTGCTGAAGCTTTTCTAATAGCTCTTGGTGTCGCTTGCTAAATAAATTATCTAGCGACTCAAGTTCTTTGACTACGTGGGCTTCTAACGCTTCATTATCATTTTTTGCGGCGGTTTCGGCTATTTCTAACTCACTTTGCAATTTGTCAGTTGTATTTTGGAGCTGCTCTTGTACGTTACTGTGGCTGTCGTTAGCACTGGCTAACTGGTTCGATAATTCAGTGATCTGTTGATCAATAAGCTTACGCATATCATTAAACTGGTTATCTAGGTGCGTATTCAGTTTAGTAAAGCTGTCGTTGACCCGAGACTCTAAAGCAGAAAGATCTGCACGGAAAGCACGGTTCGTTTGGCCAAACAAAATTTCTCTAAGTTGAGCTAATTCGTCTGCTGGTTTGAGTGCGCCTTCAGTTTGAGTTACGTCTTGCGCTTGCTGATCCTTCGGCTTCTTGTCTGCCATAAAATGTCTCCGGAAGGCGCAGTTCCTAACGTTGAACACGCTGATGAGCTGCAATCACATTTTGCCTGTGGCTAATAATTATACTTGTTACTGTATACAATAGCCGCAAAACGTGAACTTTGAAATACGCTAAAAGTACATTAATGGGAAATACCCATAAAAATCTTATGTACAAAACGCCATCTTTTCAGCAAGTTGGGCGATCTTTAAAAATTTACTTATTCGTTCTATGGTTTAAGCTGTTTTTTAAGGCGGGAGCAGGCCCATCAAATAATGGAAAGTGACATTGTTTTTTTATTGAACATAGGTACTATACGACGCCGCTCGCGTGTTCGCGAGCTTAATAAGTAATAATTTCGTCTGAGGTTCTTGTCGTGTCGATCACTCCATTAAATCGTAAATTCTCTGTCGCCCCTATGCTGGATTGGACAGACCGCCACTGTCGCTACTTTTTACGATTAATGTCTAAACACACACTTCTGTACACAGAAATGGTCACCACGGGCGCCATCATTTATGGCAAAGGTGACTATCTTGGATATAACGAAGAGGAGCACCCTGTCGCTGTTCAACTGGGCGGAAGCGACCCATCTGACATGGCTAAGTGTGCAGAGTTATCGCAAGCGCGCGGCTATGATGAGGTAAACATAAACGTAGGCTGTCCAAGTGATCGAGTTAAAAATGGCAGCTTCGGTGCCTGCTTGATGGCCCAGCCAGAAATAGTAGCAAGTTGCGTCAAAGCCATGAGGGCATCGGTAGATATCCCCGTTACGGTAAAGTGCCGTATTGGCATTGATGATATGGACGAAGATGAAGACTTTGCTCGTTTTATAGATACCGTAGCAGATGCGGGGTGCGACACCTTTATTGTTCACGCCAGAAAAGCGTGGCTACAGGGGTTAAGCCCAAAAGAAAATCGCGAAATTCCGCCATTAAATTATCCGCGGGTTCACAGGCTGAAGCAGGCTCGCCCTGAATTATCTATTAGCATAAATGGTGGGGTTAAAACGCTAGAAGAAACCCAACAGCAGCTAGAGTTCGTTGATGGTGTTATGGTAGGACGTGAGGTGTACGCCAACCCGTATATTATGGCTACCGTAGATAAAGAGATCTTTGGTGATACTGACGCACAGGGTCTGTCACGTCGTGAGGTAGTGCTTCAAATGCAGCAATATATTGAACGCCAAGACGATTTCTATTTCAAACCTTGGCACGCGGCTCGACATATTTTAGGTCTTTATCAAGGACAAGCGGGGGGACGCATTTGGCGTAGATACTTAAGCCAGAATGGTACAGGAAAAAATCCGGATCCCAACCTGCTACTAAATGCGCTAGACGCTGTAGAAACTGCGCAAAAAGAAGTTGATGCGTTTAATAGTCAAAAAGGCTAACAAGTTAGTGTTTTTGACCAAAGTTTAATATTTAGTCAATATTGAAAAGCTCGCTACCTCGCGAGCTTTTTTATTTAAAGTTTTATATATCAATAGTTTAGTTTTGATGTGAGGAGTTGGCACAGCTCTCGCAATCCTCTAATTATCGCAACAACGGCGTGTTGTTGCACTGACTAAATTCAGAGGGAAATTATGAAAACTTCACTAATCGCAGCAACTTTACTGACAGCAAGCATGGCAAGCAGCGTAGCAAATGCAGAAGAGTCAGTGCTTCAAACGTTTTTAACTAATATGGTTTCAAACGCAGTAGCTACCACATCACAGGACATTAAGGCTGATGTATACCAAGCAGTAGCCAACGCCACTTATCACTTTGAGCTAAGTCCACAAGGAGTGCGCGGAAGTGGTAAGGTCAGTGTGACTGATTTAGTTGTTGCTACCGCCTCTGAAGGCAGTACGACAGAAAAAGATGCTGACTAATTCCATATGGGATGCATATGCAGCAAAAGCGCCGAAAGGCGCTTTTTTTGTGCGTGTAGCACAGTGATTTAAACACTAAAAACGAAAAAAACGGGGTGGTCAATTTAACAATTTGATTGGTTAAATTCACTAATAAATTGTATTTGACTGCTAAGCGAACAGTTTCAAGTTTTCCGAAATTTAATAAAATTATTTTAAATCAATTATTTATATAAGTGGCACGGTCATTGTAATAGTTTTAGTGTTGAGAAGAACTCAGTCAGCGGTAACCAGCGTTCAGCGTAACAAAGAATAAATGCTGGAAACCACAACACTACTTTATAACGGAGAAATAATCATGGGTATGTTTTCACGCATAAACGATATTGTTCAAGCAAACATTAACGCGATGTTAGATAAGGCTGAAGATCCTGAAAAAATCATTCGTTTGATTATTCAAGAAATGGAAGAGACATTAGTTGAAGTTCGCACCGATGCAGCACGTTTTATCGCTCAGCAGAAAACACTAACGCGTCACATTGCGTCTGCGAATAAGGAAATAGAAGGGTGGCAGCACAAAGCACAAATCGCAATGAACAATGACAAAGAGTCATTGGCTAAAGCAGCACTAATTGAAAAACAGAAATATATTGCAAAGCTATCTTCTCTTGAAGAACAAGAGGCGCGTCTTGCAGAGAGTATCGAAAAAATCCAAGGCGATACTGCGCGTCTGAACACCAAATTGGCCGAAGCTAAAGCTAAGCAAAAAACGCTGATTCAGCGCAAGCATTCAGCGCAAACACGCTTAAAAGTGAAGCAAGCTGACCACGAAGCAAAAATTGATGATGCCATGATGCGTTTCGAGAGTTACGAACAACGCATTGACCATTTAGAAGCGCAAGTTGATGCGTATGACTTAACAAAGTCAAATGAAGCAACTTCATTACAAGCCCAGTTCGATGCAATGGAAGCGGACGAAGCCATTGAAAAGGAACTGGCTGAACTTAAGAAGAAAAAGGTCGCTTAAGCGACCTTGAGTACCGCTGGCCCGTATTGTCAATATCGAAGTAAGCATTTTTGGAGAAGATGATGAAAGTACCATCACAAAAACGAATTTATAGAGACCTTGATTCTGGAATCATTTCAGGGGTATGTGCAGGGGTTGCACGTTATTTTGATGTGGATGCAGTATGGGTGAGAGCGGCTGCCGTTGCAGGGTTATTTATCGCGACACCTATTACATTGGTGGCTTATATCGCAGCCGTTATCTTATTGCCGAGATTAGTATAATGAAAAACTTTCTGATTGCTTTGGTCATCGCCATCATTTTGGTGAACTGTTTAGGTAGTTTGGTAGATAGCTGGTTAGGTATGCACTTAATTATGTCAGATGAATTATTAAGCCCATGGGAAAACGTAGCAGTGTTATCGCTAGTCGGCGTAGTCCTAGCTATTGTTGGTTTCGTTGTTGCTGTAAGCGTTATGGGCACAATACTTTTAGCGCTAGGCGCAGGCTTTTTAGCATTATTAGTAGTGGGAGTAAGTGCATTTTGGCCAATTATACTTATCGCAATTGCATTATATGCTTTGAAAAATCGAAACTCTGCCGCTTATAAGCAGCAAAATGACCGAAATATGCGTCATAATGTATAATCATCATAATTTTATTTAAGTTGTGTTAACGTAACAAAAAATGGTGGTATAAAGATAACCGTAACAAAGGTTTCGCATTTTTCACATAGTATTAAAACTACAAATAGCTGACCACTGTCAGCTATTTGTTATTCAAAGGAAGGTTGGTGTTATATGAGACAATCTATTAACTCAAAACGGATAGCGATTGTCGCTGTGGTGATATTTTTGCTCTTCTGGCTAATTGGATGGTATTGGAGCTTATCCCCAGACACGTTTGATGTTAGGAAACGTATAGAACAAAGCTCATCTGTCGAGAACCCAACAAATATAGCGGGCTACACATTAACAACAACTATGATTGATGTGTCAGAAACCTTGCTTGATAAGCCCGGTGGATACCTTTCAAACGATATTACCCCTCCCGGCATTTTTTTGGATAACATGCCTGCATGGGAGTTTGGTGCACTGGAAATGGTGCGAGACCTTGCACTTTCAATGCGTAAAGACTTCAGCCGTTCTCAATCGCAATCTATCGAAAACCCGTATCTCACAAAGGCTCATCCTAAGTTTAATATGGATCACAAAAGCTGGGCGTTGCCGTCTTCTGAATCGAGTTATGCTGACGGTATAGATCTTCTTAAAAAATACCGTGACGAGTTAGCGAATACCCGAAATACAGATAGTCAGTTTTATACTCGAGCAGATAATTTGCGCGAATGGTTGAAACAGGTAGAAAAACGCTTGGGCAGTTATTCACAAAGACTCAGCGCTAGCGTAGGATCAGCTAGAATAAATACCGATTTGGCGGGAGATTCTAATGCAAAACAGTCGTCTCCCGTTGCCAGCCAGCGCGTCGTTAAAACGAGTTGGTGGAAACTCGACGATAATTTTTATGAAGCTCGCGGTGCTACTTGGGCTTTACTACATTTTCTAAAAGCCGTAGAAATTGAATTCTACGATGTTCTAGAAGATAAGAATGCGTTAGTTAGTCTCCAGCAAATAATTCGAGAACTGGAAGCCACGCAGCAGTCGGTAATTAGTCCAATGATTTTAAATGGCAGTGGATTTGGCATGCTAGCGAACCATTCTTTAGTAATGGCGAACTATATCTCTCGTGCAAACGCTGCGTTAATTGAACTTTCAGAACTGCTTAATCAAGGATAATTAATGAAAAAAGGTCTTATAGCCGCTGCATTGGGATGCGCAATAGCTTCAGTTTCATCTCATGCTGATACAATCGCTGGCGTTTATGTCGGAGCCCAAGTATGGCAAACCGACACGCAAGGCGGCTTTGCTGATAGCAACAACACCGCCGACTTCAACTTTGATGATGAGACCAATACGGCGCTATATATTGCCTTTGAACATCCTGTACCGTTTTTACCTAATGTAAAAGTAAATCACACCACGTTGGATAATTCGGGCACCACAACACTTCAGTCTGCATTTACGTTTGATGGTAAGTTATTTACTGAAAGCACAACGGTCAATACAGATGTAGAGCTTGATTCAACAGATTTCATATTGTACTACGAGTTATTTGACAACGACTTAGTAAGCTTCGACTTAGGTGTTAACGCGAAGTACATCGATGGCGCACTGTTCGTTGTAGATAGAGCAAGCGACACAAGCGGGGCAGCAGAATTTTCTGGTATTGTTCCAATGGCTTATTCAAAGGTTCAACTAGGTTTACCGTTTACAGGTTTATCAGCATATTTTGAAGGAAGTTATTTGTCTTTTGACGACCACGAGCTAAGTGACTATCAAGCTGCAATTCAGTACTCCTTTATTGAAAGCTTAGCAGTTGATATGACGCTTCAGGTGGGTTACAGAAATGTAACGGTAGATATTGAAGACCTTGATGACGTGTACGCTGATATGGAATTTGACGGCGTATTTGCTGGGCTTGAGCTTCACTTTTAGCCTTTAACTACAGATTGTAAAGGGCGTGCCTGCTATTGCAGTCACGCCTTTTTTGTTGGTCCATACTTAAATTCAAAGGTTTTATTACCTATTCACACAGTCATTAGCACTTTCAGTAATAAAAAAGTTTCATTTATTCTTTTCTCTTCTTGAAGAAAGCCGTTAGCCTTAGCGCCATTGATAAAAGGCTAAAAGACTATGTCACAAGATTCTAATTCGAACTCAGCGCCAGGCGCGGTATTAAACGAACAGCAGTGGAATGCCATAACGCAAGCCATTGCAGGCTTAAATCGTGATCAACTTACTTGGGTAAGTGGTTATGCTGCGGGCATGGCTGCTGCGCAAGGTGGTTCGGTTGCACCAACGATGCAAGGCACTCCTGCAGTAGCGGGTGACGCGCCAACGCTTACTATTTTGTACGGTTCACAAACCGGTAATGCAAAAGGTGTTGCTGCACAATGCCAAGCGAAAGCTGAAGAAGCGGGCTTTAACAGTAAGCTAGTTAGCATGGCTGATTACAAGCCGCGTAACTTAAAAGCAGAAACTCACCTTGCGGTATTTGTAAGTACCCATGGTGAAGGCGATGCGCCAGACGATGCTATTGAGCTACATGAATTCTTGGCGGGTAAAAAAGCCCCGAAGCTAGCTAATACCAAGTATGCCGTTTTAGGCTTGGGTGACAGTAGCTACGAGTTTTTCTGCCAAACGGGTAAAGACTTCGATGAACGCATAGGTAAACTCGGCGGCAAAGCCATTGTTGAGCGACTAGATTGTGACGTCGACTATGAAGCGGAAGCCGAGGCATGGCTGAGCAAGCTAATCGACTCACTAAAAGACGATTTTAGTGCTGCTCCACAAGCAGCTGTAGCGGCGCAAACTGGCGCGGCAGTACAAAGTCTAGCAGCGCAGACTTACACCAAAAAAGCGCCGTTTAAAGCGACCTTAATTGACGCACAAAAGATCACTGGCCGTGATTCCGTTAAAGATATACGTCATATTGAGATAAGCCTCGAAGACAGCGGTATTACCTATCAGCCTGGTGACGCATTGGGCGTGTGGTTTAAGAACGCAGCATCTTTGGTATCAGAGCTTATAAGCATTTTGTCACTCGACGGTAATGCAGAAGTATCTGTGGCTGACGCGACCATGTCACTCACCGAAGCGTTAACGTCAAAGCTTGAATTAACACTAAGCTACCCTAATTTCATTAAGTCATATCAAGAGGCAACGGGCTCTGAGTCGCTGGCTGCACTAATGGAAGATAAAGCGCAGCTACGTACTTACATGGCTGAGCGTCAAATCATTGATATAGTTCGCGATCATCCGGGTAAACTTTCTGAACAGCAGCTTGTCGATGCTTTGAGACCACTAACGCCTCGTTTGTATTCTATAGCATCAAGCCAAGCCGAAGTGGAAGAAGAAGTGCATTTAACGGTAGCTCACGTCGACTATGAAGCGTTTGGACACCGTCATCAAGGTGGCGCGTCTGGCTTTTTGTGTGAGTATTTAGAAGAAAATGGCGATGTCGAAGTATTCGTAGAAAGTAACGATAACTTCCGTTTACCAGCTGATCCTAATACTCCAGTCATTATGGTTGGTCCGGGCACGGGTATTGCGCCGTTTAGATCGTTTATGCAAGAGCGTGATGTACAAGGTGCTGAAGGCAAAAATTGGTTGTTTTTTGGTAACCCTCATTTCACCCAAGACTTTCTATATCAGGTGGAATGGCAAAGTTACGTTAAAGAAGGTCTGCTAGACAAAATCACGCTGGCATTCTCTCGTGACCAAGAAGAAAAAGTATATGTTCAACATCGTTTACTAGAAAACGGTAAAGAAGTGTACGAATGGCTGGAGCAGGGCGCACACTTCTATGTGTGTGGCGATGCAATGCACATGGCGAAAGATGTAGAGAACGCCCTAATTAGTATTGTGCAAGAGCACGGCGGTAAGTCTGAGGCCGATGCAAAAGCCTATGTTGTAGAGTTGCGAAAAGCGAAACGTTATCAGAAGGATGTCTATTAATGAGTAACGAAAAATCACCATTTATCGTTGAGGGCAAACTGGCTGACAACGAGCGCCTAAAGCGCGAAAGTAACAATTTGCGTGGCACCATTACTACCGATCTTAAAGATGATCTAACCGGTGGATTTACGGCAGATAACTTCCAGCTTATTCGCTTCCACGGTATGTACCAACAAGACGACCGTGATATTCGCGCTGAACGTGCAAAGCAGAAACTCGAGCCGCTTCACAATGTGATGTTGCGCGCGCGTTTACCGGGTGGTGTTATTACGCCCGACCAATGGTTAGCGATTGATAAGTTTGCCGCCGATCACACCATGTATGGCAGTATTCGTTTAACTACCCGTCAAACGTTCCAGTTTCACGGTGTGTTAAAGCCTAAGATTAAGTCTATGCACCAAATGCTGAACAAAGTGGGCATCGACTCTATTGCTACGGCAGGGGACGTAAACCGGAATGTACTATGTACCTCTAACCCGGTTGAATCTGAGCTACATCTTCAGGCATTTGAATGGGCTAAGAAGATAAGTGAGCACTTACTTCCAAAAACTCGTGCGTATGCTGAAATTTGGTTAGACGGTGAGAAGGTCGAAACTACTGAGAAGCCCGTGGAGCCCATTTTGGGTGATAACTACCTACCGCGTAAGTTTAAAACGACGGTGGTTATTCCTCCGCAAAACGATGTTGATGTTCATGCGAACGATCTCAACTTTGTTGCGATTGCAGAAAACGGCCAGCTAGTTGGTTTTAACGTACTTGTTGGCGGTGGCCTCGCCATGACTCATGGCGACAAGAGCACGTATCCGCGTAAAGCCTCTGACTTCGGATTTATTCCGCTTGAAAATACGCTAGACGTTGCTGCTGCAGTTGTTACGACACAGCGTGATTGGGGGAACCGGGTTAACCGTAAGAACGCGAAAACCAAATATACCTTAGAGCGTGTAGGGGTAGACAACTTTAAAGCTGAAGTTGAAAAGCGCGCAGGTGTGACATTCCAAGACAGCCGACCGTATGAATTTACGGGTCGTGGAGATCGCTTTGGCTGGGTTGAAGGCATTGATGGTAAATACCACCTAACTGTATTTATTGAGAACGGCCGTATATTAGATTACCCAGGTAAAACGTTAAAAACAGGCTGTGCCGAAATTGCCAAAATCCACAAAGGGGATTTTCGCTTAACGGCAAACCAGAATTTGATTATTGCCGGTGTAGCGGCGCAACACAAAGACAAAATTGAAGCGTTAGCCCGTGAACATGGATTAATAGCACCATCAATTTCTAACCAGCGACTAGATTCAATGGCCTGTGTTGCATTGCCAACTTGTCCACTCGCCATGGCAGAGGCTGAACGTTACTTGCCTGATGCCGTAACAGAGTTAGAAGGCTTGCTAGCTAAACACGGCTTAGAAGAAGACAGCGTTATCTTCCGTGTAACAGGCTGCCCGAATGGCTGTGGTCGCGCAATGTTGTCTGAAGTTGGCTTGGTAGGTAAGGGGCCAGGCAAATACAATTTGCACTTGGGTGGAAACCGAGAAGGTACGCGTATTCCACGTATGTATCGAGAAAACATAAGCGAACAGGAAATCATGGCAGAACTCGATTCACTACTTGGCCAGTGGGCTAAAGAACGTGAAGCGGGTGAAGCATTTGGTGATTACGTGGTTCGCGCTGGTGTTGTAAAACCAGTAGTAGACTCCGCACGGGATTTCTATGACGAATAATACAGCGATAAAGCAGCCTTTAACGCTCGATATCAGTAAGGAAGCCTTTGCTGATATCAATGAGACGTTGGAGAAAATGACAGCGCAAGAGCGAGTTGCTTGGGCGTTGGACAACTTGCCCGATACTCATATTGTGTCTTCGAGCTTCGGAGCACAGTCGGCGGTTATGCTGCATATGCTTACTCAGGCACAACCGGATATTCCAGTTGTGCTTACCGATACAGGTTATCTTTTTCCTGAAACTTACAAGTTTATTGATGAGCTTGTAGAGAAGCTGAAGTTAAATCTTCACGTGTACAGTGCCGATATGTCTTCTGCATGGCAGGAAGCGCGCTTTGGCAGACTTTGGGAACAAGGCATTGAAGGTATTGAAAAATACAACAAAATGAACAAAGTCGAGCCTATGCAGCGTGCGTTGGGTGATCTTGATGTAGGTACATGGTTTGCGGGCCTACGCCGAAGCCAATCGGATACCAGGGGAAAGCTTCCGGTTCTACAAAAAGTAGGGAAACAGTTTAAACTGTACCCAATCATTGATTGGAGTAACAAAGACCTACATTATTACTTAAAAGATAATAACTTATCTTATCATCCGCTCTGGGAGCAAGGGTATGTATCCATCGGCGATTGGCATACTACGCAATCTCTTCAAGAGGGGATGAGTGAACAAGACACGCGCTTCTTTGGTTTGAAACGTGAGTGTGGATTGCACGAGTTTGGTGACGGTATTTAACTAACGTTAAATACCTCGCCTAACACCAATTTGATGCTAGTCAAATACGTTTCATTAGGCGATTTTGTCACTAATTTATACAGCTCACTACCTACAGAAGTAAATTTGTAATAAACCAAAGCAACTCCTGACGTTTTGCTTGTTAACGAGATATTTTCATTAACACATCGCCACGTTTCTTGCTGACCTTCATTATATTCCGCGCTTTCGATTTCGCTTGTGTAGATCAACTTCATTTCTTGTAAAGACAACAGGTCAGGGTAGCTCAATCCTACATTAGCTAAATTGATCTGCTCGGGAACAGGACGTCTGAACAAGGAAAAGAAGCCTTTGCGCCTGTGATATCCTACCAATATGCGGGGAACCGCATCGTTATTTCTTCTACTCGCCACATTGACTGCTTTGTTGAATATTTGCGCATCCCTGTGCGTTAGGGTCTTTAATAACTGTAGGGTGCGAAGTGAAAAACTACCCGGGCGTGCTACCTCAACGGCAAAAATCTTACCCCATAATTCCTGCATGGGCGGACTGTAAATTTCCTCCGCCATTGTACTAAATGTGAAAAACCAGTCGGGATCAAGATTATCGCTAGTTTGTTCGTTGATCGTCACATTTAATGCTATATTTAATACAGCTTGAAGATTGCTCGCCTTTTGAGTTTCTAAAATTTGTTGTCTTCGTTCTAGCGCGTGCTTTTGCTTTTTAGGATCAGGAGACATCATAGAGGGGCTAATCCCCACTCTGGCAAACCACAAAAGCATGCGTTGACGACTAGCATCGGTTTTTTTTGCGTCGCTGGCCGCTTTTTCAGCCGCAGGCGAATCGACTGTTATCTTTACAGTCTTCTCTTCTGATGCTTGGGGCTTTTTGATTTCAGGAGAAAAGTGCTGAGATGTAATCTTCATAAATGCTTAAATGATCGAATGTAAAATGGCATGTAACATAAGAGCACTATTGCATTGCGAAATCCAATTATCAATGTAATCGTTGCCTTTATACAATAAGTAGCGCATTCTTGTTTTGTTTGTATCGAGGAAATGAGCGGTAATGTCGGCAATGGATTACGATAACGACGAGTTAATTTTTTTAGATGATGATGGTTCAGTTGAAGAACAAGTTTTGTTGGGCAAAGACTGGAACATTCTTATTGTCGATGACGATGAAGAGATTCATACCGTAACGCGTCTCGCGCTTTCCGATCTCATTGTAAATGATCGAAAATTAAACTTTATTCACGCTTACTCTGCGAAACAAGCCAAAGAAATGCTTCACGAATATGGCAGTAGTATTGCCATTATTTTGCTCGATGTGGTTATGGAGACCGACCACGCGGGCTTTGATGTCGTTAAATACATCCGCGAGGACATGAAACTAGTTGAACCTCGCATTATACTACGCACAGGGCAACCCGGCTACGCGCCTGAAGAGCAAGTCATTAAAGTCTACGATATCAACGACTATAAAACCAAAACCGAACTTACTCGCGCTAAATTACTCACCACTATTATTTCCTCACTTCGCTCCTATCAGCAGATTATAACGATTAGTCAAAGTCGTGCTGGTTTAGAAAAAATAATCACTTCTTCAGCCAATTTGTTTGAAGAGCACTCGGTAAAAGAATTTTGTGAAGGCGTAGTTACTCAGATTAGTTCGCTTATTGGCTTAGATTCCGAGGGGTTACTCTGTGCAAGAGCCGGTTCTTTGCTAGATCGAGAGGATGAAGAGGTTTACGTACTTGGCGCAGCAGGGGAGTATGCGAAATTTATTAACCAGCCTGTATTCACACTCAAAAACATTGAAATTGAAGAGAATATTGGCCGTTGCCTACGTCTTAAAAAGCACATTTTTGAACCCAGTTGCTCAGTGCTCTATATTAGTCGCGCAGGTTTTGAAGCAGCGGTGTTTGTTCGACAAACCCATGAAATTAGTGAATTAGATAAGCACTTGCTTGAGGTTTTTCTATCTAGTATTTCCGTGGGGTACGAAAACGTTAATCTCTTCCACGAGTTGAGAAACGCCGCATTTCGAGATTGGTTAACCCGTCTGCCTAACCGCAACGAATTTATCAATATGTTAGATAAACCCAATTTGTTTGCGGGAGAGAATTACAGCGTAGCCCTTATCGATGTAAACCATTTCTCTGATATTAACGATGGGTTAGGGCAAGAAGTTGGTAACGAACTGCTACGTGCAATCAGCGAGCGCTTTCAATCTTCTTTTGACAGCATAGTGAAAAAAGGCCGCATAGGCGCCGATGTTTTTGGACTTATCGGCCCTGACGAACTGGTGTGCCCAAAGTCTATCAATGATATTTTCCAGTCTTCGTTTCAAGTCGGTGATCACACCCTTCCGGTAAACATCACCCTTGGATTGTGCAAGTTAGATAATAAGCGCCACATCGGCATTGAGATCTTGAAGCGTACTAATATTGCGCTAAACCGAGCAAAGAAAAACCTGACTGACAACTTTGAATATTACGCCAAAGACATTGAAGATCAGACGACTTGGCGTCTAGATATGATTCGAAAGCTTCGCAGCGACTTTGCAGCAAGAAAGCTGGAATTGTGGTTTCAGCCGCAAGTGGACTTACTGAATGAAAAAGTTGTTGGCATGGAAGGCTTACTACGCTGGCCCAATGGGGAAGGGGGATACATTTCACCCGCGGTGTTTGTACCGCTTGCCGAATATTCAGGTCTTATCGTAGATATCGGTGAATGGGTGCTAGAAGAGTCATGCCGTCGTCTTCAGGAGTTGAAAGAGAAAGGCTACGGCCACCTAAGAGTTGCCGTTAACATCTCCATTCCGCAGTTCCGTGACAGGCTATTTGTAGACAAAGTGAAGCATGCGCTTTCTAATGCAAACTGTGACCCCAACCTTTTGGAGCTAGAGATAACAGAAAGCGTAGTGATGGATGAACCGCAAATCGTGATAGACGCCCTGCGTTCGTTAAAAGAATTTGGCATTAAAATAGCCATTGACGACTTTGGGACAGGCTTTTCTTCAATGAGTTATCTACAGCAGCTGCCGTTAGACCGGTTAAAGGTAGATCGCTCTTTTATCAAAGATATTAAACCCGGAGCCAGTGCTGTACTTGCAGAAACCATTGTGACCTTGGGGAATAAGCTAGGCTTATTAACTATTGCAGAAGGTGTAGAGAAGCGAGAGCAGGCGAGTTACATGATTAAACTAGGGTGCGACGAGGCTCAAGGTTACTTGTATGCGAAGCCGATGCCGTTCGACGCGCTTTTTACGTTTCTTGAAGAACAAGATTAATCGGACAAAACAGACGCAATAGTGCGCTTTAGGACAGGAAGGATCTCCAGTTCGAACCAAGAATTCTTAGCCAGCCATCGATTGTTTCTACCAGATGGGTGAGGCAATACAAAATGGGAGTCAGACGGCGCCCGCACAGCCTCAGTGAGCGTTTTGAATTGTGGAAGATAATACTGCTGCGAGTACCGTCCTATATAAAGCGTTACTTTAGGTTTTAAATAGAAAAGAAACTCATCGTGCCACGCAGGTGCACACTCTTTTCGCGGTGGAGCATCGGCGCCATTTTTATACCCAGGAAAGCAAAAGCCCATTGGCATAACAGAGATTAAGTGCGGATTGTAAAAGGTATCTCTAGACACTGACAACCAATCGCGTAATCGTTCCCCGCTAGGATCATCAAACGCAATATTGCGTTCGTGAGCTTTTAACCCTGGAGCTTGCCCAATAATAAGTACTTTAGTCGATGGGGCAGTGCTAAATATAGGGTTGGGTTGATGGGGTAAATGAGAAGTACATAACTGGCAGTTTCTTGCTTTAACCACCAGAGCATCGTGGCCTTTCACATTTTTCTCCAAAAAATTCTCTTTGTAATACTTTTGTCACAATTGTATGATCTAAATTTGACTATCTAATGTATATACAGTATGTTTAACAGTGACAGTAGTAGACTGTAACACAGGAGAAGAAACATGCGTAAAGTAGTACTAACATTAGCTCTATCAGCAGCCTTTGGTATTGCGCATGCGGAATCTGGTGAGAACCAGCTTTTCGATTGCATGGATGCGAAAACATTCGAAATGAATAACCAATGTATGTCGGATCAAATCGGCAACAACATTAGGTTCCGTGATGCACAAGCAAAGCTGATCGACATTGCAAGCGAAAGTCAAGGTGACTACGCCATTGCAACAATGACATTCGATCAAGAAAATATGCACATCGACATCGTAGCACACAAAGACTCGCTTAACGCGCTTGCTGCGAACCGTAACTAATTTTTAGTTATCACACAGAAGCCGGCGACAATTTCGCCGGCTTTTTTGTATCAGTTAGAAAATTCTATTAAGTCCATTAATAGCAGCAACTCGATAAGCTTCTGCCATGGTCGGATAGTTAAATGTAGTGTTAACGAAGTAATCTATAGTATTGCCTTCGCCTTTTTGCTGCATGATAGCTTGACCGATGTGAACAATTTCAGAAGCACGTTCACCGAAGCAATGAATCCCTAAGATCTCTTTTGTTTCGCGATGAAATAAGATTTTCAGGCTGCCAGTTTGTGTCGACGCAATTTGCGCTCTGGCCAAGTGTTTAAACTGGGCTCTTCCCACCTCATAAGGCACTTTTGCAGCGGTAAGTTCTTGCTCTGTTTTACCTACAGAGCTAATCTCGGGGATGGTATATATGCCAGACGGAATATCTTCTACCAACGCTGAATGGGTTTTTATGCCAAGCATAGCCTCTGCGGCGAAGCGGCCTTGGTTATAGGCTGCTGATGCTAGGCTTGGATAACCAATCACATCTCCAACAGCGAACACGTTGTCTACGTCAGTCTGATAATTTTCATTAACTCTGAGCTGGCCCCTGCTATCTGCTTTTAAACCAATGTTCTCGAGTTTAAGTGTATCTGTGTTACCCGTGCGCCCGTTAGCAAATAATAGGCAATCAGCACGCATGCGCTTACCTGATTCTAAGTTTAAAATCACAGAATCATCGGTTGCTTCAACTGAAGAGTAGGTTTCGTTGTGGCGAATAAGAACGCCGTTATTCCACAAGTGGTAGCTTAATGCGTCAGAGATCTCGTCATCCAGAAATGACAGTAAGCGATCACGCATGTTAACAAGGTCAACTTTTACGCCTAGCCCTCTAAAAATGCTCGCATATTCGGAGCCAATAACCCCTGCGCCATAAATGATAATAGATTTGGGATCGTGATCTAAAGATAAGATAGTGTCTGAGTTATAAATGCGTGGGTGGTTGAAGTCGATATCTTTTGGGCAGTAAGGACGTGAACCGGTTGCGATAGCAATTTGACCCGCAGTGACAGTATCTTTCGAACCATCTTTACGGGTTATCTCTAACGTATGCGCATCTACGAAACTGGCTTCACCGTGAAAAAGGGTAACGCGGTTTCTATCATAAAAAGAAGAGCGAAGTCGCGTTTGGCTTTTCACAACACCGCTTGCGTGACGCATAATATCAGAAAAAGTAAGGCTTTTACTCAAGTGATTGTCGGCAAATAGGGGCGATGAGTTGTATTCAATAAGACGACTGACGGAGTGACGAAGGGCTTTTGATGGAATAGTACCCCAATGGGTACAACCACCTCCCACTGCCTCATATCGCTCTACAACCGCCACTTTTTTTCCCGCTTTGGCAAGCTGCATTGCAACGCCTTCTCCACCTGGACCTGTACCAATAACTATTGCGTCATAGTGATACGATGGAGCCTTTGTTTTTTGCTTCGTTGCCATGTTACTTTCCCGTATTGTTACTTCTATGATGTGGCGTTTGAAATCGCAATCACCGCCATGATAATTCAATGATGTAGCTTGAATATTTAAGCTTAGAATGAAGCCAAGTCTTATATCTCAGCTCAACAAACTCTAGTATAACTACCTTACTTGATGTGTCATTCCAACTATAGATCAAAAAAAACCACATAAGCATAGACTTATGTGGTTTTTTACAAATATTAAAGACAAAGAAGGTGTTTACGCCATTTGAAGTGACAAGCTCTGCAATTGCGTCCATTTTTCTTTTTGAACAGCAAACGCATGCTTTAACTCTTTGTATTTATACGCAAGCTCTAGCCCTTCGATACTGCGCTTTAAGGTGCGTTGTTTAACGCGCATCACGCGTTTTTTTGTGGCGTAGTATTCACTCATGCGCTGTATTAACAAGTCGTACTCTTCTTGAATGGTGTGCATCATCTCTTCAGCATTAGGCAGTAGCGATACTTTTTCGCTTGCTCTTTGCAGCTGCATTGCCGCCAATGCTTTCTCTATGCGCTCTTCTGGTACCTTGCGAAGATTTGATGTAAGACCGACCAGTGATAATCCTCTAATTAGCCATTTTGTAGGATCAAACTGATACCAGCGAATACCATTACGGTAGTCGTATTCAAAAATGTGATGGTAATTGTGATAGCCCTCACCAAAGGTAAAGAAAGCAAGAATGCTGTTATCGCGTGCCGTATTCTTGTCAGTGTAAGGCTGGCTACCCCAAAAGTGAGCAAGAGAATTAATGAAAAAGGTCACATGGTGAACTAGCACTAGGCGAAGTACTCCGGCCACTAAAATCATGCCTAACACGTCACCATTTAAATAGCCCAGTAGGCCCGTGATCCCGAAGTTGGCTGCCAATACGATAGGTAAATAATAGTTGTGTTGCCACATTACTACCTTATCTTTTTGTAAATCTTTACAGTTGCTGTAGTCGTCGTAACGTTTTGCTTGATACTCGCGCAACATCCAGCCGATGTGTGCAAACCAAAGGCCTTTCTTCGCTGAGTAGGGGTCTTTGTCGTTGTCATCAACATGACGATGATGAACGCGATGATCTGACGACCAGTGCAGAATACTATTTTGCAACGCCATGGCACCACCAATCGCAAGAATCACTCTAACAACCACATTGGCATCGTAAGTTTTATGCGACCATAAGCGGTGATAGCCGGCAGTTATCGACATACCGGTGAAATAAAACAGGAATATAGCCGCACCGATTTCTGCCCAATCGATGCCTTGATACGCCACCCATAGCGGCACACCAATAAACGCAATAGCGCCAGATATAATAAATACCAGCACATTAGTAAGGATAAGAGGAGGTTTTTTCATTTTATACAACTTGGCTTACAACTGTTCGCTAATTTATCGTTTTACGAGGCTTCAGGCAAGCAAAACCCCGATTAGTTCTGCTTACATGTGTGAAATTTAATTATAGTAAAGCTACGCTGAAGCGCTCGTTATTTGAGGATTTTTCTGCTTAATGCTTGTTTATAAAAGAGTTGATTCTGTTTCTCTTTCCCCACGGGTGTGTGTTGAGATAAACTAACCGCGCTAGTCTTTGATGTGCGAAGTTTGATTGAGTTTATGGTTACTCAGATGACGCTAGGGCTTCAATATCGAGCGCTACAAATCATCAGGCCGTTAAAAGCTAATCAACCAATGGTGCGAATGTGAGTCGACAAGAACAGAAATTAAAAACCCGTCAAAATATCATCCATGCTGCGTTTTCACTGTTAGATGAGAACCGCAGCTTATCGGCAATCAGTTTGCGCGAAGTTGCTCGGGAAGCGGGTATAGCACCTACGTCTTTTTACCGACACTTCAAAGATATGGATGAATTGGGTTTAACGCTGGTAGATGAAGCCGGTTTAGCGTTGCGCCAGCTCATGCGTCAGGCAAGACGACGCATTGCCTCTGGTGGAGGTGTTATTCATACCTCAGTTGAAACTTTCATGGAGTTCATCGCTGCCAATACTAACGTGTTCCGTCTATTGCTGCGCGAGCATACCGGTACGTCGTCAGCTTATCGACTAGCAGTTTTCAGAGAGATTCAACATTTTATCGACGAGTTAACCGACTATATTATTGAACAGCAGGGTGTGGAATATGCGTGTGCTCAGCTTCAAGCTGATGCCATGGTAAGGCTAGTATTTAGTGCTGGAGCAGAGGCTCTAGAAGCTGACGACAAACTACGTCGAGAAATTGGTGAAAGAGTGAAAGCGCAACTTCGCTTTGTTCAAGTGGGCGCGACACAGAAAAAGTAATAATTAAATCAAAGCAGTCGGCTTTCGAAGTCTAAATATGGACTTCAATGGAAGCTATTAAATGCGGAATGATTAACTTAAAAGGCCTTTTCCTTTACGAAAGGCCTTATCGGCTTACACGTAAACTAGCCTTTGCGTGTTAGTAAAACGCCTGCCTCAATATGATGAGTGAAAGGAAATTGATCGAATAGCGCCGATTGAGCAACGTCGTGAGTTTCACTCAAAAGCTCAAGGTTTTGCGCCAAGGTTTCAGGGTTACACGAGATATACACGATATTATCGTAATCCTGAATCATTCGTAGCGAGTCTTCATCTAATCCAGCTCTCGGTGGATCGACTAACACAGTAGTGAAATTGTATGTACTTAGATCAATGCCTTCTAAGCGGCTAAATGTGCGCTCGCCCTTCATTGCCTGAGTGAATTCTTCAGCGGCCAATCTGACAATCTTCACATTGTTAAGTTGGTTTTGCTCAATATTAAACTGCGCTGCTTGCACAGAAGGCTTTGCTATTTCGGTACCCACGACGTTGTCGAAATGAAGCGCTAGTGGCAGTGAAAAGTTTCCCGCGCCGCAATACATCTCCAGCAAATCTCCCGAGAGCGGCTTTACACAATCTAGCGCCCATTCAATCATTTTACAGTTCACTTCAGCGTTAGGCTGGGTGAAGCTATTTTCGATGTGCTTAAAAATGAATTCTTTACCGTTTACCGGTAAACGCTCAATAACAAAATCGTTTTCGATAATAAGCTTTTGCTTTCTTGCGCGGCCAATGATGTTTACTTTCGGAAAGTGAGCCTCTAGTGTCATTTTTAATTCATTTGCAGCCCGCTCCCATTTATCATCTAGCTGGCGATGATAAAGAAGGCTGATAACAAGTTCACCAGATAGCGCAGAAAGATAGTCGATTTGAAATAGTTTCTTTCTTAGCGCTTCATTTGGTCTTATTTCTTCAAGTAACAATGCCATAGCATCGTTTATTGTTTTGCATGCAGGAGGGAAACTATCTACGCGATACTTCTCTTTCGTTTCCTGATTGAACATGATGTGAAATAAATCATCGCCCTCATGCCATATTCTAAACTCGGCACGCATACGGTAGTGCGTTGGCTGCGATGGAAATACAGAAAGTGCAGGCGCATTAAATGGAGAAAGTAACGCAGTAAGGCGAGTTACTTTTTCGTCTAACTGAGCTTGATAGCGTTGGTGTTCGGTCGGGGACATAAAATTCTCCATTCAATGTTGAGGTCGCGAATTGTAGTCTCTTAAAAAATAACTGCAACAAGAGGTATCTACTTCAGCGGCACGTATTAAGGAAGTGACAGTAAAAAAAGTTGTATTAAAATTAAACAATATTGATTCTTTGCCGATAATAAGATTGGGGATAGTGAGGATCAAATTATGAACGTGGGTCAAATTAAGGCTTTTATGGGTGATCAAAAAGCAGATCAAAAGGCATCAGTTCACCCGAACGACATGTTTAAAAAGCAGTTACAGCAAGATGGATTGCAGCAAGCCGCTGAGTTTTCGAAACAACAATCGGCATCAGTATCTGTTTCAAGTAGCCAAACTAGCATAGGTTTTCGCGTGGTGAGTAGTAGTCTTTACCAAGCGTTGGAATTGAATGGCCAAAAGCCACAAGAAACCAAAGAGAAAAACCTTGAAGAGAAGTCGAGCGGTTTGTTCGATTTTGAAAAAGTAGCCAGAAATGTACTTAAATTCGTAGGTGGTGTCATTAGAGGTGCGGCAAATGACGGTGCTAGCGAAGAAAAGCTTAATAGTTTATTCAGCCAAGCGAGAGAAGGGGTAATGCGTGGTTTCGAGATGGCTGAAAAAGATCTTGCTGGATTTATGAATGAAGAGATTGAGCAAGGAATATTAAAAAGTCGCGATCTCATCGACACAGGTATTAACGATCTAGAAAACGAAATATTTGGTCGCCAACAACCTAATGCCGTCTCCTTTTCATCATTAAATGCCATAGCAGGATCAGATGAGAGGAGCGGTAGTTTGGTGATTAGAACTAAAGATGGAGATGAAGTTACCTTTAGCTTTGAGAGTCTTCGTTCGTTTCAAGCCTCTCAGCAACGTAGCTTCCGAGTTCAAGAAAGTCAGGAGCAACGCAGCGGAAGCGGTGAGCCAAGTGAAAATAGCTTTGCCGCGTCTTTTACAGAAAAGACGTCATACCAATACTATGAACGAAGCGGTATTAGCTTCTCATTGAAAGGTGAGCTTGATGAAGATGAGTTGAAGTCGATAGCTGATTTGGTTGGGCAAGTCCAGGATCTTGCTGACACCTTCTACAATGGAGACATTGATAAAGCATTTGAAGAGGCGCTAAGTTTAGGCTTTGACGACAAAGAACTGGTTGGTTATGCGTTACAGTTAAACAGAACAACACAAACCGAAGTGTTAAAGACTTATGAGAACATTCAGCATTATAATGAAGAGAAAAGTGATAATGCGAAGTTTGGAAATGTAGTTAGCCCCATAGCGCAATATCTAGAAAAGATGATGGATACTTTTGCTAACGCTGAAAGTACGCTGGGAAGTAACGAAGACTATAACGCTTTAATAGCGGGTTTGATTAACGAAATGGAAGATGTGCAGGTACCCGATCTGATATCGGCTATAAATAGGTTCCACGCTTTCAATCAAACGTTACTTAATGGACTTCCTCAAACTGCTGAGACGAGTGAATAACTGATCATATTACTCATAAAAAAGCCCGGAAGCGAAAGCTAACCGGGCTTTTTTGTAGCATACACACCGTTATTGTATAATTAGACGTGTTCGACTTTGTCTTTTGCCGGGCGAACTTTAAGCGTTCGTTCTTGGAAAATAGAGTCGTTAGTTTTATCAATAACACTATCAAGATCGTTTGTTATAACCTCTATAAAACCGTAACCTTTCCGTTTTCCAGTTTTACGATCCTTCATTAAACGAACCGATTGCACTTCGATAAAGCTACTGAAGTACTCTTTTACTGCGTTCTCGTTTGCTCTATAAGGCAAATTACCCACATATAAAGTTTCTACCGATCCTTCATTAGAATGTGCTCTGGCATCTGAGGAAGATGGACTTTGAATAAGAGACGCTAGCCAAGGAGTAACAATACCGCTAATCAGCAGAGCTGCTGATACAGTTAATGGAACATGGACGTTTAAACTAGCAGAAGAAAATAACAAATAACCTGCAATCGCAAAAATAGCGCTAATAACAGCGCATTGAATAAAGCCTACTTTCATATACCTACCTTTCTATTGTTTATTATGGTGTTGGAGGCTGGTTATAGTTTACTCATTTGTAACAAATTGAACAATAAAATGTGAAAAAACTAGTCTAAAGATGGATTGAGTTGCTAGAAATGATGCAGAAATGAGCGGTTAGCAACAAAAGTGGCTTAAAAAGCAAAAAAATCCAATTTAAGTGTTGATCTTTCAAGAGAGGTATCTATAATGCGCTCCACGTTCTGAGGGGGCTTCGAGAAAAACAAAGCCAACTTAGCAACAAGTGCGAAACCAAGTTTTCAAACAAATAAAAAGTTTAAAAACATGGTTGACATCGAAAATAAACGATGTAA
>NZ_JAZETO010000010.1:0-172713 GCF_036864485.1 Alteromonas sp. S015 | reverse complement strand
GCGCACTTAGGTGCGCTTTTTTTATGCCTGCGATTTAGTTCGTGATTGTTGTGCCCTCTGAAACACGCCGTAAACCCATCCATGGGGGCTCCGACACCGCGTCCCTGCGGTGTCGGGTTTCAGAGGGCACAACAATCACTCCCTTCTCGAAGCATATCAAAACATTTGAGGGGGAGAAGAAGTAACACGCCGTAAACCCATCCTTGCTTTTATGTAAGAGCTCCGATACCGCATCCCTACGGTGTCAGGTTTAGAAAGCGATTTCCCTCTGTAATAGACATAAAAAAGCTAGGACTATGCCTAGCTTTGATATTTAGGTCGGTAGCAACAAGGGGGTTACATTTGCTCGACTTTGTAGCCTTTCGCTTTTAATAAGGCGATAACACTGTCATCGCCAACTAGGTGGCCAGCACCGACTAAGACAAATTCTTGGTCATCATCGCCAAACATGGCTTCGATTTGAGGTAACCAGTTTTGGTTGCGCTTAGTAAAAACATCGTAGTACGAAGCGGGAGATTCACGTTTGAATGTGTCTACCACCAGTTCATCGATTTTCTGAGTATTCCCTTCTCTCCATGCTTTTATGGTGCTTTTAAGCATGTCTTTTAGCTCTGGTAACGTTTCCAAAGTTTCAGAGATGAGACGGTCTTCTTCACCAGCTCCCATATTTGCTAGCATATTGATTTGAAAATCTAACGATTCCAGATATTCACTGGCTTTTCCGTCGCGAGCAGCTAACTGCATGAAGTAGGCATCTACACCTTGTCCAGCTAACTGAGAGCGTTGTGCTTCCATAGCTACCAGCATTGATGCAACCATGCCTGGCTTAAATTGCGCAAACTGATCGGCTGTTGCGCCAAAGTTGGCTAAATAAACATTGAGAGCCTGATAGGTCTCTTCTGATACATCATCTTTAAGCGACTTACCGTCTTTGTAAGCTAGCCCAGCCATCATTTTTTGCTGACCTTCAATATCCGTTGGGGCAGGCATTTTTACTTCAAAAACTAATGTGTCACTTTTTTCATAGGTTTCAGTGAACGTAGCGGGCAATGGAAATTCAGAGATTGGCAGAATATGTATTGTACCACCTACATAAACCGCATCATCGCCTTTCGACACTTTCCAAACCGAGGTCTGGTCGTGCTCTACATTTCCTGCAAAGGCTGTTGCCGAAATAGCGAAACTTGCCGCCATTGCCCATTTACGAAGGGGGATTCTTTTCATTGTATATATCCTTATTAATTATTCTACCAAGATGTCTTAGAGTGTATTGGCTACATGCAGCTTAATTCTTCCTGTCTGCCCTCAAAACACACTGCGCTCGACCAGTATTTCCAATCATATCAGATGCACAACCAAGTAAGGACTGATCTTCAATACAGATTTATTACTCTTTGTTGTGTCACCTTGATGTAGAACCACTATACCTGCGGTAACACGCCGCGATTACGAACATTTCAACTCTCGCTGAGTGGGTAGTTATCTGTGCGGACTGGTATAAACTATATGTTGAAGCTTCAGGCGAGTTAATACGTTACGCTATGCACTCCATATTCGGTGTAGGCTGGTAGGATTTATACATTCTTGGCACCAACTCGCTGCTTATTAACTTTAACACTGCAAAAATAATGTCAAAACCTAACGTACCAAAAACACAAACCGTTAGTGATGCTCTTAAGCATGCTCTCGAAAAATTTCCGACGACACCTATCGCAGAGGTTAAGGCAACGGTACCTCAAGATGCTGCTAGCTGGCGGGAGCTCGTGCAGCAACGAAATGCGCAGCAAAAGAAAAAAATAAAGAACATGCGCAAACAATTAGATGTCAGTGTAGAGTTACTGGAAATAGCCGGTGTAACAGTTCGTAAGCTCACGCCGAAAGAGGTGTCACCGCATTTTGAAAACCATGTTTATCTAGACGTACATGGCGGAGCCTATGTATTTTTTGGTGGCTTACCGAGTATTGAAGAAGGGTTATTGATTGCATCGCGGTTAGGAATAACCGTATTGAGTGTAGATTACACTATGCCGCCGCATGCACCAGCACCTGCCGCGCTTTGTGATTTAAAAGCTGTATACCTCGCGCTTTTAGATAGCGTTGACACTCATCGCATCCTCATTGGAGGGACATCCGCAGGCGCCGGGCTGGTTCTTGCGCTTATACAATCACTGGCCGCCGAGAGTATAAGCCTTCCTTGCGCTATCTATACAGGCACACCATGGGTAGATTTAACACAGGCAGGGGATAGTCGACAAGTTAATGAAGGTGCTGATCGTGTACTGGTTACCTACGAAGGACTACTACAATCTGCGGCAGCGCTTTACGCTGGAACTGTCGATTTATCACACCCTAGTGTTTCGCCTATTTATGGTGACTTTACTTCGTTTCCGCCTGTTTTCATCGTGTCAGGAACACGCGATCTATTTTTAAGTGATGCAGTCCGTCTGCATAGAAAAATTCGCGATTTCAACGGTACGAGTCAACTTGAGATTGTGGAAGGCCTGTCTCACGCAGAGTACCTTTTTGCTTACGAAACGCCAGAGTCCTACATGGTCTATAATGAACTTCGAACGTTCTTTCTACAGCATCTCTAACTGAACCTCCCTAACCTTTATCAGGACAAATCAAATTTTTATTCATTGAAGGAAAGCATTTTATAGCTTTTGCCTGTTAATCAGACAAGCAAAAGTCAGCCGTTCAATGGCGCAAGACGTCAGTTTTGCGTAAATGTGAAAAAGCGCATGCAAATAATAATAATTTGCATTTAGAGTGAAGTCTCTGTATTTTACTTCGTGCCAAAATTCAACTCGGTACATTTAGGCATTTAATCACACACTTAAAAGCACTAAAGGGACTTCTTTTTCATGAAGAAAATGAATACAAAAAAAAGCGCACTCGCGCTGACAGTCACCGCAGCAATACCATTTGGAACTGCACTCGCTCAACAAGAGAATACCGCCGTTCACGAATTAGAAACCACTAAGGTTCAGGCTACCGAAGAAGCGGGTTATAAAGTTGACGAAACCTCTTCAGTAAAGCTAACGCAACCCATCGCAAATACCCCTCGTTCGATCAACGTTATTTCTGAACGCCTTCTTGAAGATCAGGGGATTACAAACTTAAACGATGCGCTTCGGAACGTTGCAGGCGTATCAACGTTTGGTGGTGGTGAAGGTGGTGGTGGTGTCGTGTCTGCCAGCGACAAGGTCACCATTCGTGGTTTTGATGCACGCTCAAATATCTATGTAGACGGTATTCGCGATATAGCTGGTTACAGCCGCGATACTTTCAACTACGAAGCTGTAGAAGTTATCAAGGGCGGAAGCGGCTCGTTAGACGGTCGCTCTACCGGTGGTGGTAGCGTTAACCTGGCAACTAAACGTGCGCGACTTGAAGATTTTGGTGCAGTGTCAGGTCGCTATGACTCTTTCGAAAACGCACGTGTAACACTGGATTACAATAAGAAGCTTTCTGAGAATGTTGCGGGCCGTTTAAACCTGTTATACAGCGATGGCGGTGACTTCTTTGACAATGGCGTTGAGGAATACCAAACCACTGGAGTGGCGGGCTCATTACTTTATAAAGTGAATGAAGCAACAGACATAAACCTTGATGTATTTGTGATGGAGCAGGATAACGTTCCGGTGCTTGGTCTTCCCTTCCTAACTTCAGCGGCTGCAGAAGCTACAGGTCAGCCCGAAGGACCGATAGATTCGGGTTTATGGGACGAATATTACAGTGTGCCGGGCCGCGACTTCGAAGAAGTGTCGACACAAATGTACACCTTAGTTATCAATCACAAAGTAAACGACGTGGTAACGCTTCGTAGCCAAACCCGTTTTGGTAGCAACGAAAAAGAGTCAGTAATTGGTCGTCCGTGGTGGAATTCAGGTGAAGAAGCTAACCTATTGAATGCTGAGCGCTTGCAAGCATTGGACGAAGAGACTGATTTATTTGTATCACAACTAGACGCAATTCTTTCGCTTGAATCTGGGGCTTTGAAGCATCGAGTAGTGCTGGGTGCAGAAGTAGCAGAAGAAGAGCGTACCAGTTTTGGTGTGACAGCAAATTACACCTATGTCGATGGGCAAGGCAATGTGTTGGAAGCTCCCACCATTAACCCTTTCGACTTGCAATACAACGTGTTTGTAACAGGTGGTACAACGCATAGCGGCAATGACACTTCGGGTGATGCGAGCACGGTAGCCTTATATCTTCTAGATACCATCAAAGTCGGTGAGCACCTTCAAGTAGACATAAACGCGCGTTATGACGATTTTGATATCTCCGGTTCTGCGTGTGGTCGACGTAGCGGTTGTTTCGATGGGCTCGACGCTCAAGACAGCTACTTTAGCTACGGTGCAGCGGTGAGCTATATGCCTACAGAGAACGGTAATATTTACCTAAGTCACAGTAATTCTAAGCAGCCGCCCGGCGTGGCGTTAGCGCTATCAACCAACGCCGCGCAAAATGCGGTAAGGCCTGAAAATGCAGTAACCACTGAACTAGGTGTGAAATGGCAGTTCTTTAACGACCAGCTACTTGTTAGCGGTGCTGTGTTTGAAACTACGAAAGACGTGGTCGATTCACAAAATATTGAAGACGGTGTCACAGTGTATTCGCTAGCGGGTGAGCAAGAGTCTAAAGGCTATGAAGTCAGCGTTACAGGTATGCTAACGGACTCACTATCAATCTCTGCAAACTATGCGAGTTTAGATACTGAAGTTACCCAGGACACGACAGCGGATTCTATCGGTAACGGTCTACAAGCGTCGCCAGATGATACGGCAAACATTTGGGTTAACTATGCTGCAATGGATAACAAACTGAATGTGGGCGGTGGTATCTATTACAACTCTGGTGAAACCTACTGGCGCAGAAATACGGCTTATTTCACGGTCGATTCTTACACTACGCTTTTCTTAATGGCGTCTTATCAAGTCACTGAAGACCTAAAACTTCAGTTGAACGTGGATAATTTAACAGATGAGGAATACGTGGTGGATTACAGCGCTAAAGGGCACTTCCGTCCAGGTAACCCACGAAGTGTCGCTGTTTTCGCTAACTATACTTTCTAATTGAGTATTCGCTATTATAAAACCAGCCTTAGGTAAAAAGACCTCAGGCTGGTTTTTTATATTTTACTCGCTTTGTCACAATGGGAACATAATGCTGGTTAGAATTGAGAACTTCCTTACCAAACAAGAAGTCACCGATGCGGTGTCGCTTCTTGAGAAAGCCGATTGGGTTGATGGCGCTGTAACAGCGGGGCATTTAGCGTTACATGCCAAGAAAAACTTGCAGTTGCCTGAAGATTCTCCCACGGCACGCCAGCTGGGAGATTTCATTTTGAGCTTGATGGGGCAGTCGCAGCATATTCTCGCAGCAGGACTACCAAACAAAATATACCCTCCCATGTTCAACTGTTATCAGAGTGAAGGAGAGTTTGGCGATCATATCGACAATACCATTAGGCGGGTGTCAGGAACGGCTGTAAAAGTTCGTACAGATATCTCAATGACAGTTTTTCTTAGTGAGCCCGAAGAATACGAAGGGGGAGAGCTCGTAATCCAAGATACCTATGGAGAACAACGTGTTAAGTTCGCTGCGGGCGATATGGTGATGTATCCCTCGACTAGCTTACATAGAGTGACGCCAGTTACAAAGGGCCGTCGACTCGCATCCTTTTTTTGGATGCAAAGTTTAGTGAGAAGTGCTGAACAACGCCGTATTCTGTACGACTTGGATATGAGTATTCAGGCACTTAGCGCCGAGACTCCTAATAACGCTGAAATTGTCAGGCTTTCGGGTGTGTATCACAATCTGTTAAGACAGTGGAGTGAAACCTAAGCTTATAGACTTGCAAGTAGTGCGTGTTTGCGCGGTGAAATTTTCTAAGAAATTATCTAAGCTGTGGGCCATAAACAGTGTTTATTTATTTCTTCTATAGAGCCTACGCCGCAAAGCGCCATTGTCATTTCAAGCTCGTCTCTCAACAATCGAATAGTGTGAGCTACCCCTAATGCCCCCGCCGTGGCCAATCCGTACATGAGAGGCCGGCCAATAAGCACGGCGTTAGCACCAAGTGCAATAAGCTTCACCACATCAGCGCCTCTGCGCACACCGCTGTCGGCCAATACCATCATTTCATCGCCAACCGTTTGGCGAATAATAGGAAGCATTTCTACCGGTGAAGGTACGCTATCCAAAGCGCGACCTCCGTGATTCGACACTACGATGCCCGCTGCGCCAAGTTCCGCAGCCTTTTGAGCGTCAAATGGATTAAGAATGCCTTTTAACACAATAGGCAATAACGTGTGTTGCTGGATAAAAGCAATATCGTCCCACGTAGGAGCTTGTGCCATAAGCCCTTGGAACACGATGCTCTTGCCTTCTCCTGGGTGCACTAAGGGAGAAAGCGTATCTATATTGACGGCGCGAACATGTGAGGGTAGCGAAAATTCCACTCTTTGCTCACGATTGCGCAAGCCATTAATCGGTGCATCGATAGTAATGACCAATGCTGAAAACTGAAAGTGTTCTGCTTTTTGTATGAGTTCTAAGGTTTGTGAACGGGTAGGTTGCACATAGAGTTGAAACCAGCGAGGGCTCTCCACCTGACTTGATATCTCCCCAAAGGAGCGACTGGCCAATGTGCTCATAACCCACAAGCCGCCTTGTGCATGCGTTGCCATTGCCGTTGCAATCTCACCATCGGGATGCGCCAGGGTCTGATATGCAACGGGGCCGGAAATAATTGGATGCTCAAACTGTTGTCCTAACAGCGTGGTTTTTGTTCCGCCCTTGGAGACGTCACACAAAGCGCGGGGAAGTAAACACAGGTCATCGAGCTTTTCACGATTTCTTCGCATCGACAATTCATCTGCAGAGCCACCGGAAATATACGCCCACGATTGTGGAGTTAGTCTCTCACGAGCCAGGTTCTCGTAGTCAGATAACGCAGCAAGTGTCGGTGGAATGGCATTCAATGGTGTTTTAAGCATATTCGTCAGTTTCATGTAAAGAAAATAAAAAGCCTTTCAACATTAATTAAATTGCAAATGATAATAATTGTTATTAAGATGCATGGCGATTTGAGCATGATTATCCGCTTCTTGCAAACAAGAAAAGAAATAAAGCAATAATTAAACCCTACGAAAGGCAAGGGTGTGCATATTTCTGCGGATAGTCTCATTTTTGGGCGTTCTTTCTTGAAATAACAATAATCACATTAGCAGCCCTAACTCAAATACATAGAGCTTTACTTCCAGCTGGTTTAAACACCATTTGAAAAGACAAGCCGTGCGTAACAAGACACAACATTTTGACATGGCGAGTCACTGACTGGCCAACACTCAACTCATTAAGGATTATCAAATGCCTGCAAATGGTAAGCGCATAATTTTGCTAGGAACCCTGTTTCCCATGTTGTCAGCGAATGTGCTGGCGCAAAGTGAAGAGATAGAAACGCTCGATACTACCGTTGTGCAATCAGCGTCTGAAGAGCTGAAGCAAGCACAAGGCGTCTCTATCATCACGGAAGAAGATTTCAAACGTCGCCCTGTTACCAATGATATCGCCGAAATCGTAAGAACTATGCCGGGTATCAACCTAACAGGTAATTCAAGCTCCGGTCAGTACGGCAACAAACGTCAAATAGACATTCGTGGAATGGGGCCTGAAAACACGCTTATTTTAATTGACGGTAAGCCGGTGTTGTCGCGCAACTCTGTAAAAATGGGCCGCTCAGGTGAGCGAAATACTCGTGGTGACAGCAACTGGGTACCAGCAGAAGCGATTGAGAGTATTGAAGTTATTCGTGGTCCTGCCGCTGCTCGGTACGGCTCAGGTGCATCTGGTGGTGTAATCAACATCATCACTAAGTCGCCTGACGAAGCTTCCACTTCTATCACTGCTCAGACTGAGCTTTCTTCAAATAAATACGAAGGCGATAACCGTCGTTTTAACCTCGTTACCAGTGCGCCCTTGTCAGAACGTTTCTCTCACCGCACCATTGTTAACTATAACGAACAAGACGCTGACGATCCGCAAATCAACTTAGATGATTCCGGACTAAATAGCCGCGGCACTGCTTACGCGGTTGGCGCTGGCCGAGAAGGTGTTGAAAACATTGATGTGCGAACATTGGTTAGATTTGACCAAGATGATGTTCATCGTTGGGATTTCGAAGCGGCCTATAGTCGCCAAGGTAACCGCTACGCTGGTGATAATGCCTTTCAGGGTGTAAGTTTCCCAGTTGATGATGAAGGAAACCTTGTCGACATTGATTACGATGCGCTGGATGATACTGACGCTCAAAACCTAATTGGTGAAGAAACACTAGTCATGCATCGTCGCACACTTGGTATAACACATAATGGTGAATATGACTTCGGCGATTCGTTTAGTTACATCCAATACGAAAGCACGTCTAACAGCCGGTTAGGTGAGGGCTCTGCCGGTGGCGGCGAAGGTCGGATTAACAGCCTTGAAATGACCACCATTAAATTAGAGAACATTACGGCAAAGACCGAGTGGAATGTGCCGTTAACATTAGGTGGGTTCAATCAAACCGCAACGTTTGGCGCGGAGTACCGCAAAGAGACCCTAGACGATTCAGTGAGCAACCAGCTTTCTCTGAACGTGGTTGATGATGGCACTATTCCTGGCGTAGAGACTGACCCAGCAAATCGCCCATCTGAAACCGATGCCACGCTTGTGGGTGTGTATGTTGAAGACAACATCATACTAACGGATTCAATCACACTAACGCCTGGACTGCGTTTTGATGATCACAGCAAAGCGGGTACAAACCTTAGCCCGAGCTTGAATGCATCATGGCAGGCATCGCCTAATATTGTGGTTCAAGGTGGTATTAGCCGTGCTTTTAAAGCCCCAAACCTTTATCAACTAAACCCTAACTATGTGTACTACACCCGTGGTAATGGATGTCCGGTTGACTTCTCTAACTTGGGCGGCGGATGTCACATTCTAGGAAATCCTGACCTAGAGCACGAAACCTCGGTAAACAAAGAGATTGGTATTAATTACACCAACGAAGAGGGCTTGAACGCGGGTATAACGTACTTCCACAACGACTATAAAGACAAAATTGGCACCGGCAATGTTCCGCCTGAGTATGTGTTGCCTGGCGAAGAAGGTGGCGAGGCAAACGTTCAGGTATTCCAGTGGTTTAACGTTCCTGAAGCCGTTATTTCTGGCCTTGAAGGTAACTTGTTGTTCCCTGTAACCAGCACTATTGAGTGGTCGACCAACTTTACCGTGATGCTTGAATCAGAAGATAAATCTACTGGCCAGCCATTATCTATCGTTCCTGACTACACCGTGAACTCGCTAATAAGCTGGCAAGCCACCGATGCACTTGAGCTTGTGCTGAGCGCTCAACACTACGGCGAAACAGAAAGTCCTACGGCCAGCGTAAACTCTGGCGCCGTTATCGAAGCTGATGATCGCGAAGCCTATACCATCACCAACATTAACGCCATCTATCAGTTCGACGAAAACTTAAGCTTCAATGTATCGGTCAAGAACCTGTTTATGGAAAGCGTTAAGCGTGAAGGTACACAAGCGTCTAACGCAGGGGCCAATACCTTTAATGAACCAGAGAGAAGCTTCTTGTTGTCTGCTACTTACCAGTTCTAATACTTAGCAAGCAGTAACAAGACATTAAAAATGCCGGCCTCGATAGCGATATCGATGTGCCGGCAATCTCATTAATTCAGCTAAGAGATGTAAGGGATTTGAATGAAAGTTAAAAGAAGTGCAGCGCTTTCTTTTGTACTGGTATCACTTGCCGTGCCTTCATCAGGTATCGTGATGGCAGCAACAAAAGCCAGCGATATTGATGGGCTCACTGAAAAGTGGATTAGCATTGAGCGCCAGACGCAAAAGCTAGAAAACGAGTGGCGTGAATCAGAGCCTGCATTGCGTCAGCGTATTCAATTGCTTAAAGCTGAACGAACTCAGCTGCAGAGTATGATTGACGAAAGTAAGGCTGCAACCACCGACGTAGAAGCCCAGCGAGAAGCACTTCTTTCTGAGCAAAGTGAGCTTGAAGCGCAACAGGGCGGGGTAGAGCGTGCTTTGACTGGGGTAATAGGGCAAGTAGACAGCCTTTACTCGTCGCTGCCTGAAATTATTCGCCAGACGTGGGATAAAGAGCAAGCCGAATTAGCGGCTGATGCCGACACGTCAAATAAGCTTCAGGTCACCCTGGCAAAACTTTCATCCCTTGCGCAATTCAATAGCAAGCTTCTGGTTAACGAAACCGTAATGCGTGCGCCCGATGACAAAGATGTATTAGTTAAGCAGTTCTTTGTTGGCAGCAGCTATGCGTGGTTTACCAACGCCGATGGTCAATATCAGGGATCCGGTCGCGTTCAAAACGGCGAGTGGCAGTGGCAATTTAGTGACAACGTAGATAGCGAAGCGGTGGCCCTTGCCGTCGCTATTTTTGAGAAAAAGCATGAACCTGATTTTGTTTCTTTACCACTTACGCTGGCTAAAGGAGAAGGCGAATGAAATGCTTATCTCACATTCTCTCAACATATAATCTAATCTTGAAATCCTCTCTTATTGTAGCATGTGTTGCTTTATGTGCAGCGGTAGTTTGTGTACCTGCAGTGGCTGCGCCTGAAGATAGCATGCTGGCCAATATCAAAGAGGCGAAAGCGCGTCTGGATCGCACAGAGAGTAAAATAAGCAAGGAGCGGGTAGCGCTGGCTAATGAATTGCGCGCACTTGAACAGCAGGTAATGAAACTGCGCAATGAAACCACGGTCGCCCGCCGTAAAATGGACGAAAGAACCCTTAGTCTTTCCCAGTTGGAAAATCGCCTATCAAGTTGGAGCGAGCAACAAGAGTTCCAACAAAATCTGTTGAGTCGTTTCCTGCTTCAAACCGGTGTAGACAGTCTGTCATTAAGCGAAATGAGCCTGTCTGACAAAGTCCAAAAAGTGGGTGAAAAAGCGAAAGCGTTTGCCAATCAACAAACCCCTAATTTCAGTGCAGGAAAGGTTGTACTGGCGAATGGCGAAGTGACCCAAGCAAAAGTGCTTACTCTTGGCCCAGTGACGTGGTATCTGGCGCAAGCACAAAACGTTGCGGGTACGGCAGAGCGTAAGCAAGACCTGTTTACCTCTACGTCCACGTTTTCAGATACGGATACCGAAAGCCTTGCAAGCTTGGCAAGCAGCGGCAATGGAAGCATCAAAATAGATCCTACCCTTGGCCGCGCAGCTACACGCGAGCAAGCGTCAGAAGGGGTAATTGAACATGTTGTGAAAGGCGGAGTGTGGGTGATCCCTATCGTGTTGTTTGCCCTTCTCGCTACGCTTATCGCACTGTTTAAAGTTATTCAGCTATGGCGCTTACCTAAGGTTAAGCAAGTAGCATCAGGCAAAGCTCTGGTAAACATGGTGGGCAGTTCAGGTGTGGGCTTCTTTGATGGCATGCAGCGCGAGTTGTATGACATAACTAAGCGTGCAAGCACGCCAACTGAACGCGATGATGAACTGTTTTCTGCACTCCAGCAGGACAAAATTAAGCTAGAAAAATACAACGGCACCATTGCTGTAACTGCTGCCGTTGCACCCTTGCTAGGTCTTCTAGGTACGGTAAGCGGCATGATTGAGACCTTTAGAATGATGACGGCATTTGGTTCAAGCGACCCCGAAGTAATTTCTGGCGGGATCGCTAAAGCCTTGGTTACGACAGAGTTAGGCTTAGTTGTGGCCATACCGGCATTAATTCTAAATGCCGTACTCTCTCGCAAAGCGCGACATTACTACGAAGAGCTCGAAAGTTTCGCGCTTGTACTTAGCAATGACGAGCCTGACGTTGCTGAGAAAAGCGACCAAAAGAGTGATGGTCACAAGCAAGCGAGCGCAAGCTAATGATTGAACAGCTAGCGGGGAATGCATTGTGTTGGTTAATGCTGCTGGTGGCATGGTTTGCTTACCAGCAAATCTTTGTGTTGTTTACTACACGCAAAGAGATAGCCCAAGTGCGTGATGGAGAGAAAGAGCTAACAAAGCGAGAAATGGTACCTGCCGTACTGGTTAGTGCCCTGCCCTTGATGGGGCTGCTAGGCACTATTGCAGGCCTACAAGTGAGTTTCACCGGAATGATGTCGTTAGGTGTCGATAGTCAAGTCGTTACTGGTGGCATTGCCGATGCACTTTTTACCACGCAACTTGGCTTAACCTTGGCTATCCCTGGCTGGCTTTTGTTGATGTTTGTTAATGGTGCGGTAAAGCGCGCCGTAGCGAGGGAGGCGTAAACATGGCAAGTCGATTACAGCGACGCCTTGAAAACCAGCAAGCGCAAGGCATTGATATGTCTCCGCTACTAGACGTGGTTTTTATACTTTTAATTTTCTTTATCGTTTCAACAGTGTTTGTAAAAGAGACTGGGGTAGAGGTAGATAAACCACAGGCGATATCAGCACAAAAGCTCGATCAAATGGCCATTATGCTGGCAATTACCCGAACCGGTGAAGTGGTGTATGACAGTGCCAATATCGGCGTGAGTGGTGTGCGCTCTACCGTTGAGCAATTGCTGATGAAAGAACAACGCCCAGTAGTCATTCAGGTAGATAAAGCCGTTCGCTCTGAATTACTGGTAGAAGTCATAGATGAAGCCAAACTGGCGGGTGCCGACACGGTAAATATCGCCACTTTGAAGCCATAGCGAACGAGGCAAAATTCAATGAAATACAATCTTCAACCTTCTCTACTTAGCGGTGCGGTGCTCGTTAGTGCACTTGGCGTTATGTGGCTAGGGCACTTTTTGTCTAATCTGCAGCCCGACACTATGGTAGTGCGCAAGTTAGACATTGCGGTAACGCCTCCACCGCCGCCGCCCCCTAAAACGCAAAATGTAGTAGAAGAAACTGAACTTGTTATGCAGGTAGAAGGCAGTGGCGCCGTCATGACCATGGCGGATTTAAGTGTTGAGCCAGATATTCAAGTGCCAAAGCCCGACATGCCAAATGTGAAAGTGACCCAAACTCAATGGGATATGCCTGATATTGAATTGGATGCCTTCGGGCTAAGCGAACTGGATTCAAAGCCTACCTTGCTGACACCGGTTAAAATACGGTTCCCCAAGCGTCTTAAAAAACAAGGTATCAAGCGGGTGATTGTAAAGCTCGACGTGATTATTGACGAACACGGCAACGTAAAGCTGGTGGATATTGTCGAGAACCCGCATCACGAGCTCAATAAAGAAATCATGCGTTTTGTTAAAGCCAGCAAATTTACATCGCCCTACAAAGAAGATGAAGCGGTGAAGGCGCGTTTTATTTGGCCAGTGGTTATAGAGGCCTGATAAAAGCCTAGTTTAGCGCAACAAAGCAAAATAGAAGCGAAAGAATGTAGAGGTTGATTGTGACAATGTTAAAGAAGATTACAGCCGTAACTGTCCTCAGCTGTGTAGTAAGCGCGCTGGCTTTTGTTAAGCCGGTAAGTGCAAAAGTAACGGTGGAGTTGGAAGAACCCGATTTGCAGTTTGTTCTGCGCCAGCATCATAGAGATGATCATCGTGAACGTATATCCCGTGAAGAAGGTGAGTTTATCGGGCGTATTCAGGCAGACTTGCAAGCAGGTAATTATTCAAACGTTGCCAGCGCATTTGCTACGCAGGATATTTCCCAATTTAGTCCACGCCTACGTGAGCTTTACGGACAAGTGCTATTGAATGAGAAAAACTACGCACTTGCCGAAAAAGTGTTGTTAGACGTCATAGACGCTATGCCAAACCTTCCATCGGCGCACAGAAGTTTGAGCATGGCGTATTTAATGACGGATAAATTAGCCAAAGCCCGCACTCATTTAGCTAAAAGCGTAGAACTAGGTATTCAAGATGCCCAACTTTTCGGGCAGCTAGCCTATACCAATGTTCAGCTCGGCAAACCTGTCACCGCTATTGGTGCTTATCAAAATGCGTTGATGCTCGAACCTGAAAACAAGCAATGGTATCAAGGTTTACTGTTCGCGCTTATTGAAAGTAACGCACTTGCCCAGGCTGAAAGCTTGCTAAGCGAAATGTTGGTAGATGATGAAAGCAACCAGCAGCTTTGGCTTCAACGGGGGCAAATAGCGTTAAAGCAGGGGGATATGGTGAAGGCGCTGAGCAGCTTAGAGACTGCCCTTTCTTTGGGTGACCGCTCGCTGTCGAACTTGATTTCAGTGGCGAAATTACACGTATCTGACGGCAGTCCGCGCCGCGCCGCAGACATACTGGCCACCCATGCGAAGACTTTCATCACCGACAAAGAAGGGGAAGGCTTTGAGGCTTATTCTAAAATAGCGGCTTACCTAGCGGCCAACGAGCAATGGTCTGATTTAAGTAAATTAACGCAAGCTGCCGACAACAGTGTGAAAAAGCTCACGACCTCTCAAGCAGCTACGCTTAATGTACTTAAAGCTCAGTTGGCTATGGGCAAAGGGCAAAGCAAAACGGCAATTTCCCTGTTAACCAAAGCCATCGCTGATGCCCCTGACAATGGTGAGGCGCTGTTGTCTCTTGCTTCACTCTATCGTCAACAGAACAACGTCGAACGTGCCAAAATGACCTATCTACGAGCAGAGTCACTCGCCGACGTTAAACAGCGCGCTATGCTCGGACGTGCGCAAATTGCCATTGATCAGCGTCAGTACCAAGATGCACTTACACTTTTACGACAAGTTTATAAATCGTACCCATCTCGCTCTGATTTACTTGGCAACATCCAGTCTCTGGAAAATCTAGTGAAGAACACAATATGAAGAGCCAAACGGTAGAACGCGTCACCATAAATCGGGAACGATTGGATGTCGCACTTAGAACGCTGATTGCTGTTGCATTGGGCTACGCTTTTTCAGCATGGCTAAGCAGTGCTATCGCCAATTTTATAGGGGCTGAAGGACGAGAGCACGAAGTGCTGGTAAGAATGCTGTTCTTTTGTGTTTACTGCACCTTCATTCTTTTTACGTTCATCTTCGATACAACCAAAAAGGCGTCCATCGTAATGACAGCGCTCTCTGCGTTAGCCTTATGTCTTTATTCAATTAGTACAGGGCTTTAGCATGAAAGGGAATGTCAGAAAGTCTATGACGTGGCTTCATACTTGGAGCTCGGTACTTGTTGGTTGGTTACTCTTTGCGATTTTTTTCACCGGTACGCTGTCGTTTTTTAGAACCGAAATAACCTATTGGATGCAGCCAGAACAACACGCCGCAGTACCCAGCGAAAAGGCGCTAGAGCTCGGTTTACGTTATCTTGCGATCAATGCGCCCAATGCAAGTGAATGGCAACTCTCACTACCAGATGCGCGCTCGCAAACGCTCGATTTGTCGTGGCGCGACGCCAATGTAGGTAACGAGCGCCGTCGAGGTCCACGGGTTATGTTGAACCCGTCCACGGGTGAAGAGATAAAAGTAAGAGAAACGGCTGGTGGCAACTTCCTTTATCGCTTTCATTTCGAGTTATACGGCATAGACAGAACCGTTGGACGTTGGATAGTAGGCGTAGTTAGCATGACGATGTTTGTTGCTATTATCAGCGGCGTCATCATGCACAGAAAAATCTTTGCCGATTTTTTTATGTTCAGGCCAAAAAAGAAGCTGCTGAGCTGGATAGATGGGCACGCCATTAGTGCGGTATTAGCGCTTCCATTTCATATCATGATCACCTTTTCTGGATTGATTCTATTAGGCGCTACGCTATTGCCTTTTAACAGCGAGGAGCGCGTGCGAAACCGTCCTCAAGGTACAGAAGTACGCCAGAATGCGCAGCAGCAAAATCTAGCTTCACCAGACATTAATGCCTTATTGGCCTTACCTATCTCTTCGATGATTGCTCACGCCGAGAGCACATGGCAGGTGCCGGTTGAAAGCCTATCTATTTCTCATCCGGGTAAAGCTAACGCTCAGTTTACGCTAAGTGGGAACAACAGAACGCAGTTAAGTGCGGGGCGTGGAGGAAGTAGTGCACTGGTATTTAACGCACAAGGCGAAGTCATTAACGAGCGCCCAGCCTCAGTAGCCGCTAACGCCAGTCAGGCGACGTATAACTATTTGGATATGTTACACCAAGCGCGCTTCGCCGATACCCTCACACGCTGGCTGCTGTTTTTTGCCGGTATTCTGGGTACCATTATGGTGGGAACGGGCTCTGTTTTGTGGGTAGTGAAACGGGCAAAGCAACAGCTTGGAGAGTTTAGTTTTGAATTGGTCAGAGGCAGCAATATTGGCAGTATTGCAGGGTTAATGTGTGCGACCGGTGGCTATTTTTGGGTAAACAGGCTGCTTCCTGCTGATCTCACGTCTCGAAGCTTATGGGAAATTAAGGTGTTTTTCGCAATATGGCTGGTGTGTGTAGTTGCAGGATTTATTTGGCGAGACAGAAAAGGGTGGGTAATTCAACTTGGCTTTGCAACAGTGTTGTTTGCGCTTGTCCCTTTGCTTGACCACGTCACCTCAGCTACAGGCCTTGATTTTGCGATTGCAAACGGCGATAGCCTAAGAGTGGGTTTTGACCTTATGTGCTTAACACTTGCGGCGGTACTTGGCTATGCTGCTTACCACGTCAAAAGAGCCAAAGCCGTGAAAGCAAGACGGGTGAACAGCACACCATCACCTAAACGAAAAGACAGAGTTCGCCAAGATAAGCCGCAGGGTAAAAACAGCGAGGCATTGATATGAGTATCGTTCTGGATGTGGTCTTCGCGTTTGTCCTTACTTATTTGAGTTTCTTATTACTCTCACTTGGCAACAAGAAGCATGCCGGTATCACCCGATTAACCAGCATACCTTCACCATTACTGATAATAGTGCTTCACTGCTTAGCGTACTTCCTTATGGCGATAAGCCTCATAAACTGCATAGACGTGTGGAAGACAGAAATTGGCGTGGTGGTGTGGGTTGGGCTTTTGCAGCTTGCAAGTGTGCTGGTTTCAGCAACGTTTACCTATTTCCCTGCCATTTACACCGTGCTGTGTAATTACCTATTGCTTGTCGCTTTTTGGGGGCCTCGTTTACGCGAAAAGTGAAGCAATACTTAAAAGTTGTTGAGCAAAAAATACAATAATGAGAATAAATCTCATTTACATTGAAAATGGCGGAAATATCTGTATTATCTAGCCCGTTGAATTAATCAATATCACCGAGTAGTACAGAGAGTTAGCGACGAAATTATGAGTTTTTCTTTAGGCGGCATCCGCCAATGGCACTGGATTAGTGGCGCAGTCTGTCTGGTCGGAATGATGTTATTTGCCCTAACGGGGATTACGCTAAATCACGCTGCAGACATCCCAGCTAACAGAACTGTAACGTCAGCTGAATCAAGCTTACCACCGTCGGTTGTCGAACAGTTGGTTTCTCTGGATACCGGTGACATAGCCATTCCAAGTGAACTTGTAACGTTCATGCAGGCGCAAGAGGGCATTTCACTACCTTCATCGGTAAAGGGGGAGTGGGATGGTATTGAGTTTTATGCCGCTTGGCCTGGACCCGGTGCCGACAGTTGGATTGCAGTAGATACTGAACTTGGCACCGTGACTTATGAAAACGTTGATAGAGGATGGATATCTTATTTCAATGACCTGCATAAAGGGCGGAATACAGGAAATGCGTGGCGCTGGTTTATCGATATCTTTGCGGTTGCCTGCATTATTTTTAGTGTAACTGGGCTGCAGTTATTAATGCGTCACTCGAAAACGCGCGCGTCTACCTGGCCCATTACTACGCTCGGTGTACTCATCCCGTTTGTCATTATTTTACTGTTCGTGCACTAGCGCAACGCTAGTGGCACTTACCTACACAATTTTTAGGAGTGTTTACATGAAAATGCGTAAAGGCGCAGTTATCGCATCGACTTTATTGAGTATGACATTTGCCTCTGGTGCTATTCACGCAGCGAGCCAAGCCAAGCTTGACGTGGCCTTACCGCAACTTGATGTGGCTGAATATCACAAACCTTATCTTGCCGTGTGGATTGAAGACAGTAAACGCCAGGCTACTCAAGTCGCCGTATGGTACGACGTTGAAATGCGTGAAGACAAAGGGAAAGAGTGGCTTAAAGATTTGCGTCAATGGTGGCGTCGTGGTGGGCGCAGCCTTGATTTGCCTTATGACGGACTTACCAGTGCAACAAAAGGCCCAGGCGATTACAGCCTTGATTCGCAGTTAAATAAAGCGTTAGCAGAACTGCCAGAGGGCGAATACACGCTACGCGTTGAGGCATCAAGAGAAGTAGGCGGAAGAGAAGTACTGTCTCTGCCATTTTCATTACCGCTATCTGCTGCGTCACTACCGGTCGAGGTGAAAGGAAATTCAGAACTTGGGCGTGTAGTACTGCGTCTGGAAGACTAATTTGCTGAGTCGCTGATTCAACGCTCACTCAGTAGAGATCTAATAAGAGGACATTATGAAAAAACTATCAGTAAAAGCTTCAGCCATTGCGCTAGCAGCAACACTTGCCGTGTCATTTTCAGCCAGTGCGCATCGCGCGTGGTTACTTCCAAGCTCTACCGTACTTTCAGGTGAAGAAGCGTACGTAACGTTTGATGCTGCTATTTCAAATACTATTTTTCACCCTGACCACTTTGCAATGAATGCCAGTAACTTAGTGGTTCAACCTCCAGACGGCGAAGCCGTAGATGTAGAAAATATGGCGCGCGGTAAGTACCGAACCACGTTTGATTTGAAATTAAACAAAGAAGGTACATACAAACTGACGTCTGCCAGCAGCGGTATTCGCGCCTTTTGGCGAGATGAAGAAGGCAAGCGCAAGATGTGGCCGGGCCGTGGTGAAGAATATAAGCCGGAAGAGTTCGCAACAGCCGTGCCTAAGAAAGCGAAAGATCTACGCGTCACGCAAAGTTCTCGTCGGGTAGAGACATTTGTTACCTTAGGTGCGCCAACTACTAAGGTTTTCACACCTGATAACGTGGGGTTGGAGCTAGTGCCAGTGACTCACCCTAATGATTTATTTGCCACCGAAACGGCAACGTTCAAGCTACTTATTGACGGTGAGCCTGCGGTTGGCGCCGAAGTGGAAGTGGTGCGCGGTGGCATGCGCTACAGAAATGATCAGGAAACGATTGAAGTCACGTCAGACAAAAATGGTCAGATTGAAATTACATGGCCACAAGCCGGTATGTACTTCGTAGAAATTGGCTATGAAGACGATAAGGCGCAAAAGCCTGCAACGTCTCGTAACGGCAGCTACTCAGGCACATTTGAAGTACTTCCGCTGTAATAACCGCACGTTATTGCGCTGCTAGGGGCTGTAAACATTCTTTGAATACGCAGAGAGCAACAGCCTCTTAAGCCTTTAGCTTTACCAATAGAGCAGTATAAAAGATAAGCACATGACAGAAACACACCGTCTACTCATAGCAATAGTAAGCATTGGCCTGTATATGCTGTGGGTAGCGGTGTTATTTGTTAAACATAGAAAGCAAACCAACTATGCGGTAAAAGGTGAGGAGACCCTTGTCGTATACGCAAGTCAAACTGGTACGGCTGAAAAAATTGCTCGCGCGAAAGCGGCGGCGCTATCACAGCAAGAGCAAACGGCGGTAGTGTCTATGGCATCTTTGAAACTCAACACGTTAAGTAGTGTGTCAAAAGTCATTTTTGTTGTGAGTACCTACGGTGAAGGCGAGCCCCCTGATGCGGGCAGAACCTTTAGTAAAGCGCTAAAAAAAGCGTCGTCGAGTCAATCTGATTACCTGTCCCATTTGTCTTTTGAAGTTGTGGGGGTAGGCGATAAGCAATACGCCGCGTTTTGCCAGTTCGCGGTTACATTGTTTGATAATATCAGTGCGCTAGGTGCGCGTGCGCTTTCTCCGCTAACGACATTAGATTCAGGGGAAGGTGAGCATTTGTCTTTGCTTGGTTCATTGCCACAGGATGAGCAGCACCCCACCCATGCTTTCACGCTGAAAACACGGGTTCAATTAAATGACGTAAGTCAAGCTTCTGGCGAGGCTGCAAACGAACCTTTCAATCACTCTGAGAGCAAACCTTCAAACCCAGTATCGCCAGGCCTGTTCGGCTTGTCTTTGAACGTTGACCATTCGAATCATACACAAGAATTATATGAACAATGGGAAGCGGGGGACGTATTGGAAGTGCTTATTCCTCAGCAAGGGGAATCACCGATGGTAAGCCGAAGCTACACCATAGCTTCGGTACCACAAGAACACGACGTAAAGCTTGTAGTTAGACAGCTAGTAAAAGACAACGGTGAACTTGGGCTAGGTTCTGGATTACTTACCCGTTCTTTACCTTTGTCTCAGTCAGTACAGGCCCACATTCGAAAAAATACCAGCGCGATTATTACTAATACTCAGTGCCCATTGTTATTAATTGCTGCGGGAAGTGGCATTGCGGGGGTGCGAGCTCAGCTTGCAAAACGCGCATTGCTTGAGAACGCTGGGCCAGTTTGGATATTTTTTGGCGAACGTCATCCCACACAAGATGATGTACTTGATAAAACACTATCGCCTTTCCAGAATAGTGACTGTATTTTTAAAAAGTCAGTTATTTTCTCCCGACAAAAAGGTGGTGGCTATGTTCAACAGCGTCTTGTTGAGCAGCTAGATGAGGTCAAGTCCTTCTTAGGCGATACCGGACAAGTATATGTATGTGGGCATTTTGAGGGAATGGGCCAAGGCGTTGATATAGCTTTGCAGTCCATACTCGAAGCGCAAGCATACAACGCGTTAGCTGACGAAGGACGTTATCACCGCGACCTTTACTAATGTGTAGAACAACCAGTAATTAATGTCTGCCTTACGCTTTCCTGTTCTACCGTTGAATCATCGCTAATAAACCTCAAAAGCCTTACAGCTAAATCTCAAACTTTGAGTTAGACTTTAGTCTAATGTGCCAGGCCCTTGCCTTGTCGCATGGTTAAATATGCGCAACAGTACATTGGGCCTACCTTAAATAGGTGTTTTCTTATTCAGGTATGACCTTTCGTCACCGATAATTGGTGTAATGTTTCAACTGACAATAAGAAAATCAACAGGCTAGGGCCTGTCGATAAAACAAATTAGGACGACAGTATGCAGTCTATTGCCATTGTTATATCGGGCATCATCGGAATGTTGCTCGGTTGGTTCGTATATTCGAAGTTTATTGCGAGCCGCATATTTAAGTTGGATGATAGTTTTGTAACACCAGCCCACACAATGAAAGATGGGGTGGACTTTGTTCCTACCAATAAAGTGGTATTGTGGGGGCACCATTTCACTTCCGTAGCGGGAGCAGCTCCCATTGTAGGTCCAGCTATTGCGGTTTATTGGGGATGGGTTCCTGCGGTACTTTGGGTTGTGTTCGGTACGATATTCTTTGCTGGTGTGCACGATATGGGCGCCTTATGGGCCAGCGCACGTCACAAAGGCAAATCTATGGGCGCTCTGTCTGAAACAGTCATCGGAAAACGCTCTCGTTCACTATTTATGATAGTGATCTTCCTAGTACTCTTAATGGTTAATGCGGTATTTGGCGTGGTTATCGCGAACTCATTTGTTTCCCAACCCAATGCGGTATTCCCAGCTTGGATGGCAATCGCTGTTGCATTGGTCATAGGTCAATTGCTAAAACGTAACTTCAGTCTTATACCCTTGTGTATTGTGGGAATTATTGTGCTTTACGCTTCGGTGTATGCGGGCAGCCATATCCCGCTAAGCCTGCCTGAAACCATGTTTGGTTTAGCCGATAAAGCAAATTGGATCATCATTCTCTTTGTTTACGCCGCTATTGCTTCCCTACTACCAGTTTGGATGTTGCTACAGCCGCGTGACTTCATCAACGGCATGCAGCTATTAGTGGGCCTATTTTTACTTTACGGTGCCGTCTTCTTTGCCATGCCGGATATCACAGCGCCAGCATTTAACACGCAAACGGCGGTAGATTCACCAAGCCTTATCCCGCTGTTGTTCGTCACTATTGCGTGTGGTGCTGTTTCTGGTTTCCACGGCATTGTGTCTTCAGGTACCAGCTCTAAGCAGCTAGACAAAGAGACAGATGCACGCTTTGTTGGTTATTTGGGCGCGGTCGGTGAAGGCTCATTGGCACTTATTACCATTGTCGCGGTTAGCGGTGTGGCGTTCGCAGCTTCACCTGAAGAATGGCACGAAGTATACAGCCACTTGGGTGCGGGTAGCGTGGGTGCATTTATCACTGGTGGTGCGAACCTAATTCAGCAAGGTTGGGGATTGCCGGTAGATTTCTCTTCTACGATTCTTGCGGTAATGGTTGTTCTATTTGCAGGCACCACCATGGATTCGGGGGTGCGTCTGCAGCGCTACATCATCCAAGAATGGGGCGATATCTATTCAATTAGTACACTTAAGAACGGCGTGGTCGCAACGCTTGTAGCGGTTGGATGTTGTCTGTTACTGGCTTTCGGTGCAGGTGGTGCGTCAGGCAGTGGCGGTATGATTATTTGGCCTTTGTTTGGTTCTACTAACCAGATACTAGCCAGTTTAACCCTGTTAGTAATCTCGGTTATGCTGATTAAATTAGGCCGACCAGCGAAATATACGCTTATTCCAATGGTGTTTGTACTAATCATGGCCTTCTTTGCTGGGCTTATTAAACTTAAAGAATACTACGTTGAAGGTAACTATCTATTGGTGTTCTTAGACGCAGTAGTACTTATTGTGTCTGTGCTTGTTATGCTTGAAGCTTTCTCCGTAGTGTCAAAACTTAAAAAGGAATCGAAGCTCAAAAAAGAGCAAACCAACGGATAAATCGCTAGCGACAACGTTTTTCATGGTTGACCTCGTGGTTAAAATCACACTTTCGAGACTGTCAACATTCGGCCAGTGCATTTGTACTGGCCATTTTTCTTGCCTTTAAAAGCAACATGCACTCGTACAAATCAGGTTAATCAGTTTTGCTGATTTTCTGTCATACCGCATATCTGTTATTATACTTATCGTTCTAAAACATCGTTATTCTTGTTGTCAAAAGCTACGTTCTTCAAAGTGACTTTTCAACAAAATAACCTGCGAGGCTTTGTGTCAGATATCATTTTACTTGGACAAAATTTCCTAGCACTTTTCGTTGAATCCGCGCCTTGGCTACTTCTCGGTTTGCTTGTGGCAGGTATCATGCACGAATTGGTACCCGTTTCGTTTTTGGAAAAGCACATGGGAAGCTCATCGTTTGGCTCAATTACTAAAGCCGCAGTTATTGGTGCGCCTTTACCCCTGTGCTCTTGCGGTGTTATCCCTGCGGCACTGGGACTTAGACGCAGCGGTGCATCTAAGTCTTCAACTATCTCGTTCTTGGTTTCTACGCCTGAGACTGGTGTGGACAGCGTTTCTGTGTCCTACGCATTGCTTGGGCCGTTGTATGCTATTGTTAGACCCATTGCGGCCATTACAAGCGCCATTTATGCTGGTTTGATGGTACGTTTTTTCGCAGAAGCAGAAGTAGCTCAACAACGACATCCTAAGGTGACGCAGTCATCGTGCTGTGGGTCAAAGCAAGCACCTAAACTAGAACCACAAATATGGGCCAGCACGTCCTGTTGTGCAAGCGAAAAAACACATGCTCATAACCGCGAAAGCACAGACAAGCCTCAACATGAGTCTTCGCCTTCGAAAGTTACAAGCGTACTTTCATATGCCAGTGGCAAGTTACTTGAAGACATTGTGATATGGTTATTAATTGGTTTAGCACTTGCCGCAGCAATTAAAACGTGGGTACCCACCGACTTTTTAACGCAATGGGGGGACGGCGTGGTCGCCATGCTTGTTATGGCGATAATCGGCATTCCTATGTATATATGTGCTACAGCGTCAACACCACTCGCGGTTGGGTTTCTTGCGGCGGGGTTATCGCCCGGTGCTGTTTTAGTGTTTTTAATGGCGGGACCCGCCACTAACGTATCAACGATGGGAATGATCAAACAAGAAATGGGCACGCGAACGTTAGTGCTTTACCTTTTCAGTGTTATCTCTGCGAGTATTGGTTTTGGTTACGCACTGAACTACCTGGTATCTTCGTTTTCTTTAGCCTCTATGATCAAAACGCAAAGCCATGTTCATGAGCACGGTGCAGACGTTCAAGTGATTTATGGGCTATGCGCGATTTTATTGGCGGGGTTAATGTTAAGGCTGGGTCTGAAAAAGCTGCAGCAACACCGTCATAACCAAGAGCAACATTCGGCGTGCTGCGGCTAACAGTAGCCCAGCGGATGCCTTTCATAATAAAGCGCTCAAATGATATTCATAGAGCGCTTGTATATCCCGCTCTATTATCCATAATAGTCGTTCAACTAATTAAAATTAAAACGCGTTTAAACCTACAAGGACGCTTGGAATAACTACATGCTTTTACTTATTGTGTACGTCTTCATTGCACTGGGCTTTTCTTTTTTGTGCTCCATTGCAGAGGCTGTGATTCTGAGTGTTTCGTCCGCTTATATCTCTGTGTTAGAGAAAGAGGGCAAAGCCAGTGGTGCGCTATTACGTAAGCAAACCGATAATATAAATACCCCTTTATCAGCTATTTTAACGCTGAACACTATCGCCCACACTATGGGAGCTGCCGGGGCCGGTGCGCAAGCGGCAGCAGTATTTGGTGACGCCTATCTAGGCGTTATTTCAGCAGTCCTTACACTCCTTATTCTTATTTTTTCTGAGATTATCCCTAAAACACTTGGTGCAACCTATTGGCGAACACTAGCGCCAGTCACCGCATATTTTCTTAAATACCTATCAATTGTACTTATGCCGTTCGTTAAAATGTCTGAGTTAATGACGAAAGGCTTTAAAGAAGACAGCCCACTTCGCGGGTTAAGCCGCAGTGAGCTACACGCCATGGCAGAATTGTCTGGGCAAGAAGGTCAGCTAGCTAATCACGAAGCGGCGTTTCTGCAAAGTTTGTTAAGTTTGCACGAGCTGAAAGTGAAAGATGCGATTACCCACCGCACGGCGCTATTTAAAGTATCTGAGTCGATGACGGTAGAAGGCTTTTTCCACAAGCATGCCAATATAGAGTTTTCTCGTATCCCCGTGTTTGAAGACAGCGACTCAGAAAACATTACGGGCTTTGTTATGCGTTCTGATCTATTGGTGGCACAAGCCAGAGGCAACACTGATAAGCCGCTTTCTGAATACGCCAAAGATATGGTTACCGTGTTGAACACTATGCCGCTGTCAGTCACCTTCGAGCACTTCATCAATAAGCACGTGCATATGTTACTGGTAGTTGACGAGTACGGCGGTTTAGAAGGGGTGCTTACGCTAGAAGATTTGCTTGAACGATTGTTGGGTGTCGATATTGTAGATGAAAAAGACACTACGGTGAGCATGCGTAGGCTCGCTAAGATGATGATGAAACGCAAAGAGCAAATGATGATTAAAAATGTCCCTGATGCGTCACTTGAAAAGTCAGCGAACAAGAAATAACCTTATTGCCAAAGTTCGTTAAACGTTTAGCCCAATATTAAGGATGATAAATATGGTTAAGGCTATATCGACTAAAGCTTTGTCTAACAGAGTGGTTCACACACAACTGCCAACGCGCGAACGTACGGCTAAGCGACCCTCGGTGGTTTTAGCTGTGTTATTCGCGACAGGCTATATCTCAAGTGTAACCGCACAAGAACTCAGTATTCCCTGTGATGAAGCAGAAGAAAGAGCCCTGGCTGAAGCGAAAGCTAATGAAGTGGAGCGAATAAGTGCATTTGCTCCTGCTACCCCTCTAAAACGTGTGGACCCCAGATACCCAGCTACAGCCATAAAGAAAGGGCGTGAAGGATGGGTTAGGCTGAGCTACGTTATTGATGAGGAAGGTAAAGTTAAAGACGCTGTCGTCGAAGACTTTTTTGGAAGTCCAGCTTTCAAAAGAAGTGCGCTATCTGCGGTTAAGAAGTGGCAGTATAACCCTGCGATAAAAGATGGCGAACCCACACAACAATGTCATCAGGCTGTTCAAATGGATTTCGTTATAGGAGGGAAAACTGGGGCCACACGTAAGTTTATCAAAGCGTATAAGAATGTAGATGAAACTTTTAGAGCGGGCAACATTGAAGCGGCCGATGAAGCACTTAAAGCGCTGTTAAATTGGGATACGCTGAATCGTTATGAAAACACTTGGTTGCTTAGCTTGGAGTCGCAGATTGCAAATGCAAAAAATGATAGCGATAGAGAAGTACAAAGCTTAACTCGATTACTTGCAAGTAACGGTAGTAAACGCTTCAATGATATGGTGTTTGAGGAAGACTATGTGGCTTACGTGCTGCAAAGAAAAATTCTTCTCGATGCCCATCGCGGATATTACGCCGCTGCATTAGAGTCATATAGTGCGCTTCAAGAAATGCAGGAGCAAGAAACGCGTATTGAAGAAATTGCCCCCATAATTAGCCAAATTGAAGAAGCTATTGCGTCTGAGCAGAACTTAATCGTGCCCGTAACTATGAGAGATGATGGGAAATGGTTCCATACTCTAGTCCGAAGCAAGTTTGCATTTAACAATATTCAAGGCGAACTTGATACGGTTGAAGTACGCTGCGATTCTCATCGAGAAAAATTCACGGTTGCCGAAGCGCATATTTGGCAAATTCCAACTTCGTGGGGGCAATGTCAGGTGATGGTGAAAGGCGACAGCGAAACAAAATTTGATTTAATTGAAGTGGCAAGCGGCTAGGTAGCGTGCCTATGCTTTTTTAGTGGGTTAATGTGAACGCCAGTTGAAATAGTTGCTCTCTATAGTCCTCGTCGGATTGGAAAAAACGTAAATTCTCCTGATGCCCTGAATTTAATTGCCACTCTGTGCTAACGGATAAATAAGCGGTAATGTCGTACCTTACGCTAACGGTAAAGGCGTTACCTCTGCTCCCATTCGGGTCATACATAACATCATCGTTATCTATCACCTGATACCAGTCCCCACGCATGGCTAAAGTTAAATCTTCCCAGCCTAATTGCTTTAGGTTGTATTCCGCACCGATATACGCACTGGAAAAATCGTTGTCTACGATATGCTCTCCCATCAAAGTGTCACCTATTAGGACTTGAGAAAACACCGTTAACTCAGGTCGTGGTAAATATCGCAGTGTTAATGAATGAAAACGCGTATGCCAGGCATAAATGCGGTCTGGGTCAACAATGTTCGGGTCTGCATTATTGTCGTAATAGTAATAACGCAACTCGGCCTTTCTAGCATAAGCTAAGTGAGCTCCTACGTAGTACCCAAACCGATTGTCAATTTCCCTGAAGGGTTCCGTCCATGCCGGTGCGTTTAACTTATCTTCATCGACGACGCCTGGAATGGGGAGGAAGTTTACGCGATCATTATAAACGGACTGCCTGTCGTGAAGGGCAAACCCTCGCCAAGAAAGCAGAGTGCCGGTGGTATCATTACCTTTGAATACACTGCCCAATACTTTCCATGACCAAGGGCTTCTTATCTGCCTGCCGCTTTGTCGCAGGCTTACTTCGATGCCGCCTGTTCTTAGTTCTTCGCCTACCCAACTATTAATTGCTGAGTTGCTTAAAAAGTGAGGCGATAACCAACCTGCGTCGACATTTTCTACTGAAAGTGCGGGAAAGAATGCGCCTATTTTTACTTCAGGTTTTATGCTTGAAGCGCTCAAGGGACGATACTTAAGATAGAGCTCGGAAAATCCAACTTTTTGCTCTCCATCGCTATAACCATTAATCACGCCAACCGCTGACCAATTATCAACTAGCATAACGTCTGATGCCACTATAGCTTGAGAGAGCTGAACGCCATTGCCCTCATATCGCTGATGACTTATTCCCATTTGCTGAAAGCTTCGCGAATCATCTTTTGCCACAAAGCTTGTTCTGAATCGTGTCTGGGTTTCTGCGTGAACTTGAAGTGCCAAGCCAGTGCCAAGCAAACAGACAGCTATGGTAAAGACATTATGCATTAATAATCGCCAAATCCTTCGTCGAATTCATCATCACTGAAAACCGTATCAAGAACAAATTTGTATTCTTGCGAGTTGGTGATATGCAATGTGGAGCTACTAAATAGTTTCACATCGGGTTGCTGCGGATGCCAGGTCATTACACTGTACTCACCTACCGGCAGTGAAACATTCATTACACCTTGTTCATTGGTTTTCGCAAAAAATGGGCTGTCGGTTACCACAATATAGCCCAGCATCCAGTCGTGAATATTGCAGCCAATATCTACAATGCCAGCTTGCTCAAAGCGAAGCGGTTCAGCGGTAAACTCTTTATAGAGCTTGAGCTCAAATTGCTTTGTGGGGGAAAAAGAGTAAACGTGATGAAAAAGGTTATCTGCATTTGGAAACGAAATATCTGTACCTGATTGAACAACAAGCACGTGAGGCGCAAATTGCTTATCAATTTGGTTCATTATAGCGGGATTATTGTCACGCTGTGGTAGTGATGCGAGCGTAAAGTTCGGTGTTAGGGTCAACACCATATCTTTCACAGGCTTCCCATTGGCATCGCTAACATATATCGAAATGCTTGGCTTTGCTGATAAGGATGTATCAGCGGCCTCTGCCAAAGAAAGGGTAGCGCCGACTAGTAATAGAACGCTCGACTTCAATGTACCTGTGATAAAACTCGTCATGTTGAACGTGCTCGCCCTTCGATGAGAAGTAAAGAAAATAGAAAGCGCAAATGACACGGTTTTAATTAATAATTTATCGTTTTTTTGCATTGTATTTCATTCTTTAAAATGTCGGTACTCTTTGTTGTGTCACCTTGATGTAGAACCACTATACCTGCGGTGATACGCCGCGATTACGAACATTTTAAATCTCGCTGAGTGGGTAATGACCTATGCGGACTGGTATAAGCCATGTGCGCGATTTTCGCTATTTGTATAGCAACGTTTATTAGACTTTAACTATAGACCGAGTTGAACGTTTTTTTCTTTCATTTACATCAAGGGAAAGCGCGCGCTGACAACTACACCCGTACTGTCCTTTCGATTGGATAAAGATAACTGACCTTTGTGGAAGATCATAATGATGTTGGCAATATAGAGCCCCAACCCTAAATGTGGGGATGAGGCGTTTTGCACATCGTTTTCTTTTCTCACTGACACCATAGATTGAAGCAACTGAGACTTCATTCCTTCGGGAAGAAGCGGCCCGGTATTACTGATGGTTAATTCAGCTTGCTTGTCTTTAACCGTGATACTGACTTGGATCTCGCTCTCTTTCTCACTGAAATCAACGGCGTTAGCGATAATTTTATCGAACATTTGCGCAGTAAGCTCCGGAGAGCCAAGTATCCGCGCAGTATCTGTATTATGGGCAAGGCTAAAGCGCCGATTGCTGTAGGCATGTTCGTAGCCAGCGAGACATCCTGATATCACTTTAACTAAGTCGAAAGGCTCTAAGTCTTCTTGCTGTATGGCCTGTTCTAATCGAGTCGCTTCACTCATACTGTTTAATATCGTGCTTAGGCGGTTTACACCCGACTGGGCCCTTTCTACAAATACTGCTTGTTGGTCGGCGTCATTCACCTGAGTCAGCATATCCAGCGACGACTTTACCACGGCGATGGGCGTTCTAAGCTCGTGAGACAAGCGTGATGCCATATTTTCTAAATAAGAGTTGTACTGCTGCAATCGCGAAAGCACATCCGCAAATGAACGAGATAAATCACCAATTTCATCACGCTGATTTGATACCGGCAGGGTTCCAATGATTTTGCCATTGTCATCAATCACTGCTTCGGTGTTATCGCGAAGGGAGCGAATGCGGTTTGAAATTCGCGTCGCGAATAACAGTAATCCTAACGTACCTATGGTCATTACTGCCAAAATTACGTGAAAGAGCTGCTCTAATGCTCGGTTTCGCAAGGTGCGAATGCCATTTGTCGTCTGTTCTACGATAACGGCACCCATCACGTTGCCTTCAATGAAAATGGGATAGGCAGCAGAAAGTACAATAGCTTTGTTATCTGGTGACAAGCGCCATAGTGAGTCGGGTTGACCATTAAGCGCCGTGCCTAAATCCTGCCCTACCAATGCATAGGCATCGTCTAGTTCGTCGATAAAGTCGGCAGGTGGCTGTGTAAGAATTTGATAGTAAATCGGTAGTAACCACTCACTTTCAATCCAATCCCAAATAATATTGGTGGATCTTTCTTTTTCATCAACTTCAATGCCTGTAGCCGATTGAATGTCACCAGCCCGAGCGAGTACCCGCTTGTGCTTATCTACTACCCACACCCTTGAATCGGCATATTTTAAACCTGCCAGAATACGCTCAATTTCAGGGGAAGGGGTGATGACTGTACCTAGTTCAGCGAGCTCTTTTGTGTTCGCCGTACCTAAAGCGTACTGCTTCAATCGACTTGTGTGGTCGTCTATGTCGACAATGGAAAATGCTAAGCCACCCGTAGTCATGGAAAGTGGGAAGCGCAGTTCAATGTTATAGCCTGTGGCAGTCTCTTGCCAACGGCCTTGAATAGAGAGCGCGTTCTCTACCGCCCTCGTCGTCGTTGTGTTATCTGCGAGCTTGTACGCATTTACCCAGCCGCTTTCATATGGGGCAACAACATATCTTGCTAATTCACCCTGCGGGGTTTCCATGCCCACAAGTAAGTGGTCGCCTGTCTCCACGCTTAAACTGTTGGGTTGTCGCCAAAGCAGCACGTCATCGCTAACTTCAAACATAGCATATAAAAATTGACCGTAGCGTCCCACCATATGCTTAAACGACAAGCTGGTGGGTTCACCCGCATAGCCATTGTAATACTCAATGACTTCGGCACTGCCATACTCACTCATTAACTCACTGACTTGCTGCCAGTCGTTAAGTTCGCCATCAAGCCGAATGGGGGACGGGATAGGAGGCGCGTAAAGATCTGTTCCAGGGCGTACGTTTTGAAGATACGCCGATTGACTATCAAATAAAGCTGGACGCTCGTGAAGTGCAGTGGCAACAGCTCGCGCCGTGCCAACCATGGTTTGTTCTTGACCGTTTCGCAGATACTGTTCAAGCTCCCATACATAGTTATAACCCAAGTAGGGGATGGTGAATAAGAACAGCGACAGCACCATAAGCTGAAGACGAATAGAAAATCGAAATCCCATGTTTTTAGTCGGTTGCCCTTATCTTTTAATCAGATGAAACGCGGTCTTAGTTGCAAGACAGTTACAACTGCCAGCGATACCCCATGCCGTAAACCGTGTCGATATGATCGAAGTTTGAGTCAAGCTGAACAAACTTCTTGCGCATACGTTTTATATGAGAAGTAATAGTGGTGTCGTCCACAACCATTCTAGACTCATCCATGAGCTGTTGGCGACTTTTCACATGGCCGGGGCGTTTGATGAGTGCATGTAACATCCAAAACTCTGTTACCGTTAATAAAACGGGCTGGTTTTGCCAGTTTACCGTCATTCTCGACACGTCTACTTTTAAGTCGCCAACTTTGAGTTCGTCTTTTTGCTCTGTGGGGGCAGCAAGTAGGTCTGTACGCCTAAATAGGGCGGCAATGCGTGCCAGCAGGTGGGCCATGCTAATATCTTTAGTCAGGTAGTCGTCTGCGCCCATTCTAAGGCCACTAATCGTGTCTACATCGTTATCCCGCGCTGTAAAAAAGATAATAGGGAGAGTTTGGGAAAGGCCTCGTAGTTGCTGGCAAAGCATAAAGCCACCTTCTATTTCGTCTTTCAAACCAATATCGATAATGGCTAAGTCGGGTAGGGTGTGGTTGAACGCTTCAGCGGCAGAAGGCCGGTCTTCATAGGCATTTACGTTATAACCCTGCGCTTTAAGCGCCATAATGTAGTTTTCGCGAATAGCCGCGTCATCTTCCACTAATGCAATTGTCTTTGGCATACATTAACCCGCAAATATAATTCTGATAGAGCGCACACTATACCTATGAATGGCAGCTGTTGCCTAAGTTCGGCATAAAATCCTCAAGCCTGCCTCATTTACGCCATATTTGAGAGTGGTCATAGTGAAACTTTAGATGGTATAACATTGAGAAACACGACTTTAAATAAGGCTCTGCACGCTAACCTACATGCTGATTGTACAGGCATTTTAAATCACCACCATATTTCCACAATTGCGCGCTTTTTTTGCCATGTATACCGTGTTTAATAGTATTTGTCTGTCGAGTTTAGTGTGCAGTTGTAAAGTGCACCAATCGAGCATGGCAGGTTGTACTGTTTCTCTATCTCATTGCTAGGAGGGCAAGAAACGGTACCGTGGAAGCGGTAAGGCTGAACTTCTACGTAAAAGTTTCAATTAGCTTAAAGCTACCCTTTGCGCTGCGTGCTCCCCCAACGGTACGCAGCGCTTTTTTTTAGGGTTGAAAAAAGGTGATTTTGCTCTCACTTAGAAGAGTGGGTAATTATCTATGCAGACTGGTATAAACTTAAACTGTTTAAAGCAACCACTAAACGCGAGTGTATTCATTTAATAGCATGAACTGGGTTACACTTCGTTGGCAATACATTGTTAGCACAAGATAACTGCATCTCACTCAAGTTGGTTAGGGCGTACTGACCTTTGGTTGGCATCAAAGGTCAATACGTCTTAGTGGTCACTCTCACTACGGGCAAATCATGAAAGCGTTGGACATTAAAGGGTTAACTAAAACCTACAAAGGTGGCGTACAGGCATTAAAAGGCGTCGACCTCACAGTAGAAGAAGGGGACTTCTTCGCATTACTCGGCCCTAATGGGGCGGGTAAATCTACCACTATTGGTATTATCAGTTCACTCGTTAACCAAACCAATGGCAATGTCTCAGTATTTGGCTACGATCTCACAACGCAAAAAGAGCAAGCGAAAGCCTGCATTGGTCTTGTGCCACAAGAGTTCAACTTCAACCAGTTTGAAACTGTACTGCAAATTGTATTGAATCAGGCAGGTTACTACGGCGTGCCCCGCAGTATTGCCAAAGAGCGCGCTAAGAAATACCTTGCTCAGCTTGACCTATGGGAAAAACGCGATGCCCGCGCGCGTGAGCTATCGGGCGGTATGAAGCGAAGACTAATGATTGCTCGAGCACTCATGCATGAGCCGAAACTACTTATTTTAGATGAGCCAACCGCGGGCGTAGATATTGAGATTCGTCGTTCAATGTGGGGTTTCTTAGAAGAGATTAACCGTCAGGGGATCACAATTATCCTCACTACCCACTATCTTGAAGAAGCAGAAATGCTGTGTCGCAATATCGCCATTATCAACAAGGGGACAATTGTCGAGAACACCAGCATGAAAGCTTTGCTGTCAAAGTTAAGCCTGGAAACCTTTGTGTTGGATATCAAAATTCCAGAGGGCATGTCGACTACAAATAATCTGCTTACAGGCTTTGAACACCGTTTGATTGACGACCACACCCTTGAAGTTGATGTTGAGAAAACGGAAGGGTTAAATCCTGTTTTCACCCAGCTAAGTGAAAAGGGTATTCAAGTAATGAGCATGCGCAATAAATCAAATCGCCTTGAAGAGCTATTTGTGCGTTTAGTTGAATCAGCGAAGCAAGCTGGCTAAACCCACAGCAGGTAAAGGTGAAGAACATGAAAACTGAAAGTACACAAATGAACACAGAAGAAAACGTGGGTTGGTTCAAGCAAAACTATGTGGCGCTAACTACTATTTGGATAAAGGAATGCACGCGCTTTTTGCGCATATGGGTACAAACTCTCGTACCGCCAGCTATTACAATGAGTTTGTATTTCGTTATATTCGGTAGCCTTATTGGTAATCGCATAGGCGAAATGGGTGGCTTCACTTATATGGAGTTCATTGTGCCCGGTCTTATTATGATGTCGGTGATCACAAACTCTTACGCCAACGTGTCGTCTTCATTTTTCAGTGCTAAATTTCAGCGCAATATTGAAGAGCTATTGGTGTCACCTGTGCCCACTTCGGTCATTATACTGGGGTATGTTGGCGGCGGTGTGGCTCGCGCTATTCTCATAGGCATTATCGTTACCTTGGTGTCGCTGTTTTTCGTTGACGTTCAAATCCATCACCTAGGCATTATCGCGCTAACGTTATTGCTTACCTCTACCTTGTTCGCTACGGCAGGCTTGATTAATGCGGTATTTGCGAAAACCTTTGATGATATTAGCGTGGTCCCGACGTTTGTATTAACACCATTAACTTACTTAGGTGGCGTGTTTTATTCTCTATCGCTACTGCCTGAATTTTGGCAATGGGTAAGTAAAGCGAACCCTGTTGTTTATATGGTTAACGGATTTCGCTATGGGTTCTTGGGGGTCTCTGACGTAAATGTAACCTTGTCGCTTACATTACTGGTAGGCTTCAATGCGCTGTTATTTAGCGTAGCTTACTACCTACTTAAAACGGGTAAAGGTATTCGTAGCTAATGGCCAGCGGTAATTCTAGAGAAATCACAACATCGCAGGTAGGCATTCACGATAAGTTAGACGACTTAGTGAAAAAGTACCAAGCAAGTGAAAACAAGCGACCTATTAGCGACCATACGCAGGCAGCTTTTGACGATGTCAGTGCGTGGCTTGATGGCTTCAGCGACGCTAGTAGCGAGATCATTTTAGATTCTTGCTGCGGCGTTGGTGAAAGTACGGTGAATATTGCAAGAGCGAACCCCAATGCGCGCATTATTGGTATTGATAAGTCGGCGCTGCGGGTGGATAAACATGAACATTACAGTGCGCAGCAAGACAACTATCGGGTCATTCGTGCTGATGTGAACGACTTTTGGCGCTTGGTTAAGCAGTCTAATTGGAACGTAACTCAGCACTTTTTACTGTACCCCAACCCTTATCCTAAAAAGACCCAAGTTCAAAAGCGCTGGCATGGCAGTGCCGCTATGGTGGACCTGATGGCCATCACCCCTAATATTGAGGTGCGTAGCAACTGGCTTATTTATTTGATGGAATTTGCACTAGCGGCTACACATTACGGCATGTTGTCTGATTTATCGGAAGTCACCGGCGATAAACACATGACGCCGTTTGAGCGAAAGTACCGTGATAGCGGTCAATCGTGCTGGCAGCTCAACTGTCGTAGTGAAGAAAGCTGAGCCTGCTATAGTAACAATAACTACTGGAAGCTAGCAGAAGTGAAGTGAGATGAACATCTCGCCCCGCTTGCTATTCAAATTTATATAATTCGCTTGTTAATGGCGCGCAGTGGCACTTCGCACGTTTGCCATAGGCGGGCTGAACACATAACCCTGCGCATAACGTATAGGCAGTCGCTTCACTCTTTCTAAATGCGCCTCATCCTCAACATGCTCGGCAATAGTACTAACGCCATGTCTTTCACACAGCGACAATAGATAGTCTACATATTCTCTCACTGCTTCTTGCTCGTCGTAGTGTTTGATTAACCCGCCAGCTAGCTTTATTCCCCGAACCGGCAAGTTCATTAGTGCACGTATATTACCCGGGCACGCTCCAACGTTGTCGATGAAAACACCTAGCCCTACGTGCATACTTTTTTCGATAAATGCAGTAAGGCTTTTCGGGTTAGATAAGGCAGTAGAGGCACTCACTTCTATACTTACACGCTCCGGCGTGGGGTAGCTTGCTAAATGAGTGATGAGGGTATTGGTAAGCGCTAAATTATGCAGGTCATTGGCGGTTATATTGATGTTCCAAGGAATATTGACGTCGTGAAAATAACTTGCGCATTGCACAAACATACTCGCCGCAAGCGTATTTACGTGTTGTTCTCGTTCTATAAGATAGAGGAATTCGCTAGGTAGGAAAGTCTTGTCACCTCGGGTAATCAAGCGCGCCAGACACTCGTAACGCCATACCCCTTGGCTTTGTAAATCAACGATAGGTTGAAAATAAGGCACGATATCATCGATAGAGAAATCCTCGGCAATCTCACGAATGGGCATAAACAGACCCCCTTGCTTTGAAGCAGTACTTTATCGCTGCGATGAATGTTTGGATATAAGTTCAATGGCTTTTTAGGCTCGCAATTTGAAGATGGAAAAACAATACGAGAGACCCTTGTGGGTACTATTCATAAATTAAATATAGTAGAGACTGAAGAAATTTGCGGTACAAAATTCGTGGGAATCCGTTTAAACACCTGTACATAATGCGCTTTTATATAAGTTTTGAACTTGTTATAAAACCTTAATAGTCATTTAAATGCTGTGTGCTAACCCTTGGCGAGCATTGCAATCTGATGTAAAGTGCCACACCCTGAAAGTGTTGTGATAAGTTTTCAGGTTTGGCAACGAAAGGACCGCGTCAACGCGCATTAGCCCAGCCGATATACCGTTGGGGATATTGGATAAATAGCTACACCGAGTATCGTATGCTAGTTGGCTAAAAGGAAAAGTAAGTGTCAGGCCGGTGTCCTACAAAACCGCCTGTTGATTTCGCCCAATGAATGTAAGCGAAATGTGTGATTGTTTTAAGTATGAGGTGTGTTGAGTGGGTGAAGCGCAAGTTAGTTTAGAGCACCTGTTTAGGGTCTTTACCAAACCTGAACACAAAGACTCAAAGCTGGCTCAAATAGAGCAGCATTTATCTGACAATATCTTAGATTTTTTGTCGCAGCACGTAGTGACAAAAAAGACGTCGTTAGAAGAAATTGAAAAAGACTTTTCAGACTCAAAGGTGCCTGAATCACCTGAGTTCGTGTCTACTCATGCTGAAAGCTTGTTAGATAAGCTCGTTGCGCATTCAGTTAATACTTATTCGCCTACCTTTATTGGTCACATGACCTCAGCGCTGCCCTATTTTCACCTGCCGCTTTCTAAGTTAATGGTAGGGCTTAACCAGAACCTGGTTAAAATAGAAACGTCTAAAGCTTTCACGCCGCTAGAACGTCAAGTGCTGGGTATGATGCACAACCTTGTGTACGATCAGCGTCAAAGCTTTTACGATAACCATCTTCACAGTGCAGCTCATTCTTTGGGGGCATTTTGCTCTGGCGGAACCATTGCCAACATCACTGCCTTATGGGTGGCTCGCAACAAATTACTTGGCCCGCAAAAAGGGTTTTCAGGCGTGGCTAAGGCAGGTCTTGCCGCTGCCTATCGTCACTACGACATTAACAATTTAGGCGTGATGTGTAGCAAGCGCGGCCATTACTCGCTGTCAAAGGCTGTAGACGTATTAGGCCTAGGTCGTGAGCAGTTGCTGACTATTCCCGCACCGAAACAAACCCTAGACCCAGCGAAAGCCCTTCGCATTGGTAAACGTTATCAAGAAGAGGGCAATAAGCTCCTTGCTATCGTTGGCGTGGGCGGCACCACCGAAACAGGACACGTAGACCCGCTAGACGAGCTTGCTGATGTAGCTAAAGAATTAGGCTGCTGGTTTCATGTAGACGCAGCCTGGGGCGGCGCTACGCTATTCTCGGCGCGCTATCGCGACAGACTAAAAGGTATTGAACGCGCAGACTCAGTTACTATTGATGCGCATAAGCAAATGTACGTGCCTATGGGCGCAGGAATGGCGCTTTTCAAAGACCCACAAAATGCCAATGCGGTAAGACATCACGCCCAATATATTTTGCGTGCAGGCTCTAAAGACTTAGGTGCTACCACGCTGGAAGGCTCCCGAAACGGTATGGCCATGATGGTGTACTCGGCGCTACATATATTCGGCCGTAAAGGGTACGAGCTACTTATTGATCGCAGTATTGATAAAGCCAAAGACTTTGCGCAGATGATTGATAAAGCCCAAGACTTTGAATTGACGACCACACCTATTCTGTCACTGTTGACCTATCGCGTATGTCCCGCTGAGGTGCAGGAAAAGTTGAAGCATGTGAATGCTAAAACGCGCAATGCTATTAATGAAAAGATTGATGCCCTTGTTGTTGCGGTACAAAAGCAACAGCGTGAAGCAGGTAAGTCTTTTGTATCTCGTACTCGCCTGGAAGCGCCAGATTACCCTTCTCAATGTATTACGGTGTTTCGTGTAGTGTTAGCTAACCCATTAACGAGTCACAACGATTTGGCCGCGATTTTGGCTGAGCAGCACTTAATTGCGAAAGAAACCAAGGCATGGAAAGAGTTAATGGATTTTGTTCGCGAAATGGAAACCGTTGCTTCTTAACGGCTCATTCCTACGACAACAAAAAACGCCCGGTGCAGGCTCTGTTTAGGAGTAATGCATTGGGCGTTTAGTTTTACGCGTCGCGAAAAAGTGGCTTATGGTTACTCTCGCGTAATTTGCATATTATCAATTAAGCGCGTCTTACCCATAAACATAGCAACCAGCAGCACCAGTTCTTTGTCGTTATCGCTGGCCGGTTCAAAGGTAGCTGCGTTAACCACCTGACAGTAGTCTTTCTCAAAGCCTTTTGCTTCAAGATTACTGATCATGGTGCTTTCAAGCTCAGTAAAGTTGGTGGCACCATTTTCAATGCCCGCTTTAACACACTGCATTTCTGCAAAAATAGCACTCGCGGTCGCTTTTTCTGCATCTGTCAGATAACCATTCCTAGAGCTCATAGCCAGACCTGACGCTTCGCGCTCGGTAGGCACCCCGTGAACCTTCACTGCCATTGATAAATCGCGAGCTAATGCGCGAATAACTTGTAGCTGTTGAAAGTCTTTCTCACCAAAATATGCATCGTCTGGCTGTACCATATTAAACAGTTTGGTAACTACTGTAGCTACGCCGCGAAAATGCCCAGGGCGACTCGCGCCACAATGTGAGTCTGAAATGCCGGGTACTTCAACGAAAGTTTGCGCGTCCAGCCCCGCCGGATACATTTCCGCAACGCTAGGTAAAAACACGGCATCTGCACCCACTGAAATCAGCTTAGCTTTATCTTCTTCGATAGTGCGTGGATAGGCGTCTAAATCTTCGTTCGCGCCAAACTGCATGGGGTTGACAAAAATGCTAACTACCACTTTGTCGTTGTGCGCTTTCGCCTTTTTAACCAGTTTGAGATGACCATCGTGCAGGTTGCCCATCGTGGGCACAAAACCTACGGTTTCACCATCACGTCGCCATGCATTCACTGTGCTGCGCAATGTTGAAATGCTATCAACCACCTTCATAATTTACCTCGTTACTCGAAGCTGTGTTCAGCCGATGGAAATGCACCGCTTTGTACGTCTTCAATATACTTTGCTACGGCTTTGCGCATATCGCCGGTTTCTAAAAGGTAGTTCTTTGAGAACTTAGGCATGTAGTTGGCGCTTATACCAAACATATCATGCATTACCAGAATTTGACCGTCGGTATCTTTGCCCGCGCCAATACCAATAACCGGTATGGTCAGCGCTTCACTTACCGCTTTGCCTAGCGATGAAGGCACACACTCAAGCACCAATAACTGAATACCCGCTTCTTCCAGCGCTTTCGCTTCGCTAAGTAGCTTTTCAGCTTGGCTTGCTTCGCGGCCTTGCACTTTAAAACCACCAAATACGTGCACTGACTGAGGCGTTAAGCCTAAATGACCACACACAGGTACGCCGCGCAGGTTCAAGCCTTTAATCGTGTCGCACAACCAGCTTCCGCCTTCCATCTTAACCATACTTGCACCCGCAGCCATGAGTTTTGCAGCGTTGGCGTAAGTTTGCTCTGGAGTGGCATAAGACATAAATGGCATATCAGCTAGCACGAAGGCGCGCTCAGTACCACGACGCACACTTTTCGTGTGGTAGGCAATGTCGTCGATGGTTACCGGTAGGGTGTCATCCTCACCTTGAAGAACCATGCCTAGAGAGTCGCCGATAAGAAGGGCGTCCACGCCTTGTTCGTCGAACATTTTGGCAAAGCTGGCGTCGTAAGCGGTTAAAGACGTGATCTTTTCCCCAGCCTGCTTCTTTTTAAGCAAACCCGATACAGTTACTTTCTTCATGACATGTCTCTGTTTGATATTGTTGATATCGTGTGGCGAACTATACGGATTTTGCCGCTAATTGGAAGAGCGTAGGCGACGAAGTCCGTCGAGTGAACAGTTAGCAACCCACGCAGAAATGGGTTTGCCGTCATGCATAACCATATTGGGTGCAATTTCAAACAGCGGCACCATAACGAACTCACGTTCAGCCATTCCATAATGCGGAATAATTAAGTCTGCGGTATCGATATTTTCGCTGCCATAAAGCAAAATATCGAGGTCTAGGGTTCGTGGCCCCCAACGCTCGCCTTTGCGCTCACGACCTTCTTCCAGCTCAATCCGTTGAAGTTGTTTCAATAACCCGTGTGGTTTTAACGACGTCTCAATTAAGCAAACCGCGTTAATATAGTCAGGTTGGTCTAGCGGCCCCATCGGTTTACTGGAATAAAGTGAAGAGGTTTTAAGTACCCGGGTGTCCTCTAGTTGACCAATAGCATCAAACGCGCGCCGTGCTTTTCCTTGGCTATCACCAAGGTTGCTGCCTACTCCAATATACACATGCTCTTTATGCATCAGGGCCTCGTTTCGCTGGTTTACGCTTGCGCTTGCGCGGTGGTCCTTTCGCTCCGCCTTCACTTTTTCGAAGGGCATTGAGCATCCCTTTTTGTTTACCATTGTCCGCGTGCTGGAAGTGTGTCCACCACTGAGCGAGCTCTAGCAAATCCCCACCTTCTATTTGCCCTCGAACTAATAGAAAGTCATAGCCGGCTCTAAATTTAGGGTGCGTAAGTAATTGAAAGGCACGTCGACCAAAGCGTTTCGGCAAACGCTGCTGTAGAATCCAGATATCTCGCACCACGGTAGAAAAGCGCTTAGGGATCATTATACGTTGCGTCTGACGGGCGATAACTTCGCCTGATGCAATGTTAAACGCATCGTGAGCGTTTAAACCTGATTCGCTTTGCAAGCGTTGCGACTGCTCTTCAACCGGATACCATAGTAGTGCGGCATAAAGGAACGCTGGTGTCACACGCTGGTTGCTATTAATGCGCTCGTCGGTATTGGCAAGTACCCGACGTACAAACTGCATCTCTCGGCTGTTTTCATCCTTTAAAAACGGCGTTAGCTGAGGAAATAAAGGCTCTATTAAGCCGTATTCGTGCAGCATTAAGAAGGTTTCTTCTCCCTTACCCGATAAAAACAGTTTGAGGGTTTCTTCAAACAAGCGTGCCGGTGGAATGTTCTGTAAAAGGTTTGCCAGAGACTTAATTGGCGCTGCGGTTTTCGCTTCAATGCGCATACCAAGCTTAACGGCAAAGCGTACTGCACGCAGCATGCGTACTGGATCTTCACGGTAGCGGGTTTCCGGGTCGCCAATTAACTCAACTTCTCGTTTCTCTATAGCAGCTAAGCCATTAGCAAAATCTTTTACCGTAAAGTCGGCCACGCTGTAATACATGGCGTTAAAGGTAAAGTCACGACGTTCGGCATCTTCTTCTATAGTGCCAAATACGTTATCACGTACAAGTTGACCTTCGGCATCACGCTTTCCTAATGATTTACCCTTTGGAAGGTCATCATCTTCGTCTGATTCTTGGTGATGCCCTCTAAAGGTCGCCACTTCAATAATTTCACGGCCAAAAACAATGTGTGCAAGACGAAAGCGCCTTCCTATCAAGCGACAATTTCTGAACAAACCTTTAATCTGTTCAGGAGTAGCGTTGGTCACCACGTCGAAGTCTTTCGGTTCGTGCCCCATCAAAATGTCGCGTACACAGCCCCCTACCAAATAGGATTCGAAGCCAGCTCCATTAAGGCGATACATTACTTTCAATGCATTTGCGCTTACGTCTTCGCGAGATATACCGTGTTCTCCACGGGTCATAGTCCTTGGCTTCAAAGCGTTAGGAGACGAACTCTCTTTTGAAAAAGCGCGCTTAACAGATTTAAAAACACGATGAATGATGATGGTATCTCCGCAGACTATAAAGGTTCGTTATAATAAGTGGATTCATGCTGTGGAACAATAATTTCGGGCGTTTTCACTACTTTTTTCCTATCCCACATTGAAATTGCTGTTTTAAGCGCCGAATTAATATCACTAAATTCTGACGCATTTGGAAAGGAAAAGCCCAAAAAGTGCATCACACGCACAATATTGCTTAGCGCTTTTTCGTTTTTAACCGGCGCTGCACGGTTTTGTTTACTTAGTTTTCTGCCTTGTGCTACGGCCGCTACCGGCACGTGACCGTACTCAGGGGTAGTGTAACCTAGCGTGTGGTACACGGCGCGCTGTAAAGGCGTCACGTCAATTAAGTCACAGCCTCTAATGACATGATTAACCTGTTGAAACACGTCATCTAAAATGACGACAAGGTTATACGAAAACAAGCCATCTCGTCGTTTCAGCACTACGTCTTCGGCTATTAAATCAGTGTTTGAATTAGAGGGCAAAACTTTGCCCATGAGCTTGTCATTAAAGGGTTCAAGTTGTGAATCTACCTTTAAACGAACCGCACATTCTTGTGTAGCAGAATACACCGTTTTGTTACGACAGTGGCCGTTATAAATACCGCCCATAGCCTTAATTTGCTTACGGGTACAGGTACAAAAGTAGGCTTTTTCTTGTATAAGCAAGTCATCGAGAACCGCTTGATAGCGGGCATGTTGTTGACTTTGATAGATGACGTCGCCGTCCCAATACAGGCCGTGGGCTTCTAACGTGGTGAGTATGTCTTTATCGACACCTGCAATACAGCGAGGCTCGTCAATATCTTCCATGCGTAGCAGCCATCTTCCGCTATGGCTTTTAGCATCTAGGTAGCTGGCAACAGCGGTAACTAACGAACCGAAATGGAGTTGGCCGGATGGAGAGGGAGCAAAACGCCCTACATAGTGATCATGCATAATAAAGGCTTAACAAAAAGCCCCATCTTTTCGGGATGAGGCTCTCTATATCAACTAATCGAGGCGAGTATTTTAACCTTGAAGTTGCTTTTCTTTAATTTCAGCCATGGTCTTACAGTCGATACATAAATCTGCTGTAGGACGCGCTTCTAAGCGACGAATACCTATCTCAATACCGCATGAATCGCAGAAGCCGAAATCATCTTCTTCAATTCGCTTAAGCGTTTTTTCAATTTTCTTTATTAGCTTACGCTCACGGTCACGTGTACGTAACTCAAGGCTGAACTCTTCTTCTTGAGCTGCACGGTCCACAGGGTCAGGGAAGTTTGCTGCTTCATCCTTCATGTGCGTTACCGTACGGTCAACTTCTTCACGAAGCTGGTTGCGCCATGCTTTAAGCAATAGACGGAAGTGCTCCATTTGGGGCTCGCCCATGTATTCTTCGTCAGCTTTTGGCTCGTACGGCTGTAAACCGGCCAGCGCTAATAGTCCTAGGGATTTTGTTTCTTTTCCTGTTGGCATCTGCCACATCTCCTACACTACGACATCCATCTTGTCCTGATTGGACCGATATCTATATCAGACTCGACAACTTCAGGCAATCAATCGTGTCTATGTAATTATTATGCTGGTGTATTGCATTCATAAATTAGCCAGATATGTTCACTTAACCAGCTGGCTACCAGCAAACGCATTAGTGCGTTCTCCCACTAAAACAAGGCGCAAATATGAAGGCGAAATGAAAAAAATCAACCTATTTTTTATAAAATCAGAGGGAGTGTTTGATTTAATAGGATTTTTTGTTCGTCTATTATACAGCTTGCCGCTAAAACCGTAACGCCAGCGTTTGCGGCAATCTTTACGCTTTCTGCATAAGTTGGATCAATATGGTCAGCCACTTGTACGCTGTCTATTGCGGTGTGTTGTACGCAGAACAATAGACTGGTCTTTATACCATTGTCAGATAAACGAGCAAGTTCTAAACAGTGTTTTGCGCCGCGCTGGGTAACAGCATCGGGAAAGAACCCTCTATTTTTGTCTGCTAGAGTGACAGATTTAACCTCCATATACTCAGTAAGACTCTGATGTTCTGAATTTTTTCGGGTTAATGCAAAGTCAAACCGGCTATTGGCGGTTGGGGGTGTTACTTCTGCTTTCCAATCTGTGATGTCTGAAAATTCGTTTAGTACCTTGTTATCTAGTGCTTCCGCCACCAATTTATTAGCATTGTGCGTATTAATGCCGATGAAGTGACCATCAAACGTTTGGGCAAGTTCCCATGTATACTTGAGTTTTCGATTAGGGTTGGTGGACTCACTTAAAAAGACGGTGTAACCCGGTACTGCGCATCCAGTCATGGCGCCGGTATTAGGGCAGTGTGCGGTTACAATAGTGCCGTCGTCTAACTCAACATCGGCAAGAAATCGCTTGTACCTTTTTATAAGGGTGCCGCGTAATAAAGAAGGTGAAAACTTCATATGTCGCCTTTTTTAGAATGTAGGTGAAAACACATCAGTGTGTTTCACATAATTGATATGTGTGCGTTTGAACGAGCACTTATAGCGTATGCGGTTAGCGAACAGCAAGCGCAGTAAACAAGGCGCCAAAGAGTATCAAACATTTGCGCAAGCGCAAAAAGCGCTTAGCAGTAATATAACAATGTAATAAGGAATAAAACGCGATGGCAGAATTTACCGTTAGCCTTTCTAGAAACAAAGCTGAAGCTGTGTGGGGCGAGAGTGCTAAGCTTTCTTTCACTGAATCGGGTGTAGTTATTCACCTGCCTGACGACAAGCTTAACGAGCGTTTAATTCAGCAAGCGGCAAGAAAGCTAGATGGCTTAAGCTTGCCAGCGGTCACGCTAAGCGGTGATTGGCACAAAGAGCAGCAGTGGGCTTTTGCACTAAGCTTCACGCGTGCGCGCAATCCTGCATCAATTAAATGGGCCGACACGGCTGACAAAGAAGCGCTAGAGCAAGAATATGCGGCGTTACTGTTTACCCGTCAGTTGGTAAACGAAACGCCGGAAGATCTAAGTCCTGAAACCTTGGCAACCCGTGCTGCACAGTGGCTTAAGTCATTAGGTGGTGACAAGGTCACTTACTCAATGACGGTAGGTGAAGACCTTAAAGAGCAGGGCTGGATTGGCATTTATAATGTAGGCCGCGGTAGTGAACGTCCGCCGGCAATGCTGGTACTTGATTATAACCCGACAGGTAAAGCTGATGCGCCGGTTGATGCCGTTTTAGTTGGAAAGGGTATTACATTCGACAGCGGTGGCTACAGCATTAAATCTAGCGAAGGCATGTTAGATATGAAATGTGACATGGGCGGCGCAGCAACTGTAACGGGCGCATTAGGGCTATCTATTTCTCAAGGCAGTGAAAAGCGTATTCAGCTTATATTGTGCTGTGCAGAGAACCTTATTAGCGGTCATGCTTATAAGCTGGGTGATGTGCTTACCTACAAAAATGGGGTAACTGTAGAAGTAGTTAATACCGATGCTGAAGGACGTTTAGTATTGGCTGATGGACTAATGGCAGCAACAGAAACGGGCGCGCCGCTAATTATTGATGCAGCAACGCTAACCGGTGCTGCAGTGGTTGCACTGGGTTCTGACTATCACGGCGTATTCTCGTTGGATGATAATGCCCGCGAACAAATGCTTAAAGCAGCAAAGGCAGAAAACGAACGCTTCTGGCCACTACCTCTTGAAGATTTTCACGCAGAGCGCTGTCCATCGGCGTTCGCAGATACAGCAAATAGTCGCCCGATGAAAGGTGGTGGCGGTGGCGGTGCGTCTAACGCTGCGGGCTTCTTATCACGCTTCGTTAAGCCTGAGGGCTGGGTACATTTAGATTTAGCCGCTGCTTACCATGGCGGGGCAACATCTGAAATGCCGGTAGGAGCGACAGCGAAAGGTATTCGCTCAATTGCTAGAATGCTGAAAGACTTCAATGCATAACGAGGCGAACGCTCAGTGGTACCACGGCCTGCTGATCGCCATCGCATTTTCAGCGGCATAATAGGGTGTTCAATCCACGTGGGTAATTGCCTTATGCATCACGTAAGGCCAAGCTAACGTCGCTGAATGTAGAGTATAAAAAAGGGCGCGACTTTACATAAAGTCGCGCCCTTTTTCGTGAATTAGATGCCGCCTAATCGCTCAGCCAATGTTTTATAGCGCTCAACATCGCTGCTATCGAATAGTGGGTTACCGTCTGTGTCTTTCTCTTTCGAAACCAAAAGGCTTTCTCGCTCAAGGCGCTCTACGCGCACTTCTTGTACGCCAAGAAAAGCAGCCACTTCTTTTACTGTCATCAAACTCATTGCAATATTTCCTATTTTTGGTTGTTCTTATTAAGGTTTAACAGGTCCTAATGTCGAACAAAATGTAGTTTCATACTATTACATCAAAAGCCTTCAAGATAAGACATTATCCAAAAGGTGTAGAAAAAGCCAATTAGTCTGTCCGCTGCTAGGCAAAAACATCCATTAGATATGACAAATACATCGTCCTACGATTTAGTAAAGCGTACTTTCGCTAATTTTCGAGTATTTTTACAGGGCGAAGATAAACGTTTTTTACTCAAGCTGTAGCAATTGAAAAACCATAGAGTTTCAAAAGGTGTTTTTAACTAAGCCAGCTTAGTTTACCATTGCGCGCCTAAAACGACCCTGAATATAAACTTTGAGTTATACTCAATGGCTTACGTGCAAATGGGCTTAGCCTCACAACCGGAGATAGTAAAAAATGGATACTTGGTCTGCTGCCATCATGCTCTTTCTGATCATGGATCCCTTAGGTAACCTCCCTGTATTTATGTCGGTACTCAAATCGATTGAACCCAAACGTCGCCAAGTCATCCTTATTCGAGAATTATTATTTGCTCTTGGCATCCTGTTTCTCTTTTTATTCAGTGGTCAATCGGTTCTCAACTTTCTGAACGTAGAGCAAGAGACAGTAAGTATTGCTGGGGGAATTATTCTGTTCCTCATTGCGCTTAAAATGATTTTTCCATCGTCCGGTAACCCCAGTGGTTTAGCTGTAGGTGAAGAACCATTTCTGGTACCTTTAGCCATTCCTATGATAGCAGGCCCTTCTACGCTGGCTGCGCTTATTCTTCTTGCTAACCAAGCGCCAGATAGAATGACTGACTGGTCAATGGCACTTGCGGCTTCTTGGTCAATTAGTGCGGTTATTTTACTATTTTCAAATGTGTTCCATAAAATTCTAGGTGAACGCGGTTTAGTTGCGATGGAACGATTAATGGGTATGATCTTAGTTATGATCGCTATCCAAATGCTTCTTGATGGCGTTACCCAATATTTCATGCATGCCACTGGAGCCCTTTAAATGGCAAAGCAAAAACTTAATACCTTTGGGCGTGTCCGCGCCTTGGAAGGCTGGAAAGCCGTAGCATTCGGCGCTGCATTACTTGAGCGTATGCTACCCAACTACACACTTTTCTGTGAGTTGACAGAAAGCGGTGATGCAAGCGCATTGCGCAACTGTTTGAATTTGGTGTGGGAAACGTTGAAATCTCCTAAAAGTAAATTCAACATTGCAGTACAACTTGAGAAAGTTGAGGTGGCTACACCTGATACCAGTGAACATGATAATTATGGTGTATACCCTGCAATTGATGCTGCCATTGGTTTAGCGGGTTTGCTAAATTTGATGGCAGGTGACGATCCGCAAGGTGCAGTTGTAATCAGTAAATTGTCTCAAGGCAGTGTAGAGGCCTACTTACTAGAAAGTGAAGAAGCCGACGACGAGACTGTAAAAGGGCATCCGTTAATGGAGTTTGAAGTTGAGGTACAAAGCGAACTGCTTGATTATGTGGAGCAAGCCAAGTATCCCGCGAAAGCGGCAGATGAGATGAGAGCGCTTGCCTTAGAGGCAGGTATTTCCAATATAGGCCTTGAACTTTAATCCTGCTGGCCGTAAATCGGTTCGTATCTGATATCTAAGTTGTGTAATGGAAGATGTTTGGGTAATGAAAGATGTGATAATTACTAATAAGACACCTACTCATAGGCTGTGTTTTATTAGTCAACTTGCGTCTTAACTCAAGGCTAATAGCATCTTTTATCAGCCAATTTCTATTAACATATAGCGCAGCGCGTTCGTTTGCTTGTCTTTAATAATTTGCCAATGAGCAGGAAGAGCGGGTGTTGCCAGTGTACTCTCGTGCTCTACGTAAACCACGCTACCGCTTTGAACAAGTTTGTTGTCCTCTAGCGCAGCAAGCGTAGGCGCGACTAATGATTTTGCAAATGGCGGATCGACAAAAACAATATCGTAGGGTGTTGTGCTAATACCGCTTAAAATACCGAGCGCGTCACCTTGATGGACAGCAGCCGATGCAGAGTCGTTTGCTTTTAGCAAAGTAAGATTGCTTTTAAGTTGGTGTGCCGCTTGTTTATCGAGTTCTATAAAATCGCAATGTGCGGCATAGCGAGACAATGCTTCTAAGCCCAACCCACCAGAACCCGCAAATATATCTAAGCAGCGTGCATCGTTGATAAAAGGCATCAACCAGTTAAATAAGGTTTCTTTATTTCTATCTGTGGTTGGCCGTAACCCTTCTGCATTTAGTACGGGTAACTTTCTACCACGCCATTGACCACCAATAATGCGTATTTGCCCAGGACTACTAGCGCCCTTTATTTTCCCATTTTTTGGTGAAAGACGTTTTTTTGCAGGAGATGGTGCCCGAGTAGGGCGAGAAACTCGCTTCATAGTGGCTGACAATGGTATCATGCGTTCATACATTAGGCGGCAAGTGTAGCCGAATTTGCTAAGAATTTATAAGGATTTGTCCTAACGATGTCGAAACTTTTTGGCTGGTTCAATAAGAACAAGAAAGCAGAGAAACAAAAAGCCCAAGCGGAAGAAGAAGCTCGCTTACAGGCAGAGGCTGAAGCGCAGGCAAAGGCGCAAGCGGAAGAAGCCCGCGCTAAAGCAGAGGCCGAAGCAGAGGCAAAGGCTAAAGCGGAAGATGAAGCCCGTGCAAAGGCAGAGGCCGAAGCACAGGCAAAGGCTAAAGCGGAAGAAGCAGCCCGCGCTAAAGCAGAGGCCGATGCACAGGCAAAGGCTAAAGCGGAAGAAGAAGCCCGCGCTAAAGCAGAAGCCGAAGCACAGGCAAAGGCTAAAGCGGAAGATGAAGCCCGCGCTAAAGCAGAGGCCGAAGCACAGGCAAAGGCTAAAGCGGAAGATGAAGCCCGCGCTAAAGCAGAGGCCGAAGCACAGGCAAAGGCTAAAGCGGAAGATGAAGCCCGTGCAAAGGCAGAGGCCGAAGCGCAAGCCGAAAAAGAGGCTCGTGCTAAGGTGGAAGCTGAAGCACAGGCGAAGGCCAAAGCGGAAGAAGAGGCCCGCGCAAAGGCAGAAGCTGAAGCACAGGCGAAGGCGCAAGCGGAAGAAGAAGCTCGCGCAAAGGCAGAAGCTGAAGCACAGGCGAAGGCGCAAGCGGAAGAAGAAGCCCGCGCAAAGGCAGAAGCTAAAGCACAGGCGAACGCTAAAGCGGAAGAAGAAGCTCGCGCAAAGGCAGAAGCTGAAGCACAGGCGAAGGCTAAAGCGGAAGAAGAAGCTCGCGCAAAGGCAGAAGCTGAAGCACAGGCGAAGGCTAAAGCGGAAGAAGAAGCTCGCGCTAAAGCAGAAGCTGAAGCACAGGCTAAAGCCAAAGCCGAAGAAAAGCCGAAAGGGAAAAAGTCGTTTTTTGCACGTTTAAAAGAAAGCCTATCTCGTACAAAAGAGAACCTAGGCAGCGGCATAGTAAGCCTGTTTAAAGGCAAAACCATTGACGATGAGCTCTATGAAGACCTTGAAACGCAGCTGTTAGTCGCTGACGTGGGTATGGACACTACGCAAAAAATCATCGATCACCTTACCGACAGTGCTTCTCGAAAAGATTTAAAAGATGCCGAAGCCTTGCTAGACATCATGAAGCAACAAATGTCTGGCATGTTGTCTCAAGTGAATCAGCCTCTGTCAGAAGTGATGCGGGCCCATGATTCCAGTGAAGGTCCATTCGTTATTTTAATGGTTGGTGTAAATGGCGTAGGTAAAACCACAACTATTGGTAAGCTAGCTAAGCAGTTCCAGCAAGAAGGTAAGAAAGTGATGCTTGCTGCGGGTGATACCTTCAGAGCGGCGGCGGTTGAACAGCTTCAAGTATGGGGCGAACGCAACGATATTCCTGTAATTGCACAGCACACCGGCGCTGACAGTGCGTCTGTACTTTACGATGCGCTAGAAGCTGCAAAGTCGCGCGGCACCGATATTCTTATTGCTGATACCGCAGGGCGCTTGCAGAATAAGAATAACTTGATGGAAGAGCTTAAGAAAGTGGTTCGCGTAATGAAGAAGATTAACCCTAACGCGCCTCACGAAGTTATGCTTACATTGGATGCAGGTACAGGGCAAAACGCCATTAGCCAAGCCAAGTTGTTTAATGAAGCCGTGGGCTTAACAGGCATCACACTAACCAAGTTAGACGGCACAGCGAAAGGCGGTGTTATATTCTCTATTGCCGATAAGTTCAAAATTCCTATAAGGTATATAGGTGTTGGCGAAAGCATTGATGATTTACGCCAGTTTGACGGACAAGAATTTATTGATGCGTTGTTTAGCGAAATGGACACACCTGAAAGCTAAAACCAGCAAAGCGGTAGGGAAAAATAATGATAAAGTTTGAGCAGGTAAGCAAAACCTATCCTGGCGGGCAACGCGCGCTGAGCAAGGTTAATTTTCATATTGCGCCGGGTGAAATGGCCTTTTTAACCGGTCATTCTGGCGCTGGAAAAAGTACGCTTCTTAAACTTATCAGTATCATGGAGCGCCCAACAGTGGGGCGCGTTCTTATAAATGGCCACGATCTCAACGCTATTACCCGTCGTGATATTGCCTACATTCGCCGTGATATTGGCATGATCTTTCAAAGCCATCAGCTGTTAATGGATAAATCGGTTTTTGACAACGTGGCTCTGCCGTTAGTTATTGAAGGTTATACGCACAAGGAAACTCGGAAACGGGTGGAAGCGGCACTTGAAATGGTTGGCCTGAGGGATAAAGCGCGTTGCCTACCTATTATGTTGTCCGGTGGTGAACAGCAGCGAGTAGGAATAGCGAGAGCGGTAGTAAACAAACCACCGTTACTGCTGGCAGACGAGCCTACCGGTAACCTCGATCCCAAGCTTTCCATGGAAATTATTCGTCTATTTGAAGACTTCAATCAAGCGGGCGTATCTGTACTCATCGCGACACACGACTTAGGGCTGATAGCTAGAATGCGTTATCGCACGCTCACCCTTAAAAGTGGTCAAATGATTACAGATGGCCTTACTGACGATCTTGACGGCACAACTTCAGACAACAGTGAAGGGGCCCGGTAATGAGTATTTTGTTTAAAGGGCGAGCTAAAGGAGCGTCTTCTGCCAAAGTGGGCTTTGTTCAATCTATCGTTATGTTCTTTGCTAGCCATGTGCGCCAAGCGCTAGCAAGCCTTGGTGAGTTATGGCGACAGCCACTGGCGTCTTTAATGACCATTGGCGTTCTGGGGCTAAGTATAACCCTACCCAGTACGCTTTATATCATGGTGAAAAATACTGAAAAAATTACTGCTGGCTGGGATCAGGCATCAGAAATTTCCCTATTTCTAAAGCCAGATATTACCGCAGCAAGTTCGCAACAGCTGGTAGCAAGGTTAAATAGCTGGTCTGAAATAGATCGTGTTGTTTATATCCCCGCAGATGAGGCGCTCAAAGAATTTCAGCACTTGTCAGGATTAGGCGATGCCATTGCGTATTTAGAAAAAAATCCGTTGCCTGACGTTGTACTAGTTACTCCTAATCAAAAGCATGCCTCACCGACCGCAGCTAAAGCACTATTGGATAAGCTGCGACAGCAGCGGGAAGTCGATATTGGTAAATTGGATATAGAGTGGCTTGAGCGTTTATACGCTGTTATCGATATTGCCAGAGACTTAGTCACCCTAATAGGTTTACTGTTATTCATCGCGGTAGTGTTAATTATTGGCAACACTATCCGTTTGAATATTTTAAACAAGTACGACGAAATCGTCGTGATGAAATTGGTTGGTGCTACCGATGCGTTTATCCATAGACCGTTCTTATATACGGGCTTTTGGTATGGGTTATTGGGTGGGCTCATGGCGTGGTTCGCCGTGATCATTATATTGTGGTGGATGGATAGTAGCATCACAACGTTCGCTGCTATGTATCAGAAAGATTTCAGTATCACCGGGTTAACGGGCTCTGCATTGCTGACAATGCTGGGGCTTTCTGTGCTGCTTGGTCTACTAGGTTCACTTATTTCGGTTCAGCGTCACGTAAGGGAAATTGAGCCCAAGTAATAGTCGGCGCCAATTAGCTAACACGTCTACAGTACAACACATATAGGTGAACTGTATAACGTGAATTAAAGCGTGAACGCGTGTTTTCGCTTATTTATTTAAGCAATAGCGCGGGGGTAGTGTGAGGAAATAGCGCTGCGTACTCCATTGCCCCAAACAATGGCTTGGTTATACAACTTATGTAGCTGCTTCTGGTCAATATTAAGTATTTTGGCTTGTTTTATGACATTCATCCAAAGGGCGCTTTCAAAGGCGCGGACCAAAGTCATATAACTGTTCATCTCCAAGTTCTTGCCAAGTAGCGCATCGTTAACCTCATCTGAAAGCGGTAACTGCTTTAAAATGTCCGTCATAGACTGATCGAGCAAACCCTCAAGAAGCGAAAATAGACCAACCAAGAAAGAGATGGGCGGGTTGTTTTTAAGGCCTCTGCGCTCTGCAAGTAAATCGAAAAACTTAGCGCGCACTAAAGACATGTGAATGATTTCTAGGGGCTTGTTATCACCTAAGTTAGTTAAACTTAACAATGCGATGAATTTCTTAATCTCTACTTCACCCATATAATTGAGCGCGTGCTTCAACGACGTAATTTTGTATCGCTTATTAATGTTGGGGTTATTGATAAACTTCAGCAATAAAAAGCTTAATGTGGCATCTCGCTCTATAATTTGGCTGATGCGGTCTATGTCAAAGTCACTGTTAGAGCTTTCGCCCATCAAGTCGACAATGTTCATTTTAGACGCAGGAAGCTGTCTTAGAATACGGGCTTCCGGCTGTGAGAAAAAATAACCTTGGAAGAAGTCAAAACCTAAATCTACACACGTTGAGAAATTATCTTGTGTATCAACCTGTTCCGCCACTAGTTGTACATTCGCATCGTGATAGCGCGGAATGTGCTTTTCGATAGTTTCAAAACGGGTTTTGGTGACATCGACTTTCACAATATCGATAAGAGAAAAGATATCGTGATTTGCGCCCACCATCATTGGGTCGTCGATAGCCAGCTTAAAACCAAGTTGCTTTATGTGACGACAGGCTTCGAACAGGCCACTGTTGTTGTCGGTTGGGTCAGCAAGCTCAACCACTACCGACTCCGGATTAAGCGATGTAGGGAAACGCGAAACAAGGGTATCTGACGAGAACGTAATAAAAGACGTTTTTTCACCGCAAATATCATCAAGCCCAAGTGGATGGAAATGCTCAGAAATATATTTGGCTTTCTCTTCATTATGTTCCGGGTAAGCGCCAGACTTGCCGTCTCTGAACAGAAGTTCATAGGCGAAAACACTTTTGCTTTTATCTAAAATAGGCTGGCGAGCTATAAACGCGAACATAATCTATTCCTGATACAACACGGTTAAGTTTATTTTTATTGTTATATTTTATGGCCTAGCTAGCGCTAAGTCATACCTTAGGGCTTAGTGTTCTTTGATGTTTCGCAAAATAAGAACTAACCCTAGTCTATGATATGTAAGCGTAATCTAACAACTATTCAACTAATAATTTAACTCCAATTGGAGTAGCGGTAAGTTTAGTTGTCGTTCAAGGCCGCCGAATGAATGTAATTCGCCCACTTTAACGCTTCGTTGTAATAGCTGTGCAGAAGGTTTTGTTTAACATCGTATTTTGTCGCAAATTGCTGAATACCCGACCATGTCGCCCGTTCGAAAAATTGTGAAAGCGTTAGGCAGTCGCGCAAGATATTCGGGCTGCCGCATAGAGCACCTTTGACATCGTCACTAATTGGAACCTTGCTTACTAAGTCGTCAATTCGCTGCTCCATCATAGCATCAAGCAAAGAAAGCAAACCTGTAAGAAAGCCTTTTAGAGGGTCATCGCCATCTTTAATCTGGGTGTATATTAGTTCACAGAACTTTGCGCGAACAAGTGCCATTTGCAGAAGTTCAGTAGGCTGTCCATTGCTCAAATTGGCAAGGGCGAGCAGTGAAATAAATTTCTTCACTTCTATTTCACCCATAAAGGTTAATGCATGTTTAAGCGACGTTATTTTATGCCGCTTGTTGACCAGCGGATTGTTGATAAAGCGCAGGAGTAAGTAGGTAAGAGAGGGATCCCGTTCAATAATACTGTTGACTTCATCGAAATTAAGCTTCGCTTGGCTACTAAAGGAAAGTAGCTCCAACATGGTCAGGCTGCTAGGCCCTAACTTTCTGTGTCTGACTATTTCGGGTTTAGCTAAAAAGTAGCCTTGGAAATAGTCAAACCCCATATCCTTGAATTTATTGAACTCATCATAGGTTTCAATTTTTTCTGCAACCAACTGTATCTTGTTCGATTTGAAGCGTGCGACAAGTGCGGGAATTTTTTCGTGAGAAATATCTGTAATATCTATTTTGACGATACTGGTAAATGGAATAAACGCTTCCCATTTTCCTTTCATGTCATAGTCATCAAGGGCAATAGGGTAACCTAAACCTCGAATATGTTTGCAAGCGGCTACCAGTGCATCATCTACGTCTACCGTTTCTACAACCTCTATTACTACCTTGCTCGCATCTAAAGAGGTGGGGAACCGGAACATCAGCGTGTCGCGGTGAAAGTTGATAAAGGCTTTCTTATTTCCGGTAATCTCTTCAATACCCAAACTTAAATGGGTTGAGGTAAGAATTTTTGAGGTTGCTTCGTCAGGCGGTATGTCGGGAAAGCTATTGTCTTCTCCAACACGAAAAAGTAGTTCATAGGCGTAAACTTCTCTGTTTACATCAAATATGGGCTGTCTAGCGACGTAAGCAAACATCAAGATCCTCTTTGATTTACTTGCCTTACTCCTTTCCTTAAGTATTTCCCTTCCAGTCTTCTGTAATTGTTGTCTGGAAAATGCTGTACAGCGGTTGTAGTGCAAAATCGATTAATTCAATCTATTATTTTCAGTTTCTACCGCGAAAAGCAAGATATAAGATACGACGTATAAGGTTTATGTAATTGCCGCTGCGCTTTCGCTTCATATTTAATGACTTCTGTTATAGCGGAAGATGCTTGCAGTAGGTAAAAATTGAAAAATGAATAAGCGTTGGATTTCATACCAGTGAGATTAGCTTTCACATTGATGTGTGTAATTAAAGTATAATGATTTAGTGGTTAAATGACCGACCCGACGCCACCATACTATTGAGAGTAACGTGGTATTCAATGTGAAGCCGATAACTTAGGTGTAGTATTTGTGTTGAGTAAATACGCATATGGATCGCAAGTTTTAAAATTGAACTTTTTTTCTTAATCTAGGTCTTGATATAGTAGAAATAGTCACTATACCTACATACTGGTTAAACTTCATATCTTAATTAGGTCTCGCGCAGCTTCGGTTACTTTGCTAATATGAAGCGGCAAAAAATGAGGTGAACAATGAGCAACAATTTGCAATCTATGGCCCTGTCAGTGCCACACAGCGGTAGCATTGAAGGCTACATTCAAGCTGTAAGCAGCATTGATATGCTTAGCGCTGAGGAAGAGCGCGAGTTGGCAGTGCGCCTTCGCGAAGACGAAGACTTACAAGCCGCTCGTAAGCTGGTAATGTCACACCTTCGTTTTGTAGTGCACATTGCAAAATCTTACTCAGGTTATGGCTTACCACAAGCCGACTTAATTCAAGAAGGCAACATCGGTCTGATGAAAGCCGTTAAGCGTTTCGACCCAACGGTGGGCGTGCGTTTGGTTTCTTTCGCGGTACATTGGATCAAAGCAGAAATTCATGAGTTTGTACTTAAAAACTGGAGAATAGTAAAAGTTGCGACCACCAAAGCGCAGCGCAAATTATTCTTTAACCTGCGTAAGGCGAAAAAGCGCCTTGGTTGGTTCACGCACGATGAAGTACAAACTGTAGCGAATGAACTGGGTGTGAGTACAAAAGAAGTGCTTCAAATGGAAGCGCGTATGAGTTCTCAAGACCAAGCGTTCGACCTGACTGCGGACGAAGATGAAACAGGCAATTTTGCGCCAGTTCAATATTTAGAAGATAAATCTTCAGATGTTGAAACCGACGTGATTAACAACGACTGGGATACTGCAGCGAGCAAGCGCTTGTACTCAGCAATTAAAACGCTAGATGAGCGTAGCCAAGATATAATCGAAACCCGCTGGTTAGCAGACAACAAGATTACGCTTCAAGACTTGGCTGACAAATATCAGGTATCTGCCGAGCGTGTTCGTCAAATTGAAAAGAACGCGATGAAAAAACTTCAAGCGGCCATGGTCGCTTAGTACTCGCAGTACATAGCTTATAAATAGCTTAATTACGAAAAAAGCGCCTTATCGGCGCTTTTTTTATGAGTGGATTTTTATTGTAAGTGACGACTCATAAAAATGGTGATGAGCCTCTTTTAATCCTGCGACGAAACGGTCATGTGTGTTATCAACATCGTTTAATACATATTAAAGGCAGGCGTTAACTAGTAAAGCTACTCTTCTTCGCTTTTAGAAGGGGGAAGCACGTAGAACACACCTTCAAACTCCGCTACAGGAGTATCGCCGTCTAAAATTGCCACACTCAATTCAAACCTTGCTTTGTTGTCATTCTCTAACGGTTTAAACTTTCCAGACAAAGTCTCAATATTACAGATTGCCCTTGGCTTCATCGTTATGGGCTTATGATAGTGAATATCACCATCGCCCAATACAATATCCCCGTCTAATCCCCGCTCTTTAAGCTGCAAGTAAATCATGCCCCAGCCGGTTAGCGTAGCTAAAGAGAAAATGCTGCCCGCAAACATAGTGCCGTGAATATTTATGTTTTTGTTTAATGACGCACGCGTTTCAAGTGTGCGGCCTGTGTATTGGTAAAGTTTGATTCCCATGTGCTCGGTAATGGGAATGGTCTCAGACCATGTTTCCTGCAGTGATTTGCACCACTTAGGGTGAAGTACTAACGTATTGTTTTCGGTGAACTTCTTAACCATTTGTTGACGTTTAAGCATGCCTAGCTCGTTAGGCGCTTCACGCTCGACTTCAAAGCCACATGCGCTAAAAAAGTCAATAGATATTTCGCGGCTGTTAGTTACAGCACGCTCGGCGCCCAGGTCTTTCGCTACGTTTTCAAGTGCGGCCATGATCATTTGTCCTAAACCCTTGCGTTGATGGCCTGGGTGAACAGCAATATGGCGAATTTGTGCCTCTTCAGCTGTGTTTAAATGCACGCGGCCGCAAGCCACAATTTCGCCATTTCTGTTAGTAATAATACGGTGCTCTGCGACTTGCTCGTATTCGTCTTTTTCAGAGCCGGGAGGAAAATTCCATGGCTGGCGTAAGTGTTCCCACCGAAAATGAAAATAGGCTTCAAACTCGGCATCGCTTTTTGGTGTGACTACCTTGTACACAATAAACCGGCCTTCTTAAATGAATGAACGAGTATTTAAACGTAAGAATACATGCGGTACAAGCTTAATTATGTAAGCAAGTTTGGGATGCTGACGAAGCGTACGATTTTACCCGCTAAACGCTAAATTGAAAGGTGACGGGGCCGTCATTAATTAGGCCTACTTGCATATCAGCACCGAACTCGCCGGTGGCCACCACCATACCTTTATCTTTCAGAGACTGAACGAATTTTTCATAAATGGCTTGGCCGTGTTCTGGCGATGCACCGCGTGAAAAACCAGGACGATTACCTTTCTGCGTATCGGCTACGAGTGTGAACTGAGAGACCACCAGTATTTCGCCTCCCACTTGCTCAACATTTAGGTTCATTTTTCCGTCTTCGTCACTGAACATGCGATATCGACAGAGCTTATTTGCTAGTTTCTCTATCTGCGCGTCACCGTCTTCTTTCTCAACACCCAAGAGCACCAGCATGCCTTTACCAATTTCGCCGATAACATTACCGGCAACGGTGACATTGGCTTCCGATACGCGTTGAATTAGTCCTATCACTTCGACGACTCCTGAATAAAGCGAGACATGTCGCGGGTAGCACGGCAGAGCGCGTAACCTATACTAGGCTCGGAAGTACTGTGCCCCGCGTCGGGAATAATTTGTAGCTGACTCTGGGGCCAAGCTTTGTGAAGTGCCTCCGCCGCTTCTGTTTTGCAGATCATGTCGTAACGACCATGTACAATTGTTCCAGGAATATGACTTATTTTGCTAATGTTTTCAAGAATATAGTTTTCATCTAGGAAGCATTGGTTAGATAGGAAATGGCATTCCAATGTGGCTAAACAGGTGACCAGCTGCATAGGGTAATTAGTTGTCGAGTCACCCACACCAGGTGGTAGCGTTATACGAGAAAGTCTCTCTTCCCATTGGTACCATCTTTTAAGCGCTGAATGTCTTAGTACATCATTGCTAGAACGCACCATTGCGCTATAGAAATCACACACTGAATTAGAGGTCACAGGCTTAGGCACATCTTTTGTAAATTTCCGGTAATACTCGGGAAATAACTGAGCTGCACAGCCATTTGGCGATAAAAACCAATCTCTGTCTTCCTGTCGAGCTAAAAATACGCCACGTAGAATGAGCCCTGTCACTCGCGGCGTGTACTTTAACGCGTAGAGCAGGGCGAGTGTTGAACCCCACGAACCGCCAAACAAAAGAAATTTTGGAATTGAAAGGTGTGTACGTAATGCTTCGATATCTTCAACATTCGACCATGTGTCGTTATTTAGCGTGTCAGCTAGAGGCGTAGAGCGGCCGCAACCACGTTGCTCATAGCCGACAATGCGATACTTATTGCTGTCAAAAAAGCATTTGTAATTAGGGGGTAAGCCTGCACCTGGGCCCCCGTGAATAAAGAACACGGGGATGCCGTTTGGATTACCACTTTGCTCGAAGTAAAGCGAATGCCCACTTCCCACTTCGATAAATCCATTTTCATAGTAGGTAACATCGGGGTAAAGTCGTTTCATTTTGTTTCTGCGCGTTGTGTGAGTGCCTGTTTTAGTTTAGTTTATTGTTATACAAACGGTTGCGTGCTGACTGCTTCAACGCTGTTTATGCTTGTAAAATAAGCGATAAATCTTAAGTGTATACTATAGAACAAGTGTCATTACGTGCTAGCTAATCATATTATAGTCATAAATGCGAGGATGTTTATATGGCAGGTCAAGGATCGGGCGGTAATGTAATCGCCGCAATTTGTAACTTCTTTATTCCTGGTTTAGGTCATTTGGTTCAAGGCAGAATACTGGGCGCGCTGTTCTATTTCATTACCGTAGGCGTGTGCTATGCCCTGGCTGCGACCGTCGTTCTTGCTATCGTATTCTGGCCATTAGGTGCCATTTTGCATCTAATCAGTATTATAAGCGCAGCGCGCTTTAGAGGTGGAGTAACCGCATGAAGCTACTTGCATCAGCATTTGTTGCTATGCTTGCCCTTAGTGGGTGTCAGTCTGCATATTACGCAGCATGGGAAAAGGTTGGCGTTGAAAAGCGTGATATCTTAGTAGACCGCGTTGAAAACGCGAAAGAGTCGCAAGAAGATGCACAAGAGCAGTTTAGTTCGGCGCTGGAGGCATTCAGCGCGGCCGTTGCATTTGATGGCGGTGAGCTTGAAGATGTTTACAATCGATTAAACGGTCAGTACGAAGATAGTGTTGCCGCCTCGGAAGAAGTGAGTTCACGTATAGACAAGGTGGAAAGTGTAGCTGAGGCTTTATTCGATGAATGGTCTGAAGAGCTAGAGAAGTATGAGAACGCATCGCTGAAGCGAGATAGTGCGGCGAAGCTTCGCGAAACTAAGCGTCGTTACGCTTCACTAATGACGGCTATGCGCAAAGCGGAAAGTAAAATGCCGCCGGTATTAAGCGCGCTTCAAGATAATGTGCTGTACTTGAAGCACAACTTAAATGCCAGCGCGATAGGCGCACTGCAGGGCGAGCTCTCTACTATCGAGAACAACGTCGCTCAGCTTATCAGACAAATGAATTCTGCTATTGCAGAGTCTGATGCGTTTATTTCTTCAATGAAAAACTAGCTTTTAAGCAGTAATAGATAGAAAGGGAGCGAGCAGCTCCCTTTTTTATTTTAAACCTGTAGGGCTGATTATTCTTGAGGTACTTTGCGGGGTTCGTTTTCTGCTTTTCGGTTTTCAAACGCTTCACCTAGGCTGCAGGTAAATTCAGCACCAAACAGCACAATTATCCACGACAAATACACCCATAAAAACAGAATGGGTACCACCGCAAGCGCGCCGTAAATAAGTTCGTACGAAGGAAAGTTCGTTACGTAGAGCGCAAAGCCTGACTTAGTTATTTCAAAAGCGATGGTTGCCACGATGGCGCCAACCAATGCGTGACGAGCAAATACTCTTCTATTAGGCACAACCATGTATAAAATGGTGAATGCAAGCATGGCTGCGCCGCTTGGTACAAGGCTGAGTAAGAAAGTACCAAGACCTGGTGTGTATTCTTCGGTGAATGCCGCTAATCCAGTCAAATAAGAACTGACCACCACACTGGAGCCGATTAACATAGGACCAAGAGTGATCACCATCCAGTAAATAGCAAAGGTATACACAATCGGTCTGTCACTTTGCGTACGCCAAATTCTATTCAGGGTTTTATCTACGTTTGATATGAGCATTAATGCAACGACCAGCAGTGACAAAATCCCAATGGCACTCATTTGTGAAGCATTGCCGACAAAATCGCTCATGTATTTATGAACCACATCACTGGCGGTAGGAACAAAGTTGCTAAAAACAAAATGCTCGAGCTTACTTCTTACGGATGCAAAGGCTGGAAAGGCTGACATTATGGTGAAAGTCACCATAATAAAGGGCACCAAAGATAACAAGGTTACATAGGCTAAGTGCCCAGCAGAGATAGTAATGTTGTCTTCTTTGCAACGTTTTATGAAGATGCTAAAGAGCTCTTTAATCTGAGGCCTAACATTATTATATAAGGTTTTAACCTTGTCTAAATCCACTCAATTTCTCCTGACGATACCGTGAAAAAGATAAAAAGCGTAGTCTTATCTATGCGGACTGGTATACAGCATCGATAGTTTATTACTTGTTATACCTGATGGTAACTGCGGGCGGCCTTGGTGGCAAAGTTTAATGCAGGCTTTGAACAACAAAGGCGCATTGACCGCGCCTTTTGAGGAGTACTTCATTTAAAAACGTTAGCGGGCTTTTGGTTGCCGTTATCTATTAAACGCCCGAACGCACGCCCAGCATGTGGCAGATGGCGTAGCTTAATTCACTGCGGTTTAAGGTATAGAAATGGAAGTGTTTTACCCCTTCTTTAGCTAGTACTTTAACTTGGTCCATAGCAATGTTAGCGCCTATTAAATTACGGGTGGCTTGGTCGTCGGCATCAAGGCCGTCGAACATTTTGTGCAACCATCCCGGTACATGAACATTAGTGAACCCCGCAAATTTCACAAGTGTTTGGTAGTTGGTTACCGGCAATATACCTGGAACGATATCTAAGTCGACACCAGCTGCAGCAGCGCGGTCTCTAAATCGAAGGAAAACACTCGTATCGAAAAAGAACTGGGTTATCGCTTCTGTGGCACCGGCTTCTGCTTTGCGCTTTAAATTTAGCAAATCAAACTGTGCATTTGGCGCTTCAGGGTGCTTCTCTGGGTATGCAGCAACAGAAATATCAAAATCGGCAACGTCTTTTAACAAGGCAACAAGATCAGAGGCATACATCTCTGTTTTTTCTACTCCTGCCGGTAAATCGCCACGAAGTGCAACAATACGACGAATGCCTGAGTCCCAGTAGTCTTTTGCAATTTGCTTTAGTTCATCACGGCTAGCATCAACACAGGTCAAGTGAGGCACCGCTGCGACACCGGTCTGCTGCTGAATGCGCTTAACTACGTCGTGGGTTCTGTCACGTTCACCGCTATTCGCGCCATATGTTACTGACATGTAGCTTGGTTTTAGAGGTGCTAGACGCTCGACGGATTTCCACAAAGTCTTTTCCATGGCTTCCGTTTGGGGTGGAAAGAATTCAAAAGATACATCAATGTCACGCAGTTCCGACAGGGACTGGTTCAATGCATCGATACCTTGTGCGTAAGAAACCATGGCTTATTCTCTCAAAAATGTATTCTTATAGACGTTTAGACGTCTAAATTAAAGAATATATGTCTAGACGTCAAGAGGTTTACACTGCTCAATTGACCTTTTCGTGAACTTGTTTAGAATTTCTCTTCATAACATAAAAAAGAGTAGACCGAGTTAGTATAATGGCAGAATGGAACGGTAAATATATTCACCCCTACGCAGAGCATGGCAAAAAAAGCGAGCAGGTAAAGAAAGTCACTGTCTCTATACCAATTAATGTGCTTAAAGCACTTACTGATGAGCGTACTCGCCGCCAAATCAATAATTTGCGTCACGCTACTAATTCGGAACTGTTGTGTGAAGCATTTTTACATGCGTTTACCGGTCAACCATTGCCTAACGATGATGACTTACGTAAAGACAACCCAAATCGCGTGCCTGCTGAAGCCAGGCGCATTATGGAAGAAATGGGCATTGACCCAAGCTTTGAAAACGACGTGTCGGAAGACGACTAAAATTTAGCATTCAAATGAAAACGGCCCTGTTTTGTAAGTTAGCAGTTGTAAGGTACTGCTAGTTGATAACCTACAATACAGGGCCGTTTTTTATGTACCTGTATTCTTTAAGCGCACGTTTTAGCAAATAAAGGTTGAGCATAACCCAACCATTTTTAGCCTTGTGCACCAGAACTCTATTCTTCTGGACTTTCAGGCACGCGTGCAACGCCAGATTCAATCGCAGCCTTAGATACGGCGGTAGCAATACGCTCGCATAAACGCGGATCCATAGGTTTAGGAATAATGTATTCCTTACCAAATGTCAGGCTGTCACTTTTACTTGCAGCTAATACTTCTTCTGGTACAGGTTCTTTCGTGATAGCACGAAGGGCTTCTACTGCCGCTACTTTCATTTCATCGTTGATGGCCGTTGCACGAACATCTAGTGCGCCACGGAAAATAAACGGGAAACACAGTACGTTGTTTACCTGGTTAGGGTAGTCCGAACGTCCGGTAGCCATAATAAGATCTTTACGTACTTCGTGAGCAAGTTCAGGCTTTATCTCAGGGTCTGGGTTAGAACATGCAAATACAATCGGGTTTTCAGCCATCAAGGCCAGTGTTTCTGGTGGTAAAACATCCGGTCCAGACACACCAACAAAGATATCCGCACCTTCCATCACATCTTCAAGTGTGCGTTTGTCAGTGTTGTTAGCAAATAACTTTTTGTGCTCAGTTAAGTCTTCGCGACGTGTATGGATAACGCCTTTCCTGTCTAGCATATAAATACGCTCGCGCTGGGCACCGCATTTGATCAGTAATTCCATACAGGCAACCGCCGCCGCGCCAGCACCCATACATACTATTTTAGCGTTTTCTATATTTTTACCCTGAATTTCCAAGGCATTGAGCATGCCCGCTGCTGTTACAATAGCAGTACCGTGTTGGTCATCATGAAATACAGGAATTTTACAGCGCTTTATGAGCTCTTGTTCAATTTCAAAACACTCTGGTGCTTTGATGTCTTCTAAGTTAATACCGCCAAAGGTGTCGGCGATATTTGCCACGGTATTAATGAACTCTTCGGTGGTACGATGCTTGACTTCAATATCAATGGCATCAAGACCAGCAAAGCGTTTAAATAGAAGCGCTTTGCCTTCCATAACGGGTTTCGATGCCAGTGGGCCCAAATTACCCAATCCTAAAATCGCGGTTCCATTACTGATAACGGCAACCAAGTTACCCTTACCCGTATACTTATAGGCATTATCTGCATCTTCGGCGATTTCTCTGACCGGCTCGGCAACGCCCGGACTATAGGCAAGAGCAAGGTCGTCGACGCTATCGGCTGGTTTAGATAACTCTACGCGGATTTTTCCAGGTGTGGGTTTGGCATGATAGTCGAGTGCGCGTTGTCTAAAATCTGACATGTAAAAAGGTATCCTTAGATGTAGGGTTCATCGGTGTTTTCGTTCACGCTCTGTAGCTATTTTATTGTCGTTATAGTTATAGGTAGATAAACGTAAGCGCGTTACAATCAAGTAATGACAAAAGTGATTATAATTAGTTGTTAGCACTAGGGCTTGTAGATCTTTATTGTTTAGCAATCATCAACAGGCCCTAAGGTGGCATGTAGAAAAAAGCAGACTAGGCGTTAACCTTTACTGATTTTGCTCACATACCTGAATGGGTACAAGCCTCAGGTTTACACATAAAGTCTGTACCCAAAAAGCGCTACACGTCTTGAAAGTAATGCATTATTCACAGAATCAATGCTCACTATCAAAGTGTCGTTTGCAACTCTAACACAGCCAATCACTGTGTACATATCTGATCAGAATTCTCATATACCAATGTAGGTTAGGCATACTAATTAGACCAGTAAAATGGTGCTATAATTGCCATTCATGCTATTTATTTTGACTTGTTGGATCATTCCGTATGTCTATTGTGAGGAGGTGAAAACAAAGGTATCTAAAGGGTCTACGTTCTCGTAAATGTACTGGACATAAACCCAACTCAGGAAAATAGAACGCAGGGAGTGACTTCGTTAATTCTCCATCCAATATTTCTGATAAAATCCTGTGAAAGCCACTCAAAATTGCGCAGAAGGCGAGGATATGACAGAAAGAAAACTAATAACCGTGCTAACCGATGTGTGCGAAAGCGTAAAATCTGACAATAGTGGATTTGTTTGGCTAACTCACGTAGGGCATTGGAGAGCGCCGCAGGTAATTGCCGTGTTTAATACAGAGCAGGAAAAGCAGCGGGCGTTAACTAATGATTGGGATATAGACTTTATAAGCCAAGTGAATATTGCTTTGGCGTCAATTAAGTCAGCACCCGTTGGTATTTATTTTGATAGCGAAGAACAATGTAAAAAAGTCAGTGGCGGCAATTGGGACAGGCATTTATCCAACATTAAAAACCTTCACTGATTTCACGTGAAGCTGAATGTCGCAAAGCTAGTTACAAAAGTTAGCTACATTGGCGAAATAGTGGTTTTATGCAGAATATCGGCGTTAAAGCGCTGTTTGGTTTACCTTGTTTGTGTGAAGCGTGAATTTTAAGCAATAAAAAAGCGCCATAAAGGCGCTTTTTTCGAGCTCGATATCAGGCTTACTTTTTGCCCAACGCACCGAAACGCTTCTTGAAGCGATCAACACGACCACCAGTATCAACGTTACGTTGCTTACCAGTGTAGAAAGGGTGGCATGAAGAACATACGTCTAGGTTGATGTCTTTACCAAGCGTAGAGCGGATGTTCATTACGTTACCACATGAGCAAGTTGCTGTGATTTCTTCGTATTTTGGGTGGATATCTTGTTTCATTGGGTTACCTCACATAATAAGGCCGTATCGCTATACAACCCGAAGTCGCACACCATACGTTACTTAATTCAAATGATAAGTCGTTCAAAGAACAGCCTATCGCAAAAGAGCGGCGCATAATAAAGGATGGCAGAAGCTTGATCAAGCGGTTTTTGGCCAAATGCTAAACAAGAGAGCTAATCAAAATAGCCATATAAAAAGGCCAAACAAAAAACATTCCTTTTATGCTTACCAGTAAAGTATGTTTAAATATTTGTCTTTCAAGGCTAGGCCCATATGTGCTAATCGTAAAATTATGCGCTAATAGCAAAATGTGTAGCTAGCTGTTAGCAGCGCAAACTGCTGTAACGTATAGGTCAGCAAGTAGCTTCAGTATAATTAGTTTCAATATAAGAAGCTTTGTAAGCGCATTAAGCGCTATAACAGTCGTCAAATAAGGTAGAACGTTCGCAATGGCCTTTATTCAAGTTGCCGTGCCAGTGCCACTGCGCCAACTTTTCACATATACCCACGATAACGCACTAAGTGCGGGTGTAAGAGTGATTGTGCCTTTTGGCCCGCGCAAACTCGTGGGTGTAGTGGTTGAAACCCTAGAAAAAACTGAAAGCGACATTGAAAATTCCGACAAGTTAAAAGCTATTGAGTCGGTACTCGACGATAGACCCGTTATAGATGAAGTGTTGCTGAAAATGGCTCAATGGCTGTGGCAGTACTATCATCATGCGCCGGGAGAAGTGCTGCACGCTATGCTGCCTGTTTTATTGCGTAAAGGCGAGTCAACAGCGCCAACACCCCAAGATATGCTAATGCTTACCGAAGAAGGTAAACAAACGGCTGCAGACGCGTTATCGCGGGCGCCTAAACAACAAGCCTGTTTTATTGCACTGGCTGGTGGTGCTTTGTTAGCGTCGCAAGCGCGAAAGCAATATGGTGCACCTGCGGTCAAAGCGCTTGTCGAAAAGTCATTGGCAAGTATCGAAGAAGTCGCACCTGAATTTAAGTCAGGCAGTTGGCTTGCCTCGTTATCGCTGTCTGAAAAGCCAACTCCAGACACTGAACAGTCGGTAGCCATTGCCGCGCTAAACCGTCAGCAGGGCCACTTCGCGGTAAGCTTGCTTGAAGGGGTGACCGGTAGCGGTAAAACGGAAGTGTATCTTCAAGCCATTGAACCCTTACTGCGTGACGGGAAGCAAGTGCTTATCCTTGTGCCAGAAATCGGGCTTACGCCGCAAACGGTATCTCGTTTTGAAAAGCGCTTTGGCATTGCTGTTGGCGTTTTACACTCTCAGCTTTCTGATAAGGATCGGTTACATGTATGGCAGCGAGCAAAAGCTGGTGAACTCGGTATTATCATAGGTACCCGATCAGCCATTTTTACTCCACTGCACAATCCCGGCATGTTGATTGTGGATGAAGAGCACGACGAGTCTTTTAAACAGCAAGATGGGCTTCGCTATCATGCTCGTGACTTGGCAGCCATGCGTGCCAAGCAGCATAATATTCCCCTTTTACTAGGCAGCGCCACGCCCGCACTCGAAACACTTAACAATGCGCTAAGCGGTCGCTATGCCCATTTGCAGTTAACTAAGAGAGCGGGAGGTGCGAAAAGCACGCATCAGCATGTGTTGGACGCGCGCGACCAACCCATTCACTACGGTATTTCGCAAGGCTTGTTAACAATAATGCGCCAGCATATCAGTGCGGGAAATCAGGTATTGGTGTTTGTGAATCGCAGAGGCTATGCACCAGCGCTGCTGTGCCATCACTGCGGTGAAACCGTCATGTGTAAGCGCTGTGACCGCCCTTATACCGTGCATAAAGCACAGAACCGATTACAGTGTCATCACTGTGGCGGTATGCGCTCAATGCCTTCAAACTGCGAAGCGTGCCATCACAATGAATTAGTTACGGCGGGTACGGGGACCGAGCAAGTAGAGCAAGGGCTAGCCAGCTTATTTCCCGGTGTTAAACAGGTACGAATAGACAGCGATACCGTTCGGGGTAAAGACAAACTGCACCAGACACTTGATGCAATTAATCGCCAAGAGTATCAGCTGCTGGTGGGCACTCAGATACTATCAAAAGGTCACCACTTTCCTCATGTAACACTAGTCGCGGTGCTAGATTGTGATGGAGCACTTTTTAGTGCCGATTTCAGAGCGCCAGAAAAGCTTGCTCAGCTTGTTACTCAACTTGCTGGAAGAGCGGGGCGCGCCAGTAAACCTGGTGAAATGTGGCTTCAAACCCATAATCCTCATCACCCTTTGCTACAAGACTTGGTGCATAACGGTTATGGACATTTCGCCAGACACGCGCTAGTGGAGCGAAAAGCAGCGGGTCTGCCTCCTTTTATTAGCCAATTTGTGATTCGCGCTGAAGCGACCGACAGCAGTTTGGCCTATCGCTTTTTACAAGACAGTAAACATATATTTAACCAGCAGCATGCTATTGAGCTAAATGGCCCGTTTCCATGTTTGATTGAAAAGCGGCAAGGCCGCTTTCGCTTTATGCTGGTATGCAGCCATCAAAAACGTGCGCCGCTTCACAATGCGCTACGTTTGGCGCTGCCATTTTTACAGGCGTTGCCACAAGCTATGAAAGTTAGGTGGTCAATAGATATTGATCCTACCGATTTCAGTTAGCTTGTTGGGAAGCAATGCGTTAAAATTTTTGCACGTTTGACGGTGGCGAGATCCTCGCTCCTTCATATAGATTTGGTATATGACGTTTTCTTACGCATACAAACAACGATAACAAGTAGGAATATTGCCGACTATGGCCCAACGCGATTATGTCTCTCGTGGACGCTCTCCTCAAAAAAAGAAGCCTGCTGGTAAAGGCAGAAAACCGGCCAGAAACGCACAATCAAACGCCCCAGTCACTGGAAAGCTTCCAGTTGTGCGCCTTGTTGGCGTATTTGCTTTGGTCATTGGCTTTGGCGTATTTTTGTGGTCAATCAAAGACAACGTAGAAGACGACGTAGATACACAAGCCTCGCGACCTGTTGCGCCGACAGAAGAGTCGTTGCCTGAATTGCCTGAGGAAGAATGGGAATATATTAAGACCCTTCCTGGATATGAGGTAGAAGTTGAAGTCAAAGAGCAGGAAAAGTCGGATAAACGTTATTTAATGCAATGCGCGTCGTTTAGAACCCGTGCGCAGGCTGAAGAGATGAAAGCTAAAATCGCATTTCAAGGCTTAGAGGCGCTTATAAGACACAGCACTGGCAGCAACGGTGATTGGTTTCGCGTTATTTTAGGTCCTTACGAGTCTAAGAGAGACGCTGAAAAAGCGAAGCATAGTCTGCGTAAAGTGAACATTGCCACATGCCAAATTTGGTATTGGAATTTGTAACTTCTGTCGTTACAACGCGTTTTGAAAGAAGGCTCTGAGTGGAGCGCTGGCTGCGTTCCACTCAGGGTTGTCTCTAACGGGGTGCTCTAGTCATGTGCAGGCCAATAAGTATAAACCACACTATTTGGCCCAAACCGAAAATAGCGGTAGACGCTTCAAAAAGTACATTATCCGAAAAGAAAGAAAGCCCTGAAAACAAGGTGATAACACCTGCAATACCCACGGCACAACCAAGTATATGGGTCGCTTTAGCGTAAATGCCGTGCTTTATTCCCATGTAGCTAATTAGCAATACCCATAGTGCGCCAAGTAGCTCTATGCCTCCGCCTAGTGCATCAACTATCACATTGATGCTTTTTAATACGACCACTGTGTTGTTTTCACTGGTGTTGATGTAATCAGCCAGAAAAGGAAGACTGACTAAAAACACAAACGTGCTGGCAATTACAAGCGTTGCCCAAATGTGTCCTATAGCGCTGTTATAACGTGCAACAATGGGGGAGTGGTCTTTAAAAAGTGCTAGCAGCGACTGATTCAGTAAAAGTAAACCTAAGCTAAACACAATACCAATTATTACATAGCCTAAAAAGAAGGTGTCGCGCTGGGAGACAAGAAACTGTAAATAAGCAATGTCAGAGGTATCGGCTGGCGGTTGAATTAAGCCGAAAAAAAGCACAAAACCAAAAAGGTAGGTAAGGGCACAAATAATGGCTGACAGGCCACCCGCGCGCTGAAGCTGCATAATGAAAACCTAAGAATGAGTTTTAAAATGCAATTATTACGCGATAAATTCCATCAGGCGGCAACTTTGATTTGTAACAACTGTTGTCATTTTTCTACTTTCGTGACGCGCATATATTTGCCGCTTCACGCGGGTAAAGGCGCGGCTACCCCTCCCGTTAGGCTCTAGAAAGTTAAAACTCCACGCGTGGTTCCACTGCTGAATTTTTCCCTGATACTTCACTACATCTCCAATTAAGTATCAACAACTAGCGCTGGCATGAGTCTGCGTGTTTCGGTTAGCTTATTTAATTGTATTTACAATAAGGCGACGCCTTTCTCTTCGCGTTGTCTGGGCGCACTTTATTATTCGATACCCTTGAAATTAAAAAGCCTTCCCCCACTTATTTGTTATTGAATTATTACGCTGCTGCCCTAGTTGAGCAAAAACTGCATACATAGCGCAGCAGCGCCCAGCTAAACGGGGAATTAACGTGACAACGATTGTATCTGTACGACGTGGGAATCAAGTGGTAATGGCCGGTGACGGACAGGTATCACTAGGCAACACCGTAATGAAAGGTAATGCGCGCAAAGTGCGTCGTTTATACCACGACAAGATTTTAGCGGGCTTTGCTGGCGGCACCGCCGACGCATTTACGCTGTTTGAACGCTTTGAGGCAAAGCTGGAAGCTCACCAAGGCCATTTAACTAAAGCCGCAGTAGAGCTTGCAAAAGACTGGCGAACCGATCGGGCACTTCGCAAACTCGAGGCCTTGCTTGCCGTAGCCGACGAAACTGCATCATTCATTATTACTGGTAACGGTGACGTTGTGCAGCCAGAACAGGATCTTATCGCTATTGGTTCTGGTGGTAACTATGCACAAGCCGCAGCTACTGCACTACTGGAAAATACAGAGCTTAGCGCCAAAGAAATCGCTGAAAAAGCGTTGACCATAGCGGGTGATATTTGCGTATTCACTAACCATAGCCAAACGGTTGATGTATTAGATTACTAAGTAATAGCTGAATGCTGTTATCTGCCTGTTGTCTTTCGTTTGGGTACGAGTGCAACAAGCATTGTTAGAAAAGGGTTTATTCATGTCTGAAATGACACCAAGAGAAATTGTTCACGAGTTAGACCGTCATATTATCGGTCAACAAGATGCTAAGCGTGCTGTATCTATCGCACTTCGTAACCGCTGGCGACGTATGCAGCTCGAACCTGAGTTGCGCCAAGAAGTTACACCAAAAAATATTTTGATGATTGGCCCTACAGGTGTGGGTAAAACTGAAATTGCACGCCGTTTAGCAAAGCTGGCTAATGCGCCGTTCATTAAGGTCGAAGCGACAAAGTTCACCGAAGTGGGCTATGTAGGCAAAGAAGTAGAGACCATCATTCGTGATCTTGCTGATATTGCGGTGAAGATGACGAAAGAAAACGAAATGAAAAAAGTGAAATTCCGCGCAGAAGAAGCAGCGGAAGAGCGCATTTTAGACGTCTTGCTCCCTCCACCAGAAGATGCGTGGGGCAATAAAGAAAACGTTGAAGATCGCGGCACGCGCCAAGCATTTCGTAAAAAGCTTCGTCAAGGCGAGCTGGACGACAAAGAGATCGAAATTGACGTAGCACTTCCACAGGTGGGCGTAGAAATTATGGCACCTCCAGGTATGGAAGAAATGACCAATCAGCTTCAAGGCATGTTTCAGAATTTGTCGGGTTCGCAAAAGAAAAAGAAGAAGCTGAAAATTAAAGAAGCGTTCAAACTACTTATTGAAGAAGAGGCGGCACGCCTTGTGAATCAAGAAGATTTGAAGGAAAAAGCCATTGAGTCGGTAGAGCAGCACGGTATTGTGTTTATCGACGAAATTGACAAAATTTGTAAGCGCGAAGGCAATTCGTCGGCTGATGTATCTCGCGAAGGTGTTCAGCGCGACCTTCTTCCGCTTGTGGAAGGTTCAACGGTATCGACAAAACACGGCATGGTTAAAACAGACCATATTTTGTTTATTGCATCAGGCGCATTCCAAATGAGTAAGCCGTCGGATCTGATCCCAGAGCTTCAGGGTCGTCTTCCAATTCGCGTTGAGCTATCTGCCCTTAAAGTCGGTGACTTCAAGCGCATTCTTACCGAGCCAAATGCGTCATTAACTCACCAGTACATTGCGCTAATGAAGACAGAAGGCGTAGATATTAGTTTCGACGATTCTGGTATTCAGCGTATCGCCGAAGCTGCATGGCAGGTGAATGAGCGCACTGAAAATATTGGTGCCCGCCGTCTGCACACCGTGCTTGAGCGCCTTATGGAAGACATCTCGTTTGACGCCTCTGAAAAGAGCGGTGAGTCGTTCGTAATCGACGCAGACTACGTTAATAGTCACTTAGAAACCTTGGTGGATAACGAAGATCTTTCGCGTTTTATTTTGTAGTTTAGCGCTAAGTAGAAGTCTCCCCGTTAGTTGATACGTCAACTAAAGGGGAGACTTTATCAATTTTTTCGATAGCTAAGTTTTCATGCCAGTATCTGACTAACCTTAGAATACAGACCAGATTTCACCATTTTCTCCAAAACTCTGTAAGCGTCCGTCTTACTTCCATATGCACGTTTGTTTTTCTCGTCATTTACCCATGCATATAAGATAACTTTAGACTCAAGATGGTAGCGGAAAAAAAGGCGATACTGCTGGAAAAACTTTGCGCGGGACCACTGCTTATAGCCATCACCTAACGTGTTTCTATGGCGAAAGTCGGAGTGAGGTGGACAATCGCATAAATTCGTTAATTTTTAGCACCTAATTTAAGTACAGAGTCTAATCTACTGAGGGCTCATTTTACCTACCAGTCAAGTCTTCACCAACAGCGCCACAAGCTTTGCTGTTATATCTAGTCCTGTATCGTTTTCTACTTTTAAAAAATAAGGGCTTGGATTCGCCTCAAGAAAAAAGTATTTTCCCTTCGCGCTCTTACGCCAGTCGATTGCGCACCAATGCATGCCTAATGCTTGGCAAATTCTGATAGCTAACTGCTGAACCTCTCTTGGTACATTGGTCATTGATACAGTAGCATTGTCGTCGTTCCTGTAATCTAATTCACTTGAGTCGATTTGTACGCTAAGCACATCTTTGCCTAACACATAGCTTCGCACATTAACGCCGGCGATATACTTTTGGAAGGTAACAGGACGTTCACTGAAAAGCGTATCAAGTAATGAGCGTATATTAGGCGGCTTAGTTACAAACTGTGCGGTGCGACCACCTCGAACAGGCTTGTATACGACTTCACGCATGTTGCTGCAAAATTGAGAGGCGACTTCGGGCGCATTGCCTACAAAAGTATAGGGAATATGTGCACCTAGTTTGCCTGCAACACTCGATTGTAAAGGCTTACATTGGTGACTTCGAACGGCGTCGATGGTGTTCACCCATTTAATGTCGCTAAAGGTAAACCAGCAAAGTAACGTGCTTGCTCGCTCTTGCTCAATCCATCCCGCGTTTTCTAACCGATTGGACTCCCTGCCATCAGATTTATCATTCTGTGCTTGAGAATATGTGTCGCTATCGTTTCTAGCGTTCTCGCTAGGAGCTTTCAACGGTAACCCCGGCAAATACTCATGCCAATAAGCAGATTTAGTGTTTGAAAAGGTGACCCTAGGTTGGTCGCACAAAGAGGGAGAATTGAAATGAATTAGACCGTCATCAAAGTCAGGGTCATAGCTAATAGTCCACCTTGAGCCAAAATGTTGTGTGTTGGCAAAATAAAAGGGGGTATTATTTTGGTGAAGTGCTTTGGCTAGATGTTGAATCTGTGGGTCTTGTTCACTGCCTAGTAGTGCGACGTGCATTTGCGTTCCTTGCTAGCGTTTTAAGTGTTCATAGAATTTAGTAGCCCTTAAAGCAACACATGGGATACTGCCTATACCTATCCATGTGTCGACTTTTACAGGCGGTAAGTTACGACAAAATATCCGGTAGTTTGCCGCCGCCTTCACCAATAGCCATGGTTATGTAAATGGGGTCTTTAGGCGTAGGGTCGACTCTTGGCATATTCTTACTAATAGGAGCGCATATCCCGCCAGATACCTCAAACAGTTGAGATTCAGTAACGGTAACAAAGTTAGTATTAGAAGATTGATTCTGAATTAGTGGTTGGTTTTTCATAATGTACGCTCCTTGTATTGGCGTTGTGAGTAATGAAGTAGGTGCGCTTAGTGCGAAGCTACTTCTTGGTAAAGGGTTCTGAAACAGCAGGCGATAAGCACTGAACGGTTACTGATGTTGAGCTTTTTATAAATATTGGCGCAGTGAAATTTCACGGTCCTTTCACTGATAAACAGCTCTGAAGCAATAACCTTATTCGAGCGTCCTTCCATTATTTTGTGTGCTACCTGTAGTTCGCGTTTTGATAAACAGTCAATGGGGATCACGCTGTCACGAGCGGTAATGCCATTTGCATCTATTTGCATGCGTTCAGCCGCCGTCATCAATACTGCGGGTTCTCTTATTTCATGTGTTTTCATAGTGTTTCTCCGTTTTACCTGATGATGCGCTTCCTGTTATTTCAGTGGGAGAGCATCGATGTAATGTGCCGTTTGACAGACAAAAAACTCTGTCTGCCATAGCGATTGATTGAGGGCGATGAGCCACAATAATTCGGGTCATATTTAGTGACATATCTAATGGCTTAAGGCGATTATTTATCAGGGCCTCGCTTTCCATACCCAAATGGCTGCTCACTTCGTCTAGAAAAAAATGCCAGGCTCTTGCCGATAGCAGGCGTTGTTTTTCCCGTCACTAAAGCTGCTACCTATGTCTTTAACCAAAGAGTGATAACGCATAGGCATGATGTCTCGATAGATACAGGCCAGATATCACACTACTGAGAGGCGCATAAATCGTTTCTTCTGCATTACTTTTGTGGCCCACTATTTGTTGGATAAGGTCGCTCAAGGTGTTCTCCATGTTTATCTAACTCTGTTTGAGTCGTATTAAAGGTATCTGGCTGCCGCTTCCGTTTAGGCTCTTTCTCCTTGGCATCACAATCCTTGACGCCTCCGTTTTGTCACTACCAGATACCTTGTGGTCTATATAACTTCGGTGACGGTGTTTACTTTAAGTGGTGTAGGAACTTGATGAATTCCTGCTAAGGTCTATATTTCAGTAGCACACGTTTTTACTGGGTTTGGCCCATTTTTGAACGTGTCTGGCTCAAATTTAAAAGTTGATATGGCACAAATAATAGCCAGAGAAGCGAAAAGAATTCATAGAACTGTATAAAGAATGTGCTATAAAAAACAAAGGAATATGAAATAACACGGTAAGAACACACTTAAGGAAGCCTCATGTTTGTGCCCAGCATACTTTTAAAGCAACTCTATACACGTGCTAGTCTCACCAAGACAGATAAAGGCTTATCTTTTTCTCTGAAAAACAGATTGAAAGATGCAACCATCAAAGAAGTGAAGTGGATATCTCTTGATGGCGAAAAAATTCCAGAGCACAAAATCTCACTTCAATTAACTCCTGATTCCAGCATTTCCGTAAGCACACTAAATAGATCAGACGGAGAGCCTTTTGGCTTGCGTCAAACCATTACCGTGCATTTAGATATTGATGAAGAACCTTGCCCTGAAAAGCGAAAACTGGGTATTTGCTTTTCTGCTTCGCCTTTTGGAAAGCTTAAATTTGAAGTGGAAGACAATATTACTGCGCCAGGACAACGCAGCGCTTTTATTCCTCGTGACGACATGGATGATTACGGCGAAAGTATTATAAAAACACGCCAAGAATATTTCGAAAGCGCCACCGGAAAGAAAATTGATCACGTAGGTAAGTATTCAATCGACCCACAAGCGCTTAAGGGGAATATTGAGCATTTTATTGGCGTGGCGCAGGTTCCTATCGGTATTGCAGGGCCGTTGAAGATAAACGGAGAGCATGCACAAGGGGAGTTTGTCGTGCCGTTAGCGACTACCGAAGGTACGCTGGTGGCATCGTATAACCGAGGCATGAAGCTGCTTAACATGAGTGGTGGCGTAACGGCAACGGTCGTCGACGATGCTATGCAGCGAGCCCCTGTATTTATTTTTGAAAATGCACGGGGTGCCAGAGATTTCGTTAAATGGATTAAAGCAAACTTTGAAAAGATTAAGGAAGAAGCAGAAGCGACCTCAAGTATTGCTAAGCTGACGTATATCGACCATTTCCTATCGAACAAATTTGCGTTTTTGCGTTTTAACTTTAAGACCGGTGACGCAGCGGGTCAAAACATGGTTGGCCGTGCTACCTTCGCAGCATGCGGGTGGATACTCGATCATTATGAGGGGATAGAGAATTTCTACCTTGAGTCTAACTTTGCCACAGACAAAAAGGCCTCTCAAATAAACATTATGCGTACCCGTGGTAAACGGGTGACGGCAGAAGCCACTATTAAACGAGAGCATTTGTTAGAGGTAATGCGCGTTGATCCTAAACAAATTGACTACCATGGCCGGGTGGCTGGCGTAGGGTCATTCTTATCGGGGGTCAATAATACCGGCCTTCATTCACCAAACGGTATTACGGCTATGTTCATTGCTACTGGACAAGACGTAGCAAACGTGTCTGAGTCGTCTGCGGCCATGATGTATTCGGAGCTAACTGATGACGGTGACCTGTACGTGTCTATTACCATACCATCGCTTATTGTGGCTACCTATGGCGGCGGTACCGGTATTGGCACACAACGAGAGTGCTTAGAGTTACTGGATTGCTACGGGCGAGATCGCGTGTATAAATTTGCAGAAATTGTGGCGTCTGTGGTATTAGCCGGAGAGATATCGCTAGCATCAGCGATAAGTTCGTCAGACTGGGTCTCGTCACACGAACAGTATGGACGAAACCGATAGAAAGACCAGACTGACTGAAAGTAAAAGGGGCTTCTCATTAGGTGAAGCCCCTTTTGTTTAGCGCTTACTCGATTAATGCTCCCAATGATAGTGGTGCGCTTTCGCTTCCACTTCATCTGCCGTTTGTTGCGGCATAAAGGTGGCATTGTCTTGCTCAAAGAAAAACGGTTTACGTGTTTCTTTACCGCCTACTTCGTTCATGGTGGCCGACTCGTACACGCGACCATTTAGTACCGTGTATTCTACGAATTCACTTTTTCTAATGTCGTTAAGTATGTCGCCATCTATCACTACGAGGTCAGCAAGTTTACCTTTTTCGATACTGCCAAGATCTTTGCCCATACCTAGGTGTTTCGCGCCATCAATAGTACCGCCGCGTAGCGCTTCCCAGGGCGTGAAGCCACCTTGTTCCATGATCCATAGCTCCCAGTGCGCAGCTAAGCCTTCACGTTGTCCGTGAGCGCCAATATGTACACTGACCCCATTATCTCGAAGTTCTTTGGCGTAGCTAGCTACGTTTTGGTGGTTGTACTGATTTTCTGGAGCAGTTGGCCTGCGAATCGCGCGGCTATCTAGAATAGTCGACGGGGTATAGCGAAGAAGACGCGGGTTTTTCCACACTTCTGTTTTATCGTACCAGTACTCTTCACCCATCATGCCACCGTACGACACCACAAAGGTCGGCGTATAGCCAAACTCTGTGGCTTTCCATAGCTGAGTGACGTCGCTGTAGCCTTTTTCCACAGGAATGCTGTGCTCAAGACCGGTATGGCCGTCTACCAACATCGTCAGATTCTGCTGAAGCTTACCGCCTCCCTCAGGCACTACCATCATCTGTTGATTTTTTGCTGCCCACAGCACTTGCTGACGCTGATCGCGACGCGGCTGGTTGTAGCTTTTCACTGAAATAGCACCGGCTTCTTTCAAGCGCTCTACGTGGAAATAGGCATCTTCATAATTGTTGATAATCGCTTTATAACCTAGTCCCTCTGCACCGTATAAAATAGTGCCGGTGGAGTAGATACGCGGCGCAACAATATCGCCTTTACGCTGCAATTCAGCTGCAGCAAAAATTTCTGTCGTGTCGTTTGAAGGGTCATGAATGGTAGTTACACCGAACGACACATTCGAGTACTGACTCCAGTTTTGCTGAGGAATAATCTCATTGCGGCCCTGCGAGCCGTGAGCGTGCGCATCAACTAGCCCTGGAATAATGGTTTTACCCGTTGTGTCTATTTGCATGGCGTCATCAGGAATAGTCACGTCGCCACGTTTACCCACTGCTTCAATGCGGTTGTCTTTAATCAGCACAACGCCATCTTCAATCACTTCTTGGGTATTGTCGGCATCGCGCATGGTTACCACTTTACCGCCTACCAAGGCTTTGTAACCAGATGGCTTGTCAGCTTTTGTGGTAAACGACAAGTCCATACCTTCAGCTACTGGCTCAGGTAAGGTTTCCGCTGCGCCATCAACAAAGGCAAAGGCTTCATCAAGTGAACGGCTAAATAGCGTAGGGCCGTTAAACCAGCTTAGGGTTTTGTTGTCAGGCGACCACGTTAAATATTCACCCGCGCGGCTTGAAAGCTGCGTTACCGGCAGTGAAGTCATGTTCGGGCCTATGGTAATGCGCTTACCATTTTCAACAAACGGCGCCACGTACGTTTTGAACTGGTAAACAAACGCAACCCATTTCTTATCATGTGAAAGTTTGTACTCACTTACCTTATCTGCACCGTAAAGGTGAGTTCGCTTGTCGTTACCTTTAAGGTTGACGCTTGAAAGCTGGGTTTCGTAGTAAGCTTCGCCGCCCGCTGATTCGGTGAAATACACTCGGTCATCGTTACCCGCGAAATGCGCGTTGTAGCCGCCTTCAGAGACTTTTTCTACCGTGTCGTCTTCAAGGTCTGCTACGTAGATTCCTGGCTCCACCGAGTACTTGGGGTCTAGTAAGTAGCCGCCGGTAAATTTGCGGAAGACTACTTTCTCGCCATCGGCAGAGAACGACGGCTCAATGTAGTGACCTGGCAGCTGGGTAATAACCTTTCCTTTACCACCGCGGGCAGACACCACGCGAACGGTCCCCAAATCTTGGTCATTCCAAGTCGTATAAACAATCGACTTTCCATCGTTAGAAAAACGCGGATAGTATTCGTCATGGTCGTTTTGTTTCGTTAAACGCTTAATTTTGCCAGATTTAACGTCGCGCACATAAAGTTTACCTAACGCTTGGAATAGCACGGTTTTACCGTCGGGCGACATTTGAGACCAGCGAATCATACGAACGTCAAATTCATCTGGCGCTACATCAACGTCAAAGCGAAGCGCATCTGCGAATTTCACCGTGCCTTCAACGGTTACGTTCATTGTGCTTGTGGTTTTCTCTTTCACGTCGATGGTGTGGAACTTACCACCTGTCCAATATACGATTTTGCTGCTGTCTGGCATCCAGTCGAAGTAGGCAAAGTAACCTTCCGAGCCAAAGCCTTCTTGCATATCTCGCTCTAGCTCTAACGTCAGTGGTGTTTCTACACCTGTCTTAATATCTTTAATGAAAAGCGCGGTTCTATCTTTAACACGACGCACAAAAGCGATGTATTTACCGTCGGGTGAAGGCGTAGGAACCACAGCGCCGCCCGTACCGCTAATATAGCGGCTCTCTTCGCCGGTTTCGCGGTCGTAGCGAGTGATAGCAAAAATGCCTTCTAACGGGTCACGGTTATATTCAAAGCGGGCGCCCGGAACGGTATTTTCGGTAAAGTAAATGTACTTGCCGTCATGAGAGAATACAGGGTCGGCAATGTTTTGTTGGTCGCGCTTTCCGCTGTTGCGGGCTTTAATTTGTAGGCCGTCACCACCTGATTTGTGGTACATCCAAATCTCGCCAGCCGGAATACTACGGCTAGACATAATGCCTTTGGTAACCACTAGGTATTCGCCGTCTGGGCTCCACTTAGGAGAGTGGATAAGATTGCTTTTCTCTTTGGTTACCTGACGTAGATTGCTGCCGTCAATGTCCATAACCCATACGTTGCTTAACCCATCTTTATCCGAGATAAATGCGATTTGCTTGCCGTCAGGAGAAATGGAAGGGTGAATATTCCATGCGAAGTCTTGCGTAAGCGGCGTCGCATCGCCGCCACTCATGCTAACTTTGTACAAGTCGCCCAGCATGTCAAAAACCATAAATTCGCCGTTTGGAGCAATATCCAAGCTAGACCACGTCGTTTCACTGGTTTTAATTGTAACTTCATTAAGGGCGTAAGGTGGGTTATTCACGTCCCACTTTTCAATGTCAGATTCTGTTTTTTCTTCACTGTCGTTCTGGGCGTATGTGGTAGGTACTACACCTAAGCCCAAAGCACTTACTAGCGTGATGGCCAGTAAACTTTTCTTTGTCTTTACCATAATTGTGTTTCCAACCGCTTGTTATTTATTTTCTGTCTACATCAGAGTACACGAGTTACCTTGAAATAACGCACTCTTGAATTGTAAAGCTTAGGTTAATCTTACTGCAAAATAGGGGAGATTCATTTACCTAATGCGATTGTAAGTCTGATTTTAGCGTTTAACTTTCATTGAACTATTTTCGAGAATCGTTACTATTCGCGTTTATTTCGCAATTTGTGAGCGCTGCTTTGAAACTTTGGGTACGACGACTGCATCTTATTTTAGCGCTGGCGTGTGGGTTATTTATTATTTGCCTCAGTATCACCGGTGCGCTGCTCATTTATGCAAAAGATATCCAGACCTTTGTTCAACCAGATAAGTGGACCATAAAGTCTCAATACTCGCCGCTACCGCTTTCCAGTATTGTGAACTCGTTAGAAAACCAGACGGGTAAGAAAATTGAGCTTTTAATGCCCGAGTCAGACTCTGAACTTGCTTGGCAGGGAAAGCTCAATAACGGCGAATACATAAGCGTAAACCCTAACTCTGCCGAAATACTTCATAGATACGATTATTACAGCACGTTTTATGGGTTCACCATGGCTATTCATCGATGGCTGTTGTATCAAGATGGTGACAACGAAAGGCCACTTAGAAACTGGGTGTCTGTTAGTGCCTTGGTACTGCTTCTTGAAGTGATAGTGGGTTTTTACCTTTGGGTAAAACCAAAAAATAGATTGAAGCGTTTAGCCATAAAGCGCCGGGCCAAGTTTCGAATTCTCATGTATCAACTTCACACAGTGCTGGGCGTTTATTTGGCTATACCGCTCATACTTATCGCGTTTAGCGGTATGGCGTTTAATTGGAAAGGCGCTACGCAGCAGGTGGTGGAAGCTGTTACTTCTTCAAAGATCGAGACTAGGTCAGTTCCAGAGCCGTTATCTTACGACACTAATATCACTCCAGTGGCGATTGATGACGCCTACCAAAATGCTATGGAGGTTTTTCCCAATGCGTCATTATTTCGCATTTATTTCCCTAAAAAGCCGAGTGAACACCTAGGATTTAGAATGCAAAACCCAGGTGAAAGCCATGCCTATAGTTGGGTATGGGCTAACCCATTAAATGGGAAAGTAACGGGCTATTACGATGCGTCAAAAGCGAACGTAGCGACGCAGGTTTGGAACTTCAAATACAAATTCCACATTGGTGATTTCGCGGGCCCATTGCTTGAAATTATCTGGTTATTTATCGCATTACTTCCAGCGTTTTTTACAATTACAGGGTTTTATTTTTGGTATAAACGCCATTACAAATGACGCAGCTTTTATGGCTGAGCGAAGGGCTTCAAATTCATCTCATCTAGATTTCATTATCTAACGTTTACTATTAAACGACTCAAAATAATGATAATGATTTTCATTATCTTTACATTGTGCATCTACATCTTTAGTATAACGCGCCTTTCCTAAACCTATTTTCTAAAAAGAGTTTTCATGTTTAGACCATCGCTTACGCTTATTGCTTTAGCCGTTAGTGCACCTTCCTTTGCTAATGACGCCCAAAAGGATATGGAACGCATTATCGTTTCTGGAAGCCGTGTTATTGAAAGTATTGATGAAGTACCAGCGTCAATTACCGTAATTTCAAGAAAGCAGATTGAAGATCACCTGAAGGTAAACCCTGAACTACAAAGCTTGTTAGCGCAGATGGTACCGGGCTTAGCTCCAGACACGGGTAGCTCAAGCAATACTGGTCAGTCGTTGCGCGGGCGTGCTCCGCTTGTGATGATTGACGGTGTGCCTCAGTCCACGCCGCTTAGAAATGGTTCATTAGGCGTGAAAACGATTGACCCCAGTGCGCTTGCCAGAATTGAGGTAATTAAGGGTGCTACATCTGTTTATGGCAACGGGGCATCGGGCGGCATTATCAACTACATTACCAAACAGGCGACAGCGCAAGACACGCATGAGGGCCAAGTGAGTTTGTCGTCACGTTTTAGTGCGGTGAAGCTTGAAGAGTCAGCGGGTGCACGTATTTCAGGTGCGATTAACGGCAAGGTAGAGGATTTTGATTACCTTGTTACCGCCAGCTACGAGGAAAACGGCGTTCAGCGAGATGCTGAAGGCGACATTTTAGGTTTGCAGTACGGTTTGTCAGATGCTGAAACACAGAATTACTTTACCAAATTAGGTTACGACTTCGACCAAGAAAAGCGTCTTCAATTCAGCTACAACTACTTTAGCTCTCAACAAAAAACTGACTTGGGAGATGTTTCCGGAGACATCAACGAAGGTGTTAAAACTTACGCTATTCATGTGCCAGAAGCTCTGCAAAAACGCGGGAAACCTCAGGGGCCTGACGGGAATGAGAACATCACCCTGAAGTACACAGACAGCAATATCTTTGCAAACAGCGAAATGACGCTTGATGTGTACACACAGGATATTGAGAACGTATTCTTCTTTTCGCCCAACTTAGCTAACCCCGATGAAGGCTACGACGGCGGCCAGTCTATCATTCGCTCTGAAAAACACGGCGCTCGCGCGACGTTTAATACTGCCGTTGATTTCGATGGCATAGAAGCCACGTTTATCTATGGTATCGATGCGCTCAAAGACACTACCTCGCAACCGCTGGTTGATGGGCGCGTGTGGGTACCTGAAATGGAAATGGACAGCTTAGCTGGCTTTTTACAAACGAAATGGGTAATTCACGACGACGTTATCATAAAGGCTGGTGTGAGAAGGGAAAGCATCGACTTATCGGTTGATAACTACGAAACATTGAAGCTGTGTCGCTCAGAAACCCAATGTTCTGTTCCTCTTCAGGTTACGGGTGACACCATAGATTACGACGCAACCACTTATAACATTGCGATAAAGTATAACTGGAGCGACAGCTTTAGCCCGTTCTTTAATTATTCGCAAGGTTCAGATATCGCTGACATTGGCCGCTTACTGCGCGCTGCAACGGTAGATGATATTGGTCTTATTCAAACGGAAGCTTCTATCATCGATAACTACGAAGTAGGCTTTACCTCTCTTTTTGACCAGGTGCGTCTTGAGGTTGCTGCTTACAGAAGTACATCTGAACTGGGGACGACCAATAGCTTCAACGAGGTGACCGGGGTGTATGAGCCAGTCCGCGCACCACAGGAAATTTGGGGTTACGAAGGCTTAGTAGACTATCGAATCTCTGAAACGCTCAACGTGGTAGCCACATATAGTTACGTTGAAGGGAAAAATACCGAAGCTGATGTGTACCTTGGCTCTCGCCAAATTAGCCCACCCAAAGCAACGGCAAACGTCAATTGGAAGCCGTCAGACACCTTATCGTTAACAGTTAGCTATCTGTATGTGGGTGATCGTAAACGCTTCTCGCCAAATGCTGACGGCGACTATGTTGGCGATCAAGGACCTATATCAAGCTATAACATTGTTAACCTAAGTGGACAGTACCAGTTCGCTGAAAACTGGAACGCGTTTATGGGTATCGAAAACCTGTTTAACAGCGACTACTATCCTGCTCGCGCTCAGTCGTATACCTATGGTGGCTACAATATTAAAGGGTTAGGGACCACGGCAACCCTTGGTGTGACTTACTCATTTTAACTAACAACGCCTCGCCTAACACGGGCGAGGCGTCTTTTCCTTACCATCACTTTCAGTGATGCTTGTCTATTACGGCAATAATCGCTAATTTCGTAACAAGTCATTAACAGTGAATTGTGTAGGAATTACCGTGAGCAACGCTGAACAACAATTGCATTATTCTACTTGTACGCTTTGTGAAGCAATGTGTGGTATTGAGGTAGCGACGATAGGCCGTCAAATATTGTCAATAAAAGGGGATAAAGATAACCCATTTAGCCAAGGTCATATATGCCCTAAAGCGAGTGCGCTAAAAGACTTGTACGATGATCCTGACCGCTTAAAGCGCCCTGTAAAAAGGGTAAGACTTGACGGCGAAGACAGTGCATGGGAAGAGATCGGGTGGGATGAAGCCTTTGATTTGGTCGCAAACAACTTACACCGCATTCAGCAGGCACACGGTAACAATGCGGTAGGTATGTATTTAGGAAACCCTAATGCACACAATATGGGGTCGATATTATTCGGGCCTTATTTCTATCGAGCCCTTAAGTCGCATAACCGCTTCTCCGCAACATCCGTTGACCAGTTGCCACATCACATTGTTAGTCGACGACTCTTTGGCCATATCTCTCAAATTCCCATTCCTGACATTGATCACACGCAGCATTTTATGATCATTGGGGGAAACCCGTTGGCCTCTAATGGCAGTATTATGACGGTGCCGAACGTGAAAAAGCGGTTGAAGGGCATTCAAAAACGTGCTGGTAAAGTAGTTGTTATCGACCCTAAACGCAGTGAAACCGCCGATATCAGCTGTGAACATCACTTTATTCGCCCAGGCAGTGATGTCCTGTTACTGCTGGCTATGCTGCATGTATTGTTTGAAAAACAGCTATACAAGGTGGAAGAGGTTTTACCTTATGCCGAGGATATAAAGGAGGTCGAAAAATACGTTCGCGATTATTCAGCACAAAAGGTGAGCGAGTTTACCGGTATTGCGGCTTCACAAATCACTCAACTTGTTTTGGACTTCTGTGATGCCGAGTCGGCAGTTTGTTATGGAAGGATGGGGGCTAGCGTACAAGCGTTTGGCACGCTCACTCAGTATCTCATCATGCTGTTTAACATGCTCACCGGAAACCTAGATAAGCGAGGTGGCATGATGTTCACACAGCCCGCCGCTGACGTACTGCCCGTATCAGGTAAGGGCAGCATGGGTGGATTTACCTCTCGCGTAAGAGGGCTTCCTGCTTTTGCTGGTGAGTACCCGGTAGCGTGTTTAGCCGAGGAGATCTTAACTCCCGGAGATGGGCAAATTAAGGCCATGGTGATTGGTGCTGGTAATCCTGTTGTTACCACGCCAAATGCAGAGCAACTCGATAAAGCGCTTTCTCAACTCGACTTTATGGTTGCGGTGGATTTCTACGTAACCGAAACCTCGCGCCATGCTGATGTGATTCTTCCTCCAGTAACCGCGCTAGAACGCGACCACTACGATATTGTATTTCACAACTTTGCAGTACGAAATTTCGCTAAGTACTCGGAAGCTGTGGTGGACATTGATGAAGACCAGCTTACCGATTGGCAAATATATTTGTCGCTGGCAGAAAGACTCGATGCGCTAAATGGAAAAAGCACCGCACACTATGCTGCGCTTTGGGACAAGCAGCCTAAAGGTGTGGTCGACGATTTGTTGCAAGCAGGTCTTTATGGTCGGGCAGCAAGTAAAAAAGAAGGCACTGACGCTAACTTAAGCGAAACTCCAACCGCTATTCCGGAAGGCGGACTGTCGATTAATACGCTTAAAGCACACCCACACGGTATCGACTTAGGGCCGCTACAGCCGTCTTTGCCTCACGCCTTGTTCCATGAAGATAAGAAGATTCACTTAGACTTTGATTATTTCATGGCTGATTTAGACAGGGTTAATACGCATTTCTTTGGAAAAGCGAACCATGTTACGTCGCAAAATCAGTCCGTCGTTTTGATTGGGCGGCGGCATATTAAAACGAACAATTCGTGGCTGCATAACAGCCCTCGTATGGTGAAAGGCAACAACCGCTGTACGCTGCAGCTCCATCCTGATGACGGGGTTAAATTCGGCATTGAAGATGGTGACGAGGTAAGTGTGAAATCGAGAGTTGGCCAGCTAAGGATAGAGGCTGAAATCACAGATGCAATTATGCCCGGCGTGGTGTCAATTCCGCATGGATGGGGACACAATAAAAAGGGCATAAAGTTGTCCGTGGCGAGTCAGAACCCCGGGGTAAACACCAATATTCTTACTGACGATTTACAGGTGGATGAGCTATCAGGTAATGCGGTGTTAAATGGCGTACCAGTTGAGCTGGAGAAAATAAGCTGAGGATACTTAAAAACGGCACTTACTTGTGAGTAAGTGCCGTTTTGGGTAAATAGTGCTTCAATGAGTAAGCCTTTTCTTCATCGCCTTGAACCTGCGAACTTGCATGAAGCTATCTTTCAAGAATTACACTACAACACCGTACCTACATCAAGCCGAACGGTGCAGGCCGCATTCTTAGGTCATAGTAACAAACTCTTCGGCACTGGTAGGGTGAATGGCTACACATGCATCGAAGTCAGCTTTGGTAGCGCCCATTTTTATTGCTACGGCGAAGCCTTGTAGAATTTCATCCATGCCGTGACCAATACCGTGAAGGCCTACTACTTTTTCGTCTTTACCCGCGCAAACAAGCTTCATCTTTGTCATTTGGCGATGACGGGTTACGGCGGTGTACATGGACGCAAAGCTAGAGGTGTACACTTTAATGTTGTCCTCGCCGTACTCTTCAATGGCTTCTGGCTCTGTTAAGCCAATAGTGCCAATGGGAGGGTGACTGAATACCACGGTTGGAATAAGTGAATAATCCATATGCGCATCTTTTTGGCCGTTAAACAGACGCTCGCTGAGCAAGCGGCCTGCTTTAACTGCCACTGGAGTAAGCTCTGCTTCACCGGTAATATCGCCTACTGCATAAACGTTCTTTGCAGTGGTATTTTGATATTTATCTACCTTAACCGTACCGTTGTCATTCACTTCAACGTCGGTGTTTTCAATATCAATTTTGTCGGTAGAGGGTTTACGGCCAATCGCCCAAATCAGGCAATCCGCTTTTAGCACTTCGCCATTGGTTAAATGTACTGATAGCTCGCCATCATCAGCCTTTTCTACTTTCTCAACGCTGGCGTGATCGTGTAATTTGCAGCCTTCAGCGTGGATCATATCCACTAATGTTTCGTGAATAAGCGGGTCAAAATTTCTAAGCGGAGCGTGTTTGCGAACCACCAGGTGTGATTCTGTACCTAGCGCATGAAGCACACCGGCTAATTCAACGCCAATGTATCCGGCTCCAACAACAACAGCGCGCTTGGGCTGTTCTTTAAGCGCAAAGAAACCATCAGAATCAATGCCGTATTCGGCACCTTCAATATCGGGGATGATTGGGCGGCCGCCAACGGCAATGGTAATATGGTCAGCCGTATACTGTTCGCCGTTTACTTCCACAGTGTTGTTATCAATAAACTTCGCAAAGCCGCGTATTAAGGTTACATCATTTGCGGTGAGTGCGCGGTCGTAAGATGCATGAATACGCTCAATATAGGCCTGGCGGCTGGCGATAAGGCTATCCCAACTAAAGTGGTTTACCGATAGGTCGAACCCGTATTCAGGGGCGTAGCGATGAATTGCTTCTGCTACCTGTGCGCCGTACCACATGGCTTTTTTAGGTACGCAGCCGACGTTTACACAAGTACCGCCGATATCTTTCGCTTCAATGATAGCAGCTTTCTTTCCGTGCTTAGCTGCACGGTTTGCAGACGCGATACCACCGCTGCCACCGCCAATACAAATATAATCAAAATGTGTCATTCAAAAAGCCTTCTTTGTCGGTTAGACGAACGTGCGCGATAAGCATGTATGCCCTCGGTAGGTTCGAGCAGCAAATCCATCTTTCGGTTTTGTTATTAAAAGTAATCAAAAGACCGAGATTTGCTTTAGGGAATTTCATTCAGTTTATCAATGGGGATAGTGCTATCTAATTAAAAGGTCAAAACGAAGAGAGACATAGTTATGTAACTCCTGTCCTATTTTTAGCACGTAACCTTAGAACTTACTCACTTATAGTAGCAGAAAGCTCTTCTGGTTCTATTTGAATACTAAACGCTTTTCCACGCTCTTCTTCAAAATGCACAAGTTTTTGAATGGTGGCATCACTAAATACGTGCCCTTCAGGAAGGATAAGAATATGGCTATCGTTGTACAAATTCTGGGCAAGCACCATGCCGACTTTGAGTTGTGAGGCTTTTAATGATGTTGAGAGCAGTTTAGAGGTTGTCACATCTTCTGCTTCCAGTAAAAGGTCTAAAAACTCTCCGTCATAGCGAGTGTTTCTGTGCTTTTTCATTTCTAGTTTGGCATCGCGAGGGCTCATTTCGATACCACTCATTCTGCCTGTTACTAAGCGCCAGTAATCGCGGGCTATAGCCAGAATGCGCGCGCCAGCGGGAATTTCTTTCGCCACTTTATTGTATAAGCCAGAGCCATTGTAATGCTCGAATTGAAACTCAATGATATCTGAAACTTGATGTAGCTCGTGAGCCGGAGCAAGTATTAACGCAGCCTGCTTAGTTTGCGATAAATAGTTTTGTTGCTGTTGATATTTGAGCTTTGAAAACGGTGCTTTAAAATCTTCGCTCTCAAGCCCTAGCAATCCAAGCTCGCAAATAAGGCCCGCATAGCGGACTTGTTTGATTTCTTCTTTCTCTAATCGAGCAATACGCGCCAGTTTTGATGCCAACTCGCTAACCTCAATGGCAAATTTACCATTAATATCAGGGTTAATGCTTATCACGTTGAACAGCACCTGCTCCATTGCAAGATTGTGTTTCTCAATTTTATTAAGCGCCGCTTTTATTTGGCGCGTACGCTTTTGAACCATTTGTTCTAGTGAAGCATTTACGTCGCGTAGTTTTTTATTTTGCAGTCGCGTTAGTTTTTGTAGGCGAAGATTTTCTGCCTTCAGCTTAACACGCTCCAGGCCTTCTTCTACAACAGTAATAAGCTCTTGATTGTCCCATGGCTTTTGCAGATAACGGTGTATCTTGCCTTGGTTTACGGCCTTAATTGTAGACTCTATGTCGGCATAGCCAGTTAACACAACCCTAAATGTTTCTGGGTAATTGATAGCGACCTGTTCGAGTAATTCCGCCCCTGACATCTGCGGCATTTTCATGTCGGAAATGACCACGTGAACATCGTGTTTGCTCATTAATTCCAGTGCTTTTGCGCCACTATCCGCCAGCAGTAACGAAATATCCATAGTGAATAGCGCACGCTTAATAGCACGAAGTATATTCGGTTCGTCGTCGACAAATAGTACCGTATAGGTTGTGGTTTGTTCTGCAGTAGGCTCTGTCATAAATTATTATCCTTATAAGCGACGTAACAACTATTACACGCAATGCTGCTTGATAACACTATTACTTGATTCATCCTTCGCTCTCTATTTTTTTATCTGAGTCTGAAACAATGGGGAGTGCCAATGTGAAGATGCTACCCTCTCCCTCTTTGCTAGTGGCTGAGAGCGTGCCGCCATGTTCTTGAGCAATGCCAAACGAGATTGAAAGACCTAAGCCAGTGCCTTGTCCCTCGGGTTTGGTCGTAAAAAATGGATTAAAGAGTTTGTCTAAATGACTTGCTGGAACACCGCAACCAGTGTCTTCTACACGAAGCTCGACAAATTTGCCTACAGTGCAGGTGGTAATGATTACCTTACCGTTTTTACCGGTGCTTTCGATAGCTTGTCCAGCATTAATCAGCAAGTTGGTGACAACCTGAGAAATCTTGCCCACATTCATGGCGATGTCAGGGACTTGGCCTAAATGCGTTTCAACCGTGCAAATATATTTTAATTGGTTGTTCACCATAGCAAGAGTAGTGCGTACGCAATCATTGATGTTGTGCTGCTGCATATGGTCACTATCTACTCGAGAGAACAGCTTAAGCCCTTTAACAATTTCAGCCACTCGATTTAAGCCATCTTTAGAATCATTGAGAAGGTCGGTGATATCTTCATTGATAAACGCCATATCCTGATTAGCTAACATTTTTTCCAACTCTGATATGGCCGAGGTACGTTTTGTCTCGTCTTTCTGATTAAGAACAATGCTGATTTGTGAAAAAATCATTTGATAGGTAGCAACGTACTCGCTAAGGGTGGATATATTGCTGCTAACAAAGCCAACCGGGTTATTGATTTCATGAGCGATACCCGCTGCTAATTGGCCAACTGACGCCATTTTCTCAGCTTGAAGTAGCTGTACTTGCGTCTCTTTTAAATCTTTATTAGCCTCTTGGAGTTGATAGTTTTTTTGATGTAGTAGAGCAGTTCTATCCTGCACCTTTTCTTCAAGCAGTGTATTTAGCTCCTTCAGTTCATCTTGGGCAAACTGGCGTTGCGCATATTCCTCTTTTAAACGCTCAACCAGTTGATTAAACGCCTCTGCCAATTCGCTTAATTCGTCTGTGCCGCGCACGGGGATGAAGATTTCTTGATAATTGTTGTTTTTGACCGCATCACCTAAACGCTTAGCGCCTTCGTGTAACTGATGAAGTTGAGACATCAGGTAAGACCCAAGCAAGTATGAGCACAAGCCAACTAAAATAAATTGTAAGAAAGCCAGTGTAACCGTCCAACTTCTTACCCTTGATACTGATTCAGTCACAGAGGAAATGTTTAGACCAATCTCTACGTATCCGTACAAAGTGCTATTTACCATGATGGGGGCACGGGTGTCGTATATTCCATCATCGGCTTTTGACACGCTTGTATCTGCTACGAAGGGGCGATTCAGCGCTTCAACACTGCCTTTTTCAACGAAAACCCTGTCTAGCTTGTCCTTAACTTTGACATACGCAATATTGGGGTTTGTCAGGATTTCTGATACATCGGCATCAAGTGCTGCTAAGTCGTAGCTTAAAAATGCATTTTTTGTTGTTGACACAAAAAGGGCAACTGTCGTGTCAGCCGATTTTTTTACGTTATTGTCAACAAGGTCGTTAAGTAACTGAAAAACAGTCACAATTAGCACTAGCAGCAAAAGAGCAGCTATTGATGCTATGCCTGTTATTGTTTTTAATCGTAACGACAGTTTCATTCGACTCTTCTCATAAATGTGGCCGCGAAAGCGACGCTATTCCCAACGCTCTTACATCGTCCCAATCGCTGTCGTTTGACGCTATAAAGCCATTGAACCCAATACCGTCTAAAATCCATGACTTACTTGAGTCATTTGATAAAGCGAGTAATGCGTTAAGAATAGCTTGCCTGTCAGCGAGTGCCATATTTGAGTGTGTCGCAATAGCATGAGGGGTATACCCTTTACTCTTCCACAAGACACGTAAATCCTGTTTAACGTCCTCGGGTGAACTGCTAAGTGTACGAACAATGCCACCCCCTGCGTTAAAAAAGCCTCGCTGCACTGCGAGGTAAACGGAGTCATGAGAATTAACATAACGCGGCACAAAGGCAACGTTATTCATGCGAAGATGGGCACTTGTAATAATACTAGCAGCAAAAGCAGCAGGTGCTGGAAAAGCAATTTCTGCGCCGTTTAAATCAGCGAGGGAATTTATAGGGCTGTCTTTATGAACAACAACTAAACCGCGGATTTCTTTATTGCTTTGGCGCGCTAACGCGCGATACCCCACAGACTCATTAAAAACTACAAAGTGGTAGGGATTCATATAGGCGATATCATAGTTGCCGTCGGCTAAATTTGCTTCGAAGGTGGGGATGTCTTTTGCGGTTTTGAAATTAACTTCAAAACCGGTGTAGTTGCTAACATAGTCAATCAAAGGTTGCCAAGCTTCAGCCATCTTCTTAGCTGACTGCTGAGGTACAACAGCAAAAGTAAAGGTTTTAGCATGCGTTGGTATGACGCTTACACCAACGAACAAACTTAAAAGAGCGAATCGCAGTAACCAAGCCATAAAGTCATTCCCTGTGAATCGACTTACATCGACATAAATTGCTCAAGGACCACAGTTAAATCATGATTTGAGAAAGGCTTTTGCAAAGTGGCATCAGCTCCAATCTCAAGGGCACGCTCTAAGCTAACTTCATCGAGCGCAGATATCACCACAATTTTAAGGTCTTTATACTTACTCTGATCTCGTGTGAATTCGATAACGCTGTAACCGTCCATGCCTGGCATGCTCAAATCGAGGGTCATTACTTTGGGTTCGTATTGGCTTAGCATAATCCCAGCTTGAAAGCCGCCAGTAGCGATATACGACTCATAACCCGCACGCCGGGCGACACGTTGAATAGACTTAGCAACGGGCATTTCATCGTCGACAATTAATATCGAAGGCGTGGCGATGCCTTTCAATGAATCGGGAATTGGCATGTCGTGTCTTTCTAGAAATGCGACAAAATCTTCTACTAATACTCTGTTGTTTCCACGCCCAGGAAGCTTGAAGCCTTTTAATTTACCGCTTTCTATCCATCGAATTACGGTACGCAGGTTTACATCGCAATACGAGGCTATTTCACCTGAGGTCAACGTTTTCATATCTATGCCTTGTAGATTTATTAAACAAAATTATAGACCCTTAAGAGTAAGGGGACAAAGTAGACAAAAGGATGAAATGCGACATTTGTGACAGCGGCTTGGCGAGATAGCTATTTTGTCGCGTTTAAGAAGACCTCAAGAGAAGGGGGGAAAGGATAGCTCCTCGACTTCATAAACTCAGGCTTACATCATGATCCATGCACGCATACGAGAGGTATTTTCATCAAAGGTTAACAGCGGCTAAAACAATAGCTTGCTTTTAGTCAGCGAAGCCCCATCATTATTCTATTGAAGTGTTAAGAGTGAAAAAGATTATGACAACCCCTGCAATTGAAATGGTAGATGGCCTACCAATTTTTTCTGCTATTGAACCTGCCTCGATTAAGCCAGCAATTGAAAAAGCTATTGCGGTGTGTAAAAGCGAAATAGAAGAGGTCGTGGCGTCGAAAGATTACTCTTACAAGAATTTAGTGCTGCGTCTTGAAGAGGTGGACGACCGTTTAAGTAATATATTTTCACCCGTTTCGCATATGAATAGTGTAGTGAGCAGCGATGAATTGCGTGAAGCCCACGATGCGTGTTTGCCACTATTATCTGAATACGGTACTTGGGTAGGCCAGCACGAAGGCCTTTATAATGCTTATGCTTCACTAAAAGCGTCTGACGAATTTGAAGCCTTAAGCGAAGAACAACAGAAAGTTATTGAGAATGCCGTGCGTGACTTTACGCTTTCAGGTGTTGCACTGCCTGCGCAGCAAAAGAAACGTTTTGCTGAGATACAGGCAAAGCTTAGTGAGTTATCGTCAACCTTCTCAAACAATGTGATGGACGCCACCATGGGCTGGACCAAACACATTACCGATGAATCTGAACTTGCGGGCATGCCAGAGTCAGCCCTAGAAGCTGCTGCGCAAGCTGCGCACCAAAAAGACTTGCAGGGATGGTTATTCACGCTAGATATTCCGTCTTATTTGCCTGTTATGCTATATGCGGATAACCGTGAGCTTCGCGAAGAAATGTATCGTGCTTATTCAACCAAAGCGTCTGATCAGGGGCCCAATGCGGGCAAGTGGGATAACACTGACATTATTAAAGAGACCTTAACGCTGCGTACTGAGCTGGCCGAATTATTAGGTTTTTCAAATTATGCGGAACGTTCGTTGGCAACCAAAATGGCAGACTCTACCGATCAAGTCATCGGTTTTTTACGCGATTTGGCGGCCAAATCTAAGCCTCAGGCAGAAAAAGAGCTTGAAGAAGTGAGAACGTATGCGAACGATAAGCATGGTGTTACCGAGCTAGCGGCATGGGATTTACCGTATTACAGCGAGAAACTAAAGCAGGAAAAGTACACGATTTCTGATGAAATGCTGCGCCCTTATTTCCCTGAAGATAAGGTACTGTCTGGTTTATTCGAAGTAGTACATCGCCTGTACGGCTTAAAAATTATCGAGCAGCCTGGCATCGACACATGGCATAAGGACGTACGCTACTTCACCATTACTGACGATGCCGATGTGATGCGCGGCAGTTTTTACTTGGATCTATATGCACGAGCTAAAAAGCGTGGTGGCGCGTGGATGGATGAATGTCGAGTTCGTCGCGAAAAAATGGATGGAGAACTACAGCTTCCGGTGGCTTACCTTACTTGTAACTTCAACGCACCGGTGGGTGATAAACCAGCGCTATTTACCCACGATGAAGTGGTAACCATGTTCCATGAGTTTGGCCATGGTATCCACCATATGCTCACTAAAATGAGCGTAGCTGGTGTGTCTGGTATTAATGGTGTGCCATGGGATGCCGTTGAATTGCCAAGCCAGTTTTTAGAGAACTGGTGCTGGGAAGAAGATGCTCTTAACTTTATCTCTGGTCACTATGAAACTGGTGAGCCACTCCCTGCTGATTTACTTGACCGTATGCTTGCTGCACGGGATTACCAATCTGCGATGCAGATGGTACGCCAGCTTGAATTTAGTCTTTTTGATTTCTTACTGCATAGTGAAAAGGGCAGCGAGGTAGACGTACAGGGGACATTGGATAAAGTGCGTGAAGAGGTGGCGGTGGTCATTCCTCCATCGTTTAACCGTTTCCAAAACGGCTTTGGTCACATATTTGCTGGTGGCTACGCAGCGGGCTACTACAGCTATAAGTGGGCTGAGGTGCTTTCTGCCGACGCGTACAGCAAGTTTGAAGAGGATGGCATCTTTAATCGCGACACGGGCAAATCGTTCTTAGAAAACATTCTAGAAATGGGCGGCAGTAAGCCTCCTATGGACTTGTTCGTAGCCTTTAGAGGGCGCGAGCCTAAAGTCGACGCGCTGCTTCGTCATAGCGGTATAAAAGGCTAGACAGACGTGAAAGAGTCTAAGTTAGAGTCTTTTCAATCTATCTACCACCGAGCGTGCGAGCGCAAAGGCGGTGAGAAGGTGCTTGAAGCTATGCTCCAAGCACCGCTTTCAAAAGCACAAATTGAAGCCATTAGTGATGATCGCTTTCTAGCTGCGATGACCAAAAAAGTGTTCCAGTCAGGTTTTGTGTGGCGAGTCATCGAGCAAAAATGGCCCGATTTTGAAACCGTATTTTTCGGTTTCGACATTGATAAAGTGTTGTTGATGCCCGATGAAATGCTAGAGCAAAAAGCGTCAGATAAGCGCATTGTTCGCAACTATAAAAAAGTGATGACAGTGCGTGACAATGCCATGATGATCAAAGACGTAGCCCTGGAGCACGGTAGCTTTGGTAATTTCGTAGCAGGCTTTGAAAAAGGTAATATCACTGAGCTTTGGGCGTTTTTGAAAAAACGCGGGGCGCGACTAGGTGGCAACACCGGCCCCTACATGCTTCGTGCACTAGGCATAGACACGTTTTTATTCTCTCGTGACGTGGAAGATTACTTGCGCAAGAATGGCATTATCGACGGTGGTTTAACCTCGAAAAAGTCGCTGTCAGCAGCCAATGCTGCGTTTGCGCAATGGCATGAGCAAAGCAGCCGATCGCTACAAGAGATCAGTGCCATTGTTGCCTACAGCTGGGGCACAAATAATCAGGTAGCCTAGAGCGAGCTGCGTTAGTCTTCTACATTGACGAGCTTACACCTAACAGGCTCACTAATGTAAAGCCAACGGCTTGATTTACATCAGGAGACAGTCAGGCATAAAGCTTTTGCTTGAGCACACAATCCTATACACTTCGGCATTAATAAAAATATTCAAATTACAGGACTGTCATGAGCGACAATCAAACTCCCGCTACGCAAGCAGACTCTGCAATCGACAATGCTACTCAGCATACAACGCACTTTGGATTCAAACAGGTGGATAAAGGGCAAAAAGCTTCTTTAGTTGCCAATGTTTTTGACTCTGTTGCAGCGAAGTACGACGTAATGAACGATCTTATGTCAATGGGAGTGCATCGTTTATGGAAGCGTTTCACAATAGACTGCAGCGGTGTTCGCGCTGGCAACAAGGTATTAGATATTGCCGGTGGTACAGGCGATTTAACCGCTAAATTCTCTCGCTTGGTGGGCCCAACAGGGCGCGTAACCCTTGCCGATATCAACTTGTCTATGCTGAAAGTAGGCCGTGATAAGCTTCGCGATCGCGGCTTAGTAAGCAACATCGATTATGTGCAAGCCGATGCAGAGGCATTGCCGTTTCCCGACAACCACTTCGATGTGGTGACCATGGCATTCGGCCTTAGAAACGTAACGGAAAAGCAAAATGCGTTAAACTCTATTTTTCGCGTGCTAAAACCTGGCGGCCGTTTACTGGTTTTAGAGTTTTCTAAGCCTACGTCAGAGCAGTTAAGCAAACTTTACGATATGTATTCGTTCCATATTTTGCCAAAAATGGGGCAACTGGTGGCGAACGATGCAGAGAGCTATCAATACCTTGCGGAGAGCATTCGCATGCACCCAGATCAAGAAACCTTAAAAGGTATGTTTGAGCAGGCTGGCTTTGAGCAGTGTGATTATCAAAACCTGACCGGCGGTATTGTTGCGCTGCACAGAGGTTATAAGTTTTAATGTCTACTTCTGCGCTGGTTACTGCAACGGCTGAATCGGTTATCAATAAACTGCTGTCTTTAGATGAAGCCAGCGAAGCAAGGCTAAAAACGCTTAATGGCGCTAGGCTTACTGCGTTTATTTCGCCGCTTCCTTACGGTATCACGCTGTCATTTTCAAACCGTGTCGACGTGCTTAGCGAACAAAACTCGTTTGAAGACGCCGTAGCCATGCTTGGACCGAAAGACTGTTGTATCAAAACGTCGCTACAAACCTTGCCAGAGTTAAAAGAAACCAGCCAGTTGACGCGTCTTATTCAGAAAAAAGCCCTCTTCTTGGAAGGAGAGCTAAATGTTGCTCAGCAAGTCAGTGCGTTGTTTCAGCAGCTCAATATAGACATTGAAGAACTGCTGGCACAAAAGACCAACGATGTTATTGCCCATCAGACCGTGAAAACGGTAAAAACCGTGCATGAAAAATCGATGTCAGCGTTAGCGTCCATGGCGAAAGTATTTGGCAACGCCGTAGTAGAAGAAAAGCAGCTTGCTGCACACAAGCTGGCGGTTATGCACTTTAGCGACGAAGTAAATGCGCTTCGCGATCGAGTGGAAAGTGCCGATGCGCGATTGCGCCGCTTAGAAGAAAAATTTAAAGAGAATTGAGAGAAACAGGCTCATAAATGCGTATTGTTAGGTTATACCGAATCAACAAGGTATTGTTGGAACACGGCTTAGACGAACTTATTCCAGCAAAGTGGTTGCCTTGGTACGCACGAGCGATGCGTCATACCATTTTCTGGGTGCGAAATAAGCACAAGGGCAGGTCAGCCGGCGAGCGTATTACGCTTGCACTACAAAACCTTGGGCCTGTTTTTATTAAATTCGGCCAAATGCTTTCTACACGTAGAGACTTGCTTCCCCCTGCTATCGCCAACGAACTTGCCCGTCTACAAGACAAAGTGCCGCCATTTTCATCTGACGCTGCACAAGACATTATCAAGCAAGCGCTAGGACTTTCTGATTTAAGTGACTTGTTTAGCGAATTTGAAAAAGCGCCGCTGGCGTCCGCCTCTATTGCTCAAGTTCATGCGGCAAAACTAAAGTATAACAACGAAGATGTTGTGGTGAAGGTATTGCGACCAGATATTCGCGATACCATAGTGGCAGACATGGAGCTGTTATTTAGCCTAGCTAATGTGCTTCAGCGATGGCTGCCTGACGGCAAGCGGCTGCGCCCTGTTGAAGTGGTAGTGGAATACCGCAAGACCATAGTTGATGAGCTTGATTTATTACGTGAATCTGCAAACGGTATTCAGTTAGGGCGTAACTTTGAAAGTTCTGACGCGCTGTATGTACCAAAAATTTACAGCGATTATTGTCGCAGTAATGTATTGGTAATGGAGCGTATTTATGGTCTGCCAATTTCAAATATTGATGCTTTACTTACTCAAAATACCAACATGAAAAAACTGGCTGAGCGCGGGGTTGAAGTATTCTTCACTCAGGTATTTCGCGACAGTTTTTTCCATGCAGACATGCATCCGGGCAATATCTTTGTATCTACCGAACACCCTGAAAACCCCAAATATATCGCCATCGATTTTGGCATTGTAGGTACGCTCAATCGTGAAGATAAGCGCTATCTGGCTGAGAACTTTATTGCCTTCTTCAACCGCGACTATCGCAAAGTCGCGCAGCTTCACGCCGACTCAGGCTGGGTACCGCAAGATACCAATATCGATGAGTTTGAGATGGCCATTCGCACGGTATGTGAACCTATATTCCAAAAGCCACTAGCAGAAATATCCTTTGGCAACGTGCTGCTGCAGCTATTTAATACGGCACGGCGTTTTAATATGGTTGTGCAGCCTCAGCTTGTGCTACTGCAAAAAACATTGCTGTATATCGAAGGCTTGGGTCGTCAGCTGTATCCTCAGCTCGACTTATGGAAAACTGCCAAGCCATTTCTTGAAAATTGGATGAAAGAGCAGATTGGTTTTACCGCAATGATGGGGAAAGTGAAAGACAACTTACCTTTCTGGTCTGAAAAACTACCTGAAATGCCAGACCTGCTGTACGACAGTTTACAACAGATGAAACGCTTGCCTTTACAACAACAAAGGGCCCATTTGGCACTGCTGCAAGAGCAAAAGAAAACAACTCAGACCACTCATTTGAGTGTAGTGGGAGCTACCTTTGTGTTAACGGCTACAATATTGCCAATGTATGATTTATCTTGGTATTTTCCAGTATTTTCTGGACTGTTCGGCGCGATTTGCTGGTATTTAGCGTGGCGAAAAGGACATTAATTTTTGTTACGCTGCGGTGAAATATTTATGAAATCCGTCGTTTATCAATTAATTTGTATAGTAATCGTCCCGAAGAGTGTTATAGTGGGTTCGGCTTTAAGCCAAAGTCTTTAAAGAGACGCGATTTTGTATTATTTGCTATATGTTAAACCACTCGAGTTACCCTGTAATTTGTTGTAAGTTGTTTGTCCATTCGTAAGTAAGACCCAATACTCCGCCAATTTAAAGACTCTAAAGAATTTAGTTACACGCGCTTATGCGCAATTTAATACGATATTTGAGGTCTATACGACATGTCTAAAGTTACAGGCACAGTTAAGTGGTTCAACGCTGATAAAGGTTACGGTTTTCTAACTCAAGATAACGGCGGCAAGGACGTTTTCGTTCATTTCCGTGCGATCATCTCTGACGGTTACAAAACGCTTCCAGAAGGTCAGCGAGTAGAATTTGAAGTTGAAGAAGGTCAAAAAGGTCTTCAAGCTGCTAACGTGCAAGCTATCTAAGAATTCAAAAACGGCGGTCATTATGACCGCCGTTTTTCTTTCTATATTAAAAATTCTGTTTCATTGCTCATACCGAGCGACTTTGGTTTGCCTTTTCAAAGGCAAGCTTTTCTCGACTTACATTTCTTATAAACGTACCAGCTTAAATCACTCGGTTTACTTGCGGCATCTAGGCGAGTAGGTATTGCGCGTGCATAGTAATTAGTGCTTTACTCATCAGGCTGTTGATTTTCATTGTGTATACTTTTTAAGGGAGTGCTTCATGCGCATCATATCTGTCATTCGCGTCTCATTTATTACCGCTCTTTTGTTATCTAACATACAACTTGTTCACGGTGTTCAACAAAAGGCCCTGCAAACTGACAGTCCGCCAATGGCAACGATTTTTGGTACCACTATAAATGTCTCAGATGTAATGCCCGATGAAAAAGAGCGCAATACGCTAAAGCAGCAGGCAAAAGACAACTATGCTCAAATGCTCGATTATGTGGTGCGAGCAAATGCCTCAAATAAAATTTATGAAAAAGTGTTAGAAAACTATGCAAAACAACAAGGCATTTCACTTAACAAACAGCTTGTAGAAAAGTTTATTGAAACGTTTGAAAGTCAAATGACGGATGAAACATCATCTACACCTATTAATGAGATTGCGGTAAAGCAGGTCATGCAATACCAAACAGAAAAAGCAATGTATGAAGAGTTTGGTGGTAGAGTAATTTTTTTGCAGTCTAACCCAATGATGCCAATAGACGCATACAGTGCATTACTTTCTCGTTATCGCGATAATGGCGAGTTAAAAATTATTGATAAAACCCTAAGCGAAACATTTTGGAAAGTTTTTGAACCGCCTTTTCAGTTTGAGATATCACCAGAGAACATAGACTTTAGCCAGCCTTGGTGGCTGTAACAGCTATCAACGCTAGAGGAGCTTTTTGTTATATATACGGTCGAAGTTGGCTCACTAAAGTATCGTACATATGTGAATAAACGCCTGTTTGATTTCATTCTTCTGGCGTTTTCACTTCTCATATATAAGTTTGCTATGCAAACAGCAACTCTCCACACTTAGTGCTATAAAATTGAAATAAAAAAACAGTGTTAGCGGTCTATTTTTGTTCAGGGACAAGTGCTTTTTATTGCGTTTGTCGGCGGCAAAAATAGGGTGCTGTGAAATGCAACATGTGTAAAGCGTGCCCAAATTAAAAAGGGGAAACACATGTTTAACACCATAAAACAAAGGATTCTGCTAGGTTATTTACTGGTGGTCGCAGTAGCCGTTATTGCAGCGGTGGTATTGACTAAAAATAATGGCAAAGTAGATGGGCTTGTTGAAGCGTATATTTCAGAAACACTGCCTTCCTTAAGTGCAATAGATAACATTCAAAGCAGTAGTAAAGAGCTAGTGCTTATTGCCTATTCTTTGTATGGCACCACCATTAATAGCAGCAGTTACCAAACTCAAAAAGATGCGCTAATTCAAAGTGCGTCTGATCAGTTTACTCAATTTAGTTACATGGGAAGCAATACGGCAAAGGAAAAGTTTGACGCACTTGTAGCTTCTGCCGCTGCTTTACAACGCACCATGGCTGCATCGTCAGTAAACTGGGATGCGGCGCGTGAAAATCTTCAAGTCATTACTGTTGCCGCTTCAGATCTAAACGAGCATTTAATTGAGGTACGTAACGGTGTAGAAAAAGCGGCAAGCATGCGCACCATGGCTATTTCATCTGAGCTCAACTCAAGCCAAGTGATCATCGTGAGTTTGATAATACTTATGCTGATTGTGTCTGTGGTAGGTTATGTACTTGCGAAAGCCAATATCGCTAACCCAATTGAAGGTATGGCTGAAAATCTTAATGAGATTGCAAAAACGCGCAACTTAAAAGCGAAACTGCCAAATCAAAATTTAAAAGAACTGCACGCCATCACGCAAAGTGTCCAAGGTCTGTTGAGTGTATTTCTAAAGGGAATGACAGATCTTCAAAACGCAGTAAATAACCTTAACCATTCTTCGCAAACTCTCAATAGCGCGACTTTACACTCATCCCAAGCCATCGTTAGTTTCCAAGGTGACATCAAGCAGTTGGTATCTGTAATGGATAACTTGTCTGATGAAATGGAACAAAGCCTTAGCTTATCTGTTCGCGCAGCAAGTGAAGCAAAAGGCAGTGCAGAGCAAATTGCACAAGGTAAAACAGACGTTGAAGCCACCGCCCGTGCAATTACCGATCTTACCTTCGACATTGACAAAACCGCTTCTAAACTTGATCAACTACAAAGCGACGGAAAAAATGTGTCTAGCGTGGTAAAGACTATTGCAGAAATAGCGGACCAAACTAATTTGCTGGCACTCAATGCTGCTATTGAGGCAGCGCGTGCCGGTGAATCGGGAAGGGGGTTTGCTGTAGTGGCTGACGAAGTGCGTACATTGGCGTCTAGAACCCATCAATCGACGGTTGAGATTAATGCGATGTTAGAAAAGATTGTGCTTTCAATTCGCGATTCAGTTCAAACTATGACATCAAATAAAGATAAGGCGCACAATGCGCTGGCGCTTGCCAACGAATTAGTTGCCACGTTGGAGGGTGGGCGCAACAGTATATTATCGCTAGTAGAAGTTAGCAACGAGGCGTCAGCACTGGTTCAACACGCAAAAGATCAAGTGTCGTTAGCGCGCGAAGGTGCACTCGATTTTCAAATGCTAGGCGATGAAGTAGAAGCGGCTAATATAAATGTAAACAGTGAAGCGAATAGTTTATCTGGGCTGGCGGAAGGGCTTCAGGCAAATGTTAATACATTTAAACTGAGCTAAAAAAATGGGGCCGGTTTGACGGGCCCCATATAAATTAATGATTTTGGTCTTCAACGTGCTGGTCGGCAAATATCTTGGATTTCTTTTTAATTTTACATCCTAAGATACGCTGCGCATTTTTACGGCCGATATAGTGAGCGACTGTATAGGGGTGCGCGCGTTTGAAGAACCGTGAGAACGAATGGAATACGTTTTCCATAGTATTGGCTCCTTCTAGTAAAAATTGCCCCAAATAAAATATAGTAATATTACAGTTTGATGTCAACAAAATATTCTTCATTAAACAATTTAGAAATTTCGTTCACATGCTAAGGATAGGTTAGGCATAACTAATCGACCTCTACTAATTGGTATACATTGTTCGAGGCAAAGGATCATATTTTGATCGCATGTTTTCAGTTCGGGGTCGTTGGCAGGTAATACGGGTCGCCGCAAATGCCACAAGCACAGGAAAGGCGTCGGGAACCGCAATAAACTCGCTACGTATAGCGTGTAGTATAGTGCTGGATAGTAAGTGAACACCACTGACTTTCAATGATGTTCACTATTGTTTCAAGTAATTGGGACCTGCTGCGGTCCCATTAACGATTGCTAGTAGTAAGAAAGTTTCTCTGATTTACCGGAGAAAATTTTATATACCATAGCCGTATAAGCCAAAATAATAGGTACTACAATGACTACGCCTACAAGCAAGAAGCGAAGAGAGCTTGCGTCACTAAGCGCATCCATCACCGTCATCTGTCCAGGAATAATAAACGGGTAGTAGCTTATGCCGAATGCGGTGAAGCAAAGTAAAAACACCAATAGTGCGATAAAGAACGGGAGCCATTCGCCTTTACCGTGCGCGTCAGGCAGTTTTTTAAGCAACACACCACAAAGTGCTAGGAGCGCGAAACACGCCAGTGGAATAGCAAAAAGTACATAACCCCAAGGAGCAGACAACCATAAGTCTCGCACATCATCGTGTAAAGTTAGGTTTGCGATACTTACCGCGACAATCCCTACCGCCAGAACCCCTAAACCCCTTCTGGCCCAGTAATACGCTTTTTGTTGAAGCTCACCTTCGCCTTTAAGTATTAACCAGCATGAGCCGATAAACGCGTAAGCTGCCGTGACACCAAATGCTGCGAGTAGTGCAAAGCCTTGTGCCCAAATGTCTGTGCGAAGTCCTGTTACGTAAATACCCAACATGTAACCTTGAGCCAATGTGGTCAAAAGCGAACCGTATTTAAATACCAAATCCCACTTACGCTTTTTTACCTGCACAACCTTGGCGCGAAAATCGAACGCTACACCACGCAAAATAAGCCCTAATAACATGAAGGTTGCTGGCAAGTACAAGGTTTGTAAAAACTCACTATGGGCTTCAGGGAAAGCAATGAGCAGCAGACCTATGGCAAGCACAAGCCAAGTTTCGTTAGCATCCCAGTAAGGGCCGATAGAGGCTATCATATCGTCGCGAAACGCTTCTGTTCTTGGCGGAATCAGTACACCCACTCCCAAGTCGTAACCATCTAAAATAGCGTATAGCAATACAGATAGGCCGAGTAAACCCACATAAATATTTCCGAGCATTTCTGCTGATACGTTTTCAAACATGTTTACTCTCCTTAAACCGTGCTCGGGTCTGGGTCAGTAGGTTGCATTTTTGCCTTAGTAACCTCCCGCTCTTCCGTTGTTATTTCTTCAATTTCAACTGCTCTTCTGCACATCAACATAAGTGTTCCCATGTATGCGATTAGAAGTACCGTATAGATGACAAGGTAGAGCGTGAATGACAGCGCAATATTGGCCGGTGGTAATTGGGTAACGGCATCAGCGGTTCTTAATACACCGCTTACCAAATAGGGCTGACGGCCTATTTCCGTTACGTACCAGCCTGCTAGTGTTGCTATCCAGCCGCTAAACGCCATGCCTGCAAACGTGCGTTTAAGCCAAACGGGGAAGTCTTTGTTGCGCATAAGATAAAGACTGCCAAGCCATGACACAGCAAGCATCAACACGCCCATACCCACCATGACTCTAAAACCGAAGAACACAGGGGCAACCGGCGGATGTTCCCCCTCAAACTCGTTTAGCCCTTTTATCTCGCCTTTAAGCTCATGGGTAAGGATTAAGCTTGCACCATAAGGAATGGGAACTTCAAAATGATTTTCTTTACTCTCTTCGTCTGGAATTGCAAAAAGCAATAAGGGCGCACCTTCAGTGGTTTCCCATAGTCCTTCCATCGCTGCTACCTTTTGAGGTTGATGCTCAAGCGTATTTAAACCATGCATGTCGCCAGCAAAAATTTGCAGAGGAATTAACACTGCTGCCGTATAGGTAGCTGTTTTGAGTGCGAGCTTGGGCGCAAGCTTATCGTCGCCTTTAAGCATGCGGTAGGCTGAAAGGCCGGCTATAAGGAAACTGGCCGTTAGACCAGACGCCAACATCATGTGTACAAAGCGGTAGGGGAAAGACGGGTTAAAAATAATTTCCTTCCAGTTTGTGGCATACACCACACCGTCGACCACTTCAAAGCCCTGCGGGGTTTGCATCCAGCTATTAAGCGCCAAAATCCAGAACGCAGAGGTTGTAGTGCCAAGTGCAACAATGAGGGTTGAAGCCGTATGCAGCCAGTTCGGAACACGGCGTATGCCAAACAGCATGATGCCTAAAAACGTGGCTTCTAAGAAAAAGGCGGTAAGTACCTCATAACCGAGTAGTGGCCCCGCCACATTACCTACTTTCTCCATAAATCCAGGCCAGTTAGTACCAAACTGAAATGACATGGTGACGCCGCTTACTACACCCAAGGCGAAGCTTAGGGCAAAGACACGTACCCAAAAGCGATACATACGCATCCACACAGGGTGACCCGAAATATTAGAGCGCAGCTTAAAGTAAAATAGAAACCAGCCCATCGCCATGGTGATGGTTGGAAACAAAATATGAAAACTAATATTTAACGCAAATTGTAAACGAGACAGCAAGAATGCATCCACAGAAGGCCCCCTTAGTTAACGCTGTTTTTCCCCGGAAGTAGCTTGTCCTTAAGCTCAAGCATACGGCCCACGCCAGAACCCAACTTCATCAACGTGTTTAACTTTTCAGGTCCAAGATTTTGAAGCTCTTCAGACCATGCCGTAATTGATTCGAGTAAATCGTGAATTTCGTTCAGTTTATGTTGTGCACTTGCCTCTTTTTCATTGGCAGGTGCGTCAAGCAACAAATCACGCAGTAGACTCATGGTTGGGTCTATCTCGCGCTTTCTTCGCTCTTCAAATACTCGGTTCGCCAGTGTCCAGATATCGCCCGCGGGAATAAAAAACTCCTTTCTCTCGCCAGGAACATGGTGCTGTTTAACTAAGCGCCATGACTGAAGCTCTTTTAAACCCATGCTGGTGTTGCCTCTAGAGATATTGAGCGCATCGGCAACCTCTTGTGCTGAAATAGGCTCTTCATTTAATACAATAAGTGCAAGAATTTGCCCTACTGTTCGATTAAAACCCCAGCGACTTCCCATTTCTCCAAAGTGCATCACCGCAGAAGTAATTAAAGGCGTCATTTTCATTTTTATATTCCAGAAGTTTCAGAAATTACTGAAAGTTTATTGCGTCAGATCAAAAAAAGCAATAATAAAGCACGTTATTAGCAATATTTAATTTGTTAATTAATGAATGTGAATCGAGAAAGTCTCTTCGATATTACATGATTTATTAACGATAAGTTGTTATCGTGGCGATATTTACTGCTCTAATCATGAAAGTTCGCTTTCCAAATTTCTCGGCGCAAGGTAATGCAACAAAATCAATACTCACAGCCTTCACTTCAAAATTGTGAAGACGAGGCCATTCATTTAATCGAAAGCGTTCAGAGCTTTGGATATGTCATCGCGATAAACCCTGATACCAAAAAAATTCAGGTATTTAGTGAAAACATAAAAGAGCTATTTAAAGTAGCTATAGTGGCAGGAGAAACACCAGTCACAGACCTAATTGATGTGCCTTCGGCAGATGCGCCCACATTCAAAACTATCCATAACGCAGTAAAAGGTGGAAGTGTTCGCCACGCCTATCAGTGGAAATTTGCAAAAAATGCGCTTTGGCTAGATAACTGGGAAAAGGAAGGCAGCGGCGTTGCATTTGATTCAAATGGTTTACTGGTAATAGAGTTAGAACCCACTCCTCAGTTGAGTTATGAAGCGGCCCAGCAATGGGTGCCAATGGATGTAGATATTCGCGCCTTATTACCTAACGTAGATGACAAGGACTCGATTGATGACGTCGCAGATGCGATAGCGGAGGTATTTAAAGATTATATCGGCTTCGATGTTGTGATGGTTTATCAGTTTGATAATACCTATTGCGGCGAAGTCATCGGAGAAGCAGCTGAACCAGACTCGCGTTCATTTAAAGGGCTAAAGTTTCCTGCATCGGATATTCCTAAACAAGCTCGAGAACTCTACCTTAAGAACCGTGTGCGTTGTGTATTTGATGTTGAGGAGCAACCTGTGCCTCTACAGCCACCTTTAATTGAAGCGCAACGCACGCCGATAGATCTTTCTATGTCCATGGTTCGTTCAGTTTCACCTATACATATTAATTACTTGAAAAATATGGGTATTCGTTCATCGTTCTCCGTATCGCTTGTGTTCGAAGGAAAGCTGTGGGGGCTGCTCGCTTGCCACAATAGTGAGCCCAAATACGTCGACCAGAAAAAGCGTTTAGTCTGCGAATCACTTGGACACCTTTATGCCTGGCAAATGCATACCAAAGCGCTTCATTCCAAGAAAGAGCAGTTTCAAGCACGTCAGCGTAAGCTGAACAATATTGTGCATCAACTCACTTCCTACTCAAACCCTCTCGAGGCTATATCGCACAAGGAAACCCCTTTGCTGGAAGTTGCTGATGCTTGTGGTATGGCGGTAGTTACACCAACAGGTAATTACTCTGTTGGGAAAACGCCTTCAGAAAAAACCTTAACCCGATTGTTAGGCAAGTTTTCTATCGGCGATTCAGAACAGTCAATAGCCATTAACCGGTTAGCAGATGAGGTTTCTGAAAACTGTTCGCTTAACGGTATACGCGGTATGTACATTTCTTGTGTATCTGCCAAGTTGGGTTACTTCACCGTATGGTTTCGAGAACAGCGTGACAAAACAATTCGCTGGGCGGGTCGAGACGCGGCTAAAAAGGATATTGGTAAGTCATTAACCCCCCGTAATTCTTTTGATTTGTACTTACAAAGTGTGGCTGATGAGTCAGTAGAATGGAGTGAGGATGATAAGCTAATAATTGATGGTTTCGACCACTTGTTTATCCCCTATGCGCTTAGCCTTAAAGCCTCTTCAGATCAACAAATCAGTAAGTTAGAAGAATTGGATAAGGCGAAAGACCAGTTTCTTGCAAGTATCTCACATGAGCTTCGTTCACCGCTTAATTCGATAGTTGGGTGGACAGACTTAGCCCTTATGGATGTGGGTAATGTGGATAGAATGAGAGATGCGCTGGGGGTAATCAAACGCGCCGCATCTACGCAAGCCGCCTTGATAAACGACATCTTAGATTTATCTCGCATTATTTCGGGTACCATGAAATTGAGTACCCATTCGCTAAATATTGCCTCGTCTATTTCCGAGGTAGCCAAGTCATTTGAAGCAGGCTTTGCTAGTAAGAATATTCAACTCTCAATAAATTGTGAAGACGAATATACCCAGATATTAGGCGACAATTTACGCATAAAGCAGGTTATAAATAACTTATTAAGCAATGCGCTCAAATTTACATCAAAAGGCGGCACTGTACATGTGCGTGGTAAGAGAGAGCATTCAAACTATTTGTTTCGCGTGAAAGACAACGGCAAGGGAATGACTCGCGAGCAACTGGCGCATGTGTTCGAGCGTTTCTATCAAGGCAATGACTCTCACAATAAAATCGGTCTTGGGTTAGGCTTGTCTATCGTAAAAAGTTTGGTTGAAATGCACGGCGGCGAAATTTACGCAGAAAGTGATGGACCTAACACGGGCACCACATTCTATGTAACGCTGCCCATCGCGCCACTGAGCTTGCATGATGAAATAATCGAAACCAAAAATAGTGAAATCAGTGATTTAACCAAGTCTTTGCGTTTAAGTGGCTTGCGAATCTTGGTGGCGGAAGACGAGCAAGACGCCCGTGACTTTATAAAACTCTTTCTAGAATCTAATGGTGCTCGCGTTAACGTAGTTAAAAACGGGTTGCTAGCGTGGAAAGAGCTTAACGACATGCCAGAAGCTTTTGATTTGTTACTTTCCGATATAGGTATGCCAGAATTAGATGGATTAGGTTTGATACTTAAAATGAGAGCTAGTCAAAACCCTGAAATCGCTAAGATTAGCGCGGTTGCGCTTACTGCTTATGCTTATACTTCTGACAGAGTAAAAGCGCTAAAAGCGGGTTTCAATAACTATGTATCTAAGCCGGTTGATGGGGAAGAGTTGCTAACAATTTTGGAAATGTACTTACCAGAAACATCACAATAAAGGCGTGTTTTAAATTCATCTACCAGCGGCGAAGCAACTGCTGGTAGACAGTTTTGTCTAAAAGCGACTCGCGGACCGATAAGCTTTCTTTAGCCAAAAGTACTGCGCAAGCCTCTTCCAAAGATGTATACCGCTTACCGTCAACATAAAACATGCTGTTATCTGAGGTAGGCGTACCATCAAGGGAGTAGGCTGTGTCTATTAAGTCAGTGCTTGTAGTTATGCTGCTGTGCCCAATAAAGTCAGCTACGCCATCGCCATTTACATCCTTTGTAAGCCAAGCTAACGCGAGAGGCTCATTGAACTCCCCGCTGTTCTGCAATGTCGATACGGATTGGTTAAATTTCGCAATAATGCTTTCAGCCCTCGCAGCATTTTTATTGATAGCTATTTGAAACCCTGTTTTTGCTAAAGGCTTTGCTGAAAAGTGCAGGGTCTCTTCACTATCGTTAGCAAGTAAAATGTTGAGCTCTCGCGCAAGAAGCTGGGTGGTAATTAAGTAAGGTGCTCTATCGTCGGCAAGTTGGCGAAATGCGTCAAAAGTGGTGGGGTTGCGCGACCACTTTATCTCTTTCAGCAGTCTGAATGAAGGCGTATTCGCAAAACGATTTTCAATAGCGACGCGATTGTCTTTTAAATGAGGAAAAAGTTTTATAGCTTCAACGTCCGCTTCTTTACTTACCGCGTAAAGGTAAACGGGTAAGTAGATATCTGATAGCACGTAGTCGTTGCTGTTTTCACCCAAATTGATGTAGGCAAATTCGCCGTCTAACTTCCCTGTCAAAACTGAGCTGCCCAGAAAAGCTTGGCGCATTACCTGAAGTTGAATATCCAACTCTGCCTTTTGAAACACCTTTTCAAGCAGTGCATTAATTCGAGCAGGTTCGCCATCGTCGCTGATGTATGTCTCGAAGGAAGTTGCACCCAATTTAGTCGGGGCGGCATGCAATGGCGAAACATTAAAGCAACAAAGGGATAGGCTTATACCCAATAAAGAAAGGCGTTGAGTGAAAATAGAGAGCGAGAACGCGCTGAATCTTACCAAAGGTGAACTCCGAACTGCCGTCATACATTTACTACACTGTAATGCAGTTACTCGCTTAATTCCAATAAACACGCAATAGCCTAAATTAACAAAATGTAAGCGACATCAATATATTGAGCGTAATGTTGACGTCTAGACAGGTTTTCGTTGAGCAAAGTCATTCGTGACGATAAGCCGGTTTCGTTACCAGCTTACAGCCACGAACTTGATTGGATGCGTATAGGTAAGCTCAATTTAAACGCTTATTCTCCAAAACTTCCCGCAGGACCTGGATAAACGACAACGCTTTCAACACCGTCTTTATTCACACTAGCAACGCCAAAAAAGTAGTTGTCGATAACTACGTTCTCAAGCATGGCCTCGGTAACGTTACCCACATATTTACTGTATTCCCATTGCGGAGCATCAGTATGACGCCAATATACTTTGTACCCTTTAAGCTGAGGGTTCTCTTCAGCGTCTAGTGCATCCCACTTTAAAAATGTTGAAGGTTGAACCGCGCCGGCAATTTCTACGTTTGCAGGTGGGTTCGGTGCCCACGCCATAGCAGCAAGAGAAACAGCATTAAGGCCAGTAAGCTTGGCAGCGTAATCAAAGTCGACGCCATCCAAGGTGTCGCCATAGGCAATACCGTCTTCTACGCGAAGATCCTGATGCTGGCGGGTGTAGTTTTCATTAGTTTCCATAATACGAATACCCGGGTAGCCCAAGTCATTGAACGGACGATGATGGCCGCCACGACCAAAGCGGTCTAAACGATAAATCACCATGGTGTCTAAATTCTCAATGTATTTATCAGCGATTTTATCGATATAGCGAGCAAGGTTACGGCTTGGTGAGTCAACTTCACCTCCGGTGAAACGCCGCATGCGCGCTTCTTTTTCCGTTTCAGTTACGCGTGTACCTTCAGCAAACAAGCGAGCGGTGGTGTTGTTAATCACACCGTTAACCCCTTCGATATTGCCTATCATGTCATTATTGAGCACGGCTTTAATTCGCCAGCCGTCTTTCTTAGCTTGGTTTGCCATAATACGCCCGCCGAAAAGGCCCTGCTCTTCGCCAGAAAGCGCGGCATAAACAATACTGCCGTTGAATTTGTACTTTGACAACACTCGTGCGGCTTCAAGAGTACCAGCAACACCTGATGCGTTATCGTTTGCACCCGGCGAGTCAGAGGTAAAATCCATTACATCTGATACCCGTGAGTCAATATCGCCAGACATGATTACGTAACGGTCTGGGTCAGTGGTACCGCGTTGAATAGCAATAACGCTAACGACTTCTACCGGATCGGGAATACGCTTTTCTCCGCTAATCACTTCCGACTGATAGTACACCTCTAAGCAGCCGCCACATTCGGCTGAAATTCTATCGAATTCAGATTTAATCCAACGACGCGCAGCGCCTATACCACGGGTGTCAGACTCCGTTTCTGAAAGGGTATGTCGTGTACCAAAGTTCACCAGCGTGGTAATGTCTTTTTCAATATTTTCGGCGGAAACATTTTTAGCGATGTCGTAAAGCGCTTGCTGCTGCTCGCTTTGTGCGTATGCTGCGAAAGAGGCTGTGCTACTCAATAGTACGGCAGAAGTTATAAGGCTTATTGATCTTGTTGTAGTTTTTATCTTGGCTTTTATGCTAGCCGAGACGGATAGGTTTTTTATCATTGTTCTCTCCAGTGTTTATCTTTTCACCATAACGAATACGTGGTAAAGCTACAATTAGAGTAACCGTGTTTTATGGTTAGTCATCGCAAGGTATCGCGACTGAAAAGTAGAGCGGCAGTTGGTATTAATAATGAATTGTATAAGGCAATAAAAAGCCGGCTTTAGCCGGCTTTCAGAATATGCATATAGCGGTTGCGGTTAAATAAACGCAAACGCGTCGCCAAACAAGTTCTCTGCTTTTAAGCCGCGTTGAGTAAAGTCGTCGCGTACAACTTTGGCCATTTCAAAACGACCTGCAACGTAAACCTGAACGTTCGCAAAGTCAGCGTGGTCTGCCATTACCGCATGATGCACCCAGCCCGTTCTGCCTTTCCACTCGTCGCAAGCAAACTCGACTACTGGAACAAAAGTGAAGTGCTCATTTGCTTCAGCTAGCTCAGTTAGTTTGTCGGCTAAATACAAATCAGCCGCGTGTTTTCCACCCCAATAAAGGGTAAGTGGTGTTTTATCACCGCTATTAAGGTGCTCTTGAAGAATTGAATAGGTATACGAAAAACCCGTACCGCCAGCAATAAGCACCATTGGCAGGCCATTGCTTTGCAAAAAGGCATTGCCATTACCCACATTTACGATAATTTCGCCATCTGAACGCATGCGCGCTAGTACTTCACCAGCGTAGTTGTTGCCAGGCTCTGCACCAATGTGTAATTCAATGCGGGTGTTATCAAACGCGGCATTAGCAATAGAAAATGGACGCATATCTTTTTCGCCCATTACCACCATAGCGTACTGGCCCGCTTTAAACTCAATCGGGCTTTCTGGCGTTAATTCAACTTTTTGTACCACTTCGGTTAAAGGCGTGATGCTTGCAACCTTACACTTAATCTCTGACATGTATTCTCTTTAAACCTTCTTGCTTAGCGTGTCGCCTTTCATGCGCTTTAAAACAAGCGCATGCTTAATACAAAATAAGTAGCGCTAAAAAAGTCGCTACATAATACCAAGACTGTCCCAAATATCATCAACACGTTTTTTAACGTCTTCGTCCATCACAATAGGTACGCCCCACTCACGGTCGGTCTCCCCGGGCATCTTGTTTGTCGCATCCATGCCCATTTTAGAGCCTAGCCCCGAAACGGGGGACGCAAAATCCAAGTAATCGATAGGCGTATTTTCTATCATTACCGTGTCGCGGGCTGGGTCCATACGGGTAGTAATAGCCCAAATAACATCGTTCCAGTCACGCGCGTTAACGTCATCATCACACACTATCACAAATTTGGTGTACATGAACTGGCGCAAGAATGACCATACACCCATCATCACCCGTTTCGCATGGCCCGGGTATTGTTTCTTCATCGTCACCACCGCCATGCGATAAGAGCACCCTTCAGGAGGCAAGTAGAAGTCTACGATTTCAGGGAACTGCTTTTGCAAAATAGGCACAAACACTTCGTTTAGCGCAACACCTAAGATAGCTGGCTCATCTGGTGGACGGCCTGTATAGGTTGAATGATAGATAGGGTCTTTGCGGTGGGTTATATGAGTAACGGTAAACACAGGAAAATCATCTACCTCATTGTAATAGCCGGTGTGATCGCCGTATGGGCCTTCAGGTGCAGTTTCATCTTGTGCGATATAGCCTTCAAGCACAATCTCGGCGCTGGCAGGCACTTGTAGGTCGTTACTAATAGACTTAACTACTTCGGTTTTGTCACCACGAAGTAAACCTGCAAAAGCATATTCAGAAAGGGTATCTGGAACCGGAGTAACGGCCCCTAATATCGTTGCTGGATCTGCACCAAGGGCAACTGATACTGGGTAAGGTTCGCCCGGATGCGTTTGGCACCACTCACGAAAATCTAGTGCGCCACCACGGTGCGATAACCAGCGCATTATTAATTTGTTTTTGCCAATAACCTGCTGACGGTAAATACCCAAATTCTGGCGCTTTTTATGCGGCCCTTTTGTAACACTCAAACCCCATGTTACCAAAGGGGCTGCGTCACCCGGCCAACAGCGCTGTACCGGAATTTTTGATAAATCCACGTCGTCACCGGTAAGCACCACTTCCTGACAAGGGGCTTTTTTAAGTACTTTGGCAGGCATGTTAAGCACTTGCTTAAATACAGGCAGCTTTTCCCAAAGATCTTTTAGCCCTTTTGGGGGCTCGGGCTCTTTTAAGTAAGCCAGTAGTTTGCCCACTTCTCGCAATGCTTCAACAGACTCTTGACCCATCCCCATAGCTACGCGCTCTGGCGTACCAAATAAATTAGCCAATACAGGCATGTCGTGGTTTTTTGGGTTTTCAAATAACAGCGCAGGGCCGCCGGCACGCAACGTCCTGTCGGCAATCTCTGTCATTTCAAGGTCGGTATCAATGGGCTGGACAATGCGTACCAATTCACCTTTAGCTTCTAGCTGGCGAATAAAGTCGCGTAAATCTTTGTACTTCATCAGTGCAGGTGCATCCACAAACTCAATTTATGGCAAGAATATACTATTTAGCGCCAAAGTCCGATCAGTAAGCGTTGTGTTTACACGATTAAACGTTTTACAGAAAAATTACGCTTTACAGAGGTCCCATTTGGGTGTGATATAAGAAAGCGTTAAGAATATTAACAAATTTAGGGATACCAGTGCTTTGGTATACGCGCTTCGATTTAGGCTTTTGTGTCAAAGCATTTTTTGTAGCGGCCAGCGCGCTAAACCCTCTAACCCTTTTGCCTAAGGTGGTTACATGAGTTCATTCGATCAGGACATGCTAGACGAATTAAATTTGTTGCTGAAATTTCCTACAGACAGCCTACTTCAAGGTTTAAAAATTCATCACGATGCGAGTCAAAGCATGGTGAACGCAGCATCCAGGCTGTACGCCAAGGGCTTAATCACCCAGTCTGATGGCGGTTACCTAACAGATTTAGGCATTGACCTAGCCGACCACGCCCGCCACATTCAATCGGCCATGTGCCCACGAAAAAATAGCCACTGATAATAAAAGGCTGGCGTTGGGTTGAATGTGGTTTGAGCGGGTTAAGGCTTAAATCAACTCGTAGTTAGCTGCAGATACTTGCGCATCTATTCGTATATTCGTAAAGAAAAGTATGTCTTAGTTAAGATAATCTATAATTAGCCGATACCTTAACTAAGACACTGTAATCAACACGTACTCTTTTGCTATGAAACGTATTCTAAACACAGCCTTACTTATCAGTGCCACTGCGATGAGCTTTTCCACTCATTCTTTTGAAGGAGAAACGATTGAAGAGCTTCGTGCAGTTCAGCTATACAGCCAAGACGCCTTAATCGAAATGATTAACGCCAATACACATTTAGACAAAGTAGTGGCGGATCGATGCCAGTTAGTGCAAGACATTGAAGCCCGCGCTGATGTGCTTAAAATACCTGCCTACCAATTTTTGTGGGGAGATATGCTGGCTTGGGGCGTGTGCGTAGACGCTGAACCTGCTCGTGGTATTGGTTATATGGAAGATGCTGCGAATCAAGGTTTACCTGCGGCACTCGAGCAGCTTGGGCGTTATTACGCCAAAGGTACACTTGTGCAGCAAGATAAATCTCGCGCAGTGGTGTATTTGCGCGAAGCCGCCGCGCTTAAAAACCTAAAAGCGCAGATTCATTTGGTGGAATTGTTTTTGGAAGGTTATGGAAGCCCTTATGATTATGAGGATGCTTACCACTGGCTTTATAACTCGGTGACTAACGATAAAAAACAGCATCAGCAAATCTCGTCTTACTTGGCTCGCTTAGAAAAGCTAATGCACCCAAAAGCAGTGCGCGAGGCTAAGCGCCCGCTGGATAGTTGAAGCAGCAATAAGCGGTTACCACATAGCAAGGGAAGGTGGCCCTAGAGGTCCTGCAACCACCTAACGCTTTCGCCAGCCTGTAAGCATGGGGCGAACCAGTTGAATATTACCCACATATTGCACAATAAACACCGCTGCGATGTGCACTATCACACAGCCATATAGCACATCCGCCATTATACTGTGCGTCCACTCCAGCACACTGTTGCCAAAAAGGGCATCTATTTCTTCCATCATAAAACCGGTAATGCCTAATCCAAACAAAAGGGCAATAACCGCCATGAACATAAGCCAACCAAAAGGATTGTGGCCGTGATTAGCAGGCAGTTGCTTTCGCTTCAAATGGCTTATATGTGTTTTGAAGGCGTGTTTACTTAGCGAAATGGTGGAAAAGCTTGCGTGAAAATCTGTATCGCTATTTTCACTCTTACTATTTGTGCGTCTTATTCCCCAAGCGATGCGAAGAGTCAGAAGCCCCATTGCCGCGTAACCCATGATTTCATGGACGAGACCGCCAGGCTCTGCAATAAAGTAATTGATTGTAAACGCGGCAACAATGCCCCAGTGACACAGTCGAACAACCCTATCCCAAATATAAATGCTATCGTGCGAATATGAAAATTTAGCGCTATTCATGAAGTGGCATACTCATTATGAAAAAATCAGAAGGAATGTTACGCAAAATCTCTTAGTCGAAACAAGCGCTAGTCGGAAATCCTACCGACACTTAAAATTTTGGATGATTAGTGTTTATTTTTCATTACAGACTTGAATCTGAGCTAACAGCTTGTAGCGTAATGTTCTTCATTTAATTATGCACAACTTACTTGTATGGCGATTAATCTGCACAGCAACGCTAATTACTCTCCAATAACGCGCGAATTCAACTCCGAAGTGCACCACTCCTAAATTAAGCAGCCTTTCGTAATTCATTGAACACTGCAACAGGCTGCTTAAAGCCTAGGCACTTTCTAGGTCTTGCATTCAATGCCTTTTCAATTTCGGCAATCTGCTTATCTGTTACTGTCCGTAAATCGGTGCCTTTTCGTATGTACTGACGCAGTAATCCATTGAAGTTTTCATTTAACCCTCTCTCCCATGATGAATAAGGGGTGGCGAAGTAAATGTCTGTTTTCAACTTTTCGGCTACCATTTCATGGTCGCAGAATTCGCTGCCTTTATCCGCTGTGATTGTGCGAACATGGCGTCGGTATTTCCATAGCATACCAACCATAGCTTTAGCGACATCAGCCGCACTTTTCGCTGGCACTTTTCGTATCAGATATAGCTTACTTTTTCGTTCAACAAGGCTGACAATCGCGCCTGTGCCTTGCTTACCTAAAACCGTAACGGCTTCCCAATCGCCGAACCGTTTCTTCTTGTTCATGATAGCGGGGCGACACTCTACGCCAACGCGATTTGGAATAATTACACGCTTCGCGTGACTGCCTTTACAGTATTTGCGTCGACCGTGACGTAGCTTCTTATAAAATTTGTCACCTGTTGGTTTATCGCGTTGAACATAGCCATAAATCCATTCATGGCTGACCTTATGGCCGATAATTTTACCCACACCAGCGATTTGCTCTGGGCTCCACTTTTGCTCCAATCCGAACTCTACAAAAGTAACGGTAATATCAGGCATCATATACTTAGCAGCATGTTGGCGTCGCTTTAACGCCTTGGTCTGCGCAACTTCGGGCAGGTAATGACTCCCCCTGATTCTGTTCCGTCTGACTTCGCGGCTTATAGTGCTATGACTCTTTTTCAGGCGTTTCCCAATTTCTCGGTAACTGAAACCCTCGCGTAAGTAAGCCTCTATCTGGTATCTTTGTCCTTCGATCAACTGCTTGTAACTCATGGTAATACTTCTACTAGTTTGGCGACTTTAGAATACCATCAACAGGCAGTTTATCGTCTCATCACCGTTTAACCATGAGTGGTGCACTTATTATCTGAATTTGCGGCTCGCTAAAGCCTACAAATTTAAAGAAATAGCTGAAAAAACTATTAGATTAAGTATCGCATGAGGTAGAAATGTAGCAAAAAGCGCTTTTTTAAAGGACTCTTCCCACCAAAATAATATGCAGCGACTAAATATAAAGAAACTCCAAACGGTGCCAAAAAATCTAACTGGTGATTGCAAGGAGTGGAGTAGGCCAAAGATTAAAGCAGACAGTAAACTGATCTTGTTAACACTTAGATTATACCTCATTAAAAATTTCACGAGAAAACTAAGTAGGAAAGTTTCTATTAGGGGGCAAATATAATTAATCCTAATGCAACGTCAAGAGAGGCGTCATATGATGTAATTCTAAAATTAAAGTCAATAGCCAATGCAGATAAAATAACAAATATAAAACTTACAATTAGTAAGGAGCCGGTTGCTGCTATTAATCCATTAATTATGCCACTGAGAACAAAGTTTAAATCAAAAATCTTTGGTAAATATTTATCTACTACTCTCGTTTTCAAACCTTCATTGATTATCAACTATAAATAACACTCGACAGTTTATTTTGGTTTTTTAAAGTCTTAATCCCCTTAACCATATTTTATTCTTAACCACCAAGGTCATTGACTTGTAATCTTTCAAACGTATTATAACGAATAAACAAAATTATCACTGTAGCGGTAACAACGCCGAGTAAAATTGCGAAAATATCTTTGATATCAAAAATACCCAACCCTAGCATTTGTTGTAAGCATTCATAAATAACGCAACCAATTAATGCTGATGCGATATTAACTAAGTATATGCGAGAGGGGTTGATGATATTAGCATAAAAGACCGCAGTCATTGAACCAAAGTAGCTAGTGCCAGAGTCAGCCAGGCCGAGGTGATTGAATGAATTCAAATAAGCCCATGGCCTATATATTTCACCCGTAGCTACGCATAACAAAAACGAGACAACCGCGAAAAAAATATAACACTGTCTAGACCTAACATTAATCATAAAAATACTAAGCTCACTCAGAGGAACGCTATAAAACAATAAAAGACTTAAAAAGAGCTTGGATTCAGTAATTCAGTAGAAATTAATAAGCTGTAGATTTTTTATAGCGTCGCATCTGACCACCAGAGCTTGTGCGTCCACTTGGTGTCATCGCTTCTCTCGCCACAAATTTTAGTGCGTCATATGCCACTCCACCAGCAATGACTCGAAAAACTGCACCTGCTATACCACCATTCACGTCTTCTAGTTGCTCAAATTTTAATTCTTGCATAGCATCTCTCCTTGAGATTATTTAGAGTTTAGGTATTAAACATGCCCTTTCAGGCTTAAAATTGGCTCAAACAACCAATGCAGTAAACTGCGTTGTTCAAGCACGACATCTGCGCTCAGTAACATGCCTGGTTGTAAAGGAACCGAGTTGCAATAAGCGCGAATTTCTTGGGTGCTCAAAGCTACCTCTACGCGATAAACAGGTTCTTGGATATTAACTGGCATTTCCACCTCACCCGGCAACAATATTGAGTTTCCTGCGTGTGTCACAACGCCTTCAAAAAGGCCAAATCACTGATGAGGAAATGCGTCAAATCTAATCCGTGCCTGCTGACCCGCTTCAACAAAACCAAAAGCCTGGGTTGGTACAAGCAATATCGCATTTAACGTACCGTTGTTCGATACAATCGTAGCTAGAGGTAGTTGACCATTCATAGTAGTACCAGCTTCGGCGAAGAGGTTAGTAACTTGACCTGATATTGGAGCAGATATTAGTATCTCACCACGCGCGTTCGTTTCTGTTAATTGCTGTTGAATACGTGTTTTTTCTGCACTTAACATTGCCAATTGCTGAGTAAGTTCTGATGGCAGCTGGCTAGGTTGTGCATTTAATTGTTGAATTTGGCCGGCGCTTTTAAAACATTTGACCAAAAAACAACATTAATAATCCACAAGAGCAATAGTAGGTAAATCTGTCGCTCCTGAATTGCCCAAAAAAGTTCTTATTAAGCGCTATCGGACGCGTTGATAAGGCGAAGAATATCACTGTCAACCCTAGATATGAGATGAGGGCACCTTCCTCGATGTAAGATTGCAAATAAGCAAAAATTGAAATAGATAAAACAAGGAATGCAAGTAATTTGAAAAAATGCGTATAGGTCATATGTAATCCTCTCTTCCCTAAAAATTAACCTTATAGTAAACAGCCTGCGATAGAAAAAGCAGGCCATTGTTTTCATTTTTTATCTCTGATGCTTACACATCATTGAAAAACGTATAGAGATCGCCACCTAGAGAGCCACTTCCACCAAAGTAGCTGCTCGCGCCCGCTCCCTATGCTACACCAGCAGCAGTTCCTATTCCGCCTTACTCCACAAAAGGCCCTGCTAATACAAGGGGGCTAAAAACAATGCCGCCATGAAAAGTATGCGCAAAAACTATTTCTTGTTTCTTGCGATGTGTCAAAAAAGTTCGCAACTTGAAATAAGATTTTAAAAGTCAATGATTTATGTTGATTTGTTATCAGGTGATAATTTTTTCAAAAGTTAAATTAACTCAGTTATCTAATCGCTTAACTCCTTTTAACACAGCTGTTTCAGAAGTTTTGAAAGGCTTATATAGGTTGAAATCTTATTTTTTAATATTGTTTCTTTTCATGAATGATTCAAACAATATATTTCTTCAGGTCAAATGCTCTTACACGTAAACTTTCTTCTTAAGCCATCTCGCTTTCACTTGTCACGAAAATGCTCTTTATGCCTCGAGAATGCTAAGAATGTTCTCCATAACACCTTTTTATAAAGAGGATATTTCGTACTGTTTTACACGGTGTGCCTCTAGTTTACGTATTAGTGTTTGCGAGTTCCAACCGAAAGGCAGTGATACAACTGCCTCGAATTCTGCCTGGTAATTACGTGATGAAAAATCAATGTGCGCTCTTGTTAATAAAAAGCATTTCGGCGTACTGGGCTAATGTGACGGTCAGGTAAGAATTGGTTGAGCTGATTAAATCTGATATAGCGAGTTGCTAACTACTTAATAAAAAAAAGCTGCATTAATTTGCAGCGTTTTTACTAGACCTAAAAGCATTTATGTATTGCTTGCAAAAGCACACTTAATGCATTTCTTTCTTAACAATGCTGCCATCAACCGGGTTGAAGTAAATTTCAACTTTGTTTTCTTCTTTGTCGAAGCCGTAGATTTCGTAACAATTCCCGCCAGTTACTTTGAACTCGTTGATTTTATAACCCTGCGCTAATAGCTGGGCCTGAAATGCATCTTGGTTTTGCCACTCAGCTTCAGGTGCAGTAGTACATTGAGTAGTACCGTGCTCTGCACTACAAGCACTTAATAGGGTCGTAGCGCCAATAGCTGTAGCCATCATTACTTTTTTCATCGCAGTCTCCATTTCGCTCTTTAGTTAAAAGTTCTTTCTATCCTGCTTAAAAGGATTGTACTCATATTGTTCTATTGTGCATAGAGATTGCACAACGTTGTAGTACGCATTTATTCCTATTTAGTTTCACGTTGAGGCGCAAAAGTGCTGTCACAAAATTGCCTTCGATATGTCACAGATACTTCATCTAACCGTCTCAAAAGCGCTCTACATTCTTGGGCTTTGATTCTTCTTAACAATAAGCAATATCGTCAATCTACTGGCGAAATGCTTGTAAAAAATACTTAAAAAAATAGCACATAAAAGGAATGATTTGATGTCCCCCCTGAACCCAAGAACGGTTTATCCGCGCTCTTTGCTTACAACAACTATTGCCTTTGCGCTATCTACCTCCGCAATTGCACAAGAAGCCTCCCCTAATACGGCAAACGATGGGGATTATATAGAAGAGATAACAGTAACCGCGCAAATGCGTGAGCAGTCGGTAATGGATGTGCCTGTTACTATGGACGTTATAGGCAGTGAGTTTTTAGAGCGTACCAATATTATGGAGCTCGATGAGCTCTCTCGCATATTACCAAACGTTCAAATTCAGGAGCAGGCCGTAAGCCTACCGTCTTTTAATATTCGTGGTGTAACTGACGATGTTTCATCAGTGTCGGCTACGCCTCGTATATCGGTCTATCAAGACGGCTTTGATATCAGTAAGAAAACGGTAGCCAGTGTCGCGCTTTACGATATTGCCCGTGTAGAAGTATTAAAAGGCCCTCAGCCGACCCTATTTGGTGTGGCAGCAGCTAATGGTGCAGTAAGCATTCACTCTAATCTTCCCACCTTCGAAGAAGAGGGCAAAGTGCAGGTTGGCTTTAACTCAGAGCAAGGCCAAGAAGTTGAGTTTATGTATAATCAGCCTATCAACGACAATCACAGTTTTCGAATAGCGGGTCTTTATCGCGAAATGGACGGCATTGTAGAAAACAATGCCTGTAGCGCTGATTCCTATTACGGTAATGCAAATATGTACAACCATCTTGGTGAAGAAGTGCCGTGCAACAGCGAAGATCTTCAGGGTGTTTCAGTACAAGCACTACGTGCAACATGGCGAGCGAATTACGATCAGCTTGAAATCATTGCGCGCGCAGCCATGGAATACAACGATCAGCCCGGCATTGCCTTCAAATCAGGCTCAATCGCCCCCAACGGCGGAGACACTAGCCCTTTTACCGATGCTGAATTTAGCTTGGGTAGCGAACTAGGCATTGAACGAACGCTTCAAGCTTACGACTTAACGGTTAACTACGACGTTAACCAAATGCTTAGCCTTCACGCCGACGCATATTATAAAGATGTAGAAGTAAGCGAAGGCTTTGATGCCGACGGTTCTGCCTTGCGTATTCAAGATGCCTATTTCGATAACGACGCTACACTTAAAGGTGCGTCAATGCGTTTAGTGTATGACTCGGGTGATAAGCTGGCCGCGTTTGTAGGTGCGTCCATTACTCAAGACGATTCTATTTTGCCCTATTATGTGATGGTAGACCCATTTGTACGTGGTACCTTCGATGCGGTAAAAGCACAGCTTGAGGCCACCTCAAACATTCCGCTTAATCAGAATATCGCTACTGATGCATCGTTAGAAGACATTGAAGCACTGCGTGCGATGTTAGTCTCGCAGCTATTTAATGAAGATGGCTCTCCTATTTCCAACCCTACATTGCCGCCTATTCTGATACAAGGGCCGTTTATATTTGAAGCTGAGCTAGACATAGCGTCTTATGTTGCTGAAGTGTCGTATTTTGTGACCGACGACATCAACATTACTGCTGGCGTGCGCTATATCGACGAAACACGTTATACCCGTAATACTTATACTACTGAAGACGGTACATTTACGTTCGATGCCGAACGTGACTTTAACGATACCTTGCCGCGCTTTGCCGTGAGCTATGATATTAATAACAACTGGAACGTATACGCGAACTACGCCAAAGGCCGTCGTTCGCCGGTTGTTGATGCAAATGCGGGGGGGGTTACTGTGACTAAACCTGAAATAGTAGACAGCTACGATTTAGGTATTAAATATCAAAGTGCCAACTTCCTGTTCTCAGGTGCCATTTTTACCTACGAATACAGCGATTATCAACAAAGCTTTACCGACGCAGAGACGTTACAGTCTATTACTGTAACGGTGGGCGACTCGACCATGTCGGGAATTGAAGGCATGGCGACCTATAATTACAGTGAAACGTTGACGCTTACAGCAAGCCTTGGATTCTTAGACGCGGAATTTGCGGATAACACGGCTGATGGTTCAGAGTTCCAGTACGGTGGCAATAAGTTCCGTTTAGCGCCAGAAGTCAGCGGCGCGATAAACATCAACAAAGTATTCAATATGGACAGTTTTGACATTGATGTTAACTGGCTTACCAGCTTCCAGTCAGAAGTGTTCTTTGAAAGCAGCAACTACCCTGGTCTTTCTCAAGATACTTACTCATTGACTGATGTATCGGTGAAGCTGCTTCAAGACAACAGTAAGTTTGCTTACGAGTTTTACGTGAACAACCTATTTGATAAAGAGTTCTTGATTGATGCAGGGAACACCGGTGGTGGCTTGGGTATTCCTACCTTTGTTCGCGGAATGCCTCGCATTGCCGGTGTGCGTGTTTACTACGAGTTTTAAGGTTGGCAAGGAGTAAACGCGCTGCATTCAATTAAGCGCGTTTACTTATTTAATTAAAAAATGACTTCATAAAGTAAAGCCGCAAGCATGCGGCTTATTCCGTCTTAATAAATAGCCTTTATCAAGCGTTTATCTCATAGCTATGCGTATTAACCACTTTTCCTGCCTTAGTCAAAATCGCATCAACATAGTGCCAAGTGGCTGTGGCACTGTCTTGGCTGACGGTTAATGTCATAAAACCGCGCTGGTGAAGATTACAGTATTGCAAGTCTTCAATAAGAAGGGGTAGGTCATCAGCAAGCTGTCTCGCCATGTCATCATCCATACTTAAATAGTGTTCCATACCTGGCGATGTGACACCTGGCGTGGCTAGTTCCACGCCCACTTCCGATCCATCTTTTAGGGTTAATTTGTTGTGCCAGGCGTTATGCGTATCTCCCGCCAAAGCTATTACTGGCTTACCGATAGACTTCAGCTGCATCAGTACCTGCTCTCGTTCTATGGGGTAGCCATCCCATGCGTCTAAGTTGTATGGCATTACTGTATTAATTAAGGCAAGCTCTTGTTCACTGAGTGTGCCACCTTGCATTTGTTTGCGTTGAATATTCGCCAGTTTGTGTACATGGGCAGGTATTGCTTTACGTTCAACGCCGTTGAATATAGATACAGGGAAGAGCATGCGACCTATTAACAGCTGTTGCCCTAATACCTGCCATTTTGCCTGACTTTGCTGCATAGACGAATGTAGCCAGTTACGCTGAGTTTCTCCAAGAAGCCCGCGGCTCGGGTTGCCGATGTCTTTCATAAAACGTGCTTGGTCAAAGGCTTTTGTTTCCGCATCGCGATAGTTGGCGTATTCAAGCTGTTTGTCGCGCGCAAGTACGCGGGTATCAAGCATGTATAGATCGAGTAGGTTGCCAAAGGTAAACTGACGGTATATTTCCAATCGCTCAGTGCCAAATGGCGGGCGAATAGGCAGCCATTCATAATAAGCTTGTACGGCCGCTGCACGACGTGCATAAAAATCGCCTTCATCCTCTTGGTGATTTTCAGCCCCATCTTTGTAGGTGTCGTTGGTAATCTCGTGATCATCCCATACCACGATAAACGGCTTATTTTGATGTAACGCAAGCAGGCCCTCATCCGTACGGTATAGCGCATAGCGCTTGCGATAGTCGATTAGCGTATAAAGCTCGGTATCATTATCGGGGGCAAAAGTTCTGCCAATTTCCTTAGCGTGCTCCGTAGCGTAACCCTTTCCATCGTATTCATAAATGTAGTCACCAAGGTGTAATACGTAGTCGATATTGTCGTCTTTCGCAGCTTCCTTATAAGGTGTGAAAAAGCCTGCAGGGTAGTTAGAGCAAGAAAATATGCCGAACGTCACATTAGACACATCGGTTTCTGGCAGTGTACGGGTTTCACCTATTGGGCTTGTATTATTGGCGCTTTTGAAACGGTAAAAATAACGGCTATCTGGAGTAAGACCTGCTACGTCTACTTTTACCGTAAAGTCATGAGTTGCTTTGGCTTCAACAATGCCGCTACTTATCACGTTGGCAAAATCGGCATCGCTTGCCATTTCCCACATGATATCGGCGCTAACTAAACCTGACCCCGAGTCTGGAGTAGGTACTGCTCGTGTCCAAATAATCACGGCGTCTTTTAACGGGTCGCCACTTGCCACGCCATGAGTAAAGGTTGCGTTAGTTCGTGGTTGGTTATTTGCCGTATTGCTAACTGTACAGCCCGCTAGTCCTGCCGACACTGCCACACTCGCACCTGCGAATGACGACAGTTTTATAAACGTTCTTCTATCCATATGCCTGCTCTTTGTAAGGTTTGTAGGGATTTGGGTCTTAATTGTTTTGTTGAACGCCCGTGCAACAAAAACGAAAGTCCATTTTTATACCGAGTGTTTATGACATTGAGATGTCAGGTTGTGAATCCACAATAACGCACATTCTTTTACTGCAAATACTGTTATACTGTGCAGCAAATAACCACATGAACCCAAAATGGTTTGTGTGTCTAAACAATCATATTTATGTTTTCTACAGCGCTTTGAAGAGCTAAGACACAAACGAAAACACGTTGAAAAAAACACGAAAGGTAAATTTAAAATACATGAGTGATGATCCGCATTATCAGCGCGAGAAAGAAAAGTACGAAAATCCGGTAGCCAGCCGTGAATATTTAATGAACTTGTTAAAAGAGCATGACAAGCCTTTGTCGTTTCTTGACATCTGTAACTTGGTGAGTGCCTTCGACGAAGATGCGAGAATTGGAATTCAGCGCCGACTGCGTGCTATGGAACGCGAAGGGCAGGTTCAATTTACCAAACAGAAGAAGTACGTACTTCAAAACCGCGACGAGCTCATTAAAGGTCGAATTATTGGTCATCGAGACGGTTACGGCTTTTTGCGTCCTGAAGATAAAAGCGGTGATTTATTTATAAGTGCAGGGCAAATGAATTTGTTTCTACACGACGATGTAGTAGAAGCGCGCATTAGCGGTACCGATCGCCGAGGCAGAAAAGAAGCGTTTGTGACGCAAGTCATCGAGCCCCGCAGCGAGCCAATTGTTGGCCGCTATTTTGTCGAGCAAGGGTTTGGCATGGTTGTGCCAGATGACAGCCGTTTGCAGCATGAAATTGTCATACCACCGGAAAGCACACATGGGGCCCGAATGGGACAGGTGGTAGTGGTTGAGCTTACACAGCGTCCACGCCGAAAAATGAGCCCGGTGGGTAAAATTGTTGAAGTGCTTGGTGAACATATGGCGCCAGGTATGGAAATTGAAATGGCCCTTCGCACATTTGATATTCCGCACCAGTGGCCAAACGGTGTAACCAAGCAGGTGGAAAAGCTGACCGACCAGGTGCCAGATGACGCTAAAGAAGGTCGTATTGATCTACGCCAGCTTCCCCTGGTTACCATTGACGGAGAAGACGCCCGCGACTTTGATGATGCGGTATATTGCGAACCACTGGACGACGGTGGCTGGCAGCTTTGGGTCGCTATTGCCGATGTAAGCCACTATGTAAGAACAGGCTCTGCCCTTGACGATGAAGCACAGCAACGCGGTAACTCGGTATATTTTCCTGACCAAGTTATTCCTATGCTGCCAGAAGTACTGTCTAACGGATTGTGTTCATTAAACCCTGAAGTTGACCGTTTGTGTATGGTATGTGAAATGACGATTAGCGCGAATGGGAAACTGGAAGAGTTTCAGTTTTACGAAGCGGTTATGAACTCACATGCCCGTTTAACCTACACCAAAGTGTGGAATATTCTTCAGGGCGACAAAGAACTTCATCAGCGTTACGAAACTCATGTACCTCATTTACGTAATCTCCACGACTTATACCGCGCGCTCAAAAAAGCCCGGGCCAAGCGTGGAGCCATTGAGTTTGAAACGCAAGAAGTGAAATTCGTGTTTAACGCACAGCGCAAGATAGAAAATATTGTGCCTCTGGTGCGTAACGACGCACACAAGCTTATTGAAGAGTGCATGATCATGGCCAACGTGAGTGCAGCCCTAATGCTTGAAAAGCATGAAGCACCAGCGCTATATCGTGTGCACGACAAACCAGATGCCGATAGGCTTACCGCATTTACCAGTTACTTAAGTGAAATAGGCATTCCTCATCGCATTGTTGAAGATGCCGAGCCGGCCGCATTTACCGATGTGGTGCTTAAAACGCGCGGGCGGGTAGACGAAGAGCTTATTCAAACCATGCTGCTGCGCTCTATGAAGCAAGCGGTTTATGATGGCGAGAATGTTGGTCACTTTGGTTTGGCGTTAGAAGCGTATGCTCACTTTACGTCACCTATTCGCCGATACCCAGACTTAGTGGTGCACCGTGCACTAAAAGGCATTATTGCTAAACAGCAGGGTAAAAAAGCGGTGAGTGGCGCAAAAAACTATACCGTTGAGGAAATTGAACAGCTAGGTGAACAGTGTTCAATGACCGAACGCCGTGCCGATGATGCAACTCGTGATGTGGCAGACTGGTTGAAGTGCGAATTTATGCTCGATCACGTAGGCGATACCTTTGAAGGTGTGGTTAGCTCGGTCACTAATTTTGGCTTATTTATACGTCTTACCGAATATCATATCGACGGCTTGGTACATATTACATCACTAGATGACGACTATTATCACTATGATGACGTAAAACAAGCGTTGGTCGGTGAGTCGGGCCATCGACAATTCAGACTTGGCGATACGGTTGAAGTGACAGTGGCAGCCGTGAATCTTGATGAAAGAAAGATTGATTTATTACTCGATAAGTCTATGCTGCGCTCGGCTAAAGGCAAGAAGGTAAAAGTGAGGTCTGCGAAAAAGGCTTCAGACAAACCTACTCGTTTTGATAATAAACCACGCTCTGGCAAAGGCTCGCGTTCTGACAAGAAAGGGAGCAGAGGTAAAGGCGGCTCAAGCTCGCCTAGTCGAAGCAGTGGAAAATCGTCAAGTCGCGGCAGCGCAAAAGGCGGTAGCAGCGGCAAAACACTGTCATTGAATAAAAGAGGTAAGCGTTAAATGGCGCAGCAAGAATGGTTATACGGTTTACATGCCATGCAGTCGGTACTTGAGAAAGAACCAGAGCGTGTGATGGAAGTGTGGGTTTTAAAAGGGCGTAATGATGAACGCTTAACCAACATTGTTAACCAGGCGCGCCGTTTCGGAATTTCAGTTCAGTTCAGTCAGCGCAAAGCGTTGGACGAAAAGGTTAATGGCGAGCAGCATCAAGGTGTTGTTGCTAAAGCGAAGCCCGCGCGCGTTATGGATGAAGCTGACCTTGATAAAATTCTTGAGCGAGAATCACAGCCGCTAATTTTGGTGTTAGACGGTATTACTGACCCTCATAATCTAGGTGCATGCTTACGCACGGCTGATGGTGCGGGTGTACACGCTGTTGTGGTACCGAAAGATAAGTCGGCAAGTTTAAACGGCACGGTAAGGAAAGTAGCCTGTGGCGCGGCGGAGGTTATGCCGCTAATTCAAATTACAAACCTTGCTAGAACCTTAAAGCACCTTCAAGACAAAGGACTTTGGATTGTTGGCACTGCCGGTGAAACCGACAAAACCCTTTACGATGCAGACCTTAAAGGCCCAACAGCGCTGGTAATGGGGGCCGAAGGCAAAGGCATGCGTAGGCTTACCAAAGAAACGTGTGATGAACTGGTGAAACTTCCGATGGCGGGCAGCGTGACCAGCTTGAACGTGTCGGTAGCTACTGGCGTGTGTTTATACGAAATTGTAAGACAGCGCGGTTTATAAAAATTGATGTCTTAACTTAGACAGTCTTTATGGCCACTGATGGTGTTTCTGATGAATGCGTGTGAACCAATAGCCTCACACGCATTTTTATATTTAAGCAAAACTTATAGGCGTTTAATATTTTGTTACATTTAAATATGTAAGGACAATATTAAATTTGGTTTTGTATTCCTACCCTTAATTTTCCTGAAATATATATACGACGTGCTTTTTATAAGTTGTACGGTTTTTTGTGCACGTTTAAAGGTATGGAAAATGCTCGCCAAGTTTTAGGCAATATACGTAACAGCCCTACTCTACGCCTAATATCAATTGTGTATTTAAATTGGGAATACCGTTTATTTACATGCCTGACAAACGGGTAGGTCATTGTAACGCAGTTGCGTCGGTCGCCATGGGTGAGCTTTTCGTATGAGGTAATGGTTATACCTGTATGTCGCTTAATAACAAATAACTTCTAAAGCACGGAATAAAACAGTGTTGAAGTTAACAGGACAGATAAAACAGGAAATAAATTTTGAACTCAAAATCAAATAAGATTCACACATGCTTAACAGCAGCGGCTCTAGCTGTATCACTGAGCTTAATGGGTCATTCAGCAATGGCAGCAGGCGAAGGCCTGGTAAAAGTTGAGGAAAAACCTCAAACCCTCAAACAAACATTAGGTAACCGATTGACAGCCGATCGTTTAGTTATCGCTGACCAAGGGCGTTACATCGTCAAGTTCAAAGATGAGATGGCCAGTGAAACGGTTGAAGTACGTGCATCAAAGGGTAAAGGTCAAGTCACAACCTCTAAATCGAAAGGTAAAAAACCTTTCGATATCGTATCTGCTAAATCTGAGATTAGAAAGGCCGGAGGTTCGATTAAAAAAGCGCTAAAGAAGCATAAATTGGTAGCGGCTACTATGAGTAAATCTGCGCTCAACAAGCTTCGTAAAAACCCAAATGTAGAAAGCATTGAAGAGGACGTTCGTCGTTACCTTATGGCGCAAAACACACCATACGGCTACACCATGGTCCAGGCGAATCAATTTGCACAATCAGATACGACGGCTCGAAAAGTCTGCATCATTGATACAGGTTATAACCTAGGCCACCCAGACCTTCCGGGAACAAACGATGGCGTGACGGGGCAGGCAAACAACAGTGCTGTCGGTAACTGGTATAACGACGGCAACGGTCACGGTACCCACGTAGCGGGAACGATTGGCGCATACGATAACAACGAAGGTGTGATTGGTGTATACCCAGGTGTAGACATGCATATCGTTAAAATCTTTAACGATAACGGCCAGTGGACGTACGCGTCTGACTTAATTGATGCTATCACTCAATGTCAGAACGCGGGCTCTGACGTTGTAAATATGAGCTTAGGTGGCGGGAGCGCATCAACCACCGAGCGAAATGCAATGGAGAGCTTTACGAATGCAGGCATATTGTTAGTTGCAGCGGCAGGTAACGATGGTAATAGTGCAAAATCTTACCCAGCGTCTTACGACGCGGTGATGTCGGTTGCGGCGGTAGACTCAAACGAGAATCGTGCAAGTTACAGCCAATATAATGATCAAGTTGAAATTGCGGCACCAGGAAGTGCTGTACAGTCTACTTATCCCACCAACACCTATGCTTCGCTAAGCGGCACATCAATGGCTACTCCGCATGTTGCTGGTGGTGCAGCATTAGTATGGAGTTACTTTCCGCAGTGTTCGAATAACCAGATTCGTAGCGCACTTACCGCAACGGCTGAAGATAAAGGCAGTGCTGGCCGCGATAATTTTTATGGCTATGGCTTAATGCAGTTGGCAGATGCGTATAATTACCTGAATACTAATGGTTGTGACGGTAGTGGAAATGGCGACGGTGGCGGTGACGGCTCTGAGCCTGGCGTAGAGCCAGTATCGGGCGAGTTATCAAACCTTTCAGGTACTCGCAATAGCTGGGATCGTTACACTTGGACTATCCCTGAAGGTGTAACGCAGATGACTATTCGTACCTCTGGTGGTTCTGGTGATGCCGATCTTTACGTAAAGTTTGGTTCGCAGCCAGAAATAAACAGCTACGATTGCCGTCCCTATCAAGATGCTAACAGCGAAGTGTGTACATTTGATGCGCCGTCGTCAGGTACATGGCACATTGGTATTCGTGCTTACGCCTCATATAGTGGCGTCACACTTTCTTACTCTTACGAGTAGTTGTACGCGTCTCTTTAAAACAACCCTTAAGCCTGCTTATGCAGGCTTTTTTATGTTTATTCGCCGCTTATTTAATAAGGCGACTTCAACCTTTTTGATGTATCAAATTGTAAAGCTTTTATAAAAAATGTTGGTGTTTGCAAAGATAGCGTAAAGCCCCGAACTAACCCCTTTTAACTTAGCCATATCATTGTATTGTGCGTGCCAAGTTAAGCACTCTCTACATGTGCCTACTCGTTTCAACGCAGGCTTTATCCAATCAAGAACAACATCAAAGGACTTTCAATTTATGCAATTGACCTCTCAAACTCTGCTTAGTGGAACATGGTTCAAAGCGGTGGCAATCGGGCTTATTTCATTGCTGGGACTTACCGCTTGCGGTAGCTCAGACAGCAGTAGCTCAGATTATTCGTATGCTTACATTCAGTTTTACAACGCTTCACCCAATGGAGCAAACGTAGTAATGCGTGAAGTCGATGGCGATAGCATGGGATCTGCTCAATTTGGCGACACTACATCAATGTACTCTATGGATGATGGTGAACTAGAACTGGAGTTCATACGGACTGATTCAGACGACCAAGAAGTACTTATTGACGAAATCACCGTTAACCTGAAAACAGGTTATAAAACCATTATCATAATGAGCGGAGATTTTAGTAACCCTGTTTTTACTACTTACTCTTATGAGCGCGAAACAATGGAAGATCACTTTCGTTTGTTTGCTTTGTCAGTAGCCGCAGATGAATCGTCTTATGATTTCTATTTGAGTGAGTCTGGTGACCCGTTTGAAGCGGCAAACTTTCTAGGTACGGTCACAACAAGTGACATGATTGAATTTGAATTCTGGGATGCGGATGATGACAGCGACTATTTCGATGAAGGTGAGTACACTATTTATTTAACCGAGCCAGGAAGTGACGTGGTAGTATTTGAGTCACAAACCATCGACTTTGTATACGAAACTGAGTATCTGTTAACACTGCGCGATGTAAGTGGTGCAATTCAGGAAGGGTTAGTGGTGGACACTATCCTAAACTCGTCTTCAGTAACAGCGCTTACGGACGTTGAAGCTGATTCTCAGTACCGTATTTACAACTCTACGAATCTAGATGCAGAGCTTCAGGTTACCTTTGGTGGAAACACTGATGAAGAAGACGTGAGTTTTACGCTTGCTGCTGGTGAGCTATCGGAGTTTAGCACTATCCGCTATGGTGACTATCGCGTTACGGTAACCGACCCATCAGGTACAGTTACATCACTGAGTAACAAGCTAATTACGCTTAATCAGGGTGAGAGTAAAGCTATCCTCATTTACAACACAAACAACAAATTAGGTGCAGCGACGTTTGTAGAAAGTGGTCTGCCTCAGGCCTATGATAAAACAGTAAACTTCATCAACTTAGTGAGCGACTTTGATGATGTAGACTTTTACTTGGTAAGAAACGACGAAACCATTGATACTGCAGAGTACGATGTACAAAACCTAGAATTTGCTGAAAGTACCAGTGAAGTCCTCCCTTCAGATTATTATGAAGTGATTGCCGTTTACGAAGATGGTAACGAAGAGCAAGTACTGCTTGATAGAACCGCGCTGTTTGGTTTTACAGAGGAAGAAAACTACATAGTTACCGTTGAGCCAGCGGATACGCCAACGGGGTATGAAATTAACGTGCTTTATTAATCGGTTAGTGTTTTTTTTATACTAATTGATAAGAGAGAAAACTTTCATCTCTTGAAATATCTCATAAATTTAAAAGGTCAATATTAAGCATATTGGCCTTTTTTATTTGCAGTCTGGGAGGGCTAAAATCCTCATGAGTATTATTCAAGAACTACAAACCATATCAAATGACAACGCGCTTTCATTTAATAGAAAGCTTGAAAGCCTACTATGCATAGGTACGGAAATACTCGGGTTGGAAACAGGGATTGTCAGTAATATTCAAGGCGATAATTACCGTGTTCTTAGTGTGTTCCCCCCAGATAATGGTATTCCATTAAATAAGGCCTTCGCGTTGTTAGACACTTACTGCGCTGACGTGGTGAACAAAGATGCTGTAGTGGCTTATCACAATATAGACGAAACGCCAGGTGCGTCACATCCGTGCTTTGAGAAGTACACGTTAAAAAGTTATCTAGCGTCGCCAGTTCGAGTACATGGTGAATTTTTCGGTACAGTAAACTTTTCATCCCTTAGCCCACGGGAAAGGCCTTTTACATCAATTGAAACGGATTATTTACTTTTACTTGCTTCGTGGATTGGTAATGAATTAGAGCGCCAACAAGCGATGAATAACCTTAATGCACAAAAAGCAGTGCTAGAAGAACGAAACTCATTATTACATCAGGTAACTAACCTCGCTGGTGTAGGTACATGGGAGTTAAATGTTGATACTGGCGCATTGATTTGGTCAGGTGCGCTCAAGCGAATGCTGCATGTGCATGGTGAGAAGGTAGTTAAGCCAGAAGACGTGATCAAATTTGTGGTTGGTGACGAGCAGCGTACTACCTATGTCGACCAATTCAATCATATGATAAAAACAGGCGAAGACTTCTCCTATGAGCTTGAAGTTCGCACCGATGCGGGAGAAACCCGCTGGTTGCAAAGCCGAGCTCATCCCGTCATAGAAAACGGGCGCTGCGTAAAGGTAATTGGTGCAACTGTCGACATTACACAGCTTCATATGGACAAGGTCATGCTGCAGCAAAAAACGGACATGGCAGAAAACGCCCTGAAAGCAAGAAGCGAGTTTCTTGCCAATATGAGCCATGAGATTCGTACCCCCATCCATGGCGTGCAGGGCATGTTAGAATCGCTTATGAGTACGTCTCTTAACGCCAAGCAATTTGAGTATGCTAGCATCGCAATAAGAAGTGCCGAGTCCCTGCTCAATATTGTTAATGACATATTGGATTTCTCTAAGATTGACTCCGGCAATATGTCTTTCGAGGAATCGCCTATCAACCTTGCTGATGTAATCGAAGAGCAGATTCCTATGTTTACAAGGCTTGCTCACGAAAAAGGGATAGAGCTTTTAGTAAACACTAAGGGAGTTGAGGGCAAAACCTTTATTGCTGATAAATTAAGAGTTGGGCAGATTTTGATCAACCTACTCAACAATGCTATTAAGTTTACAAAAGAAGGAAAAGTTTCGGTTGAAACCAAGAGCACCCGTTACGGAAAAGGTCGATTTTGCGTTAAATTAATTGTGACCGATTCAGGAATAGGCATTAGTGAGCAGCAGCAAAAATTGATATTTTCACCGTTCACTCAAGCTGAGAGTTCTACGCAGCGTAGATACGGTGGAACAGGCTTGGGCTTGTCTATTGTGAGTCAAATCGCTGAGCATTACGATGGTAAGGTAGAAGTGTCTAGCAATTTGGGCGTTGGAGCACGGTTTATTGTAACCCTCATGTTAGACGATGCTAACGCAGGGGCCGTTGCAGAAAAAGCGTGCGGTCATAATCCCGTCTATATTCCGTCTAAAAGAGAACTAAGCGCGTTTAAAGCTCTTATAGTAGAAGATAATGAAATAAATCAACTCGTTATTAAAGAGCAATTGAAAGAGATAGGCATTAGTGCAGATTTGGCCGAAAACGGCGAAGAGGCTTTAGATAAAGTCAAAGGCGCTTTAAAAGAAAAGTCTCCTTATAGTATTATATTGATGGACTGTCATATGCCTGTAATGGATGGAATAGAAGCAACCAAACACATCAGAGAGATGGGAAACGAGACACGTGAAATCCCTATTATTGCGCTAACCGCTAACGCATTAACCGGTGACAAAGAAAAATGCTTGAAATCAGGCATGAACGACTTCATATCTAAACCTGTTGGTGTAAGTCGGCTGAAAGAATGCCTTTTCAGGCACTTGAGTAAACAGCTTGTTAGCAATGAAAATCGCCTAAAAAATCCTGCTTGACAACCGATGACGAGGTTATCAGCCCCGGCTTTTGGTCGGGGCTTTTTTATTGCGCACATAGTTTAAAAATAATTCAATTTACCGCTATCACTTCCAAAACTTTTCTGTTATTATTTCGCGCCCTTTTTATGGGGGTATGTATATAAAAGCAACGACATCCAGTTGTTTTTAGCAGCACTAACGACTCGGGAGAGTCTTAATTTTAAGAGCGGAGCACTAACATGATCCAAATGCAAACTAACCTGGACGTTGCAGACAACAGCGGCGCTCGCAGGGTTCAGTGTATTAAGGTTCTTGGTGGCTCGCATCGCCGTTATGCAGGTATCGGTGACATCATCAAAGTTACTGTTAAGGAAGCAATTCCTCGCGGTAAAGTTAAAAAAGGTGACGTACTGAATGCAGTGGTGGTGCGTACTAGAAAAGGCGTTCGTCGTGCAGATGGTTCTACCATTCGTTTTGACGGTAACGCGGCTGTTATGCTTAATGCTAACAAGCAACCAATTGGTACGCGTATCTTTGGCCCGGTTACCCGTGAGTTGAGAAGTGAAAACTTCATGAAAATCATCTCATTGGCCCCAGAGGTACTATAAGGAGTCACGATAATGGCTAATAAAATTCGTCGTGATGATGAAGTAGTCGTATTAGCGGGTAAAGACAAAGGCAAACAAGGCAAAGTCCTTAAAGTGCTTATTGCTGACAACCGTGTAATTGTAGAAGGCGTTAATCTCGTTAAGAAGCACACTAAGCCAAACCCACAATTGGGCGTAGCTGGTGGCATCGTTGAGAAAGAAGCTTCTATTCACGTTTCTAATGTTGCGATTGTTAACCCGGCAACGGGCAAAGCAGATCGCGTTGGTTTCCGTTTTGAAGATGAGAAGAAAGTACGTTTCTTCAAGTCTAACGGCGAACTTGTTTAATTATATTGGAGAGTACGATGGCGAAACTGCATGATTTCTATAAAGAAACAGTAGTAGCTGAACTTGCTAAGCAGTTCGGGTACAAAAGCGTCATGCAAGTCCCTCGGATTGAAAAAATCACTCTAAACATGGGTTTAGGTGAAGCAGTTGCTGACAAAAAGGTACTTGAGAATGCTCAAGCTGACATGACGGCTATCGCCGGTCAGAAGCCTGTTGTTACAGTTGCTAGAAAATCAGTAGCGGGTTTTAAAATCCGTGAAGGTTATCCGATTGGCTGTAAAGTAACCCTACGCGGCGAGCGTATGTGGGAATTCCTAGAGCGTTTGATTTCAATCGCTATTCCACGTGTTCGCGACTTCCGTGGTTTGAATCCTAAATCATTCGACGGACGTGGTAACTACAGCATGGGCGTGCGTGAGCAAATCATTTTCCCTGAAATCGATTTCGATAAAGTGGATAAGGTTCGCGGTATGGATATCACTATCACTACCAGTGCGAATACAAATGAAGAAGCACGTGCTCTGCTGGACGCGTTTAACTTCCCATTCAAAAAGTAGGGGTGTAGGGTTATGGCAAAAGAATCAATGAAGGCACGCGAAGCTAAGCGTACTAAGCTAGTAGCTAAGTATGCTGAGAAGCGCGCCGCACTTAAAGCGATTATCAGCGATGTTAACGTTTCTGAAGAAGAGCGTTGGGACGCTGTTCTGAAGCTACAACAACTGCCACGTGACTCTAGTTCTTCACGTCAACGTAACCGTTGCCGTGTAACTGGTCGTCCACATGGTTACCTACGCAAATTCGGTCTTAGCCGTATTAAGCTTCGCGAAGCAGCGATGCGCGGTGAAGTCCCTGGCCTTAAGAAAGCCAGCTGGTAAGGAGTAGCTGATAATGAGCATGCAAGATCCTATCGCGGATATGTTTACCCGCATCCGTAACGGCCAGATGGCACAGAAAGTTTCTGTAACTATGCCTTCTTCAAAACTTCGCGTTGCAATCTGTGAAGTATTGAAAGCTGAAGGTTATATTACTGACTTCGCTGCTTCTGGTGACGTTAAGCCTGTTTTAGAAGTTACGCTTAAGTACTTCGAAGGCAAGCAAGTAATTGACACTATCGAACGTGTAAGCCGTCCTGGTCTGCGCATCTATAAGAAAAAAGATGAGCTTCCAAAGGTTATGGGTGGTTTAGGCGTAGCTATCGTGTCGACTTCTAAAGGTGTGATGACTGACCGTGCAGCGCGTAACGCTGGCATGGGCGGTGAGATCATCGGTTATGTAGCATAACGGAGGAGTTGAAATGTCACGTATAGCAAAAGCCCCAGTAGACGTTGTATCAGGTGTAGAAGTTTCTATCTCTGGTCAAGAAGTTACTGTTAAAGGTAGTAAAGGCACTTTGACCCGCGTTTTCAACGACGCTGTAGAAGTTGCACAGGAAGAGAACCAACTTAAAGCACTTCCACGTGAAGGCTTTGTAGACGGTTGGGCACAGGCTGGTACTGCGCGCTCTATCCTGAACGCAATGGTTCAAGGTGTTTCACAAGGTTTCGAGAAAAAACTTCAGTTATTAGGTGTTGGTTACCGTGCACAAGCACAAGGTGCCAAGCTAAACCTTACACTAGGTTTCTCTCACCCTGTAGTATACGAAATGCCTGAAGGCATTACGGTTGAAACTCCTAGCCAAACTGAAATCGTCGTTAAAGGCGCCGATAAGCAGGTGGTTGGTCAGGTTGCGGCGAACATTCGTGGTTACCGTCCACCAGAGCCTTACAAAGGTAAAGGTGTACGTTACGCTGACGAACACGTACGTCGTAAAGAAGCTAAGAAAAAGTAGGTGGGTGATACGATGGATAAGAAAACAGCTCGCATTCGTCGCGCTACTCGCGCACGAGCAAAAATTCGTGAACTGGCCGCGCATCGCTTGGTAGTTAACCGTACACCTCGCCACATCTACGCTCAGCTAATCGCTCCATGCGGTTCTGAAGTGTTAGCAGCGGCTTCAACTGTTGAGAAAGATCTTGCAAAAGATCTTAAGTCTACAGGTAACGCTGAAGCAGCGACGGTAGTCGGTAAAGCAATCGCAGAGCGCGCGCTTGAGAAAGGCATTAAAACAGTGGCTTTCGATCGTAGTGGTTTCCAATACCACGGTCGCGTTAAAGCATTAGCTGATGCAGCTCGCGAAGCTGGTCTTCAGTTCTAGGAGTTTATAATGGCTAAACAAGACGTTCAAAATGGTGAATTTCTAGAGAAATTGATCGCCGTAAACCGCGTATCTAAAGTGGTTAAAGGTGGTCGTATCTTTAGTTTCACTGCATTGACAGTAGTGGGTGACGGTAACGGTCGCGTTGGTTTTGGTTACGGTAAGGCACGTGAAGTTCCTGCTGCAATCCAAAAAGCAATGGAAAAGGCTCGTCGCAACATGGTTGACGTAGACCTTAACGGTCACACGTTACAGCACCCGATTAAAGGTCGTCACTCTGGCTCTAAAGTTTACATGCAGCCAGCATCTGAAGGTACCGGTATTATTGCCGGTGGTGCGATGCGTGCAGTACTTGAAGTAGCTGGTGTACAAAACGTACTTTCAAAATGTTACGGCTCTACAAACCCAATCAACGTTGTACGTGCAACAATCAACGCGCTGACAGAAATGAACAGCCCGGCGAAAGTTGCTGCGAAGCGTGGATTGTCTGTAGAAGAAATTTTGGGGTAATCAGACATGGCAACGATTAAAGTAAAGCAAACCAAAAGTGCAATTGGCCGTCTGCCAAAGCACAAAGCTACGCTTAAAGGTTTAGGTCTTCGTAAAATCAACCATGTTCGTGAACTGGAAGACACCCCAGCCGTTCGTGGCATGATCAACCGTGTATATTACATGGTTGAGATAGTGGAGGAGTAAGACATGCGTTTAAATACAATTTCTCCAGCCGAAGGTTCAAAGCCTACTGGTAAGCGTTCTGGTCGTGGTATCGGCTCAGGTCTTGGTAAAACAGGTGGCGTAGGTCACAAAGGTCAAAAAAGCCGTTCAGGTGGCCGTGTTAAGCCAGGATTCGAAGGTGGTCAGATGCCTATCCAGCGTCGTCTTCCGAAGTTCGGTTTCACTTCACGCAAGAGCTTTGTTACTGATCAAGTAACTCTTGCTGAAATCGCGAAGGTTGATGGTGATACTGCGTCTCTTGAGACTTTAAAAGCAGCTGGTATCGTTAAGAAAGAAATCCAGTTCGTTAAAGTTGTCAAGAGCGGTGAAGTATCACGCGCTGTTACAGTAAGCGGGTTAAAGGTTACTAAAGGCGCTAAAGAAGCGATTGAAGCTGCTGGCGGTAAAGTAGAGGAATAAGCTAGATGGCTAAACCAGGATTGGATTCAGGCGCGAAAAGCGGCTTGAGTGAGCTTAAAGCAAGATTGTTGTTCGTACTAGGTGCGATTGTTGTATTCAGACTAGGTTCTTACGTTCCTATCCCTGGCATCGATCCAGCTGTACTTGCTGACTTGTTCGAGCAACAAAAAGGCACCATTGTAGAAATGTTCAACATGTTCTCTGGTGGTGCGCTTGAGCGTGCATCCGTTCTGGCTTTGGGCATTATGCCATACATTACTGCATCCATTATCATGCAGTTGCTCTCGGTGGTTCACCCACCGATGGTGGAGCTTAAAAAAGAAGGCGAAGCAGGCCGTCGTAAAATTAGTCAGTACACGCGTTATCTAACGCTTGTATTGGCTATCTTCCAATCTATTGGGATTTCGACTGGTTTGCCTAACCTGATTAATGGATTGGTGATAAACCCTGGCTTCGGATTCTACTTTACGGCAGTAGTGAGCCTAGTCACAGGAACTATGTTCCTTATGTGGTTGGGTGAGCAAATTACCGAACGAGGTATTGGTAACGGTATCTCTATATTGATTTTTGCTGGTATTGTTGCCGGTCTACCAACAGCGATAGGTCAGACTGCGGAACAAGCAAGGCAGGGCGACATTAACTTGTTGTTCCTACTGTTGATTGGCGTTATTGTTATCGCTCTTACATACCTAGTTGTATTTGTAGAGCGCGGACAGCGCAGAATTGTGGTAAACTACGCAAAACGTCAGCAAGGCCGTCAGGTTTTTGCTGCGCAAAGCACCCATTTACCGCTAAAAGTCAACATTGCTGGTGTAATTCCACCAATCTTTGCTTCTAGCATTATTTTGTTCCCGGGCACCATCGCAGGATGGTTCGGACAGAATGAATCAACAGCGTGGTTGCAAGATGTAGCGCTTATGCTATCTCCTGGTCAACCGCTGTACGTGATGTTATACGCAGCTGCGATTATCTTCTTCTGCTTCTTCTACACGGCGTTGGTTTTCAACCCGCGTGATACAGCAGATAACTTGAAGAAGTCTGGCGCGTTCATTCCAGGCATCCGCCCGGGTGAGCAAACGTCACGATACATTGACAAGGTAATGACTCGCCTTACACTGGCTGGCGCACTGTACATAACCTTTATTTGTTTAGTGCCTGAATTCATGCTAATTGCTTGGAATGTGCCGTTCTACTTCGGTGGTACGTCGCTTCTCATTATCGTAGTAGTTATTATGGACTTTATGGCACAAGTACAGACACATTTGATGTCTAGTCAATATGAGTCTGTGCTGAAGAAAGCTAACCTTAAAGGCTACGGCCGATAAGTTAGCCCCTTAATATTGATAGAAAGGGGAAAGATGTAATGAAAGTTCGTGCATCAGTAAAAAAGATTTGCCGTAACTGTAAAGTTATCAAGCGCAACGGTGTTGTGCGTGTAATTTGCAGTTCTGACCCAAAGCATAAGCAGCGTCAGGGCTAATCTAAGCGGAACAAGATATTCGCAAAGCTAAGTAAGCAGAACCTAGATAGTACTTGTCTGGTTCTGCTAGTTTTGTTTTAAAGTATTTTGAACCTTAATTTGCAATTTAGTCGACGGGTAAGTATCCTATCGGGCTTTTTAGGTCGTCGACAAATAAACAAGAGGAGTGCTGTTAATGGCCCGTATCGCTGGCATTAACATTCCTGAGCACAAGCATGCTGTAATCGCTATCCAAGCGATCTATGGCGTTGGTCCCACACGTGCGAAAAGCATTTGTGCGGGTGCTGGTGTTGCAGAAAATACAAAAATCAAAGAGCTAGACGAAGCTACTATTGATAAGCTTCGTGACGAAGTGGCTAAATTCACCGTTGAAGGTGATCTACGCCGTGAAGTCTCTATGAGCATCAAACGTTTGATGGACCTGGGTTGCTTCCGTGGTATTCGCCACCGTCGTAGCTTGCCTCTACGTGGTCAGCGCACTAAAACTAATGCGCGTACCCGTAAAGGTCCTCGTAAGCCAATTAAGAAGTAAACGGGGAGTAAGTTATGGCTAAAGCACCAGCTCGTAGCACGCGTAAGCGCGCTAAACGTCAGGTTGCAGACGGTATGGCTCATATCCATGCGTCTTTCAACAACACAATTGTGACTATTACAGACCGTTCAGGCAATGCACTAGCATGGGCGACATCTGGTGGTTCAGGTTTCCGTGGTTCACGTAAATCTACCCCATTTGCTGCACAGGTAGCTGCTGAGCGTGCAGGTGTTGCTGCACAAGAATACGGTCTTAAAAACCTTGAAGTTTTCGTTAAAGGTCCAGGTCCAGGCCGTGAGTCTGCGATCCGTGCTCTTAACGCTACAGGTTATAAGATCACAAACATTACCGATGTGACCCCTATTCCTCACAACGGTTGTCGTCCACCGAAAAAACGTCGCGTTTAATCGACGGACAGTTGGAGAAAGATCATGGCAAGATATTTGGGTCCAAAACTCAAACTTAGCCGTCGCGAAGGAACTGACCTGTTCCTAAAAAGCGGCGTTCGCGCAATCGATTCTAAATGTAAAATCGATACAGCGCCTGGTCAGCACGGTGCCCGTCGTGGCCGTCTGTCTGACTACGGTGTTCAGCTGCGTGAAAAACAAAAAGTTCGTCGTATGTACGGCGTTCTGGAAAAGCAATTCCGCAACTACTATAAAGAAGCTGCACGTCTTAAAGGCAACACAGGTGAAAACTTGCTACAGCTTTTAGAACAGCGTCTTGATAACGTAGTTTACCGTATGGGTTTCGCTAGCACTCGTGCTGAAGCACGTCAGCTAGTTAGCCACAAGGCGATCATGGTTAATGGTCAAGTTGTGAACATCCCATCGTTTAACGTTTCTGCCGAAGACGTGGTTTCTGTTCGTGAAAAGGCTAAAAAGCAAGCGCGTATCGTTGCTGCTTTGGAACTGGCTGACCAACGTGAGAAGCCAACCTGGATTGAAGTAGACAGCAGCAAAATGGAAGGCACTTTCAAGCGCGTTCCTGAAAGAACTGACCTGTCTGCGGAAATTAACGAACAGTTGATCGTCGAACTTTACTCTAAGTAAAGCTAACTAAAGAGGAAGCATTGTGGGTTCTGTGACTGAATTCCTAAAACCGAGATTAGTTGAGATCGAAAACGTTTCTCCTACTCGTGCCAAAGTAACTTTGGAACCACTAGAGCGCGGCTTTGGCCATACTCTAGGTAACGCCCTACGTCGTATTTTACTGTCATCTATGCCAGGATGTGCAGTTACCGAGGTAGAAATTGACGGCGTTCTTCACGAGTACAGCACCAAAGAAGGTGTTCAGGAAGACGTAATTGAGATTTTGCTAAATCTTAAAGGTTTAGCGGTTCGCCTTGAAGGTAAAACTGAGGCAACCCTAACTCTAGTGAAATCTGGCGCTGGCCCTGTTGTTGCTGGTGATATTCAGCATGATGGCGACGTAGAAATTGCAAACCCTGAGCATGTAATTTGTACTTTAACTGGCGAAGCTGAAATCAGCATGCGCATTAAAGTAGAAATGGGCCGTGGTTATGTTCCAGCTTCTACCCGTCGCTCCTCTGAAGAAGATGATCGTCCAATTGGTCGTTTGTTAGTAGACGCTTCATACAGCCCAGTTGAACGTATTGCTTACAGTGTAGAGTCTGCACGTGTTGAACAACGCACAGACCTAGACAAACTAATCATCGACATGGAGACGAACGGTACTTTGGATCCTGAAGAAGCGATCCGCCGTTCTGCTACTATCCTAGCTGAACAGCTAGATGCATTCGTTGACCTACGTGATGTGTCTGAGCCAGAAGCGAAAGAAGAGAAGCCAGAATTCGATCCGATTCTGCTTCGTCCAGTAGATGACCTAGAGCTGACAGTACGTTCTGCAAACTGTTTGAAAGCAGAAGCTATCCAGTACATTGGTGACCTGGTACAGCGCACTGAGGTTGAGCTACTTAAAACGCCAAACCTTGGTAAGAAATCGCTAACTGAAATCAAAGATGTTCTAGCATCTCGTGGTCTTTCTCTAGGTATGCGCCTAGAAAACTGGCCGCCAGAGAGCATCGCTGAAAAAGATTAATCAGGTTTTTATCAAACTGATTTGTAGAGAAGGATAAAACTATGCGCCATCGTAAGAGTGGTCGTCAGTTGAATCGCAACAGCAGCCATCGTCAAGCTATGTTCAAAAACATGGCCGGTTCTTTGGTCAAGCACGAAGTGATCAAAACTACGTTACCAAAAGCGAAAGAATTACGTCGCGTAATCGAGCCTCTAATCACTATGGCTAAAGAAGACAGCGTTGCAAACCGCCGTCTAGCTTTCGCCCGCACTGGTGACAAAGAGGTAGTAGGTAAACTATTCAACGAGCTTGGTCCTCGTTACGAAGCTCGTCCAGGCGGTTACACTCGCATTCTTAAATGCGGTTTCCGTGCTGGCGACAATGCCCCAATGGCATATGTTGAGCTAGTTGACCGTCCAGTTGTAGAAGCTGAAGAAGAAGCAGTAGAAGCAACTGAAGAGTAATTAATACTCGATTTAAAAAGGGCCTGAGTGAGAACTCAGGCCTTTTTTTTGTGTGAAATCTCGCGCAAAAATTACAATCTCGATTACGCAGAGATAATCGGTGTCCGTCCAGATATCTCCACATTCAATTTTGCGATAGGTTCCTTATCGTGTTTTCTTCAACGAGGAATTTGATCTAGACTGCATTCGTGGATTATTCAAGCGCGGTCTTTAATATTGTTTCACGCCAGTTCTGGAAAACTATAATGACTCAGGATTTAACCGGAGGTACGCCAAGGTTATTTAAGTATGAAGTGTCTTTTAGCAATGACTCTCGTTTAAAAATTAATGAATGCTATTGCTTGTGTTACAAGCTTAAAATTTGTTAGGAATAATGCTTCCTCTGAGTATTTTTTACTACGCAACGTAAATGCCTTAAACAACTATCTGGGATTCAAATATCAATTCAGTTACCATGTGCCTAAGTTCGATTTAGCAAATTAATGTAAACCCCAAAAGACGGTAACTATGAGAAAAGGAATAATTCTAGCTGGCGGCTCTGGCACGCGTTTGCATCCACTGACTAAAGTGGTCAGTAAGCAATTAATGCCAGTCTATGACAAACCTATGATTTATTATCCGCTTACCACCTTAATGATGTCGGGTATTCGCGATGTACTAATCATTACCACGCCAGAAGAACAGCAACGGTTCATCGACTTAATTGGGGATGGTGAATCTTTGGGCATGAATATTCAATATGCAGTTCAGCCTTCACCTGACGGTCTAGCGCAAGCCTTTCTAATTGGTGAGGACTTTATAGGTAACGATAGCTGTTCACTAATATTGGGAGACAATATTTATTATGGGCACGACCTAAAGTCTTCGCTTCAGAGTACTTTCAAACAAGAGAGCGGTGCCACGGTGTTTGGCTATCACGTTAACGACCCAGAGCGCTACGGTGTCGTCGAATTCGACAATGATTGGAATGCTCTGTCAATTGAAGAAAAGCCCGCTAAGCCAAAATCAAATTATGCAGTAACAGGACTTTACTTTTACGATAATCGCGTGATCGACTTCGCGAAAGAAGTGAGACCTTCTTCACGTGGCGAGTTAGAAATCACCGATTTGAATAACCTTTACCTCAAAGATGGTAGTTTAAAGGTTGAGCTAATGGGCCGTGGATCAGCATGGCTAGATACAGGTACGCTCGACTCCTTGCTAGATGCTGCTAATTTTGTTGCAGCTATTGAAAAACGACAAGGGTTGAAGGTGTGCTGTCCAGAAGAGGTGGCCTATAGAATGGGCTACATCGATGCTGCTCAACTTGAAAAACTTGCTGCACCGCTTAAAAAAAGTGGGTATGGCAATTATCTTCTTAAAGTTATTCATGACCGCGTTAAATAAGTAGTTAAAACGGAAATATTATCTCTATGCAAGTTATTGGTACTGACATTCCCGACGTTAAAATTATCGAGCCGAAAGTTTTTGGTGATGAGCGCGGTTTTTTTCTTGAAACTTTCCGCAAAGATTGGTTTAAGCAAGAATGTGCAAATGTAGAGTTTGTGCAAGATAATCACTCTAAATCTAGCCAAGGTATTCTGCGCGGGCTCCACTACCAAATGCAGCAAACTCAGGGCAAACTTGTTCGGGTTGTTAGTGGTGAAGTATACGATGTAGCGGTAGATATGCGTAAAAACTCTGCCACGTTTGGTAAGTGGGTAGGAGTAACCCTATCTGCCGAGAACAAACGTCAACTTTGGGTGCCTGCGGGTTTTGCGCACGGCTTTTACGTAACTAGTGAATCAGCAGAGTTTGTGTATAAGTGCACTGACTACTATCATCCTGAATCGGAAATTTCTGTGAAGTATGACGACCCAACATTAGGGATCACTTGGCCGCTAGTTAATGGTAAAGCGCCTTCACTATCCGGTAAAGATGAAGCAGGCTTAGCTTTTACAGACGCTCCTACATTTTAATATTTACTGGATATTAGCAATTAATGAATATTGTAATTATAGGTAAGTCTGGCCAGCTGGCGTTTGAGCTTTCTCGTGAACTTGAAAATAGCAAGCATCAGGTTACGTATTTAGGGCGTGATGATGTCGATATTACTAGCACTGCTAGCATTGAAGAAAAGCTATCGCCTTTATCTGTTGATGTTTTAATAAACGCGTCTGCGTACACCGCGGTTGATAAAGCTGAAGAAGATACAGATGCATGTAATGCCATTAACGCGTTGGCAGTGAAAAAACTTGCGACCTTCTGTAAGGCGACAGGCGCATTTATGGTACATGTGTCTACCGACTATGTATTTAATGGTCATAAAGGTTCGCCTTATCTAACAGATGATCCTATAGAACCTCAAGGAGCTTACGGTAGGTCAAAAGCTGAAGGCGAAAAAGCACTGCTTGAAATAATTCCTGAAGCCAGCTGTTTAATTCGCACAGCTTGGGTGTATTCGTCGCACGGCAATAACTTTGTAAAAACCATGCTTCGCTTAATGGCAGATAAACCTAAGCTTACTGTTATTGACGACCAAATTGGCACGCCAACGTGGGCAAAGGGGTTAGCCGAAGTGTGCGTTTGCGCTGCTGTTAACAAGACTGTAGGGGTTTACCACTGGACAGATGAAGGCGTGGCAAGTTGGTACGACTTTGCGCTGGCTATTCAAGAACTAGGCTTTGAAAAAGGTTTGTTAAATAATGCTATTCCAGTGTCACCAATCCCGTCTAGTGAATATCCAACACCAGCCAAGCGTCCTCACTACAGCGTGCTAGATAAGACAGCTACGAGAAACGTATTTGCAAGCTGCCATCCCTCGCACTGGCGGGCGCAGTTATCGGCAATGATGAGCGAGTTAGCTGACGGTAAATAGCCACAACCACAGTATTTGAATTTGGTATATATTAATGAATAAAACAATTTTAGTAACAGGTGGTGCTGGCTTTATCGGTTCTGCAGTAGTGCGCCACATAATCCACGATACTACTCATAGTGTAGTGAATGTAGACAAACTCACTTATGCCGGTAATTTAGAGTCATTAACCAGTGTGTCTGACAGCGCCCGTTATCATTTTGAGCAAGTCGATATATGTGATGCCGATGAAATTAAGCGTGTATTCGATACTTACCAGCCAGATATTATTATGCACTTGGCCGCAGAGTCTCACGTAGACCGCTCTATTGATGGCCCGGGTGAATTTATACAAACCAATGTAGTAGGTACTTACACCCTGCTCGAACAAGCAAGAGCGTACTGGTCTGCGCTTGATGACACTAAAAAAGCAGAATTCAAATTTCACCATATCTCAACCGATGAAGTGTATGGTGATCTTCCTCATCCAGACGACGTTGAACCAGGTACAGTGCTTCCACTGTTTACTGAAACTACGCCCTATGCGCCAAGCTCACCTTACTCAGCAAGCAAGGCAAGTTCGGACCAATTAGTGCGTTCGTGGCTTCGTACTTATAAGTTGCCTACGTTGGTAACCAATTGTTCGAACAATTATGGCCCTTATCACTTTCCAGAAAAATTGATTCCACTGGTTATCTTAAACGCGCTAGCCGGAAAGCCCTTGCCTATTTACGGCAAAGGTAATCAAATTCGCGATTGGCTATATGTAGAAGACCACGCGCGCGCGTTGGTTTTAGTAGCGCTAGAAGGGCAGATTGGTGAAACTTATAACATAGGTGGCCACAACGAGAAACAGAACTTGGAAGTCGTGCAAACCATTTGCGCTATTTTAGATGACATTAAGCCAAAAGAGACGAAATACGCGGAGCAAATTACCTACGTTCAAGACCGGCCTGGCCATGACATGCGCTACGCAATAGACGCAGGTAAAATTCAGCGTGAATTAGGTTGGACGCCGCAGGAAACGTTCGAAAGCGGTATTCGTAAAACGGTACAGTGGTATTTAAATAACGAAGCATGGTGGAAAGCTGTTTTAGATGGGAGCTACCAAGGTGAACGTTTAGGCAAAGGTAGCTAAACGCGCCACTTACGTTGTATTATATAAAAGCCGCTAAAACAGCGGCTTTTTGTTTTTTAAGGAACCCGCAAGCTATATGAACAAGTATGTCATGCTTTCTGTTAAAGGACTGATTGGGCTTATGCCTAATCAGCTTAAGAGCAAATTCAAACGCAACACTAAACTTGTTGAATTATATAGCCAATTATTACATCGGTCGGGGTTGTTTTATGGGCGGCCGAGTAAGAAAAAGCACCTCGCGATGTACAAAAAGTACCTGTCGCGACAAAATGCGGCATTAAAGCAAGCTTTCCCGAACGTACAGCGAAGTACTGAGTTTACTGTATTAGTGCTAGGCAATAACAATGTGCACAGAACGGTAGAAAGTTTGACTAAACTAGTCCCTTTGTCAAACGTGAAAGTTATCGCCCCCGCGTCGAAAGTTAATCTGGCAATCAATGGACTTAGCGTTTATTCATCAATGAGCTCGGCGTTGGCGAGTATTGATAAGCCCACTTTCTTACTATTGTTAAACAGTGGAGACGAAGTTAGCCCTTATTTGTTATCAGAAATGGGGAAGGCGCTTCAAACGAATGCGCTCGTCTATTGTGATATCGATTTTAAGGATGCAAATGGTAGGTTCTTAGAGCCATCGTTTTTCCCTGATTGGAACCCTGACCTACATTACGCGACTGGCTATGTGCATACAGGCGTAGCAACGCACAGCTCAGTGTTAACGTCTTTAATATCACGGTTAAACGGCAAAGCAATAACGGCCATTGAACAGTTAGTTGCTTATTTCTGGCTTAACGAAAAGAGTAACAGCATAGGTCATGTAGCAAAAACCCTGGTACATGAGGATTTCTCAAAGCCTTGTGGCGCGAGTGAGCGATTGATGACAGTAGCAGATGCGCTAAGCTATATGTCTAATGCAAAGGTTCGGGTAAATAAAAAACTGAAGGTTAACCATGTTTTATGGCCAGCAGATACTCAGCCCTTAGTGTCGCTTATCATTCCTACCAAAAATGCTTGGCAACTGGTAAAAACTTGCATCGACAGTATTCGCGAAAAGACCGACTATCAGAATTATGAAATTATACTTATTGATAACGGATCAGATGAAGTCGACAGCTTACGCTATTTTGAATCACTATCTCAATATTCTAATATTCGAGTTTTTGCATACCCCGGCCCTTTCAACTATTCCGCCATCAATAACTTTGGTGTGAAGCATGCAAAAGGCAGCATCATCGGGCTAATTAATAATGATATTGAAGTTATTAATCCTGAATGGCTGTCTTATATGGTGGGTCATGCCGTTCGCGACAGTGTAGGCTGCGTAGGAGCAAAACTCTTATACGCTAATGAGAGAGTGCAGCACGCAGGCGTAGTGCTAGGGTATGGTGGTGGAGCAGGGCATGCACATAAGTATTTTCCCCGTAGTCATGCGGGATACTTACAGCGTCTAGTAGCAACGAGCAACTATAGTGCGGTGACCGCTGCATGTTTACTCGTGAAGAGAGAGCTCTTCGATGCGGTTGGTGGGTTAAATGAACAGCACCTTGCTGTAGCATTCAATGACGTTGATTTTTGTTTGAAAGTAGCCGAACTCGGCGTTAAAAACGTGTACTGCGCAGAAGCAGAGCTCTATCATTATGAGTCGGTCAGCAGAGGTTCAGATTTAACACCAGAGAAAGCGGCGCGTTTTGCAGCAGAATTAGACTATCTACAAAAAACGTGGAAAGGTGTGATTAAACGCGATCCTTTCTATAGCGAAAACCTTACCCTTAAACGGGAAAATTTTGCCATAAAAGATCTGAGCGAGTTTTAGTATTAAGACGCTAGAGAGTTACTGCTAGACGTAGTAGGGTAGGATGTTGCACCGTTTTGATGTGTGGAAAGTAAGCGTGCGCCTAAGGCATAGAGTTATTATTGAGTTATTGCACAGAGTATAGGAAATGGAAAGTTTAATGCGAGAGTACAAAATAGCGGTAGCTGGAACAGGTTATGTAGGGTTGTCGAATGCTGTATTGTTAGCACAGCACAATGAGGTGAAAGCGGTAGATTTAGTCGCAGAAAAAGTAGCATTGCTAAATGATAAAAAATCGCCCATAGAAGACAAGGAAATTTCGGACTATCTTTCAACCAAAACGCTGAATTTAGAAGCTACACTTGATGCAGAATACGCTTATAAAAATGCCGACTATGTGGTCATAGCAACACCGACAGATTATGATCCTCAAACAAACTATTTCAACACGGGTAGTGTAGAAGCGGTAATAAAGGCCGTATTGGAAGTCAATCCAAATGCGGTCATGATCGTCAAATCGACCGTGCCAGTGGGCTTTACAAAAGAAGCCAAAATACGCTTTGGTTCAGACAACATCATTTTTTCGCCTGAGTTTCTGCGCGAAGGCAAAGCGCTTTATGATAACTTGTATCCCAGCCGCATTATTGTTGGCGAGCGCAGTGAAAGAGCGGAAGTTTTTGCACAATTGCTTCAGCAAGGCGCGATAAAAGAAAATATCGACATACTATTTACAGACAGTACAGAAGCTGAAGCGATAAAGCTGTTTGCTAATACCTACTTAGCCATGCGCGTAGCGTACTTTAATGAATTAGATAGTTATGCAGAGCGCAATGGATTAGACACTAAACAAATTATAGAAGGTGTTGGATTAGATCCACGCATTGGCAACCATTATAACAACCCCAGTTTTGGCTACGGTGGTTATTGTTTACCGAAAGACACTAAACAGTTATTGGCCAACTACAGTGAAGTGCCTAACAATATGATTCAGGCAATCGTGGATGCTAACCGCACTAGAAAAGACTTTATCGCCGACTCAATTGTGAGCCGAAATCCGAAAGTCGTGGGGATATACCGTCTAATAATGAAATCCGGCTCAGACAACTTCCGTGCAAGTGCTATTCAAGGCATTATGAAGCGGATAAAGGCAAAAGGCATACAAGTTGTTGTTTACGAGCCAGTTCTCAAAGAAAGCGATTTTTTCAACTCTCGCGTTATCAATGATTTGGAGGAATTTAAGTCTTTATCAGATGTGATTGTTGCAAACCGAATCACTAAAGATGTCGAAGATGTTATAGATAAAGTTTACAGCCGAGATCTGTTCAACGCCGACTAGTTCGATACCTCCAATTCGTTAGCCGCTAGCATCGGTGCCAGTGGCTTTCTTCACTTATATACATATCCTATTAGCGTGTGAACATGATATTATTTCGCTGCGTGAACAAACAATTATAAGCGGCAAAAATGTTACTTAGTGAATCGAAAAAGTTTCTATTTGTACATATTCAGAAGACGGCAGGTACAAGTCTAACTCGCCATCTCAAGCAACATTTACCTGATATAACTCCAATATTGCGACCTCACGATCCAATCGCTGTTGCAGAGCAAAAATTACCGCTTTCTCTTAGCCAGTATTTTAAAGCTGCGTTTGTAAGAAACCCTTTCGATAGGCTTGTCTCTTGGTACAGCATGATTGAGCATCACGGTGTGTTGCTAACTGAAGAAGAAAAACGCAAAACGCCGGGGTACAACAAGATTTGGCAACACGTGTTAAGTGAATCGAATAATTTCGAAGAGTTTATACTTAACTGTCAGCATGCTGAAGACCGTTCGGGGTGGAAGCCATTTTTATATAATCAAATTGATTACTTAAAAGATACAAGCGGGCAGATAAACGTAGATTTTATTGGACAGTTTGAAAATATATCGGAGGATATAGACAAGCTATGTCAACGTCTTGGTATAACCGATAGCAAGATGCCACATACGAATAAATCCACGCACGCCAACTATAGAACGTATTACAGTCCGCATACACGCGCCATTATAGAGCAACGCTTTGCTCTCGATCTTGAATATTTCGGTTATCAGTTTTAACGGTTTTCAGTGATGAGGTGGAAATAACTTTTATGACTTCAGACACATGTATTGTGTTTATTTGCCAGTCCGGTGAGTTAGAACTTAAAGCATTACTTTTAGCTGCGTCGTTAAGAAAGCACTTAAAACAGAAGGATGTCGAGCTCATAGCGGCTATCCCAGAACCTGATCTATGGGGTGATATATCACCACGTACTCGCCAGCTATTAGCAAAACTAAAAGTGACAGAGCAAAATATTAGCTCGCCTTTTAAACAGGAATACCCTATTGGTAATAAATTAGCGGCAATGGGCGTGGATACCAATGCGTCTTGCACGTTATTTCTAGATAGCGACATACTGTGTATAGATAGTTTCGATATCACTGCGCTTCAGACTGAAGGCATGAAAGCGAAACCCGCTGACCTCGCAACATTTTGTGAAAATGACACCGCGTGGGAAAGCGTTTATGGCATGTTCGAACTTAACGTGCCCGACTTTAAAGTGCTGTCTACAGTGTCTCGATTGCCAATGCTCCCTTATTTCAACGCGGGGGTAGTTTGCGTGAAAAATGGGGCAAAATTTGCTTCGAGTTGGCTTTCTATCGCAAAGAAAGTGGATGACAACGAACAAATTACCAACAAACGACCTTGGCTAGATCAAATCACCCTTCCCGTGGCGGCAGTCAGTCTAGACTACCCGTTTGAACTAACCAGCGAGGCATTTAACTATCCTGCGCATTTAAAGTCGCTACCAAATAATAATGATGTAGTGTTGTGCCACTATCATTCTCCGGATGTAATTTTTGAAGAAGGTCGATTAAGTCAGCTTGTAGGGGAACTATGTGACCAGCACTGTGAGCTAAAATCGGCGATTGAGGCAAATGCAAATTGGGCCAGTATATTGCGTCGGTACGATAAGCAAATTATGCTCAAGAAACCATCGCGCTTGGCATTAATTAAATTAGCGCGCGCTAATTCTTCTAAATACAAGGTAGGAGCACGTAACGACTTTATTGTTACAGGTCTGCCCCGCTCAGGCACGAGTCTGCTGTGTAATTTGCTTCACCAAAGCCCGAATACGGTCGTCATCAATGAGCCTCAGGAAGTGTTTCCAGCCCTCGCCGAGGATGGGTCTTGTGCCGCACTTGATTTGTATTACAGAAAACTGCGTGCCAACATTATCAGCGGCATACCTGTAAAAAATAAGGTTGACGAAAATGGTCGCGTTGTTGAAGACACAACGGCACTCGATCAACACTCAGACTATCAACCCGTTATAACCACCCCTGATTTTGTGTTAGGAACAAAAAATCCCCTGGCCTATTTAACACGATTACGCACCCTTTGTGATGCACGCCCTGATTTACCAAAAATAGTGATGATTAGGCACCCAGTTGACGTATTAAACTCGTGGGAAAGAAGTTTCCCACATCTCAAAGCGATAGATCTTTCGGTTATTCCCTTTGCGTTACAGAGCGATAGCTTGTTAGATCCGTTTCAAAAACGTCAGTTGTCATTGATAGCACAAGAGCATCATTTGCCAACAAGACGAGCTCTCTACTTCAACTATTTAGCAACATTGATACACAGAGATAAAGACAGGATCACCGTTATACGGTATGAAGATTTAGTTATGAACCCCAAAAAAGTGCTAGCTTCAATAACGCACGCTATAGGCGCAAAGCCGGTAGCCGCCGCCGCGTTACGTGCGGTTAAACCTAGCCGTAAGCGAGAAAACAAAGCCCAAAATCACAATCATCAAGCTGTAGAACTATTGTGCCAAGAGTTTTTGCAAACCTGGCATTACGATTGATGAGTTTAGGTGAATTTGGTCATTGTGCTTAGTTGTTCAGAATTTTATCATGTACAATTGGCATAAATTGATAAGCATTGATCCAGCCTCTTTTTCGACAAGTGAAAGCGTACTTGCCTTTGTCATTTCATAATACAGAATACATAGAATGAGGCGTGGATGTGGGTTACCGCAATTAGAAGTTGACGAACAGAATTGATGATTAAAAAAATTGGTGCATTGCTGCGTGAGCGAAACAGTTTATCAGAGGCTGATCTTCAAAAAGCGCTCAAAATCCAGTCTGAAATAGGTGGTAAGTTAGGTGCAGTATTAATTAGAATTGGCGCTGCGTCAGAAGAAGTCGTGGTGAAGACCCTCGCCGAGCAGCTTTCTTTACCATTAATAACCGAAGAAAGTGGCTTACCAGAAGCGGCAAATATTGTTGATACATGTCGCGACCGCAATATCGATATTGACTGGATGATCGATCAAAAAGTAATGCTTTGGATAGAAAAGGGCCAAGAACATCAAATAATGTGCGCTTCTCGTGACCCCCTGAGCGAATCGCTTTTATCGTCGGTCGAGCTATTGTGCCCTGACCTAGAGACACTACCTTGTTTTATCCTGTCGCAAGACTTCGATGCGCTGGTTCGAAGTGTAGATAAAATCAAAGGTGATATCGATCAAGGCAACCCCGAAGACGAATCGTATTTAAAAGAACTTGCTGAAGAAGCCCCTACCATTGAACTCGTGAATAGTTTGTTTGCCCAAGCCGTGGATGCTGGTGCTTCAGATATTCATTTTGAGCCAGAAGAACTAAGTTTTAGAGTACGCTTTCGATGCGACGGCGTACTAACTACCAAGCTTACATTGGGCAGAGAACGTTTTGATGCGCTTGTGTCACGCGTAAAGTTAATTTCTGGAATGGATATCGCTGAAAGGAGGCTTCCCCAAGACGGCAGCATTTCTACTCGCGCAGGCGGATTAGAAATTGATATCCGGGTATCCGCGTTGCCGGGTGTATTCGGCGAGTCGATGGTATTGCGTTTGCTGCCAAAGGAGCGAAAGCAACTTAGTTTGCAAGCGCTGGGCATGTTGCCTGATCAGATGCAGCTAATGGCCAAACTAGTGCGTCAGCCACACGGTATTGTGTTGGTTACCGGTCCGACCGGCTCGGGTAAATCGACAACCCTTTATACAGCATTAGATGAGTCTAATGAGAATGACAAAAAAATCATCACGGTAGAAAACCCTGTTGAACTTAAGCTGAAGGGTATTACTCAAATTCAAACCAATGAGGACATCGGCCTAACGTTTGCCGCGTGTTTACGGACAATTTTACGTCAAGACCCTGATGTAATCATGGTTGGTGAAATTCGTGATTTGGAAACCGCTGAAATCGCCATGCAAGCGGCGATTACTGGTCACTTGGTGCTTTCAACAATACACACAAACGACTCGCTTAGTGCATTTCCACGACTCATCGATATGGGTGTAGAACCTTTTATGGCTGCTACACCAATTATTGCTACGCAAGCTCAGCGCCTTTTGCGTAAACTATGCTCACATTGTAGTGAGCCAGCGCAAAATGTGCCTCAGGACAAAGCAAAAGTAGAGCTGCTCGCCGAACAGGTTGGCATAGCAAAAGAAGCGAACTGGCGCCGCGCAGTAGGATGTAAGGCTTGCCAAGGCACTGGATATAAAGGACGTGTTGGGGTTTACGAGCTCATCGAAATTAATGATAAAATGCGTGCCTTAATACTAGACCAAGCTCCGGTCAGTAAGCTTTACGAAGAAGCCAAACGTCAGGGGTTTCGGTCACTGTATGAGGACGGCATGATTAAAGCCTACTCGGGGATAACAAGCGTAGAAGAAGTATTCAGGGTATGTAAAACCGCTGATGAGAATGTGTAATGAGTCGATTTTACTTTGAAGGTATTGACACAACTGGCGAAAAAATAACTGGCGAGTTTGACGCTGAAGGCTTTCGGTCGGCTGCGCGTGAATTAGAATCGCGAAAGTTAAAAGTGACCACCCTCAAAGCTGCCAAAAAAGCGTCAGAAGTGTCGGCGAAAACAAAGAAAAAGGACGTCTCAAAGAACGATACCATTCTTATTTTTTACGAAATATCTACCATGCTACGGGCAGGAGTAAGTTTAAAGGAAGCCGTAGAAGCGCAATGTGAGTCTTCTCACTCAGAGGCTGTGTTAGCCATATTTAATGATCTGTTAAAACAGCTAAAGTCGGGTATCGCTTTCTCTCAAGCAGTGAAAAACACCCCTTTAAAGTTACCAGAATACATGCAACACCTTATTGAGTCGGGTGAGATCACAGGTAAACTCGCCGCCTCTATAGAACAGGGTGTAGAGCAAATGGAATATGACCTTAAAGTGCAATCTGAGACACGTAGTGCACTGATTTATCCAGCTATCTTGGTATTGTCGGGTATTATTGCTGTTGGCATTATGTTTCTGTTTGTTGTTCCTCAATTTTCTTCACTGCTTAGCAACGCTGACGATATGCCGATGTTGGCTTGGATGGTAATATCATCAGGGACGTGGGTTGATGAGAATAAAACAGGTGTATTCATCGGCAGTGCACTATTGCTCGCCGCTATCGTGTTTATTTCCACGCAAGAGCGGTTTAAAATCCCATTGTTAAATTTTTTCAGCCGCATGCCTGTTATAGGTGATTGGCTTAACGAAAGCGATTTAGCGGTGTGGTCTAAAATGCTTGGTATTTTGTTAGGCAGTAAGGTGCCAATGCTAGAGGCACTAACGCTGGCGGCTAAATCGAGCAGGATACCATGGCGCAAGGCAAAACTCGTGCAAGTTAAAGCGTCGGTAAAATCGGGCATGTCCCTGTCTGATGCTCTTAGGCGTGAAAATGTGGTGTCATCCACAACGGTAAACCTCGTAAAAGTAGGTGAAAAGTCGGGTGACTTATCAAGCACGTTGGCGTCTGTAGCGAAGCTGTACGATCAAGCCAGTAAAAAGCGCATGCAAACACTTTTGTCGCTAATTGAACCCATCGCGATATTGGTCATTGGTGTTGTGATAGGTGTGATTATTATGGGTGTTATACTTGCGATAACAAGCGCAAATGATATAGCCATATAATAGAGAAAAGAGATAAGAGAGAGTGATGTTGAAGTCAAAAAATAGTGGTTTTACGTTATTAGAAATGATTGTTGTACTGGTCATCATAGGCCTGTTGATGGGGCTTGTGGGCCCAAGAGTATTTAAGCAAGCTGACAAGGCAAAAGTGCAAACAGCTGAAACGCAGGTGGTTATGTTGAAAGGCGCTCTACAAACCATGCGTTTAGACATAAATCGTTTTCCTTCTAAAGAAGAAGGGTTAGCACTGCTAATAGATAATGTAAGTAACGATAGTAATTGGGATGGGCCTTATTTAGATGGCGAGCTTCCGCTTGACCCTTGGGATAGACCTTATCAATACTCAAATGAAAAAACGAAATCTCAGCCTTTTGCCTTATATTCGTTCGGTGCTGATGGCAAGTTAGGCGGAGAAGATTATGATACCGACATCGGATACGTGCCTACCAAAGATTAGTCATCGTTAAATGAACCGGGCTTTTCACTATTTCGGCAAGTTAAGCAGCAAGGGCTATACGCTTCTTGAGCTATTAGTTGTGCTTGTGTTAATGGGGCTTCTGATGGGTATAGCGACACCAAAAGTGATGCAGCTTTATCAGTCGGTTCAATTTTCGCTAGAGCGCGATGATATTTTGTTTCAATTAGAGAACTTGTCGTTCAACGTGTACAAAAGTGGTCAGCCTTTCGAGTTACATAGTCTGGCGAATGACGAAGAGCAATCATTGATTACCCTGCCGCAAGGTTGGGTACTCGACCCGGCGCAGACCACAGAAATCACGTATTCTTCATTGGGGTTTTGTATGGGTGGGGAAGCACGGTTTGTGAAGGAGAATCGGGAACTTCTGCTGACACTCACCCCCCCATCGTGTACCGTACAAGTCCAATAACATTATGCATGTCATCCGTCAAAGCTATAGCCATGGTTTCTCATTGCTAGAGGCAATAGTGGCCTTACTTCTGGTTACTATGCTCGGAATGGCGACGTTTTCATGGATTAGCAACTTACTCATTTCCATTGAAAAAATCGAGAAACAAAGCGTGAATAATTTAATAAAGCGCAATGTGAACGAATACCTTTCAGACATTAACGTAATGCGTCAGCCTTCTGGAGAAGAAGAGATAAGCGGCGTGACGATAGCGTGGCGTGCCGAACTGGTTGAGCCTATTAAAAAAGGGCTTAATTCAAATGGCGGCCAATCACAGTTTGAGCTTGGCTTGTACCGGGTTTCGGTGGATGTGAGCCGAGACACAGAACAAATTATGGCATTTAGCACAATGCAAGTAGGACATAACTCGGTGCCATACGATGTCTTTTAATTTCATGAAACCAAAGCGTGCTGAGCGTGGCTTCACCTTATTAGAAATGATGGTGGTGTTGGTAATTGTCAGTCTGATTTCCGTTTTACTTATGCAGGGCTTTAGTTTTGTTATAGGTCTGCAGGAGCGAATAAGAGTACAGCTGGTCACCGTCCAAAATGTTGAGCTTAAAGAGCAATGGTTTAGACTTGTTACGCGCGCAATCATACGTGAAGACACCGCGCCAGATGACCGCTTTCAAGGCGACAACAATCAGTTTTCCGGCACCACACTACAGCCTTTGCACAATAAACTAGGCGTGCCAACTCAAGTACAGTGGCGCATTGAATACGATGGTGAAAACACGTCACTTTTCTATTCTGAAGCCGATGAAGAACCGATAAGAATAATCAGTTGGCGTGGAAGAGAACAGTCTTTTCAATATTTAGACGAAGAGGGCGTATTCCATGACGAATGGCCGCCCGAAGACTCCCTAATGCCAGCCGCATTTTCAAATGCTTCTAATAGCTCGAAATCCTCACCGTTACCCAATGGCATATTATTATCGGGTGAACAAGGCGAGAGCGGTTACTTTTGGTACGTATCAATAAGCGATAACTCTGAACCGTTACCGGACTTCGCGTTATGAGATACAGCATAAAAAAATCTAGCGGGTTCGTGCTGGTTGCATCAATTTGGATAATGGCCGCATTAGTATTGATGGTAAGCACCTTTGCGATCTGGGTCGAAAGTAGTTTAAACACTGCGATAGAGCAAAATAGAACGAACGCGGCGAGCATAGATGCGTCGTCAACTCAGCAGGTTTTATTGTATTTGCTCGCAACCCAGGAATCTACGCCAGCAGGGATTACTATGCCTCAAGAAACTAACAGTAATCCCCAAGAAGTAGGTATATCGTTAGATGATTTTCTTGGCGGAGCAAGCGTGGTTGTTGATGACATGGGGAGCAAAACGGTGTCTGTAACGGGTAACGAGCTGCTAACCAATGACACAGTATACAAAGGCGTTGAAAGTGCATTGTTTTCAATAAAAGATATGGCAGGGCTAATTCCAATCAACTCGCCATCATCGCAACATATGGAAAAATTTTTACTGGCAGCTGGGGTTGGTGAGCAACAAGTGCAAACCTTGCTCATGAGTCTTCAGGACTACATTGACAAAGATGATGTCGTTAGGCCAAATGGGGCAGAGGCTTTTCAATATCTTCGTCAAGGACTGACTGTATTAAGAAATGGCCCGTTGCGTTCGAAATATGAACTTGAAAATGTGATGGGTTGGAAAGCAGTAAGCGATTTGTGGACAAACGAAAGTGCGTTATCGTCCATAGAAGCGGTATCAACCGAGCCTTATAATATTAACGCAATATCGGCCAAGGTCGCGCAAGTGGCGTTTGATTTATCCGAAGCACAGGCACAACGTTTAATAGATGAGAGAGCACAAGCACCGTATAAAAATATGCAGGATCTAGCCGGCAGAACCGGGCTAGATTTGTACGCGCATTGGGAGCAAATTAAGTTCTATACTTCAGAGCATTTTCGGCTTTCGTTTTACACTTCAGGTACAAGACTTAAGCGAGAATTAAATGTATACTTTCCTACCCAAGGCAGGAGCCCTTGGGTTATTCATAGTGATTTAACAGTACCTTTAACGGATACCAATGCCCTTGTTGAACCGCGACAGCCTCAAACGTCCTTTTTCCGCTAGCCACTACGTTCAGACCTCAGAAGGTGTAAAACTTCCTGCTAGTCTTACTTCACGTGCCCAGTGGATCTTAAGCCGCAACCTTTGTTTGTTTAAACTATTCGCTATTGACAACTTGCCATCAAAAAATAGAGCAGAAGCGCTTGAAGTTTTAGTAAGACGATGGGCGCCGTTCGAGCAAGTTGGGTTACATGTAATGTGGACCGAGAACTACGCCGGCGTGTGGGCGTGGGATGAAACGTTAGTTGAAAGTAGCGTAGAAGAGGTTGGCGTGCAGCTGGTTTCTGTTTTGCCAGAAACAGTGTATTACAGTCCGATGGAAGAAGATGGCAGCCGATGGATAGCATCACAGGACAAAGGCTATATCTTTCAAATTTGGGTTAAGGGTAACTTAATAGCCGAAAAATGGTTCGCCACTAAGCCCAATGCAGCGCGTTTCGAACTCTTTATTCGAACACTTGAAGTGCCAAATGGCGTTGCTTTGTCTTGGGAAGCCCTAAGAGATATGAGCCATTTAGCCAAAGACAAGGGCGAAATGTCGCTGCTACCAACGCCTTGGGGGGCAAAAAACCAAAACTTGACCATCCTCCAAAATCTGCCTTGGGAGCAAACAGTAATTCTGGCATCGGTGGGTCTACTCATCTTGGCTTACGCGTGGATTATATCTGCTACGCTAGCCACGTCCATATCACTGAGCAGTGTAAATCAGCGAGTTGCGGATATTGAACAAAGTGTTGAGCCTGTGCTAACCGCCCGTTCTACTGCCGAGCAAGCGAATGATAAAATATCGAATTTAGTAACCCTAATTGATTATCCTTCGCAAATGAATCTCTTAGCCGACGTATCAAAGGTGCTAAAACGCGATAAGTTGGTTCTTAAAGAATGGGACTTTCAGGGGGCAAGAATAGAAGTTACAACTGAAGGAAAAGTAAATACGCTCAATGTTGTGAAAAAATTTGAAGAACTAACATGGGCGAAAAGTGTCTCTGTTTCTGCATTGAGGCGTGACGAACAGAATAAATTCACAATAAATATAAAAATAGCGGAATAAGCAGTGGTAGATTTTAAAGCAGAATTTCAGCGGCATTGGCCAGAGCTTGTTGAGCAAGTAAAAGATAATACGCGTCTGCGCGTGTGTCTGTGGATAATTGCTCTCATTTTATTGGCGTATCCCGTATTGCTAATTGCAGATTACAAAGAGACCATGCTTGTAGAGCTAAATAAAGCATTAGACAAAGAAGCCAAAATTCTGCGTACTGCAAATGAAAAAGAATGGTTCGATAGGGCAGAAGCGTTACAGCAGCTTCAAAGTAATGTTGAGGCGCAATTTGGTGAAGCTGAGTCTTTAGGTACAGCCAAAGCTGCAACTTTCCAAACGCTCAGAACATGGGCAAGTGAAGCGAAGGTTAACGACGCGCAAATTAAATTAGAAGATCCTGTCATAGTGGATGAAGCAAACGGTATATACCGTATTTCAGGTCAAATAAGTGCTCCTTTTCAGCTTAACAGTAGTTTTGGGTTTCTAGAAAAGCTAGAAACCAGTGAAAAAAAATTTATAGTTGAACGCATGGAAGTATCGAATCATCCGTCGAAGCCAGTATTTAAACTTGTAATCGCAACTTATTTTATAGTGAATAGAAACTAGTTATGTCTTTTCAAGTGATTTTTCGTTTGCCAATAGTTTTTGCTGCGCTCATTGTTTTGGTAAGTGTGTCGGCGTTAGCTTTTTGGATCGGTAAACCCAGTGTTGAGCCCATTGGATGGAAAGAGCGTGATCAATCATGGCAGCAATCTGCATCTTTTTTTAAACCATACGATGCGTCCTCGTCTAAAGCTGTGGTTAATCGCGGATTATGGGGGCTAGCAGAAGCCCAACAAGAAAAAAAGCAGCAAGTTGAGTGGGCGATAAAGGGCATAGTTAACGAAAATGGTGCACGCTCTTTCATAGCAGATTTAACACCAGAGAAGAAAAACGGTGCGCAAAAAAAGTTTGCGCGATTCACGCTGGAAGACACACTGCCAGATGGTGGAACAGTCGTTACCATAAGTAAAGATTCAGTTGTCTATGAGATAGACGGAAAAAAATTAGAAAAACACCTTTATGAGTCACGTAACTCAAAAGGTGAGAAGGGGTCATAGAATAGTGTTTACTAGAAATCAAAGTGGTATGAATAAAAAAGGCGTTGTTACATTAAAACACTCGTTTTTGTGCTTGGCAGTATTGTCAGTTATGTCGTGTGCTACTAATACTAGCGTAAAGCCCAGTCCCCTAATCGTAAACAAAGCGAGTCAGTCGCAGAGTAGCGATAAAGATAAGGTTGCCCAGTCAAACACTGATTCCAGTGCTTTATCCCGTATTAACCGCAACCTACCTCAGCCGCCCATGGACGCAAATACCACAACGGCACTTAGGTTTGACGATGTGGTAAAAATGGAAGGTAAAAATATAGCGGTGAACATTGCCGGCTTGCCTTTGCCAGAGTTTGTTAACGAGGTATTGGGCAACCAGCTGGGTCTGTCTTATTATTTGGATCCGAAGCTAAAAGACAAAACTGACCTGGTAACGTTAAACGTAGAAGAGCCGCTTCCGCCGAAAGAGTTATTCAACACCGTACACACAGTATTAAAAGCATATGGCGTGGCGTTGAAAACTGAAGGCGACATTATAAAAGTTGAGTATTCTCCTTCTGGCGCAAGTACGGAAACCCCGTTATTGGTTAGTGGCGATTCGCTTCCCTCAGTCCCTGCAACCCATCGACCCGTATTTTACTTGATGGACCTTAACGTGGTTCAGGCGCAACGCGCGGTGGGCTGGCTGGCACAAGCGTTTGAGGGACAAAATGCAAAGTTTAGCTCTGACCCAGAACGCAATGCGGTGTGGCTTAGAGGTTCACTCGATGTAGTGAAACAAGCGGCCGAGGTGGTCAAACTAGTTGATCAGCCCTTAATGCGCGGTCGCCATAGCATGCGTATTGAGCCTAAGTTTATTGGAGCCAAAGCGCTATCTAAAAGTTTAACCGAGCTCTTGCGTGCGCAAGGTTATTACGCTGCAGAAGGCAGAGCGGGAGCGGTGAGTTTATTTACGATTGACGCTACCGATAGCATTATTGTATTTGCTACTGATGAGGCGACCTTATCGTTTGTTGAAGAATGGGTAGAAAACTTAGATCAGCCGTTAAAGCAAGCTGAAGGCGATAACGTATTTTATTATCAGGTTAAAAACACATCGGCAGAAGAAGTGGCTGATTCAATTAACGATTTGCTGTCTGGTGGACTCTCTCGTAATAAAAAAGACAGCGATGCAGAGGACAGTGCGCAAAGTAGTAAGGGCACTAAATCTACATCAAAAAAGCTTGTTGTAGACTTAAATAGAAATGCGTTGCTTTTTTACGGATCGAATTCAGAATGGCTAACCATGTTGCCTACCATCGAAAAACTCGACCAAGCGCCGTTGCAAGTACTAATAGAAGTGGTTATTGCCGAAGTAAAATTAACCGATAAGTTTGAAATGGGGGTTGATTGGGCAATCAATAACCCTAACTCTACGCTTACGGGTAATAATCCATCAAACTCGGTGAGCATTAGCGACGGTACGCTTAATTTTTTCCCGATTACGTCATCAGGCTATACGCGTGCAGTGTTAAACATGCTTGCCTCGGACTCAAGGGCAAATATTCTTCAAACGCCAAGAATATTAGTGCGTAGCGGGCAAGAGGCAGCCATAAACATTGGTGATGAGATCCCTGTTGTAACGTCAACCCAGTCAAGCACTGAAGGCGGGGCTATTACGCAAGACGTCACGTATCGTAAAACGGGTAACAATTTGTCTGTTAAACCCATTGTATACGGCGGCGGGCAGGTCGATATTACGTTGAGCCAAGAGGTCAGTGGCCAGGGCGAAGGTACTGGTGGAGGTGGAAACCCTACCATATTCTCGCGTACGTTAAGTACAACCTTGAGTATCAGAGACGGCGGTTCGGTGTTAGTGGGTGGCCTTATCAGTAGTAACAGTTCTTCTGGTAATAATAAGGTCCCATTTTTTGGCGACTTACCTTTAATCGGTAATTTATTTCAAAGCCAGTCAAATTCCAGTGATCGCACTGAACTCATGGTGCTTATTGCCCCTTATGTTGTAAAGGGTGAAGAAGATTCTGCAGCGATTACTGAGGCCTTTAAGCAACAGCTGACATTACATGATTAACTTACCCCGCGCATAAGAAAAAACATAAGGAGTGATAAAAAATGCGAATACTAGTGCCTGTTTTACTGGCGACCTGCCTCTTAGGCTGTGGTTCAGAAATGTTGTTAGATGAGCCAAAAGCAATTTCAAACGTACCAGCAGAAAGCAGTGAATCAAAAATATTAGATGCAACAGCAAAAAGCACAAATATACTCGATGGTGCTTTGGATTTGTTCGAATTAAAACAACAGTACCAGCAGCTTGAAGAAAATGGGATCGACACATCGAAAGAGTATAAATGGGAGTTTCGCTTTCAAGGTAGAATAATGTCAAGTCTTGAGGATTTTGCACAAATGGCCCACCTTTATGGTTTCTGGCCAGTTGCATTGGAGAGTACTACTGACGGCGGTATGTATTGGCTGTATATACAAAAGACTGATACTTATACTGAAGAAAAATTTGTGGAAGAAATCAGTGGACTATTTGAAATGGCAAAACGCCATAGCTTGTCTCGCTTTGATGGCTTCAGTATTGATCACGCAGCAACACCTAACGACGACCCTAACAATGGTAAAGCGGCCTCAGCCGCCCAGTAGTGAAGGGTTAGCTAACCGTATTAAAAAAGCTGAGAGTTTATCTCAGCTTTTTTATTGTAGGAGTAGCACAACAAAGCGTGATGCAGATTATTCAACCTATGCAATTCGTTCAGTTTATTCTTCCGAATTTAAGGTGTCCGAAATACTAAGGTTTTTGGCATCGATGAGAGAATACTTAATGCACTCTCAACGACATCAACTAGAACGCCCGTATCTATCCGAGAAACGAACAATATCGTCTTCCCCTAAATAAGCACCCGACTGAACTTCAATAAGCTCTAAAGGAATTTTTCCTGGGTTTTCTAGTGCGTGAACGGCACCAATAGGAATATAGACAGACTCGTTTTCAGTCAGCATTTGGGTTTCATCGCCTATGGTCACATTGGCGGTACCTGATACTACCACCCAGTGTTCAGCTCTATGGTGGTGCATTTGAACGGATAACTTTTCACCAGGCTTCACGGTGATACGCTTAACTTTAAAACGTCCGCCATTGTCTATTGAGTCGTAGCTACCCCATGGTCTGAAGACTTCTCGGTGGAATTCAAACTCAGGGCGTTTTTCAGCTTTTAGCGTGTTGACCACTGTTTTTATATGCTCGGCATTCTTTTTATTTGCCACCATCACAGCATCTTTGGTTTCGACGACTACCACATCCTCTAGGCCAATAACGGCGACTAAACTATGCTCTGCGTTTACATAACTGTTTTTAGTGCCTTCCAGTAACGTATCGCCCGTTGTGACATTACCGTTTTCGTCCTTTTCACCTGTTTCCCATAACGACGACCAGCTACCAACATCAGACCACCCCGCGTCTAATGTCACCATTGCCGCTTCTGATGTTTTCTCCATCACTGCATAATCAATGCTATCACTCGGGCATGAAGCAAATATTTCTTGGTCAATACGCACAAAGTCGAGATCCTTTTCTGTTTTCTCGATCGCTTTCTTACACGTTGCGTAAATGTCTGGAGCATGAGCTTCAAGTGCCTTTAAGAAGGCGCTCGCTTTGAACATAAACATACCGCTATTCCAAAAGTATTCGCCTGAATTGACATATTTTGTAGCGGTTGGCATGTCGGGTTTTTCTACGAATTCACTAACATCGAACCCTATGTTAAGTTTATTGCCCGCTTTTATATAGCCATAACCTACGTGGGGCTGTGTGGGCACAATGCCAAACGTAACCAGTTTGCCTTGTTCAGCCAGAGCGTGGGCTTCTTTGACTTTTTTACGAAAGGTTTCACCATCCTGAATCAGGTGGTCAGCGGCTAAAACGAGTAGAACTGGGTCTGCGCCATCTTCTATGGCCTGAAAGGCGGCTAATGCAATAGCGGGCGCAGTATTACGTCCTACTGGCTCAAGTAGTATATCGCTATTATCAACATTGATCTGACGCATTTGTTCAGCAACAAGAAAGCGATGTTCTTCGTTGCAAATTATTGATGGTGGAAGAGACTCAATTCCTTTAAGCCTCAGCACAGTATCTTGAATCATGGTTTTGTCAGAAGTAAGAGACAAAAATTGCTTTGGTAAAGCAGCACGAGACTTTGGCCATAAGCGGCTTCCTGTACCGCCTGCAAGAATAACTGGCTTCATTAGTGTTCCTTGAGTTTTTAAATGCTTATCCTCTCCCCAGTATACTAAGTTATTGGGATATTTAAACGAATAAAGACGGTTTTGATGCAGCGCGATTTATTGCATAGATTTGTCACAAAAACCTTCCCAAATTCCTAAAATCAAAATAAAATCCGCGTCAATTCAACCCCTGCCACTAAGCCTCATGCTTACGCATATCCAGCGGGGAAGAAGCATGCTTTAAAATATTGGGGTCAGAGTACATTTCTGCCTCTAGTCCATCTGTGAAACGGGTAATTAACACCGGTAAACAGAGTGTAGAGTTCATGCTACCTACCTATATGATTGCATGAACAGGTAACTGTTTTAGTTTGCTTTTATTAGCGGAGTCGTTATGAATAGGCTGCGTGATCTTTCCAGCCAAGTAATGGATGTTTACCAATCTCTTTCTCAATTATTTAGCGCTTATCAAACAGGTCAGTCACTAAACTGTGTTGAGAAATGCGGTGCATGTTGCAATAAACCCGACATTGAAGTGTCGCCTTTAGAAATGTTGCCTTTTGCATTACACCTTTTTGATACCGGCCAAGCTGAACAGGTATTCGATGAACTAAGTAACTATAGTGGATTTGCATGCAAGCAGTATCAGCGCTTGAGTTTAGACGGTACAGAAGGCTATTGTGGAATTTATGAATATCGCCCTGGTATTTGTCGTATGTTTGGTGCTGCGGGGTATAAAACAAAATCTGGCCATGCCACCCTTTCGGTGTGCAAACCTATAAAGCAAGCCGTACCTGAGAAATATGCAGCGGCGCTAATTGCTATACAGCCATTGCACTGCGAAACGTCAGAACAGTCATGGATTAATGACATAGCTGCAAACAGTGCAATACAGGTTACATTGGCAAAGCCACCGATGATTGCTGAAGGTAGACAAAAGCTCGCACAACTAGATTATGAATTAGGTGAAAGGCTAATGCCTATCAACGACGCATTGCGTTTTGTGCTAGAGAAAGTGCTGACGCTGAACTTTTATGTTCAAAATACAGATGATGGAGTTGCTGCGTAAATGAAGCAGGGGAAGGAAATGTACTCTGACCCCACCGTTGATGACCGCACCGTTCAGTGGTCTACGCTAATATTTCGCGTGCCGATTTTACAATTGCTTCACTTATCGTGTAGTCTGCTCGGCTTTTACCGGTAATAGCGTAGTATCTTTCATTAAGCGTATTAGCATTACCTATACAGTGCACGCCATATTGCTCTTCTACGTGTTTCGAAATTGCAGAAGGTGCGCAGAATACGCCGAAGTCTTCACTCCCGAATAACTTCAGCAGTGCGGTATCATCGAACTCTGCCACAATTTTGGGGTAGAGCTGTTCGGTTTCAAGCCAGCTAGTAAGTGCTTGCCGTATTCCTGAAGTATTACCCTGAATAAGCAATGGCATTTGATTTAAGCAATCAGGAAAATGTAAATTTTCACTAAGTGGTGCTTTTGCAAAAAAACTCAATGAGCTTTCACCCAAGAAAAAGCTGTTGGCACTAATTTGTGTTCCAGGCGCAATCCCTCTATCTGCCACGATAAAGTCGATAGCGTTAATAGCGAGCTCTTTTAATAAACCATCAAAGCTATCTTCTTTTATAACGTACTTAACTTGCGAAAATGTGCGCATGGAATTGTGCACAAAATCATAGAAAAGTACTTTTGGAATACCGTTTGTAATACCTATCACAAATTCTTTCGTATTCACTTCATCGCTATTGTTAAGTATTTCAGCCAGTTGGTTACCCTTATGAAATATTTCGCTGGCATACTGATAACTCACTTTACCTCGTGCATTTAAATACAGCCGTTTATTTATTCTATCGAATAGTGAATAACCAAGCTGACTTTCAAATGTGCTTAGTTGCCCACTTACGGTTTGAGGGGTAACGTGGAGTAACTTAGCCGCTTTGGCGATACTGCCTTCGCGCGCGACAAGATAAAAATAATATAGGTGATGGTAATTTAGGTGATGCATACTCTATTAAGTCGATAGATTATTAGGCTAATAGGCGAGATAAAAAGTACTCTGACCCCATTATTTTCAGTCGCAATTATTTTCGATGAACTATTAAGAATATAACAGATTTATTCTGAATTAACATTGCAATACACTATAAACGATGTTGCATTGGTCCAATGCCACATTACATAACTGATTTTTCTCAGCTAGCGGTATACTGAAGACATAACTATGGCTAAACCAATAGATTTACGTAAAACGCGAAAAACTCTTTTTTCGTTACTAAAACCAGAGGCTGGCTTCTTTTGGGTTGCTATCGCTTACGGCGTAGCAATCAGTTTGATGACACTGGCAGTACCTATTGCGGTGCAAACGCTAATTAATAGTATCGCTAACATTGGATCTACCCGTGCAGTTATCATACTGGCCGTTATTCTGTTTCTTACCTTGTTTATCTCAGGTGTATTCAGCGCCCTTCGTATGCGCGTTATGGAATTTTACGAACGTAAGATTTACGCGCGCCTTACCGCTGACTTAGGGCTTAAAACCATTCTTGCTCCGCACAGTTTTTTTGAAGGTCGACAGAACGTAAGCATTACGCAGCGCTATTTCGACATTATGACATTTCAGAAAAATATACCTTCGCTGATGATTGACGGTTTCGCGTTGGTATTGCAAATGCTTGTGGGCTTCACACTCGTTTCCTTTTATCATCCTGCGCTTTTTGCGTTCAACGTAGTGCTTCTCTTAACCATGTACGCCGTGTGGAAAATTTGGGGGCGAGGTGCAAAGCGTACCGCGATTGAGCTTTCTCATGCTAAATATGATTCGGCGAAATGGTTGCACGACATCGCGATAGCGCACGAGTTCTTTAAGTCTGCTGATCACGTAGAGTATGCCGGCCGCAGCACCGAGGGGTACATTAGTAACTACGTTAAGAAACATAAAAGCCACTTCCATTACACCTTTTCGCAGGTGGTTATGTTCCTATTGATGTATGCCGTAGCAAGTGCATCGCTATTAGGTATTGGTGGCGTGCTAGTAGTACAAGGCGAGTTGTCTATTGGTCAGCTCGTTGCAGCTGAACTGGTTATGTCTGCTGTATTTTTCGGATTATCCCGTTTTACTCAGTATCTAAAATTATACTATGAACTTTACGGCGCGGCTGAAAAGTTAGGTGGTGCTTTGGCTATGCCACAAGAGGAGCTAAATGCTTCAGAGCATATTCCGGCATCGTCTAAACTCGTGTTTAACAATGTTGAACTTAAGCATGGTACTGATAGTTGCCACCTGAATGTGGTATTAGAACCAGGCACAAAGTACTTTGTTACTACCGACAAGAGCTGGGTTCAGAAGCAGTTACTGGGGCTTTTAAAGCAATACGACCGTGTTAAGTTGGGCGATATACTCTTAGGTGAAATGAGCCTCAACGATTATGACACCCATGAGTTAAGGCAAGCGGTCACCATTTTAGATCGCTCTTTAATTATTGAGGTATCCATAGAGCGATATTTAAAGCTGGCTCATCCCCAAGCCAGCATTGCCGATATTCGGGCTGCGCTCGAAGAAGTAGAAATGACCAAAGTTATTGATAGCTTATCTGAAGGTTTGCAAACCAAAGTGTCAGTATTAGGTGCGCCTTTACAGCCGCTTGAGTTCTTGCTGCTTAAACTGGCTGCCGCCATTATTGGTAAGCCCAAGCTTCTTATATTAAACCAGCACTTTGACGCAATACCGGTCGAGTTAAGAGCACGACTGCTAAAACGTTTGAGCAAATACGATTTTACCGTAATTTACTTTACCAATATGCCAATACCAGAATGCTTCGAGGGTGTTTTGCACTTACACGACAATGCCACTGCTATGTTAAATGAGTATACTAATGGTGAATCGCCAGTTGTCGGTCTACAAGAAAACACTCATGCTATGAATGCACAGACCAGCAACGCACAAAAGGCTAACTCACAAACAAACGATGTGAAAAATAATAAGGAGGGTGAGTAAGTGAATAACGCCGAACGTCGCTTCTTAGAAAACATTACATCATTACCTTCTTTAAAAGTACCTAAGCTACATCGCGTTATTACCGGCGTGATCATATTCTTAGTCTTGGCCGCTGGCTCAATACTGTATTTTACTCCCTGGATCCAAACAGCCTATGGCACGGGAATGGTTGATTCGCTAGACCCTAAAGACAGAACGCAGCCCATTAACGCGCTTGTCGATGGGCAAGTGAAACAATGGCACGTAAGAGAAGGGCAACAAGTAAAAGCGGGAGAGCCTATTGTTACGCTGATTGATATTGATGCGCAGCGTCTCGAAAAGCTGCAGTCTCAGCTGTCAGCAGCAAAATTGAAAAATCAAGCCAACGAAACCGCGGTGAAAAATGCCGAAAATAATTTGGCGCGTCAAACGTCACTGCAAGAGCAGGGCTTGGTGTCACGTAAAGAGGTGGAGCAAGCTGAAATTAAGGTACAAGAGCTTAGGGCAAAGGCTGCAGCGTCAGTATCTGAAATTAACGAGGTGAGTATGACCTTGTCTCGTCAATCTACCCAAACCAAGTTTGCGCCAGTGGACGGCACAGTGGTGCGTCTACTATCGGGCGGCGTCTCTACCTACGTTAAATCGGGCGATATTCTAGGTCAGTTCATACCTGCCGATGCCAAACGTAGTGTTCGAGTAACAGTAAGAGGATTAGATGCACCACTGGTAAAGCCTGGTGCAAAAGCGCGCCTACAGTTTGACGGTTGGCCAGTTTTTCAGTTTAGCGGGTGGCCGGGAAGTGCAATAGGAACCTTCGGTGGCGAAGTGGTATATGTAGAGCCAGTAGCGAATGCAACGGGAGACTTTAATGTTTGGATAAAGCCCGACGAGTCAGACATCCCATGGCCAGCAGAGAGCTCTGCTCGTTTGGGTAGTAGAGTAAAGGCGTGGGTCCTTCTGGAAGAAGTGCGATTGGGTTATGAAATGTGGAGACAGTTAAATAATTTCCCTCCATTACCCACACAGCAACCATCATCTTCTGGAGCAAAAGGCTCAGGAGCGTCAATATGGTGATAAGCAGGTTATTGTTCTTCGCAACTGCACTTGCTGTATATATAAGCGGGACTAAATCTGGCGCATATGCGCAAATGCAAAACCCTGATCTGACGCAAACTGAAAATGTTAGGCAGGCGCCAACCATCGAAGCGTTGATTGACAGTATGGTGAGGTATCATCCGTATGTGTTGGCGATTAATGAAGGAAACTATCAAGCCGCCGCTGAACTTGAGATAGCAAGAAGCAGTTTCGACCCATTTATTGAGCAGAAAACGAAAAGCCGAGTGTCCGGTTATTATGATGGAACAAACCTTACACAACGTTTTACAAACCCTATTGAGGATTTCAATGCTTCTGTATTTGGTGAGTACCGAATTGCAGCGGGAGACTTTCCTAGTTATGAAGGGTATTACGATACGCTCTCTGCAGGTGAGGCAAGTGTAGGCGTCGCCATGTCGCTATTACAGAATAGAGAAATAGATAAACGTAGAACAGAATTGAGAAATGCTGGCTTAGCGAGCTCGCAATGGCAAGCATTAGCCGCGAGCCTTATTAATGACTTTGTTTATAAGGGCGTAAGTGAATATATTGCGTGGTACGAAAGTGCGTTACAAATTCAAGCTGTCACCGAGTTACTCAACACGGCGTCTGTGCGTGAAAAGGCGTTGATTACTCGAGTAGAAAAGGGCGACTTAGCCAGTATTGTTCTTACCGAGTTTAAGGCCAACTTACTTCAGCAGCGTTTAACACTGGCCGAACTTAAGCAAAAGCGAGACATGCACGCACAAATGCTGTCTTTTTACTGGCGCTCGCCAAGTGGCGATATGTTGGCAATAAATAGTGAGCAACCTCCCAATGAAATAAGCTGGCCCTACTGGATTGGAAATGGCCAACTCATTACCCTTCGCAACGCTTTGCGTAGTCACCCAGAATTAGACGTAATGAAGCTAGAACAGCAGGTGGTACAAAATAAGGTGGCTCTGGCAGACAATGCATTACTTCCAAAGCTCGATCTAACGGCATCAATTGCTAGAGACGTAGGGGCGGGCTCTGAATCATTAGAAGGTACGGAAACAAAAGTTGGCTTGTCGTTTTCTTATCCGCTTGGCAACAGAAAGGCGAAAGCCGAACGCGCTCAACTACAGTCAAAGCAGCGTGAGCTTGCGCACAAGCTCACTTCAACACAGCAGGCTATAATACAACGTTTTGAACAAGCTTTGATATATTGGACACAAGCAAAAGATATTGTGGCGTTACAGAGCGAAAATGCAGCACTAGCTAAAAAACTGTCTAAAGTGGAAAAGACACGATTTGATGCGGGTGATAGTGACATGTTCATTGTAAACGCAAGGGCGCAAAATGAGATCAAAGCGAAGATCAAAGAGATTAAAGCTAAGGTTGACTTATTAAAAGCCGAACTAATGCTATATAAAGAAGCTGCTTTGCTTAATGATTACAAATAACGCTTTAAACAAAAGCGGCGTATTGAGTAAATCGATACGCCACTCTTTAAAAGAATAAGCCCTCAGCTAATTAATTGCCCAGTGCACTATTAAAATCATCTTCACTGAGCCCGGCCGACATAGCGTATTCTTTCAACTTGTCTTGAGATACACCGGCATGTTGTGCGGTATTTAAAATACGCACTACTTGCTCACGCTGCTGCGCCGACTCTCTTACTGCCGTTTCTACTACCGTTTCCGCTTCGTTAGGGAACACAGCTAAAAGTGCGTCTACAACATATTCACCTACAAAAGGAACCGCATTTAACGCGCTAGTCATAATGTCGACGATTTTGTTTGGATGCTCTTTAGATAGTGTTTGAACGATACTGTCCGCCGCATCAGGTTGTGTTAGTACGGCAACACGCACAATCTCGTCTAGCTCTTCTGGTGTTGATACCGCCGCCGCGTGAACAACAAAGTCGACATAAGTCGGCTCTGCTTTTATAGCTAACTGAACGATATTAGGGCAACTGCTTACTTCTTTCTCAATAGCCAACTGAACGATTTCTTCGGTAGAAGAAGGTTGAGCTGAAATAGCCGCAAAAATAATTTCCCGATATTTATCAGGGTAGGTATCAAGTGCAATGTCGACGATAGATACTATTTCCTGTGGATAATGACCAGCTATCGAACTAATAGCACGCCCTACAGACATGGTTTGGTCGACTTGACGTTTTAGAAAGGTTGTTTGAAAGCGGTTCGACTCTTCAACGGATTTTTCTACGCTCGCTGAAGCAGATGACTGGATAACTTCATTAGAAGAAGCGTCTTGTGCCATTGCCAGATAACTAACATGAGAAGCTAGTACTGCTGCTGATAGCAATGTAAGAGTTCGTAACATAAACCCACCTTTATAATTATTGCGTAGTCAATTTATGACACTACCGGTATTAATACATTTAAAACGAAAACAAAGCACAAGTTTATTACTTGTTTACGCTAATATCTTCTTACACGTATTCCCTTACGCAAGCCTTAACATTTATCGCTTATACTAAGCGCTTCTATAATAACGGCAGGATCAAATACTACTTTAAGAACTACAACTTTATAGGATCTGAAGTTCTATCCTATTAGTAATTAGCCCATATTGTCTACTAATTATCACATTTGAATGAAAATTAGTCGTTTGGTTCAGTTTTTTCAAATTTTTTAAAATAAGTGTTGACGTGAGCGCTCATTTCCCTAAAATGCGCATCCGCTTCGGGGGGAAAGCAAAACAGCAAGCCTCCTGGAGTAAGTCTCTACTACCTTTATAGGCCAGTAAAGACGGGAGTTTAGAAGAA